>JAUJPF010000084.1 GCA_030447275.1 Solirubrobacteraceae bacterium | reverse complement strand
GACTGTTCGAGCGGTTCGCGACTCAGGCCGGGCTCGGGCCGGACCCCGACCTGATCGGCGTCGTGGAAGCCGTCCGTGCGATCCCCTACCGGCGCCCAGTTGAGCGCACGCCGGCCGGGGTCGTCGGCGAGTGGGCTGGGACATGCTCAACCAAGCATCTTCTGCTCTCACGGCTGATGGCTGAGCGGTTCCCGCGTTACGAGTGCCGGCTTGTCCACCGGGTGTATCGCGTCACACCCGAGCTCGCACGGACGAGCTTCGGGGCGGCCGCAGCAGCGGCCGTGCCGTCCAGCGGTCTGCTCGACGTTCACACCTACGCGACGATCGACCTCGGCGGCCACCGCGCCCTCGTTGATGTCACGTTCGCTGGGGCAACGCCGTGGGACGGGCACTCGGACATGGCTCTGGCCTGTGGGGAAGGAATCGACCATGACGCCGGCGACGACGCCATGTCCACGAAGGCGGCACTGATCGCCTCCTACTGCGACCGCCGAGTTCGAGAGCCGTTCATCGCCGCGCTGACCGAGCCAAGCAAGGGGCAGACGCCGAGCGAATCGCAGCGATAGCAGTCATTCGGGCCCGCCCCTGGGCTAAGACGCCCGGCCCCGGAAGCTCCACTCCACGATCAGGTGGGCGGGCGTTTCGCGAGCGCCGGCTCGCGCGTAGGTCCGCCGAGCGGCGAGGTTGCCGGGCTCGGTGCCCGCCCACATGCCGTGGCAGCCGCGCTCCTGGGCGAGCGCCGCGAGCGCCTCGACGAGCGTGCGACCGGCGCCACGGCGCCGCGCCGGCGCGTCGACCCCGAGCTCGTAGAGGAACATCTCGGTGCCCTTGTCCGGGTGGGTGGTCTCGACCCCGGAGACGAAGCCGACCGGCTCGCCGCCCGGGTCGTAGGCGATGAGTAGGTGGTGGGTGGGCTGGGCGAGGAACCGCCGGGTCGCATCGGGGCGCGGAGCGCGGTCGAACAGGTGGCCGGCGGCGTGGACGGCGGCCTCGTCGCCGGCACCCAGGCGACGGACGTCGAAGCGCATGTCCGGCACGCTACCCGCCCGCGCGGCTCAGCCGCCGAGTGAGGCTTAACGCGCACTAGGTTGCGCTGACGACCGTGCGCACGGCGTGCGCCTGCAGGTCGTCGAACAGGCGGCGCTGGCCGACGGAAGGGGCGACCATGTCGATCTGGTTGATGGCGCTCGTGAAGGCGAGCATCGCCGCCCGGCGGGCGTCGAACGGGCGGAGGACGCGCGCAGCGGTCGGGAGCAGGATGCCCGGGACGCGCGGCAGCCGAGCGGCACGGTCGGCTGCGGCGAAGACCAGCTCGAGCTCTTCCCGTCGGGTGAGAACCTCCGGGCCACCGGCGTCGACGATTGGCGTCCCGGCGGCCACCGCGTCCGCGCAGGCGACGGCGAGGTCGATGGGGTGGATGGGGTTGCTGCGGCAGCGCCCGTTGCCGATGAGCGGGATGGTGCGCCCGGCGCGCGCGAGGTCGACAAGCTCGCGGTAGCTTGAGGTGAACCCGTTCGCGCGCATGACCGTTGCCTCGATGGGCGCCACGCGGAGCGCGTCGACGGCCTCCTCGTGCGCGTCGACGTACTCGAGCCCACGCAGGCGGGCGGCGTTGAAGACCGAGACGGCGAGGAAGCGGTGCGCGCCGGCGGCGACGGCCGCGTCGAGCAGGCGCACGACGCCGTCCCGGTCGACGGCACGGAAGGGCGCGCGTTCAGAGACCCGCGCGAGTGTCGTCGTCTGGCCGGCGACGCAGGCGACGACCTCAACACCGGCGCACGCCGCTCGCAACTCGGCGCGCGAACCCGTGAGGTCCGCGACGACGAGCTCGACGCCGAGGCGGGTTAGGTCGGCGCCGCGAGCGCGTTCGCGGACGAGCGCGCGGACGCGATGGCCGCGGCGCACGAACTCGGCGACCAGCGGGTGGCCGAGCGCGCCGGTCGCGCCGGCGACAAGCACGTTCATCGGCGCGCGCTCCAGCCAGCCGCGCCCCGCCCGGCCGCCACCGCGCTCGCGCAGGCGACCTCGGCGAGGATCCCCGGCGCCGCGACCATGTCGCCTGCGACGAACACGCCACCGCCGCGGTCGACCGCCGGGCGGTCCCGCCACGTCGTGCCCGGCAGGTCCACCGCGCCGCTACGGCCGTCGGCGACCATCCGCCGCGACCAGCGCACGCGCTCCCGCCAACCGGGCGTCGCCTGGTCGAAGGCGGCCTCCAGCCGCGCGTGCCCCGCGTCGACGCTCTCGCCCGGCCGCAGCCCGAGCTGGGACTGCACGATCTCCGTGCCGCCAGGGGCCAGGGACGCGTCGACCGCGGTGAAGCGCTCGAGCAGCGCGCGGCGGTCGAGGTCGAACACGACGGCGGGGTCGCTCCGGCGGCGGGTCAGCGCGACATCGAGGAGCACGGCCCGCGTGCCGGGCCAGCGCAGCCCGTCATCGTCGAGCAGGCGCCGCGCGTCGTCGAGCTCGGTCGCGACGACGACCGGCGGAGCGGGCAGGCGCGCGACGCGCTGCCCGGTGGCGAGCTGCACCCCGAGCCTTCCCGCACGCACGGCGAGGCGATCGACGAGCGTCTGCCACCCGCCGAGCACGTAGCGCACCGGCGAAGCGGGCCGCAGGATGCGCACAAGACGCTCGCGCACGAACGCAGCCGCGAGTCGCCCCGGGTCGTGGTCGAAGGTCACGTTCACGGCGGCGGCGCCCAGCATCGCCGCCGCGCGCTCGCCGACAAGTGTCTGCGCCCACGCGGCGAACGACACGGTGCTCGGTGCCTGGGCGGCGGTGATCCGGAGCATCGCGACGACCCCCGCCGGCGGCGGTAGGCGGCGCACGGCGCCCTTGTGGACGAACACCACGCCGCGCGACGGCGAGCGGCGGACGGGCGGCAGGAGCCCGCGGGCGGCGAGCCACGCCCACAGAGCGCCGTCGGCGTACAGGGCGTGTGCGCCGAAGTTCACCGTCACCCCGGCGTGGACCGACGACCGGGCGCGGCCCCCGAGCCCGCCGCGCGCCTCGACGAGCCGGACCGGGGCGCCGCACTCGGCGGCCGTGATCGCGGCGACGAGCCCGGCGAGTCCACCGCCGATGACGGTCACCAACTCGCGCTCGTCCCCACCACGGCCCACGGCGGTAGGGTCCCAGCGCTCTGGCCCCTCGACAAGGACCATAGGCCCCAGCGTGAGCGGACCAATCAACGGCCTCGGCCTCGATGTGCGCCGCGGCGCCGGTGAGCGCCTGCATGCGCAGCTCGAGACACAGCTGCGCCGGGCGATCCGCGCCGGGCGGCTGCCGGGCGGGACGCGCCTGCCGCCGAGCCGAGTGCTCGGCGCCCAGCTCGGCGTCTCGCGCGGCGTCGTCGTCGAGGCCTACGGGCAACTCGCCGCCGAGGGCTACCTGACGGCCGCGGGGCGCGGAGGCACCCGCGTCTCGCCGGCCGTCGCCGCGCAGCGCGCGCCGCGCCTGCACCACACGCCGCCGCCCGTGCCGGCCCTGGACCTGCACCCCGGACACCCCGACCTCTCGCGGTTCCCGCGCCACGCCTGGGCCCGGGCGATGCGCGCCGCGCTGCGCACCGCGCCCGACGCCGCGCTCGGCTACACCGACGCGCGCGGCAGTGCGCGGCTGCGATCCGTACTCGCGGCACACCTCGTCCGCGTGCGGGGTGCCGTCGTCCACCCCGACCTGCTGCTCATCACCACAGGCCACCAGCAGGCGGTCGGCCTCGTCCTTCGCGCCTTGTCCGCCCGCGGCGCGCGGCGCGTGGCCGTGGAGGATCCGGGCTTCCCATGGCACCGCGCGGCCGTCGCTCACGCCGGGCTCACGGCGCTCCCGCTGCCTGTCGATGCGGACGGCGCGGACGTCGCCCGCGTGCACGACCTGCGCCCCGATGCCGTCATCGTCACCCCCGCCCACCAAGCGCCTACCGGCGCGGCGCTGGCGGCGGACCGCCGCGTCGCACTCGTGCGCGGGGCCCACCGCGACCGCGCCCTCGTGCTCGAGGACGACTACGACGCCGAGTTCCGCTACGACCGCGATCCCCTCGGCGTGGTTCAGGGCCTCGCTCCCGACCACGTCGTCTGCATCGGCTCGACGAGTAAGACTCTCGCGCCGGCCATGCGACTCGGCTGGGCCGTCCTACCGCCTGCGGTCGCCGACGCGG
>JAUJPF010000024.1 GCA_030447275.1 Solirubrobacteraceae bacterium | reverse complement strand
TTTAACTGCTCCCCCCACCACCGAGACATACACTTCTCGACACACTGTTTCCATACACGCCGCTCTTCGGATATATCGTGGAGATGGTTCGCGGTGGGGGCCGCGCCCGCGACGAGCGGGGGGTGGATGGGCCGGTCGCCGGCGGCGGCGCCGCGGCCGGCGCCGGTGAGGATGTCGAAGACGGTGTCCATGATGTCGACGGAGGTAGCCTGTTGCCCGTTGCCCCGATGAGCTCAAGGCCAAAACCACCCGGGCGCTCCGCCCGTGACCTCGAGCGCTACGCCGGCCTGTTCGCCCAGCGTACGAAGGTCATGACCTCGTCGGCCATGCGCGACCTCATGGCGGTCACCGAGCGCCCGGAGGTCATCTCGCTGGCCGGCGGGCTGCCCGACACCTCGACGTTCCCGCCCGACAGCTACGCCGCGATCATGCGGCGCGTCGCCGACGAGGCCTGCGCGAAGGCGCTCCAGTACGGGCCGACGGAGGGCCAGCAGACCGTCAAACGGTGCATCGCCGAGGTCATGGCCGAGGAGGGGACGGCGGTCGACGCCGACGACGTCCTCGTCACCACCGGCGGCCAGCAGGTGATCGACCTGCTGTGCAAGACGCTGATCGACCCGGGCGACGTCATCGTCGCCGAGGCGCCGACCTACCCCGGCGCGATCCCCGCCTTCACCTCGTATGAGGCGGACGTCGTGCAGGTGGCCATCGACGAGGACGGGATGCGCATCGACGAGCTGGAGGAGACGCTCGCGCGGCTCGACCGCGAGGGCCGGCGCCCCAAGTTCATCTACACCGTCCCGAGCTTCCAGAACCCGGGCGGCGTCACGATGTCGCTCCCCCGGCGCAAGCGGCTCGTCGAGATCGCCGCGGAGCGCGAGCTGCTCGTGCTCGAGGACAACCCGTACGGCCTCCTGCGCTACGAGGGCGAGCGGCTCCCGACGCTGCGCTCGCTCGACACGGAGCAGTTCGTCGTCTACCTCGGCACGTTCTCGAAGATCCTCTCGCCCGGGATCCGCCTCGGCTGGACCACCGCGCCGCGGCCGGTCCTCCAGAAGATGAACGTGGGCAAGCAGTCGGTCGACCTCTGCTCGTCGTCGATGTCGCAGGCCTTCGTCGCCGCGTACTTCGACTCGGGCCGCTGGCAGGACTACCTCGACTCGCTCGTGGCGATCTACCGCCGCCGGCGCGACGTGATGCTCGGCGCGCTCGCCGAGTGCTTCCCGGCCGAGTCGGAGTGGACCCGCCCGCAGGGCGGCCTCTTCGTGTGGGCCACGCTGCCCGACTACCTCGACACGACGGACCTGCTCGCCCGCGCGCTCCAGGAGAACGTCGCGTTCGTCCCGGGCCGCGCCGCGTTCCTCGACGGGCGCGGCGGGTCGAGCATGCGGCTGAACTTCTCGGGCGTCGGCGACGACGACATCCGCGAGGGGATCCGGCGGATCGGCGAGATCGTGCGCGAGCAGCTCGAGCTGTACGGGACGCTCACGGGCCGGCCCCCGGCCGCGCCGCGGCGCGAGGAGGAGCCGCCCGCGCCGCCCGCCGCCAACGTGGTCCGCATGCCGCGCCGCGCCTCGTGAGCACCGTCGCCGTCCTCAAGGGCGGCCGCTCGCTCGAGCGCAACGTGTCGCTCACCTCGGGCGCGCGCGTGCAGGACGCGCTCGAGCGCCTCGGCCACGACGTCGTGGCGATCGACGTCGGGCACGACCTCGTGAGCGCGCTGCGCGCCGCGGCTCCGGACGTCGCGTTCGTCGCGCTGCACGGCCGCGACGGCGAGGACGGGACGGTCCAGGAGCTGCTCGAACTGGTCGGCGTGCCGTACACCGGCTCCGGCGTGTCCTCGTGCATCCGCTGCGCCGACAAGGTCCTCTCCAAGCACGCGTTCCGCGACGCCGGCCTGCCGACGCCGGACTTCTTCGCGTTCAGCGAGGCCGCGTTCAAGCAGCTCGGGGCCGCCGACGCGCTGCCGGCGATCGAGGACCGGCTCGACTTCCCCATCGTCGTCAAGCCCGCCCGCCAGGGCTCGGCGCTCGGCATCAAGTTCGCCCAGAGCGCGGCGGACGTGCCCGGCGCGCTCGTCGCGGCGTTCTCCTACGACGGGAAGGTCCTGCTCGAGCGCCACGTGCGCGGGCGCGAGCTCGCGGTGTCGGTGCTCGACGGTGAGCCGCTGCCGATCGTCGAGGCGATACCGCGCGACGAGGACTTCTACGACTTCGAGGCGCGCTACGAGATCGGGCGCACCGACTTCGTCTGCCCCGCCGACCTCGGCGACGACATGTCCACGCGCGTCCACGACACCGCGATCGCCGCCTACCGCCTGCTCGACTGCCAGGGGTTCGCGCGCGTCGACCTCATGCTCGACGCGGGCGGCGTGCCGCAGCTGCTCGAGATCAACACCGTGCCCGGCCTCACCGAGACCTCGCTGCTCCCGCAGGCGGCCGAGGCCGCGGGGATCAGCTTCGACGAGCTGGTCGGGCGGGTGCTCGACCTGGCCGTCGCCGGCTCGTCGGTCTAGCTCTGGTCGTCCTCGCCGCCGAGGAAGTCCTCGGGGGTCACGCGGTCGAGGAAGTCCTTGAACTTGTCGACGACCTCCTCGGTGTCCTCGACGTCGTGCTCGAACTCGATCGCCGACTCGGCTATGACCTCCTCGGCAGCGAAGATCGGGGCTCCGGACCGGACCGCCGTAGCGAGCGCGGCCGACGGGCGCGAGTCGATCTCGATCTCCCGGCCGCCCAGCGTGAGCGTGATCGTGGCGAAGAACGTGTTCTCGCGTTCCGTGACGGACACCTGCAGCGCACTGCTGAGCTCGCCCAGCATGTCGCACATGAGGTCGTGCGTCATGGGGCGCGGCGTGCTCGCTCCCTGGAGCTTCATGAGGATGGCGCGGCGGCGCGGCGCAAAGCCACCTCTCGGGATGGCCGATCCAGATGGGAGAACTTGTTGGAGTCGACGGTCTTGAGGAGCACGATGGGCTGCTTGCCGACCATGTCGAACGAGACGCCGTAGATGACCATCTCCCGCACGCGGCGGAGCATACCCGCCGTAGAGGGCCCTGCCCGAGGGACGCCGGCGCGTCAGGGAGTGTCAGCCGGATGACGCTTGCGACATATCGCACGTGTCAGCGCCCGTTGCCCGGATAAACGGGAACATGCGTCAAAGCCGCCCGCCGATCCCCCGCGCCCTCCTCCTCCTCGCCCTGGCGCTCGTCGCCGGCGGGACGATCGTCGCCTTCGCCACCGGTGCCACGCCGTCGGAGGGCGAGATCTCCCAGGAACAGCCGACCACCACGTGGGCCGGCAAGACCCTGCAGCCCGGTGGCAGCGGCAACGTCTGCCGTCCAGCGGGCTCGGGCAGCCTGCTGCGTGCGACGAGTACCGGCTGACCGTCGACATCGACCCGAAGTACTGGGAGCGGGTTCACGGGCGGCGCGGAGATCGCCGTGACGCCGGCGGTTCCCGCGGCTGATCTCAACATCCGGGTGATCGACACCGAGGGCACCGAGGTCGCCGTCGGCACGGCCAGGCCTGCCGGCAGATCGAGCGCGTCATCGTCGAGAAGGCCAGCCGCGCCGGGAGCTCCACCGGCGTGGTCGTCTACAACAACGCCACCGACCCGACGTCGGCCGGCCCGCCGACGGCGGCGCCCGCCTCGAGTCGCGGGCGAAGTCGAGGACGGCGGCGGCGGACCGATCCCGACCGACCCGGTCAGCGACGCGCCGTGCGTCGACGGCAAGGCCGCGGGCGTGTTCCCGTGCAGCAACGTCGACCTGAAGGGCTTCCTGCCCTCGACGAGATCGGCGGCGGCCAGCTCAACGACATCTGGGGCTGGACCGACGCCAAGACCGGCCGTGAGTACGCGCTGGTCGGCAAGACCAACGGCACCGCCTTCGTCGACGTGACCGACCCTGGCCTGGCTTCAGGTACCGGGCAGTTGCCGACGTTCGCCGGCGCCGAGACCGGTCTTCAACATCTGGCGCGATGTGAAGGTCTACAAGGACCACGCGTTCATCGTGAGCGAGGAGTCGGCTCCACGGCATGCAGGTCGACCACGCAGTTGCGCGATTGCCCGCCGAGCCCAAGACGTTCGTCGAGAACCCGGCCTCGCACTACGCCGCGTTCACGAACGCGCACAACATCGCCATCAACGAGGCGACCGGCTTCAGTACGTCATCGGCACGAACACGTGCCGCGGTGGCCTGCACATCGTCGACATCCGGACGCCCGCCCAGCCGAAGCCCGCCGGTTGCGTGTCGCAGGACGGCTACACGCACGACAACCAGTGCATCACCTACGACGGTCCCGACGAGCGGTTCACCGGCCGCGAGATCTGCTTCGACTACAACGAGGACTCCGTCACGCCGATCGTCGACGTCACCGACAAGCTCAACCCGAAGCAGTTTCCGAAGGTCGGGTACAGCGGGTCGTACACCACCAGGGCTGGCTGACGGAGGACCGGCGGTACGCGCTGGTCAACGACGAGCTCGACGAGCAGGGCGACGACCGCGACGACGACGTGATCTTCGACGTCTCGTGGCTCGACAACCCGACGCTCGGCGGCTCCTACGTGCACGAGACCGAGATCGACCAGCAACAACTACGTCAAGAACGACGCCGCCTACCAGTCCAACTACCGGGCTGGCTGCGGATCCTCGACGTCCGCAAGGTCGCCGACGGCAAGCTGAGCACGGCGGGCTTCTTCGACGTCTACCTGGACGACGACGCGGCCGAGTTCACCCGGGACGTGGAGCAACTATCCGTACTTCAAGTCCGGTAACGTGATCGCCACCGGCATCGAGCAGGGCCTGTTCGTCCTGCGCCCGGGCGCGGCGGCCGGCGGTGGACGGACGCTTCGACCAGCCGAAGGAGTCACCGCCGGCGAAGCCTGCCGCGAGCGATCCGGCTCCGGCTCCGGCTCCGGCCGCGCCCGCGCCCGGCGCCCGCGCGGCGCAGGGCGACAAGCCGTGCGCGACGGCGGCCGCCTTCCGGTCGGCCGACGTGCGGCCGCTGCGCAGCCGCGTCGGGTTCGCGTTCGCGCGCCGGACGAGCAACCCCGTGCAGGTGGACGTCTTCCAGCAGTCCATCGGGCGCCGGGTCATCGGCGAGCGCCTCGTCGCGCGCTTCACCGCCGCCGCGCGGGGTTCACCTGGAACGGCAAGGCCAACCGCTCCGGGCGCACGGTCACCGACGGCTACTACTTCGTCCGGTTCCGCACCCGCGGCGCGGACGGCAAGGTCGACGTGCGCCGCAAGACGCTGCGCCGCGTGCGGGGCACGTGGTCCGAGCGGCGGCGTCTTTACCACCAACGCGTGCGGGCCTGGTCACGTCGTTCGCTACCGAGCGGCCGGTCTTCGGCGGGCGGACCAACCGCGCGCTGGGGATCTCCTTCCGCGTCGCGAAGCGGTCGAGCGTCACGGTCGACGTGCTGCGCGGGTCGAAGCTCGTCAAGCGCTACAAGACCACGACACGGCAGGCCGACCGCACGCACCGCCTGCGGTTCGACGCCGAGAAGAACCCGCGCGGCGACTACCGCATCCGCACGGCGCGCGGCCGCTGTCCGGCGGCAGGACGGTGACGCGGTCGCCGACCGCGCGTCGCCTGTAGGCGCGCCGACCGACGAGGCGCCTGATGGCGCCCCTGCAGGGGACGGATCCCGGCGCGCAACTGACCACCCCAGGGTTTCCAGACCGGTACCCCAGGGTTTGTGTCATGACGAATGGTCGATGCCTGCTCGGGGCACGAGACGTTGCCGCCCGTGCAGCGCGCCACGTCGTCGGCCCCACTCGGGCCGGAGCAGCGGTCAGTCTCGGCTGAAGCGGCGTCGAACCTGCCGCGAAAGCGCCCGGAGGTCGTCGATCTCGACGTCGAGCGAGCGAGCGAGCGCATCGAGTCGATCGCTGCGCGCGCGGCGGCGGGATCTTTGGGCCGCCTCCTGCCGTGCCGTAAGTATGCGCGCTGGATGCCGGTGGTTTCTCCGTCGAGCGCGAGCACGAGGGCAGCGGCGCTGAACATCTGCTCGGCTTCGCGTCGCTCGGGGCAGCGCGAAGCGGGGTCGGCCGCGGTCCGCAGGGCAGCCACGATCCGCCGGCTCTCGTTCTCCGTGGGCGCGATCGGCGGGGCGGCGGGGGGCCAGCGGTCGCCGCGGGTCACGTCGCGTTCCGCGTCGTCGCGCGGACGCTCCCGGCTGTGCCGCCGGTCGGTGCTCATGCCGCCGGCCGAACTCGGCCCCGCGTTCCCTTCCCCATGACTCAGATGTTCCCGAAATCCTCCGACCAGTCGGATGGTGGACAGAGATCAGTCCGGCAAGGAGCCGCGCTCGGCCGGTTCGGACCCACCGGGGTCAGGGCGACGAGTACACGTATCGGATGCTGGTCAGAAGGCCGCGAACCACGTCGATCCGGGCACATGTCCGCGCCGATGGCGTCTGCCCGCCAGCGTGTGTTCGGCCGCCGCGACGTCGCTCTCGCCGCCGACAGAAGAGCGATCTGCAGACCCCGCTTGACCGCCAGCCGTTCGCGCTCGAGCGCGAGGATGAGCGCGGCCCCGTCGACGATCGCCTCCTCGACCTCGGCGCGGGCCGCCGCGGCCCCGAGGACGGCCGGGAAGCGCTCCGCGAGGAGCGCCCGGAGCCGGCGCTCGACGAGCCTGCCCTCCGACGACGTACCCCGCTTCATGACCACCCCGGAGATCGAGCGTCGACGTCAGACATCCGGGGCCGATCGGTCATGCGTCCGAATGTCGCGGGACGCGCCTCGCCGGCGTCCATGGGTCGACCGGGCGAGGGTGCGTTCACCTCGTGAACGACCGGCCGTGTCCTCAGCAGATTGACCGGTGTGACGGGTTCCCCAGCTGGCGTCGCGGACTGCAGTCATGAGCACCGATGAACGACCCTCGCCCACGGCCCGCAGAGGCTCCGATTCGACTGTTGGTGGTGGATGATCATCTGCTCTTCGCTCCAACATGCTGACCACGCTCCTCCGCGAGCACGGGTACGAGATCGTCGGCGAGGCGGCCTCCGGCGAGGAGGGCGTCAGGCTGGCAGGCTGCGCATTCCCGACGTCGTGCTCATGGACCTGGCCTTCCTGGTATCAGCGGCATCGAGGCGACGCGGCGGGTGCGTGAGGTTCTGCCGGGCAGCGCGGTCCTCGTCGTGACCGCTTCGCTCGACGAGGACGACGTCGTCGAAGCGCTCCTCGCCGGCGCCGCAGGGTACGTGCTCAAGGACGCCGCCATCAGCCAGATCTGCGAGGGGATCGAGGCGGCCGTGGTCGGCGAGGCCGCGATCTCGCCGCGCCTGAACCGCAAGCTCGTGGAGCGCCTGCGCAGTGAGCGGCCCAGCCAGGACTCCGCAGCGAGCCCTCGCTCACACCGCGTGAGCTCGACATCCTCGGCTGCTGCGGTCGTACCGACAACGCCGACATCGCCGCGCAGTGCTGCACTCAGCCTGAGCACCGTGAAGAACCAGGTGTCGGCCATCCTGATCAAGCTCCGCGTGAACAACCGGGTGCAGGCGGCCGCACGCGGTGCGCGCCGGCATCATCGAGGCCTACGTCCGGCCGACGGCAGCCGGACTCCTGACCGTCGTGTCGCCCTTCCCGTCGCTCTCCGAGGTGATCAGCGAACGTCCCGCCGAGTGCTTCGACGCGTTCGCGCATGCTCGTCAGGCCGAAGCCTGATGTCTGCACCGACCTCGAACCCGGAGCCGTCGTCGACGATGCGCAGCACGAGCTCTGCGTCGTCGCGGCTGACCTCGACGCTGACGTTCTCTGCGCTTCCGTGGCGCGCCGCGTTCGACACCGGCCTCGCGCACGACCCGCACCAGTGCGTCACGCGTGCCTGGTGGCACGGCCGGGGCGTGCGACATGACCGTCCGGACGCGCAACACCCCGTAGCGCTTCACCCGTGTCCTCCGCCGCTCGGCCGAGCGGCCCGGCGAGCGGCTCGTCGAAGGACGTCGTGAGCGCATCGATGGCCGAACGTGCCTCGTCGAGCGCCTGTTGCGCGGCCGACGAGACCTGCTCGACGAGGAGGAGCTGGTCGGCGCGCTGCCCCGTCGTGCGCTCTCCCAGCCGCTGCGTATGCGTGGCGATTAACCAAGAGCTCCTCAGCCAGCCCGTCGTGAATGTCGCGCGCCACGCGGCGGCGCTCTTCCAGCACGGCCAGATCGGACTCGACCCGCTGGGCGCGCAGGATCTCGCGCGCGGCGCCGGCGCACAGGAGGGCGAAGAAGCTCGAGCCGCAGGAAGTCCTCGGTACACCTACTCCGAGTACTGCGACGGGAAGAGGAAGTAGTTCAGCCGCGCGAAGGCGCCCAGTGACCGCCGCGGCGGCCAGCCAGGCACTGAGCTCCTCGCCCGTCCGCTCGGCCTGCCGCAGGAACCCGATCGCCGCGGCGGTGAACAGCACCATGCCTACGATCTGCTGCCCCAGCACGGCGGGACTGCTGACGATCCGCGGCCGCGACGAGTCCTCGGGCGACAGCGATGGGTCGATCGCCGCTGGCAGGACGCCACCGAAGGCGACCACGACGGCGATGATGCTCGCGAAGAGCAGCGCCGCCAGCAACAGCACCGCCTGGCCGGACGCCGCCTGGCGGACGGGCTTCCGGGTCGGGCGCGAAGGCCGCCAAGGCGAAGAGCGACGCCGACATGAGCCGCCGAGCACCGACCCCCACGTCACGAGCGTCCCCGCCCGATCGGCGCCGACCAGCGGGGGCAGCATCGAGAAGATCGTGCGTTGGTGCCGGCGAAGAGCACCATCGCCGCGAAGAGGACGAGGTCGCTGCGGTGTCCGGCGCTGGAAGCGGCCGTAGACGAGAACCGCCGCGAGCGCGGTCGTGAGGGCCGCGGACGTCTCGATGACCATGTGGGCCTCGACGCTGCGGTAGGCGAACGAGAGCGATGGGACGAGGGTCACGACGAACGCCGCCGCCACGAAGGCCGCTACCGCGACCGCGCGCGACGGGGTCGGCGAGTGCCCGGAGAACGGCCGGGCTCGCAGCCGGGACATCGGTCCCTCGGTGGATGACGTCGGAGAGCGGCACCGCGTGCGCGCAGACTGTGCACCAGCGGCACGCCGCAGTCGTACGTTCGTCGACCGCACGCTGCAGGGCGATCCAGGATTCGAACCTGGGACCTCATCCTTATCAGAGAAGCGCTCTAACCGGCTGAGCTAATCGCCCTGGCGCGGGGGAGCGCCGGCCGGGGGGCCCAGGCGGCCGGCGAAGGGCCGGCCTCCTCGATGTTCGCGAGCTCGAGCTCGACCCGGAAGCCGGTCGCCGCGGGGCGGACTCGGACCTCCGCGCCGAGCGCCCGCCCGAGGGTCTCGGCGATCTCCGCGACGGCGGCCTCCTGGTCGGGATGCAGCGCCGCTGGCGGCCGCGCCGGTCGCGCGGGGGTCGGCGAGCCGTTCGCCTCGCGGGCGCGCGCTTCGAGCGTGCGCACCGACCAGCCCTCGACGACGGCGCTGCGGGCGAGGCGGCGTCGGGCGGCGTGGTCGTCGGCGAGCAGCAGCGCGCGGCCGTGGCCCTCCGACAGGTCGCCGGCCTCGAGGAGCGCGATCGCGTCGTCGGGCAGGTCGAGCAGGCGCAGGAGGTTGGACACCGCCACGCGGCTGCGCCCGACGCGCCGGCCGACGTCCTCGCGCGTGAGGCCGAGCTCCTCGACGAGGGCGGCGCAGGCGCGCGCCTCCTCGACCGGGTTGAGGTCCTCGCGGCCATGTTCTCCACCAGCGCGAGCTCGAGCGTCGTCGCGTCGTCGCGCGCTCGCACGAGCGCGGGGACGCGCTCGAGGGGCCCGGCGAGCTTCGCCGCGCGCCAGCGGCGCTCGCCCGCGACGAGCTCGTATGTTCCGCCGGCGACGGGGCGGACGAGGACGGGCTGCAGGACGCCGTTCTCGGCGATCGAGTCGGCGAGCGCCTGCAGCGCGGCCTCGTCGAACGTCGTCCGCGGCTGGCGCCAGTTTGGGCGCGATCAGGTCGACGGGCAGCTCGCGCAGGTCGTCGGCGTCGGACTCCTCCGAGACCGAGAGGATGGCCGGCGAGCCCGCGGCCCATGCCGCGCGACCGCCTTCGCGCGTCACCTGGTCCCGCAGGTCGTCTCGGCCCAGCACTCCGTCGTTCCTTCGCTCGGCATCCGCCCTTCCGTCCCCGTGGACGCGCGGCGGCGTGGCGATCCACGCGAGCCACCTCCTTCGCCAGCTCGAAGTAGGCGTCCGAGCCGGCGCAGTGGGGGTCGTGGTGGATCACCGGGCGGCCGAAGCTCGGCGCCTCCCACGCGCACGTTGCGCGGGATGACCGTGTCGAACACCAGAGACGGGAAGTGCTCGCGGACCTCGCGCTCGACGTCGCGCCCCAGCCGCGTGCGCCCGTCGTGCATGGTCAGCAGCATCCCCGCGACGGTCAGGCGCGGGTTGAGCTCGCGCTGCATGAGCGCCAGCGTGTCGAGCAGCCCGGCGAGGCCCTCGAGCGCGAAGTACTCGGTCTGGACCGGGCACGATCACGCGGTCGGCGGCGACCAGCGCGTTGACGGTCAGCGGGCCGAGCGAGGGTGGGCAGTCGAGCAGCGTGTAGGCGAAGGCGTCGCGCACGGGCGCGAGCGCCTCCCGCAGACGGGTTTCGAGCCCCGCGGTGCGCGGCAGCTCGACGTTCGCGCCCGCGAGATCGGGGTGGGCGGGCAGCAGCAGGCGGTCGATCTCGGTGTCGCGCAGCGCGTCGGCCGCGTCGGCCCGGCCCGCGAGGACGTCGTAGACGTTCGGACGCGTGTCCTTCGGCGCGCCGAGGCCCACCGTGGCGTTGGCCTGCGGGTCGATGTCGACGAGCAGCGTCGGATACCCGGCCTCCGCGATGCACGCCGCGACGTTGACGGCTGTCGTGGTCTTGCCGACGCCGCCCTTCTGGTTCGCGATCGCGTAGACGGTGCCCATCGAGCGAAGGTACCGAGGACCACGGTCGGACCGGGATCGGTTCGGGCCCGAACCGTCATCACTCAGGCTCAAGTCGAGCGTCCGAGTGGTCGTTTGCGGGCCATCCCGCGCGCGGCGGGAATCGCCCGGGTGTCGGTCGCACCTTCGAGTAGAGATGCAGGTGGCGTTGCGCGGCGCCCGGGAACGGCTCGACCGGCTTCACCACGCGCCGGCCAGCCCCAGCGCCGCCGCGTGCGCGGCGCCTCCTCGTCCCGATCGCGCGCGCCCTTCCACGCGACGAGCGACCCGCCGAGCGCAGCAGCGGCGCCGCGTACTCGGCGAGCACGGCGAGCGGCGCCAGCGCGCGCGCGGTCACGACATCGCAGGCGCCCAGTCCGTCGGCCCATTCCTCCGCGCGCGCGCAGACCACCTCGGCGTTGCCCAGGCCGGCCGCCTCGACGGCGCGCTCGATGAACGCGCACTTGCGCGACACGCTCTCGACGAGCGCGACGTGCGCATGCGGGCAGCGCGCCGCGAGCGCGAGGCCGGGAACCCGGCGCGCGCCGAGGTCGGCGATCCGCCCGGCCGCGCGGACCACCTCGACGTCCAGGCCGGTCAACGAGTCGGCGACATGCGCGTCGACCGCCCGTGCCGGGTCGGTCACCGTCGTCGGCGCCGTGTCGTCGGCCGCGACCAGCTCCAGCACGCGCTCGAGGCCGTCGACCGGCTCTGGGAGCTCGTAGCGCACCGCGGGCGAGCCGCGCGCCGGCGGCGCCAGTTCGCTCACGCCGGGTCGTCGCCGGCACCGGCGGCCAGCGCGCGCGGCGCTCCGCGCGGGCGATGTAGTCCGCGTAGCGCTCGCGCATCGCGGCAAGCCGCGCGGCGGCCGGGCCGTCGATCTCGGGGCGTGATCGCCGCGTCGAGGACCGGCAGCACGTCCTCGACCAGCGCCTGGCCGCGGGCCATCCACTGGAAGTACGAACGGTCACCGTGGTGGTACAGGCCGTAGAGGCGCGTCCGCGGGAAGCGCGCCATCAGCCACCGGAACAGCGCCTCGTGGCGCGTGTGCATGCGGAGCGTGATCTGCGGCTGCTTGCCGTCGCCGCCGAACGAGGCCTGCCCGATCAGCAGTCCGGCGACGACCCCCTGCTCGAACGGCGACAGCCTGAGACCGCGACCGTAGAGAACGGTCCGGCTGTTTCACCGGGGTGAAACACGTGAAACCGGCGCCCGCGTTGTTTCACCAGCAGAAGCGCGGCTACGCGGACTTCGGGCGTGACGACGAGGTGGCGACGCGGCTCGTCGCCCTCGCTGTGCGTCTCCACGTCGCCGCGGTCGCGCAGGTACTCGTGGACGACGCGGCGCTCGCTTGACGTCATCGCGTCCAAGCGCCACGGCGCGCCCCGACTCCAGCGCGGTGTCCGCGGCCTCGTCGGCCTGGCGTTGCAGGACCTCGGCACGCCGCTCGCGGTAGCCGGCGGCGTCGACGACGACCCGTCGACGGTCACCGCCGTCGCCTCGCCCACGACGCGCTGCGCGAGGTGCTGCACGGCCTCGATCGTCGAGCCGTGGCGGCCGATGAAAAGGCCCGAGATCGTCGCCCTCGAGGCGGCCGACGATCCGCTCGTCGTCCTCGTCGACCGACACGTCGGCGTCGAGGTCGAGCGCGTCGGCGACGCGCTCGAGCAGCTTCGCAGGACATCGGCGCCGGCGCTCGGCCATCGGGCATCAGCGGCGCCTCCCGTCGCTTCTTCTTGCGCTTCGACGGCGGAGGCGGCGGCGCGCTGGGCTTCGTCCCCACCGGACACCCGCGGCGGCCTTGGCGCCTGCTTCGGCGAGGGCCGCCGGCTCGCCGCCGCCCTTGCGCCCGTCCTTCGGCTTGCCGCCGGTCGCCGCCGCCCTTCTTGCCGCCGCCGAGGTCCGGCGGCCGCACCGGGCCGACGGTCTTGCGCACGATGAACTGCTGCACGATCGTCCAGAGGTTCGTCGTGATCCAGTAGACGAGCAGGCCCGCCGGGAAGTTGATGACGAACGGGATGAAGATGAACGGCAGCGCGAGGAAGATGTAGCGCTGGTTCGGGTCGGCGGACACGCTCATCAGCAGGCTCGAGGCGAGCTGCGACCCGACGTAGAGGACGAGCAGCGTGATCAGGACGCCGCCGGTCGCGGCGTCCGTCATGTCGGGGATGAAGAAGAACTCGAGTCCGCCGTCTCGCCGCAGGACGGCTGCTCGGTTCTGGCCGCAGATCTCGTTGCGCAGGTCGTCGCGCAGCAGGTAGAAGAGCGCGATGAAGACCGGCAGCTGCGCGAGGAGCGGCAGGCACGAGGCGAACGGGTTCACCTTGTGCTCCTGGTAGAGCTTCATCATCTCCTGGTTCAGGCGCTGGCGATCGTCCTTGTACTTCGCCTGGAGCTCCTTCATCTGAGGGCGATCTGCTGGAGGCCGCGCATCGACTTGACCTGCTTGAGGGTCAGCGGCAGCAGCAGCGCGCGGATCAGCACGGTCAGCGCGACGATCGAGAACCCCAGCCGAGGCCCACGGAGTCGTGGAAGAACTTGAGCACCGTCCTCGAACAGGTCGATCAGGGGCTGGAGGATGTTGGCGAGGATCGGCGTCATGGGGGAGAAGGTCACCGGGAGAAGAGGCGCTGCGCCTCGACGGGATCGCCTCCGTGCGACCACGGGTTGCAGCGCAGCAGGCCGCCAGACGGCCAGGGCCAGCCCGCGCAGTATGCCGTACTCCTCGCACCGCCTGGACGGCGTACACCGAGCACGACGGCTCGTACTTGCAGCGGTTCGGCAGCGCCGGCGAGATCAGCCGCCGGTAGACGAGGATGGGCGCGGAGGACGACCTGCGCGAGCGGATCCCGCCGCGCCGCCTTGTCGACGAGCTCGGAGAGCGCCGTGCGGATCGGCCAGGCCCTCGCGCTCGGCCAGCTCGCGCGCGCCTCGGGGCGCGCGACGACGACGACGTCGTTGCCGGCCGGCAGCCGGGCCGCCTCCTCGGCGAACGCCTCGCGCAGCAGCCGCTTGACCTTGTTGCGGTCGACCGCGCCGCCGACCTTGCGCGAGACGGAGAGCCCGATGCGGGGCTCGTCCTCGGCGATTCGGCCCTCGCCGCGCGGGAACGCGTAGAGCACGAGGTGCCGGTTGCCGTGCGAGCGGCCGTGCCGGTAGACGCGCTCGAACTCGGCGCTGCGCGAGAGTCGCCCCCGCTTGGGCCGCACCGCGGCCCCCAGACGGTGAGGCGCTTGCGGCCCTTGGAGCGGCGCCGCTTGAGCGTCAGGCGGCCGCCGCGGGTCTGCCATCCGGGCACGGAAGCCGTGGGTGCGGGCGCGCTTGCGCTTCTTGGGCTGGTAGGTCCGCTTCATCGCGCGGAGGATAGACGACAGGTTGTCCACAGCCTGTTCGTCGCCCTCTCCGGCCCGCCTTTCAGGGCCGTCACGAAACGTTCGCGTTTTGCGCGTGAACCCGTCCGCGGGGGCCCTGAGCGGTGCTACCGTCGCGTCCTCCGGGGCCCCGGCCCCCCCATCGGATCGCCGTCCGCCCGACACCCCTGCCCGGGAGGAGAGCACGCCTGCCTTGACGCACGACGCCGCCGACACGTGGTCACGCGTGCAGGCCGAGCTGCGTCGCGGTCGACCCGGCGGCGTTCGACCTGTGGCTCGCCCCGCTCGCCTGCGCGAGCTCGACGGCGACGACGCTGGTCCTCGAGGCGCCGGACGACCGGCGGCGCTGGGTCGCCGACCGCTTCGCGCGCGTGCTCCAGACGTGCGCAGCCGTCGTCCTCGGGCCCGACGCGGCCGTCGCGGTCGTCCCCGCGTCCGACGATGCGCCGAGCGGGGGCGCGACCGGCCTCGACGAGCACGGCCGGCCCGACCTCAACCCGAAGCTCACGTTCGACCAGTTCGTCATCGGCGACGCCAACCGCCTGGCCCACGCCGCCGCGCTGGCCGTCGCCGAGCTGCCCGGCACCGCGTACAACCCGCTCTTCATCTACGGGCCGCCGGGCGTCGGCAAGACCCACCTGCTCCACTCGATCGCCAACTACCTCGCGGCGTACGAGCCGGGCATCAGCGTGCGCTACACGACCGCCGAGCGCTTCACCAACGAGTTCCTCGCCGCCATCCAGACCGCGCGCCGATGAGCGCTTCAAGGGCGCCTACCGCAGCAACGACATCCTCCTCATCGACGACGTCCAGTTCCTCGAGCGCAAGGCGAAGACCGAGGAGGAGTTCTTCCACACCTTCAACGCGCTCTACGACGCGGGCGCACAGATCGTGCTGACCTCCGACAGCCCACCGCGCGACCTCGCCGCACTCGAGGACCGCCTGCGCGAGCGCTTCGAGGCCGGCCTGGTCACCGACATCGCGGGCCGTCCCACGCCATGCGCGTCGCGATCCTCCGCAAGCGCGCGCAGCACGACGACGTCGCGATCCTCGACGGCGACGTGCTCGACGTCATCGCCGGGCGCATGATCGGCGGCGTACGCGCGCTCGAGGGCGGGCTGATCCGCGTCGTCGCCTACGCCTCGCTGACCGGACGAGAGCCGAACTCCGCGCTGGCCGACGAGGTCCTCGCGAGCCTCTACCCGCACCACCGGAGCGCCGGCACCCGCCGTGCCGGCCCCGACGATCGCCCGCATCCAGGACGTCGGTCTGCGCCCACTTCTCGGTGACGCGCGACGAGCTGCTCTGCGGAAGCCGCGCGTTCGCGTCTCGTGGCCGCGGCAACTCGCCATGTACCTCTCCCGCGCGCACACCCAGGCGAGCCTCCCGGCGATCGGCAGCGCCTTCGGAGGGCGCAACCACACCACCGTCCTCCACGCCGTCAAGCGCATCGAGCAGCGCCTGGCCTCCGACTCAGACGCCTACGACGCCGCCCACACCGTCATCGCCAGCCTTCGTGCCGACCAGCTCGACTGACACACTGCGCACAGGACCTCCATGTGCGCGCCCGACCCCGCATCTCCGGCCTTTCCGGCCGCCGTGCACACATCCACAGCCCCTATGACTCCTTCCATCTCTCTGAGGTATCCATCGTGAAGCTGCAGGCTTCGGCACACGAGCTGCTCGCTCAGCTGCAGACCGTCTCGCGCGTCGCCTCCACCCGCAGCGCCGTCCAGGCGCTCTCCGGCGTCCAGGTCGTGGCCGAGGACGGCAAGGTCGAGCTGCGCGCGACCGACATGGAGGTCGGGCTCCGCGTTCCCCTCCAGGCCGAGGTCGAGCGCCCCGGCACCGCCGTCCTCCCCGCCCGCCTGACCCTCGACGTGGCGCGGTCGCTGCCGTCCGACACCGTGACGATCGAGCTGCGCGCCGCGCAGCAGGACGTCGAGATCATGTCGGGCTCCGCCACCTTCCACATCCGGACGCTGCGCGGCGAGGACTTCCCGCCGTTCCCCGACGCCGGCGGCGACGCCGTCGTCACCGTGCCGGCGGAGGCGTTCGTCCAGACGATCGGCAAGGTCGCCCGGTCGGCCTCGCGCGACGAGACGCGGCCGATCCTCACCGGCATCCTCGTCTCGGCGTCGGGGCAGGAGCTGCGGATGGTCGCGACCGACTCCTACCGCCTGTCGGTGAAGGAGACGGTGCTCGACGCCGCCCTCGACGGCGCCTTCGAGGCGAACGTGCCGGCGCGCGCCCTGCAGGAGCTCGCGCGCATCGCGCAGCAGTCCGGCTCGGAGACGCTGCGCGGCCGCGCGGCGCGCCAACCAGATCGTCTTCGACGTCGGCGGCATGGTCCTCACCTCGCGTCTCATCGAAGGTCAGTTCCCGAACTACCGCCAGCTGCTGCCGGAAACCTACGACCACGAGCTGCGCCTCGCGACGGGCGAGCTGACGGAGGTCGTGCGCCGCATCTCGCTGCTCGCGCAGAAGAACGCGCCGCTGCGGCTGAGCTTCGCCGAGCTTGCGGGTGTCGGCCCAGACCCCGGACGTCGGCGAGGCGCGCGAGACGATGCCGGTGCCGTTCGCCGGCGAACCGTTCGAGATCGGCTTCAACCCGGAGTTCCTCCGCGACGGGCTCGAGTCGGTCGACGCGGACGACCTGCTGCTGAAGCTCATCAGCCCGCTGCGGCCGGGACTGATCGAGGCCGGGGACGACAGCGGGTTCCTGTACCTCATCATGCCGATCCGGCTGAACGTGTAGGGGGCTCGAGCGGCCGTGCCGGATGCGCCGGTCGTCGAGGCGCTGCGCGTCAAGGGCTGGCGGAGCTACGCCGCCGCCGAGATCCGGCTGGGCCCGGGGCTGACGGTCGTCCACGGACCGAACGGCGCCGGCAAGACGAACCTCCTCGAGGCGCTCTACTTCGGGCTCACCGGGCGGTCGTGCCGGACGGGAACGAGCGCGAGGTCGTCGCCTTCGGCGCGCAGGCCGCGCGCGTCGAGGTCGCCACGCGCGACCGCGACGGCGCGCACGAGCTGGCGGTCGGGTTCCAGCCCGGCGAGGCCAAGCGGTTCCGCGTCGACGGCGCGCCCGTCGAGCGGCTGACCGACGTCGCGGCGCGGCCGCTGGTGAGCGTCTTCCTCCCCGACCGGCTCGAGCTGGTCAAGGGTCCGCCGGCGCGCGCCGCTCGCACCTCGACCAGGTCGTCGCGGCGCTGTGGCCGGCGCGCGTGGCCACGCGGCGTGCGTACTCCCAGGCGCTCGCGCAGCGCAACGCGCTGCTGTCGCGCGTCCGGCGCGGGCTGGCGTCGCGCGAGTCGCTCGGGGCGTGGGACCGCGAGGTCGCGCGCCACGGGATCGCGCTGCGCGCCGACCGCAGCGCCGCGGTGGCGTCGCTCGTCGAGCCCTTCACCGTCGCGGCGGCGGAGCTCGGCCTCACCGGCGCCGCACGGCTCGAGGAGCGCCCGCGCGCCCGCGCGGCCACCGCCGACGAGCTCGCGGAGGAGCTGGCCGAGCCGGCTGTCGACGCCGACCTCGAGCGCGGCTTCACCGGGCGCGGCCCGCACCGGGACGACCTCGCGCTGCTGCGCGACGACCGCGAGCTGCGCGCCTACGGGTCGCAGGGCGAGCAGCGCCTGGCGCTCCTGGCCCTGCTCATCGCCGAGCGCGAGGCGCTCGGCGCCGCCCGCGGCGGCCCGCCCCTCCTCCTGCTCGACGACGTGATGAGCGAGCTCGACGCCGCGCGGCGCGAGCGGCTGCTCGAGCGGGTCACCGCCGGACCGCGAAGCGGGGATTCTCCGGACTCGTCGTCCGCAGGACCCGGCCAGGCGCTCATCACGACGACCGACCTCGCCCACGTGCCGGGCGCGACCGGGGCGGGCGTGACGAGGATCGCGGTCCGCGACGGCGCCGTGCTCCAGGAAGCGGCGGCGGCGTGACGCGGGCGGAGGACCGCACCCCGGCGGTCGGGCCGCCCCGCGCGACCCCCGTCCCCGCGCCGCCGCGCGCCGGTGCCGCTGGCCGCCGCGGTCGAGGACCTCGCCTCGCGGCTCGAGCCGCTGACGCCACTCTCGGCGGTCCAGCGCGCGTGGCCCGAGGTCGCCGGCGCGGTCGTCGCGGCCGAGGCCGAGCCGGTCTCCGAGCGCGCCGGCGTCGTCACGATCGCCTGCCGCTCGGCGGTCTGGGCGCAGGAGCTGACGCTGCTCGCACCCGACCTCGTCGCCCGGCTCAACGAGGCGCTCGGGGCGCCGCGCGTGACCGAGCTGCGCTGCACGGCCGCGCCCCGCCGCCGAGCGCGCTGATCGGCGACGAATTTGTTGCGCTTTTGCAGCACTTTCGCGCACGCGCGCGCGCGGGTCTGACTGCAGTCGTGTGGTATTCTTCTGTCTACAGGAATCGCCTTCGCCCCCATGGAGGAGCGGAGCGTTCAGTCGCCCCGGGCCAGTACGCGGCTCGGGGCGTTCGTGCGTCTAGGAGGCATCGTTGGCAGGCGACAGCGGCAACACGGAGGATCGGGGCTACGGCGCCCAGGACATCACCGTCCTCGAAGGTCTGGAGGCGGTTCGCAAGCGTCCTGGCATGTACATCGGCTCGACCGGTGTGCGCGGGCTGCACCACCTCGTGTGGGAGGTCGTCGACAACTCCGTCGACGAGGCCCTCGCCGGCCACGCCACCGAGGTCGACGTCACGGTGCACCCCGACAACTCGGTCACCGTCGTCGACAACGGCCGCGGCATCCCCGTCGCGATGCACGAGAAGGAGAAGCGCCCCGCGGTCGAGGTCGTCCTCACCGTGCTCCACGCCGGCGGGAAGTTCGGCGACGGCGGCGGCTACAAGGTGTCGGGCGGTCTGCACGGCGTCGGCGTCTCGGTCGTCAACGCGCTGTCGGAGCACCTGCTCGTCGAGGTCCGCCGCGACGGCTTCACATGGACGCAGGAGTACGTCCGCGGCGCGCCGCTGCACGACCTGAAGAAGGGCGCGCCGACGAAGGAGACGGGGACGCGCATCACGTTCCTCCCCGACTCCGAGATCTTCGAGGAGAACCCCGACTTCGAGTACGACACGCTGGTCACGCGCCTGCGCGAGACCGCGTTCCTCACCCGAGGCCTGCGCATCCGCCTCAAGGACGAGCGCGGCGAGAGCAAGCAGAGCGCGGAGTTCCAGTACGACGGCGGCATCGAGGACTTCGTCGCGCACCTCAACGCCAACAAGGAGACGGTGGACCGCAAGGTCATCTTCTTCGAGGGCGAGAGCGACGAGGGCGCCGTCGAGGTCGCGATGCAGTGGAACACGACCTACCAGGAGTCGATCCACTCCTTCGCCAACAACATCAACACGCACGAGGGCGGCGCGCACCTCTCCGGCTTCCGCTCCGCGCTCACCCGCACGCTGAACGCCTACGCGCGCAAGGAGGGCCTCCTCAAGGAGAAGGACGACAACCTCTCCGGCGAGGACGTCCGCGAGGGCCTGACGGCGGTCATCAGCGCGAAGCTCGCCGACCCGCAGTTCGAGGGCCAGACGAAGACGAAGCTCGGCAACCCGGGCATGGAGGGGTTCGTCGCGTCGGTCGTCAACGCCGGCCTCGCGCAGTTCTTCGAGGAGAACCCGAAGGTCGCCGGCGGGGTCATCCGCAAGGCGGTCTCCGCCGCCCAGGCGCGCGCCGCGGCGCGCAAGGCCCGCGATCTGACACGGCGCAAGTCCGCCCTCGAGAACTCGGCGCTGCCGGGCAAGCTCGCCGACTGCTCGGTCAAGGACCCGGCGCTCACCGAGCTCTTCGTCGTCGAGGGTGACTCCGCCGGCGGCTCGGCCAAGCAGGGGCGCGACCGCAACACGCAGGCCGTCCTCCCGCTGCGCGGCAAGATCCTCAACGTCGAGAAGAGCCGGATCGACAAGGTCCTCCAGAACAACGAGATCCAGGCGCTCATCACCGCGCTCGGCACGGGCATACGCGACGAGTTCTCACTGGAGAACGCGCGCTACCACAAGCTGATCATCATGACCGACGCCGACGTGGACGGTGCGCACATCCGCACGCTCGTGCTCACGCTGATCTTCCGCGAGATGCCCGAGCTGATCGAGGCGGGCTACGTCTACATCGCCAAGCCGCCGCTCTACAAGCTCAAGCAGGGGCGCAACGAGCGCTACATCGAGAAGGACACCGAGCTCGAGGAGATCCTCCTCCAGGACAAGCTCGAGCGCATGGAGGTCACCGACCGCAATTCGCGGGAATTCAACTTGACTCATGCGCGCTGGCAGAGGTTCTCCCGGCTGCTCAAGCAGTACGAGGGCTGGTCGTCGTCGCTGCGCGCCGAGCACGGCCACGACCTGGTCGCGTTCCTCGAGGAGAGCTCGATCCTCGACGAGCAGATCGTCGACGCTGCCGCGGCGATCGCGCTGCTTCGCAAGGAGGGCCTCGAGGGCGAGCCGTACGAGACGACCGTCGAGAGCGAGGACGATGAGACGATCGTCGTCAAGGCGATCGAGAGCAAGAGCGGACTCGCGCGCACGCACCGGCTGCCGAAGGCGCTGTTCGCGTCGAACGACTACGTCCAGTTCGTGCGCGTCCACGCGAGCCTGCTCGAGCTGGCCGGCACGCCGCCGTTCGCGGTCAAGCTCAAGGACGACGTGGAGGACGCGCTGTCGTTCGAGGCGCTCCGCGACGCCGTGCTCACGGTCGCCCAGAAGGGCGTGCAGCTCACGCGGTTCAAGGGGCTCGGCGAGATGAACGCCGACCAGCTCGCGGACACGACGATGAACCCGGCGTCGCGCACGCTCGCGCGCGTCAACGTCGAGGACGCCGCCGCGGCGTCCGAGCTGTTCTCGATGCTCATGGGCGACCAGGTGGAGCCGCGCCGCGACTTCATCGAGACGAACGCCCGCCTCGTCGCCAACCTCGACGTCTAGGGAGGAGGAACCGGATGTCATCCACGGACGTCATCGGCGGCGGCAACATCGAGCCGCGCGCTCGAGGACGAGATGCGCTCGGCGTACCTCGACTACGCGATGTCCGTCATCGTCGGCCGCGCGCTGCCCGACGTGCGCGACGGCCTGAAGCCCGTGCACCGCCGCGTCCTCTACGCGATGAACGAGAACGGGCTCGGGCCGACGCGGCCGTACGTGAAGTGCGCCCGCATCGTCGGCGAGGTGATGGGCAACTACCACCCGCACGGCGACTCGGCCATCTACGACACGTTGGTCCGCATGGCGCAGGACTTCTCCATGCGCGAGCTGCTCGTCGACGGCCAGGGCAACTTCGGCTCGATCGACGACGACCCCGCCGCGGCCATGCGGTACACCGAGGCCCGCATGACGCGGATCGCGCAGGAGATGCTGCGCGACCTCGACATGGACACGGTCGACTTCGGGCCGAACTACGACGGCTCGAAGCGCGAGCCGCTCGTCCTCCCCTCGCGCTACCCCAACCTGCTCGTCAACGGCTCGTCCGGCATCGCCGTCGGCATGGCCACGAACATCCCGCCGCACAACCTGCGCGAGGTGATCTCCGGGGTCATCGCCTACATCGACAACCCGCAGATCACCACCGACGAGCTGATGCGCGACCACGTGCTCGCGCCGGACTTCCCGACGGGCGGGATCATCCTCGGCCGCAGCGGCATCGCCGACGCCTACCGCGACGGCCGCGGCCGCGTCCGCGTCCGCGCGAAGGCCCACACCGAGGACATCGGGCGGGGCAAGGAGGCGATCATCGTCACCGAGCTGCCCTTCATGGTGAAGAAGGGCGGCGAGGGCGGCCTCATCACGAAGATCGCGCAGCTCGTGATCGACAAGAAGATCGCCGGCATCGCGAACATCGAGGACCACACCGACAAGCGCGGCATGCGCGTCGTCATCGAGCTCAAGCGCGACGCCGACCCGCGCATCGTGCTCAACCAGCTCTACAAGCACACGCCGATGCAGACGACGTTCGGCGTGAACGCGGTCGCGCTCGTCGACGGCGTCCCCAAGACGCTCTCGCTGCGCGCGATCATCCATCACTACGTCGACCACCAGCGCGACGTCGTCGTGCGCCGCTCGAAGTACGAGCTGGCGCGGCTCGAGCGCGAGGTCCACATCCTCGAGGGCCAGCTCATCGCGCTGGACAACCTCGACGAGGTCATCTCCGTCATCCGCGCGTCGAACGACCGCGAGAGCGCGCGCACGCAGCTCGTCGAGCGCTTCGAGCTGACCGTCATCCAGGCGTCGGCGATCCTCGACCTGCGGCTGTCCTCGCTGACCGCGCTCGAGGCCGACAAGATCCGCGCCGAGCACGCCGACAAGATGGAGCGGATCGGCGAGCTGCGCACGCTGCTCGGCGACGAGCAGAAGGTCCTCGACCTCATCAAGACCGAGCTGCGCGAGATCTCCGACCGGTTCGGCAACGAGCGGCGCACGCAGATCGCGCCGTCCGAGGACGAGATCGACATCGAGGATCTCATCCGCGACCAGCAGATGGTCGTGACGATCACGAAGAGCGGCTACATCAAGACGCTGCCGCTCGCGACCTACCGCCAGCAGCACCGCGGCGGCGTCGGCGTGACCGGGATGGACCTCAAGGAGGGCGACTACATCGAGCACCTCTTCGTGTGCTCGACCCACGACTACCTCCTGTTCTTCTCGAACCGGGGGAAGGTCTACCGCTCGAAGGTCTACGAGCTGCCCGAGATGGGCCGCACGGCCCGCGGGCGCGCGCTCGTCAACGTGCTGCCGCTGCGCGAGGGCGAGCGGATCCAGTCCGTGCTCTCGACGCGCGACTTCACCGAGGGCCAGTTCCTCGTGTTCGGAACGAAGCTCGGCGTCGTCAAGAAGACCGAGTTCCTCGCCTACAACACGCCGATCAAGGCCGACGGCATCATCGCCATCAAGATCCGCGACGACGACGAGCTGGTCGCCGTCCGGCGCACGAGCGGCGACGACGAGATCCTCATGATCTCCAAGGAGGGACTCGCCGTCCGCTTCCACGAGGACGACGTCCGCTCGATGGGGCGCGACACCTCCGGCGTGCGCGGGATGAACATCAGCGGCAAGGACAACGCGGTGCTGGCGATGGACGTCGCGCGCGACGAGCAGGAGGTGCTCGTGGTGACCGTCGGCGGCTTCGGCAAGCGCACGCCGGTCTCCGAGTACCGGCTGACGTCGCGCGGGGCCAAGGGCGTGCAGACGATCCGCTTCAGCGAGAAGCGCGGCGGGCTCGCCGCCGCCCTCGTCGTGCGCCCGCACGAGTCGCTCGTCCTCATCTCCGCCGAGGGGATGGTCCAGCGCACCGGCGTGGCCGGGATCCGCCAGACCGGCCGCTCCGCGCAGGGCGTGAAGGTCATGAACATCCGCGGCGAGGACGACCGCGTGTCGGCCGTCGCGCTCGTGGTCGAGTCCGAGGCCGACACCGACGAGCCGCTCGGCGCGATCGTGGCCGAGGAGGGCCCGATCTCGTTCGACGCGACCGGCGGCGACGCCGAGGCCGGGCCGACGATCGGCGGCGCCGACCAGCCGCTCGACCCGTCCGCCTCGCTGTCGGAGGACGCCGCCCGGGCGTCGGAGTCGTCGCTCGACGGCGGGGCCGGCGACACGGAGCCCGACGAGGTCGACCTCGACGACGTCGACGGACCTCCCACACCTGACGCGTAGCGCGTCCTTTTCGTGCGCTACTCTGGCGAGACCAGAGGAAGGAGGTGGTCCGTATCGGTAGTGACAGTCCTTACGGGACCCTGGAGGTGCCCGGCCGCTAGGTCGGACGCTGGACTCGCTTAGCGAATCCAACCCGGGTCACCCTCGAGATGGGATGCCGGATGTAGTCCCCCCGGCCGAGACAAGTCCCGCTCGAGCCAGTCCAGTGCAGTTTGCGAAGGGCGCCGGCACAGCCGGCGCCCTTCGTCGTCAACCGACGTTCGCGCCGACCGCTGGCGCGCCGCTGAGCGCCCGGTGGGATCCTCCCGCCATGCGCCGCGCTCTCGCCCTCACGCTCCTCCTTCTCGTGTCCGTCGTGCTGCCCGCCTGCGGCGGGGACGAGGCCGACGTCGGCCCGCTCGCCGCCGCCGCCGAGCGCAGCGGCAACGAGGAGTCCGCCCACTGGGACATGGAGATGGACGTCGACTCCACGAAGGAGGGCAAGTTCTCCATGACCGGGACGGCGCTCATGACCGCCGACAGCTCACGCGGCCGGATGGACATGAACGTGAAGATCCCGGGTGAGGACCCGGTGAAGATGGAGATGATCAACATCCGCGACGAGTTCTGGATGCGCTCGCCGGCCTTCGACCTGCCGCGCGGCAAGAAGTGGATGCACTCCGTCGACCGCAGCGTCGCGCCGAGCACGATGACGTTGCGGGAGCTCCTGGACCTCATCCGCGAGTCCGGCGAGGTGGACGAGCTCGGCGGCGAGCGCGTGCGCGGCCGCGCCACGACACACTACAAGGCGACCGTCTCGATGGACGACCTGTTCGAGCGCTCGCCGGAGGAGACCAAGGCCCGCTTCCGCAAGAAGTTCAAGCAGTTCGAGGGCAAGGGGCTCGAGTTCCCGATCGAGGTGTGGATCGACGACGAGGAGCTCGTCCGGCGCATGGTCATCGACATGAAGTTCGGCAAGGACCGCATGCACCTCGCCGCCGACATCCTGGACTACGGCGTCAACGTCCCGTCCGCGCCGCCGGACGAGTCGACCGTCGTCGAGGAGAGCGACGTCCCGGATTAAGCGGCTGCGGCGCGCACGCCCGCGGCCGACGACGTGCCCTTCGCGGTGGAGCGCCCCGCGGTGTCGCTTGCCGCGTCGGGGAGCCACTGCTTCCACGCGGTCGGGATCGTCGGGCTCGCGACGTGGATGAACACGTGCGGGTTCGGGGCGCGCGGCGCGTGCCGCGGCACCATGTTCGCCTGCGCGGGCAGGAGGTCGCCCTTGCGCCGGTTGCACGGCGCGCACGACGCGACGATGTTGTCCCACTCCGACGAGCCGCCCTTGGAGCGCGGGATGACGTGGTCGACGGTCAGGTTCGAGCGCGCGCCGCAGTACTGGCACTCCCAGCCGTCGCGCGCGAAGACCGCGCGGCGGGTGATCTTGCGGCGGTGCGTGTCGCGCGGGACGCTGACGTACGTCACGAGCCGGATGACCATCGGGCGCGGGAGCTGCGTGTGCTCCGAGCGCAGCGTCCACGTCGCCCGCTCGATCAGCTCGGCCTTCTGCTTGAGCAGCAGGACAGTCGCGCGCCGCACCGTGCAGACGTTGATCGGCTCGTACGTCGCGTTCAGGACCAGCACCCGGCCAGCGTCACGTTCGCGCCGCGGGTGCTGTTGCGGCGGCGCGAACCCCGTCGGGCCTGGTGGGGTGCTGACGGCCATGGCCGCGGCGAAGGATATCCAGAGGCGCGGGCGGCCTACGCCGCCTGGTAGGCGCCGAGGATCCGAACCTCGTCACAGTGGGCGCGCAGGCCCTCGATCGCGGCGTCGACGCGCTCGGCGCCCGCGGCGCCGTCGAGGTCGACGAAGAACAGGTACTGGCCGAGCCGGTCCTTGCGCGGGCGCGACTCGATCCTCGTCAGGTTCACGCCGCGAAACGCGAACTCCGACAGGCAGCGCACGAGCCATCCGGGCTCCGCCGCGCCCGCGCCCCAGAAGGCGAGCGACGTCTTCGAGGCGGGCGCTCCGTCCCGGGCCGGCTCGGCGCCGCCGGGAGCGACCCAGACGAAGCGCGTGACGTTGCCGTCGTGGTCCTCGATCCCCTCGCGCAGGACCGCGCAGCCGTAGAGCTTCGCGGCGCGCGGCGTCCCGATCGCGGCCCACGGCTCCGAGCGGGCGGCGACCTCGAGGACGGCCTCGGCCGTCGAGCTCCAGGCCACCGGCGTCGCCCACGGGAGCGACGTGCGCAAAAAGCCCGCGCACTGCGCGAGCGCCTGCGGGTGCGACGCGACGGTCCCGATCTCCTCGAGCGGGCGGTCCGCGCGGGCGATGAGCGCGTGGGCGATCGGGCGGACGACCTCGCCGACGATCGCGACGCCTGGCGCGTCGACGAGGGCGTCGAGCGTGGCGTCGACCGAGCCCTCCGTCGCGCTCTCGATCGGGACGAGCCCGCGCTCGACCTCGCCGGCGTCCACGGCGCGCACGACCGCGTCGACGGTGGCGAACGGGACGGGCTCCGCGCCCGGCGGCGCGGTGGCGACGAGCGCCTCCTCGCTGAACGTCCCCGCCGGTCCGAGGAAGCCGGCCCTCACGAGGCCGCTTCGGCGGGGGTGGCCGGCGCGCTGAGCGCGACGCGCACCGCCTCCTCCTCCTCCGGCGCCAGCTCGAGCTCGCCGCGCCCCTCGTGCACCTGCTTGGCGTACACGCGGGCGGCGTCGCGGTGGTGGATCGACGAGATGACGATGCCCGAGCCGTGCGCGTCGAGCAGCGCGATCGACGTCGACTGGCGCCCCGACAGCTCGTTGTAGGCGTCGAAGCGGACCATGGCCCGGTAGGCGATCGCGCCGTCGAGCCGCGCCTCGACCTCGGCCAGGCGCTCGTCGATCGTGCCGTGGACGACGTCGACGTGCTCGTGGAGGTTGCGAAACGCCTCATCGAGCTCGGCGGCGTGCGTCACGAGGTCGCGCGCCGCCTGCCCGCCGAGGACGGCGGACTGCGCGGCGCGCAGGCGGCGGACCTGGACCGTCGCCGCGATCGCCCAGATCAGCGCGACGAGCGCGAGGCCGGCGGCGGCCAGCGCCACGATGCCGACGGTCGTCGAGAGCTCGTCCATGACGCGAGAATGTAGCCCTGCACGGGCGGCGGCGGGGTGCGGCGCCTACCGAGTGAAGATCGCCGTGTACGTCTGCTTGTTGTTGTCGGTCTTCTCCTCGCCGGGAACGCCGCCGACCTCGACCTCGATCGTCACCGGCGTGCCGATCGGCGGCGCCTTGTCGAGCGGGATCGAGATCTCGGCGTTTGTGCCCGCCTTCGTCTGGTCGACGCGCTTGCGCGAGCTGATGCGCTCGCCGTCGCCGTCGATCCGCACGGCGACGTTGACGTCGGACTCGTCGTTGTCGCCCTGGTTGGCGAAGGTGACCTCGAAGGCGACGTTCGAGCCGGCGGGGATGCGGTTGGCGGTCTCGCCGGGCTGGAGGGTCACGCCGCCCGCGGTGACGCTCACGAGCCCGTGGCCGTGCAGGCCGGGGGCGGGCTCGCCGGTGCGGGCGCGGGTGTTGCCGCCACCCTCGGCGCCGAGCCGGTCGGCCACGACGGTCGAGTCGAGCCACTCGAGGCTCGGCAGGAACTGGGTGTCCTGGCTCTCCTGCCCGCCGATCTCCTTCTCGGCCAGCTCCTCCTGGATGAGCGGGAGCACGCGCGCCTTGTAGAGGACGTCGGAGGCGAGGAACTGCTGCATCTGCGCGGCGATCTGGTCGATGGCCTGGGCCGACTCGTCGCCCTGCTCCTGGGCGAGCGCGGTGCGGACCTCGCCGGCGATCTTGCCGAGCCCGGCCTGGCGCATGTCGAGGGTGAGAAGCAGGTTGCGGTGGGCGGGCTTCATGTCGCCCGGGACGCTGAGGTCCTCGGCGTCGCCGACGTGGCGCTCGACCTCGACGCGGAGCTGGTTGACGCGCTGCTCGAGGTCGACCGCGGAGGTCGCGCCGCCGCTGAGCAGGCCAAAGAACTCCGCGCCCACCTGCTCGTCGGAGCGCTTGATGATCGTGACGACGTCGCGGTTGTAGTCCTTGAGGGCGTTCTCGGCGCGGCGGTCGAGGCAGCCGTCGACGAGGACGACGAGCAGGATCAAAAGGACGACCGCGAACAGGCCCGCGACGATGCGCCGGTTGCGGACGGTCTGGTCGTCGAGCCCCCGTCCGCGGCCGCCGCCGCTCGCGCGCGCACCGCCCGTCCGGCCGGGCCGGGAGACACGCGTGCGGGGTTCGTCCCCTTCGTCGAAGAAGGCCATCGTCTGGTGCAAGTTTGCCGTCAGGGACGTGTTCCCTTCCCAGCATGGCAGGCTGGAGGGCGGCTCCGACGAACCCTCGAGACGGTGGATACCGCCCAGACCATGGAGGTCGAGCCGCAGGGCGAGCTCGTCCTCGACCGCTACCGGCTCCTGCGACGCCTCGGCGCCGGCGGTTTCGGGACCGTCTGGCTCGCCCACGACGAGCGCCTCGACCGCCCGGTCGCGGTCAAGCGCGTTCCGCTCGACGGCGGCGAGAGCCCGCGGGCCGAGCGCGAGGCGCTGGCCGCCGCGCGGCTCGCGCACCCGGGGATCGTCGCCCTGTACGAGGCCGGCCGCGACGACCACGCGTACTACCTCGTCTCCGAGCTCGTGCGGGGGCGGACGCTCGGCGAGCTGGAGCGCGCGGGCGACCTCTCGGACCTCGACGTCGTGCGCATCGGCGTCGCGCTGTGCGACGCGCTGGAGCACGCCCACGCGCGGGGCGTCATTCACCGCGACGTGAAGCCGGCGAACGTCATGGTCCCCGAGACGGCGGAGGACGGAGCGGGGATCGCGAAGCTCACCGACTTCGGCATCGCGCGGCTGGCCGACGCCGCGGCGCTGACCCGGACCGGCGACGTCGTGGGCACGATCGCCTACATGGCGCCCGAGCAGGCCGAGGGGCGCCGGACGACCGGCGCCGCCGACCTCTACGCGCTCGCGCTCGTCCTGTACGAGGCGCTGAGCGGGACGAACCCGGTGCGGGCGGAGGGCGCGGCGGCGACGGCGCGGCGCGTCGGGATGGCGCTGCCGCCGCTGCGGCGCCTGCGCCGCGACCTGCCGGCGGGACTCTGCGCCGCGCTCGACGCCGCGCTCGACTCCGACCCCGAGCGGCGCGGCTCGATCGCCGACCTGCGGGCGGCGCTCGCCGCCGCCGAGCCGTACGTGGAGGACGAGCCGGGCGTCGTCGACGCCGGGCCGGTGGAGCGGACGCGCACGTGGCGCCCCGAGCCGGTCCGCGACGACGAGCGTCGAGTTCGTCACCGATACGACGACGAAGTCGACGCTCGGAGCGCGCCCGGCGGCGGCCCGGAAGGACAGGGACGGCGGCGGGTCGAGCCCGTGACGCTCCCCGGCCGCGTCCTCGCCGGCCTCGCCGCGGCAGCGCTGGTCGGCTGGGCGCTGAGCGAGCTTGCGGTGGAGACGGCGGCGCTGGGCGCTGCGGTGGCCGAGGTCGACCCGCTGCTCGCCGCAGCGGCGGTCGGCGGCGCCGTCGCCCTGCTGCCGCGGCTCGCGTGGCTCGTCGCGCTCGTCGGGCTGCTCGTCGCGCTCGGGGCCGAGCGCGTGACGGTCGTCGTCGCGCTCGCGGCGGTCCCGGTCGTGCTGTTCGTCCCGCGCCAGGGCACGCTGTGGTCGCTGCCGGCGGCCGCGCCCGCGCTCGACCTCCTCGGGCTCGCGGGCGCGTACCCCGCGCTCGCGGGCCAGGCGCGCACGATCCCGTCGCGCGCGGCGCTCGGCGCGCTCGGGTTCTGGTGGCTTGCGCTGGCGCCGGTCGTCACCCGCGCGCGCCCGGACCTCGACGCCGTCGCCGAGCCGGCCGTGCTCGCCCTCGCCGCGCTGTGGGGCGCCGCCGCCGCCGTCCTGCCGCTGCTCGTCCGCGGCCGCACGCTCGCGGTCGATGTCGTCGCCGTCACGGTGTGGGCCGCCGGCCTCGCCGCGGCGACCGGAGCGATCGCCGAGGCGCTGTCGTACACGGAGCCCGACGGGACGGTGCCCGGGGCCGTCCTCGCCGGCGTCGTCGCGCTTGCCGCGGCCGCGTTCCGGGGAGCAGGCGACCGCGTAGAGTGATCCCGGCCGCTGGAAGCAGCGGCCCTTCCACCATGTCCGTACTCAGGAGCCTCGAGACCAAGATCGCCGACCTCGTCGAGGGCACGTTCGGCCGGGTCTTCCGGTCCGAGGTGCGTCCCGTCGAGCTGGCGCGCGGTCTCGCCAAGGAGATGGACCAGCACCGGACGGTCTCGGTTTCGCGCACGTACGTGCCGAACGAGTACGTCGTCTGGCTGTCGCCTGACGACCGGCAGCGCCTTCAGGACATGGAGCACGAGATCGGCGAGGAGCTGGGGGCGTACCTGCTCGAGCACGCGCGGCGCGAGAAGCTCGCGCTCGTCTCGCGCCCGCAGGTCGCGTTCAAGACCGACGACGCGCTGAACCTCGGCGAGTTCGGCATCCAGGCGCGGCTGGTGCGCGCCGCGGGGAGCGCGGCACAGGGCGGCCCGGACCCCATGGAGCAGGGCGACCACGGCCACACGATGGTCTACTCGACCTCCGAGCGCCTGCGGGCCGACCTCGACGAGCCGCGCGGGCCGCAGCCGACCGGGCGCGCGATGGTCCTCGCCGAGGGCAAGCGGATGGTCGTCCCCGCGACCGGCGCGACCATCGGGCGCAGCCGCGACTGCGAGGTGGTCCTCGCCGACCCCAACGTGTCGCGCCGCCACGCCGAGGTCAAGCCCGACGGCCGCGGCGGCTGGCAGGTGCGCGACCTCGGTTCGACGAACGGGGTCAAGGTGAACGGGCGCAGGATCGACGGGTCGGCCGCGGTGGAGTCCGGCGACCGCCTCGCCCTCGGCACCGCCGACGTCCGCTTCGTCGTGGAGTAGCCGCGTGGCGCTCGAGCCGGTCTCCGTCGCCCTGAAGTTCGGCTTCCTCGCCGTCCTCTTCCTGTTCCTGCTGTGGGTCGCGCGCAGCGCGCTCAAGGACCTGCGCCGGCAGACCGACGGCCGCGCGGCGACGCCGATGCCCGAGGCCACCGGCCTGCACGCGGCGACCGGCTTCGGCGGCGACGGCGACCGCCACGCGCTGCTCGTCGTCGACCGCGCGCCGGGCCACGAGCCGGGCTCGCGCTACGACGTCTCGAGCGGGGCGACGCTCGGGCGCGGCGACGTGGAGATCGTGCTCGAGGACGCGTTTGCCTCGTCGCAGCACGCGCGCATCGAGCGCCAGGGCGGCGCGGTCGTGCTCGAGGACCTCGGCTCCACCAACGGGACGTACCTCAACGACGAGCTGCTGCGCGGGCCCCAGCCGCTGCACGCCGGCGACCGCATCCGCATCGGCGACTCCCAGTTCGAGTTCCAGGGCTGATGCTGCGCGTCGCCGAGGACTACCACGGGTCCCACACCGGCCGGCAGCGGCGGGCCAACGAGGACTCGCACTACGCGCGCTCGCCGCTGTTCGCGGTCGCCGACGGCATGGGCGGCGCGCAGGCCGGCGAGATCGCGTCGCGGATCGCGATCGAGATCCTCGGCGGCGCCGGCGTCCCCGAGGGTGCGGCGGAGGACCGGCTCGCGTCGATCGTGCAGGAGGCCAACGAGCGCATCCACGCCGTCTCGCGCGAGGACCAGAGCCGCGCGGGCATGGGCACCACGATGACCGTCCTGCTCGCGGGGCCCGACGACGTGACGATCGCCCACGTCGGCGACTCGCGCGCCTACCGGCTGCGCGACGGCGAGCTCGAGCGGCTCACCGACGACCACTCCCTGGTCGAGGAGCTGCGCCGCCAGGGCCGGCTCACCGAGGAGGAGGCCGACGAGCACCCGCAGCGCTCGATCATTACGCGCGCCCTCGGGCCCGAGGGCCACGTCGAGGTGGACACGCGCACGTGGCCGGCGCGCGACGGCGACGTCTTCCTGCTGTGCAGCGACGGGCTGACGACGATGGTCAAGGAGGGGCTGATCGCCGACACGCTGCGCACCGCGCCCTCGCTGCACGACGCCGGCGAGCGGCTGATCGACGCCGCCAACGACGCCGGCGGGCGCGACAACATCACGGTGGTCCTCGTCCGCCTGGAGGACGTCGACGGCGCCGCGCGCGACGAGCAGGCGACGTCGGTCGGCGACGAGGCGCTGCGCACCGGTGACGTGCAGGCGGCGCTCGAGGCGCAGGCGCAGGGGCGGGGCGGCCCCGCCACGGCGGTGGCGTCCTCCGACGACCCGACGCCGTCGCGCCGGCTCGAGCCGGTCAGGCCGCGCGCCGGGCAGACGCCGCCGCCCGCGCCCGCGTCGCGCCGCGGCAAGCGACGACGCCGCGCGCTGGTGACGCTCGCGGTCATCGGCTTCCTGCTCATCCCGATCGGGATCGGCGCGCTCACCGCGGTCCGCGCCGTCTACTTCATCGGGTCCAACGAGCAGGGCTACGTGACCGTCTACCGCGGACTCCCGTGGGAGCTGCCGCTGGGGCTCGACCTCTACCAGACGAACTACACGTCGGGCGTGCATCGCGACCTCGTGCCGGCGCGGCGCGAGGAGACGCTGCTCGACCACTCGCTGCGCTCGCGCGACGACGCGTACGAGGTGATGGGCGAGCTGGAGCGCGGGCGGCTCGAGGCCCGATGAGCCCGCGCAACCGCGAGCTGCTCGCGCTGATCCCCGCCGGCCTGCTCGTCACCGCCGGGTTCGCCGCGGTGTTCATCCAGCAGGACGAGCTGCTGTCGAACGTCTCGCTGACCTACGGCGCGATCTTCCTCGCGCTCTGCTTCGGCGCCCACGTGATCGTCCGCATGACGCTGCCGCACGCCGATCCGTACCTCTTCCCGATCGTCGCCGTGCTGGCCAGCGTCGGGCTCGTGATGATCTACCGGATCGACGACGAGCTCGCGCGCGAGCAGGCGCAGTGGTACGTCGTCGGGCTCGTCGTCTTCGCGGCGACGATCGTGTGGCTGCGCGACTACACCGTGCTGGAGCGCTACCGCTACACGATCGCACTGGCGGGGATCGCGCTGCTCGTGCTGCCGCGGGTGCCCGGCATCGGCGCGCAGGTCAACGGCGCGTACCTCGGCGTCAACCTCGGCCCGGTCTCGTTCCAGCCCGCCGAGCTGGCCAAGATCGCCATCGTCATCTTCCTCGCCAGCTACCTGCGCGACACGCGGCAGGTGCTCGTGCAGGGCGGACGGCGGCTCGGGCGCGTCCAGCTCCCACGGCTGAAGGACCTCGGGCCGCTGCTCGTCGTGTGGGGCGCGGCGATGCTGCTGCTCGTCTTCATCCGCGACCTCGGCTCGTCGCTGATGTTCTTCGGCGCGTTCCTGGCGCTCCTCTACGTCGCGACGAGCCAGCTGCGCTGGGTGGTGATCGGGCTCGGGATGTTCTTCACCGGCGCGTGGTTCTTCACGGCGACGGTGGGCCACGTGCAGGGGCGCATCGACGCGTGGCGCGACCCGTTCGACCCCCAGCTCTACGAGGCGAAGGTCAGCGGCAGCTACCAGATCGCGCAGAGCCTGTTCGCGCAGGCCGACGGCGGGCTGTTCGGCACCGGCTTCGGCCAGGCGCAGCTCACGCTGCCGTGTGGGGCGGAGAACTGCCCGCGGATCCTGCCGGCGGCCGACACCGACCTCATCTACGCGCTCATCACGAACGAGCTCGGGCTCTTCGGCGCGGCCGCGGTCATCGGGCTCTACCTCATGTTCGCCCAGCGCGGCTTCAAGATCGCGATGCTCGCCGGGGACGCGTTCTCGAAGCTGCTCGCCGCCGGCCTCGCCGCGGTGTTCGCGCTCCAGGTGTTCGTCATCGTCGGCGGCGTCACGAAGCTCATCCCGCTGACCGGCGTGACGATGCCGTTCGTCTCCTACGGCGGCTCGTCGATCGTCGCGAACTTCGTGCTGCTCGCGCTGCTGTTGACCGTGTCGAACCGGGCGAGGGCGCCGCGGTGAACTCGTCCGCCTTCAAGCTCTACGCGGTCATCGTCCTGCTCTTCGCCTCGCTCGTCGCGCAGACGTCGCGGTGGACGGTGTTCGAGGCCGAGGCCCTGCGCGACAACTCGCTCAACCGGCGCGAGCTGCTGGCCGAGCAGAAGATCCGCCGCGGCCGGGTGCTCGCGCGCGACGGCCAGGTGCTCGCGCGGTCGGTCGAGGGGCGCGGCGGGACGTTCAGCCGCCGGTACCCGCTCGGCGAGCTGTTCGCCCACCCGGTGGGCTACTCGTTCATCGACATCAGCCGCTATGAGCTCGAGCAGGAGCGCAACGACGAGCTGACCGGCGAGCGCGACGACGTCGGCTCGATCGTCGACCAGCTCTCGGGGCGCGAGCGCGAGGGTGACGACGTGCGCACGACGCTCGACGTCGACGCACAGCGCATCGCGTTCGGCGCGCTGGGCGACCAGCGCGGCTCCGTCGTGGCGATGGAGCCGCAGACGGGGCGTATCCGCGTCATGGCGTCGAACCCGTCCTACGACCCGAACGCGCTGCGCCGCAGCGGCGCCTTCAAGGAGCTGAGCGGCGCGGCCAACTCGCCGCTGCTCAACCGCGCGACCGTCGGGCGCTACCCGCCCGGTTCCACGTTCAAGGTCCTCACCGCGGTCGCGGCGATCGACAGCGGCGAGTTCTCGGAGAACAGCGTGGTCGACGGCTCGTCGCCGAAGACGATCTCCGGCGCGCCGCTCGAGAACTTCTCGAACGCCGACTACGGCCCGATCCCGCTCACCCTCGCGCTGACGAAGTCGGTGAACACCGTCTGGGCGCAGGTCGGCGTCGACGTGGGCGGCGCGACGATGCAGCGCTACATGGAGCGCTTCGGCTTCTACGACCGCGTCGAGGTCGACCTGCCCGACGGGCAGCGCGGCCGCAGCGGCGTCTACAAGCGCGACGGCCTGAAGAGGATGACCGACGACAGCGTCGACGTCGGGCGCGTCGCGATCGGCCAGGGCGACCTGCTGGCCTCGCCGCTCCAGATGGCGATGGTGGCGAGCGCCGTCGCCAACGACGGGACGCTGATGAAGCCGACGCTCACCGAGCGCGTCGTCGACCGCGACGGGCGCACCGTCGAGCGGGTCGAGCCCGAGGAGCTGAGCCAGGTGATGCGCCCGGCGACGGCGAACACCGTGGGCGACATGATGGCCAGCGTCGTCCGCGAGGGGACCGGCACCGCCGCCGCGCTCGCCGGGTTCCCGGTGGCGGGCAAGACTGGCACCGCGGAGCTGAACGTCGCGCAGGGCATCAACCAGCCGTCGTTCATCGGCTTCGCCCCGCGCGACGACCCGAAGATCGTCGTCGCGGTGAGCCTCGAGAACGTGCAGGGGACCGGCGGCGAGGTCGCCGCCCCGATCGCCAAGCAGGTCATGGAGGCGCTGCTGCGGTGAGCGGCGGGATCGCGCAGGACCACGTCGTCGACGGCCGCTACCGGCTGGTGAGCCGCCTCGGCTCGGGCGGGATGGCCGACGTGTGGTGCGCGGACGACCTCCAGCTCGGCCGCCGCGTCGCGCTGAAGCTGCTGCACCGCCGGTTCGCCGAGGACGACGAGTTCGTCGAGCGCTTCCGCCGCGAGGCGTCGAGCGCCGCCGGCCTCCAGCACCCGAACGTCGTCTCGGTCTACGACCGCGGCGAGTACGACGGGACCTACTACATCGCGATGGAGCTCCTCGCCGGGCGCACGCTCAAGGACCTCGTCAAGGAGGAGGGGCCGCTCGAGTCGGGCCGCGCGATCGACCTGGCGATCCAGATCCTGCGCGCGGCGCGCTTCGCCCACAAGCGCGGGATCGTCCACCGCGACCTCAAGCCGCACAACGTCATCGTCGACGACGAGGACCGCGCGAAGGTCACGGACTTCGGGATCGCCCGCGCCGGCGCGTCGGACATGACGGAGACCGGCTCGATCCTGGGCACGGCTCAGTACCTGTCCCCGGAGCAGGCGCAGGGCCACGCGGTCGGCGCGCAGTCCGACCTCTACGCGATCGGCATCGTCCTCTACGAGATGCTGACCGGGGCGATCCCGTTCGACGGCGACACCGCCGTGACGATCGCGCTCAAGCAGGTCTCCGAGGCGCCGCTGCCGCCGGGCCGCCTCAACCCCGCGGTCCCGCCCGACCTCGAGGCGATCGTGCTGCGCGCGCTCGCGAAGCTGCCCGAGGAGCGGTTCGCCGACGCCGACGAGTTCATCGCCGCGCTCGAGGCCGTCCGCGCGGGGTTCGACCTGCCCGGCGGCGCGGCCACGACCGCGTTCATGCCGGTCGCCGGCGCGGGCGTGGAGGAGGAGGTCGCGTACGCGGCGCCACTCGAGGAGGACGGCGGGCGGCGGCGCTGGCTGTGGGGCCTGCTCGCCGCGCTGCTCGTCGCGGGCGCGATCGTCGCGGCCCTGCTGCTCGCCGGCGAGGACACGAAGCCGGTGCCCCGGCTCGTCGGCGCCGACGTCGCGACCGCGGCGCGCACGCTGCGCAACGCCGGCTTCGAGCCCGTGACCGAACGCGTGCGCGACGAGCGCCCGGTCGACGAGGTCATCGCCCAGGATCCCGCGCCGGGAACCGAGCTCGACGTCGGCGAGGAGGTCGCGATCACCGTGTCCGACGGGCCGGGCCTCACCAGCCTGCCGGCGGTCGAGGGCCTTCGGCGGCGCGACGCGCGCAAGCGGCTGACGGAGGCCGGGTTCAGGGTGCGCGAGCGGCGCGAGCCGTCGGACGACGTCGAGCCCGGCCGCGTCGTCGAGACCTCGCCCGCCGCCGGCGCGCAGGTCGAGGTCGGCAGCACGGTGACGCTCGTCGTCTCCACCGGGCCCGAGCAGGTGACGGTGCCCGCCGTCGAGGGCGACGGGGTCGACAGCGCCCGCGCCGAGCTCGAGCGCGTCGGGCTCGAGGTCTCGATCGCCCGCGAGGAGACGAACGCCGCGGCGCCCGACACGGTGATCGGACAGGACCCGGCCGCCGGCACCGAGGTCGAGAAGGGCTCGACGGTGACGCTGACCGTCGCGCAGGAGGTCGAGACCGTGTCGGTGCCCGGCGTCACCGGGCTCGACCAGTCCCAGGCCGCCGAGCGCCTCTCGGGCGCGGGGCTGAAGGTCAACGTGCAGGAGAAGGCGGTCGACCGCCCGAGCCAGGACGGCAAGGTGCTCTCGCAGTCGCCCGGCTCCGGCCGCGAGGTCGAGCGCGAGTCGCAGGTCACGATCGTCGTCGGGCGCTTCGAGCCCGAGCTCGACCCCGATCCGGGGGCCACCGGCGAGGAGCCCCCGCCCGACGACGAGGACGGCGACGTCGGCGGCGCCTCGGCCGGCGGGGCGCGACGGTGAGAGTCGCAGTCCTGGCCGGCGGCCGGTCGTCCGAGCACGCCGTCTCGCTGGCCTCCGGGGAGTCGGTGCGCGAGGGTCTGCGCGAGGCCGGTCACGAGCCGGTCGCCGTCGAGCTTGCGCGCGACGGGACGTGGTCGAGCGGCGGCGAGGAGGTGGAGCTTCGCGCGGGCCGCGGCCTGCTGGGCTGCGACGTCGCGTTCCCCGTCCTCCACGGGCCGTTCGGCGAGGACGGCACCGTCCAGGGGCTGCTCGAGCTGCTCGACCTCCCGTACGTCGGCTCGGGCGTCGCGGCGAGCGCGGTGTGCATGGACAAGCTGCTGTTGAAGGACCTGTGCGCGAGCGCGGGGCTGCCGCGGGTCGCGTACGAGCGCGGCGTCACGGGCCGGATGCCGGATCTCGGGTGGCCGTGCTGGGTCAAGCCGGCGCGGCTGGGCTCGTCCGTCGGGATCGCGCGGGTCGACGCGCCCGAGGCGTACGACGACGCGCTGCGCGAGGCGCTCGCCCACGACCCGCGCGTCATCGTCGAGGCCAACGCGACGGGGCTGGAGGTCGAGTGCTCGGTCCTCGGCGGCGAGGCCTCCCAGCCGGGCGAGATCGTGCTGCGCAAGGGCGCCGGCTGGTACGACTACGAGGCGAAGTACGAGCCGGGCGGGATGGAGCTCGTCGTGCCGGCGCGCGTCCTGGACGCCGTGCGCGAGCGCGTGCGCGCGCTGGCGGCCGAGGCGTTCGCGCTCGCGGGCTGCGACGGCCTCGCCCGCGTCGACTTCTTCGTCGACGGCGACGAGGTGCTCCTCAACGAGCTCAACACGATGCCCGGGTTCACGCAGACCAGCGTCTACGGGAAGCTGTGGGACGCGAGCGGCCTGCCCTACGCGCAGCTCGTCGACCGCCTCGTCGCGCTCGCCGTCGAGCGCTTCGAACGCGAGCGCTCACATCTTTTCTGACGCCCGGACGGCGTCAGTCGGTCACGAATCGTGCGGGCCGGACGCCCGCACGGGGACTCCTCATGGCGCGCGGAACAGCTCGAGCTCGGCGATCTCGACGCGGTCGCCGTCCTCGGGCAGCTCGGTGATCCACAACAGGTAGTGGCGATGCGAGACGCGCCCGGGGAGGCGGATCGGCTCGGTGCGGCCGATCCTGCGCGCCGCGGCGATCTGCGTCCAGCCGTCGAGGTTCTCCGGCCGGCCGTCGGCGGCACCGTAGACCGCCGCGGTGAAGCCGGGCGTCGGCGTCGTCACGACGAGCCGCCGCCCGAGGATGCCGCCGTCGTCGGCCTGCGCGTCGAGGCTGATGCCGACGCCGTCCTTCTGGAGCTCGCCCGTCGAGTAGGTCTCGGTCGACCACGTGCTCGCACGGTCGCGGTCGAGCACCGCGAACGTGTCGTTGGGGTGCTCGACGTCGTCGCCGCTCGGGTCGAAGTCGTCGGCCGCGCGCTGACCGAGCGAGACCGCGATGAGGTCGGGCGCCGCCCGGGGCGAGTCGCGCGCGACGCCCGTCCCCCTCTGCGTGTTGTCGGCGGCCAGGAAGGCGATCGCGGCCGCCGCCGCGGCCGTGAGGACGAGGAGCGCGACGACCGCCCGCATCGACGTGCGCATCCGCAGCGGCAGCCGCGAGCGCTTGGGCTGGGGAAGCGCGCGCAGGACCTGCGTCGCCTCGCCCGTGGTCTGGCCGGCGCGCGCGCTCTCGATCGCGAAGACGTCCTCGAGGTCGGCGATCAGGTCGTGCGTCGACTCGTAGCGCGTGCCCAGGTCCTTGGCGGTCATGCGGTCGACGACGGCGGCGAGCGCCGACGAGGCCTCGGGGCGGCGGTACTGGAGGTCGGGCAGCTCCTCGCGGACGTGCTTCATCGCCACCGCGACCTGGTTGTCGCCGTGGAAGGGGACGTCGCCGGTGAGCATCTCGAACAGCACGACGCCGAGCGAGTAGAGGTCGGACTGGCCGGTGACCGCGTGGCCGAGCGCCTGCTCGGGCGAGACGTAGTCGGTGGTGCCGAGCACGCGGCCGTCGGCGGTCAGCCCCTCCTGGTCGAGCGTGCGCGCGATCCCGAAGTCGGTGACCTTCGCCGAGCCCTCCTCGTCGACGAGGACGTTCTGCGGCTTGACGTCGCGGTGCACGATGCCGCGGTCGTGCGCGCCGCTGAGCGCCCACGCGATCTCGATCGCGTACGCGATCGCCTCGGGGACCGGCAGCCGGCCGAAGCGGCGGATGCGGTCCTTGAGCGTCTCGCCCTCGACGTACTCGAAGACGATGTACGGCATGTTCTCGTCCTCGCCCGCGTCGATCACCTGCACGATGTGCGGGTGGTTGAGCTGGGCGACGGCGCGGGCCTCGCGGCGGAAGCGCTCGAGCTGGTCGGGATGCCCCGCCATGTCGCGGTGCATGAGCTTCACCGCGACCCGGCGCTCGAGCACGGTGTCGAAGGCGCGGTAGACCGTCGACATGCCGCCCGTGCCGATCTGCTGGTCGAGCCGGTAGCGGCCGCTCAGGCTCGTCCCGAGGTGGGTGCTCACGACGCCTATTGTGCTGGCCCCTTGCCCGTCCATGTCCTCTACGTAACCGATCCGGCGTGTCCGTGGTCGTGGGGCGCCGAGCCCGTGCTCCGGCGCCTGGAGGCAGAGTTCGGCGACGAGGTCCGGATCACCTACGTGATGGGCGGACTCGCGCGCGAGTTCGAGCGGCCGGTGGAGACGATGCGCCACGTGATCGACGCGGCGGCGGCCACTCAGATGCCCGCCGACCCACGGCTGTGGCTCGAGGCGCCGCCGAAGAGCTCGTACCCCGCGTCGCTGGCGGTCAAGGCCGCGGGGGAGCAGGGGCTCGAGGGCCCGTACCTGCGCCGCGTGCGCGAGGCGCTCATGTGCGAGCGCGTCAAGGCCGACAACACCGACGCGCTGACCGCGCTGGCCCGCGACGTCCCGGGGCTCGACGTCGCCCGGTTCGCCGTCGACCTCGGCTCGAACGCGATCGTCGAGCGCTTCGGGGCCGACCTCGAGACGGCGCGCGGAGCGGGGGCGCAGATGCCCGCGTTCATCCTCGCGGGCGAGGTGGTCGCGTCCGACGCGATTCGCGCCGCGGTCGCCGGCGCCGGCGCGCGGCCTCAGGGGCTGCCGTCGGTGGAGGAGGCGCTGCGGCGCTGGCCGCGGCTCGCGGTGCCCGAGGTGGCCGCGGCGTGCGACGCCCCGGGACCGCGGGCGCCGGCGGAGCTGTGGCGCCTGGCCCTCGAGTGGAGAGCCAGGCCCACGAGCTTCGTGACGGGCGACCTGTGGTCGGCCGCCTGAGCCGCATGGGGGCAGCACGCCGCGGGCATCCGGCCCGCGCCCCTGAGACGACGGCCTTCGTCCGGCCGGCCTTGATCAGCCCTGCAGCAGCTGCAGGACCGACGACGGCGACTGGTTGGCCTGGGCGAGCATCGCCTGGCCGGCCTGCATGAGGATCTGCTCCTTGGTCAGGTTGACCATCTCCTCGGCCATGTCCACGTCGCGGATCCGGCTCTCGGCGGCGACCAGGTTCTCCTGGTAGACCGACATCGCGCTCAGCGTGTGCTCGAAGCGGTTCTGGACCGCGCCGAAGACCGCACGCTGCTGGCTGACGGCGCTCAGCGCGTTGTCGAGCTCGGTCAGGTCGGTGTTGCCGCCGCTCGTGAGCGACAGCGCCAGCGTCCCGATCGCGGCCGACAGGCTGATCGTGGCGACGCCGATGAGGTCGCCGTCGTTCGCGCCCACCTGGAAGGTGATCGTCTGGTTCTGGTTCAGCAGCTTGATGCCGTTGAACTCGGCCTGCTGGCCGATGCGCTCGATCTCGGCGCCGAGCTGCGCGACCTCGGAGCTGATGGCCGAGCGGTCGTTCTCGCTCAGCGAGCCGTTCTTGTACTGCACGGCCAGCTCACGGACGCGCTGGAGCATCGCGTGGACCTCAGCAAGGGATCCTCGGCGGTCTGCACCATCGAGATGCCGTCCTGGGTGTTGCGCTGCGCCTGCGAGAGGCCGCGGATCTGGGCGCGCATGCGCTCCGAGATGCCGAGACCGGCGGCATCGTCGCCGCCCCGGTTGATCCGGTAGCCGGACGAGAGACGCTCCATCGCCTTCTTGATCTTCTCGTTCGTTCCGACGAGCTGGCGATGGGCGTTCATCGCCTCGATGTTGTGGTTGATCCGAAGAGACATCCTGTCGTTCCTTCCTGGGACTCCTGTCGGGGGACTGCGGGGGACTGCTTGGGGGTGGGGGGACTAGTTGGGAAGCGGGTCGGGCGTGGGCAGCGTCACGTCGGAGGGAGTGGCGGCGGCGGCCGCGTTCTCCTCCTTGACGGCGGTCCAGATCTCCTCGCGGTAGACCGGGACGGACTTGGGAGCGGCGATCCCGATGCGGACGTTGGAGCCGCTCACTTCCATCACCTCGATGACGACGTCGTCGCCGAGCATGATCTTCTCGCCGGGGCGTCGCGTGATGATGAGCATCAGGCGGCCTCGGTAGCGAGTGCCGCGAACAGCGGCGCGCGCATCGGCGCGTCGCCGGCCTGGTTGATGACCTGGTGGCCCTTGCCGTGCGCGATCAGGATCGGCGCGCGGAGGTTCGCGTGGAAGTCCTCGAGCTGCTCGGCCGCGCGGACGGTCACGTAGACCGACGTCTGCTCGGCGTCGGAGACGCCGATGCGGGCCGCCTCCTCGTCGGACAGCTCGACCTCGAAGTCGCCGAAGAAGCGCCACGGGTTCGTGACGGGGACGGCGAGCTCGGGGTCGTCCAGCGAGTGCAGCCAGATGAAGGCGCTGTCCTCGGAGCGGGCGAGCAGCGCGAACTTCGTGCCGCCCAGCCCGATCAGGCCGCTGGGGAACTCGACGACGGCGTCGGCCGGCACTTCGAGGCGGCCGAACCGGGTGCTGTGAAGGGTCACTGGCATGGACATCACCTGAGGAAGTCGAGGAGGGAGGGTTGGATGAGCGCCTGCCCCGACTGGAGCGCGGCCTGGTACACGGACTGCTGGGTGTTGAGATCGATGATCGCCTTCGCGATGTCGGTGTCCTCGTTGGCCGAGAGCAGCGCCGCGGTCGACTCCTCGACCTGGGCGAGGCGGGCCTCCGCGGACTCGAGACGGGTCGAGAGCGCGCCGATGACGCCGCGCGCCGAGGTCACGTCCTCGAGGTTCGAGGTGAAGGAGTTGAGCGCGGGGCCGCGCAGGCCGGCGACGTTGCCCGCGCGCAGGTCGGCGGCGACCGTGCGCAGGGTCGAGAGCAGCTTGCCGTCGGCGCCGCCGTTGCCGAGCACGTCGGCACCGGGGACGTTGATCTGCACCGCGACGCCCGGGCCGATCTGGCGCGCGACCGCGGCCGTGTCGCCGCCGTAGGCGTCCACGGCGCCCGCGGCGTACGGCGGGTCGTCGGTGTCCTGGCCGGCGAGGACGTAGCGCCCGCCGTAGGAGGCGTTCGCCGCGCTCTTGGCCGTCTCGATGAGCTGGTCGATCTCGTCGGCGAGCTTGTTGCGGTCGGCCTGGCTCATCGCGCCGTTGGCGCCCTGGAGGGTCAGCTCGCGGGCGCGGTGCACGACCTCGGTGATCGTCCCCAGCGCGGCGTCGGTGGTGTCGAGCCAGCCCTTGGTGTCGTCGATCGTGCGCCGGTCCTGCTGGATGCCGGCGAGCTCGGAGCGCAGCCGCAGCGCGTTGTGCGTGGCCAGCGGATCGTCGGACGGCTTGTCGATCCGCTTGCCCGACGCGATCTGGCGCTGCGCGGTCGCGATGCGGTGGCTGCTCGCGCGCAGGTCGCTCAGCAGCCGGCGGCCGAGCATGCCCTCGGTGACGCGCCCGGCGCTCACAGCCCGACCCGCCCGGTGCGGTTGATGAGGACGTCGAGCAGCTCGTCGACGGTGGTCATCACGCGCGACGAGGCCTGGTAGCCGCGCTGGAAGCGGATCATGTTCGTGACCTCCTCGTCCATCGCCACGCCGCTGACCTCCTGGCGCCGCGTCTCGGCGGCGTCGACGAGGGCCTGCGACGTCTCGAGCTGGCGGTTGACGCTCGCCGTGTCGGAGCCGATGGCGCCGACGAGGTCGGCGTAGCGCTGGTCGGCGAGCTTGCCGCGCAGCGCGAGGAGCTGGCGCGCGAGGTCGTTCGCGCCGGCCGCGGTGGTCGAGCCGGGGCGGACGCCCGCGGCGTTCACCGCGACGTCGAGGTCGCTCGCCTCGGCGCCCGCCGTGCCCGTGAAGAAGGCGGGGGGCGAGTGGATGGCGTTGACGCTCGTCATCAGCTCGCCGGCGAAGTCGTTGAGCTGCGCGCGGTAGCCGGCGGTGCGCGGGCCGAGGTCGATGAGGGCGCCGAGGCGCCCGCCCGGGGCGGTGAGCGTCTGCGGCCAGTTCGGCGGGTTCGTGCCGTCGACGAGCGGGAGCGCCGCGTCGCCGAAGTTCACGCGGATGAGCCCGCCGCCGAGGTCGGTGACCGACACCTGCGCGTAGCCGCTCAGCTCGTCGAGCAGGACGTCGCGGCGGTCGAGCAGGTCGTTCGGCGCGCGGCCGCTGCGGACCGCGCTCTCGATCATCACGTTGAGCCGCTGGATCTCCGACGCGGCGGCGACGATCGGGCCCGCGGGGCCGGTGATCGCGGCGTACTCCACACTCGCCTCCGAGGCGACGGCCGACAGCCGCGCGTCGAGCGTGCGGATCGCGGTGGCCAGCGCGTCGGCGCGGCCGACGAGCGCCTGGCGCGCGGGCTGGCTCTCCGGGTGGTTGGCGACGTCGCCCCACGCGCTCCAGAACTTGTTGAGCAGCGCCGCGATGCCGCCGTCGCCGGGCTCGTTGAGCCCGGCCTCGACGCTCGACAGCGCGCGCGCCGACGTCTCGTGGCCGCCGAGCGACATCGCCTGGCCGCGGTACTGCACGTCGAGGAAGGTGTCGCGCAGGCGGCGGTAGGCCTCGACCTCGACGCCGGTGCCGAGGTACGCGCCGGCGCCGTTGGCGAGCGCGCCCGACGACAGCTTCAGCGGGTCCGACGCGACGAGCGCGGCCTCCTGGCGCGTGTAGCCGACGGTGTTCGCGTTGGCGAGGTTGTGGGAGGTGACGTCCAGCCCGCGCTGCTGCGCGAGCACGCCGCGCAGCGCCGTCTGGAGCCCCATGAAGCTCGAGACGTTCATGCCTGGAGGTCCAGGACGCGGTGGCCGGAGGAGACCGACGGGCGGTGGCCGCCGCCGTGCAGCTCGCCCGGCGGGCGGTAGCCGGGCTCGTCCTCGGCGCCGACGAGGCGGACGAGGTGGTCGAGGAAGGCAAGCTCCTGCCGCATGAGCGCCCGGTTGACGACGTGCTCGCGCTGGACCTCGTCGAGCAGGCCGCGGAGCTCGGCGGAGCGCTCGCGGGCGAGCTGGCCGTCGGCCGGCTCCATGAGCGACGTGAGCGCGTCGAGCGTGACCTCGTGCGGGTGGCGGCCGAGCAGCGCGGCGGCGCGGATGAGGAGCTGCGCGCGCTCGGCCTCGAGCCGGCCGCGGCGCTCCATCTCGCCCTGGATGTCGGCGAGGCAGCCGAGGACGTCCTCGACGTCCTGGCGGCGCGTCGCGGCGCCCTGGCGCAGGACGGCGTCGAGCAGCGTGCGGGCCGAGCCGAGCTGATCGGCGAGGTGGCCGAGCACCGCGGTGCCGAGGTCGGACGGCGGGGCCTGGACGAGGGTGGACTGCACGGCGGTCACGCCTCCTCCGCCGCGAGGTGCTGGGCGAGGCCGATGCCGCCGTTGGCGACCATCGCGTCGGCCAGCGCGCCCGGGAGCAGGTCGCGGTACGCCTGGCTGGCGGCGCTCGACGCCTCGCCCTCGGGCTCGGCGGTCTTCGCGAGCTGCTGGGTGAGCTGGACGAGGAGCATGCGCTCGAAGGCCAGGCCGGCGCGCTCGGCGTCGGTGCGGGCGGGGGTGCCGGGGGGCAGCGGCATGGCGCCGCCGACGGGGGCGACGCTCATCGCTTGACCCCGTTCGCGATCTCCATCAGCTGGTCCTGCATGCGGATCGCCCGCGACGCCAGCTCGAAGGAGCGCTGCGCCTCGATCATGTCCGCCATCGCGTCGGCGATGTCGACGTTCGAGGCCTCCAGCGCGCCCTGCTCGAGGCGGACGCCGGCGGCGGTCGCCGGACCGCTCGCGGCGGTGAGCGAGTAGGTGTTGTCGCCGTTCGGCTTGAGGCCGTCGGTCGCGCGGACCACGACGAGGTCGAGCCGGCCGACCACGCGGGTGCCGGTCGAGACGCGGCCGTCGCCGGAGATGCGGATGTCGGACTCGTTGGTGCCGCGCGGGACCGTCACGCCGGTGAGGTGGCCGCTGCTCGTGCGCAGCCGCCCGGCGGCGTCGACGAGGAGCGCGCCGTCGCGGGTGAGGACGTCGCCGCCCTCGCCGCGGGCCCGGATGAAGCCGGGGCCGGTCAGCGCGACGTCGAGCTGGCGGTCGGTGCGCTTGAGCGCGCCCTGGGCCGCGCCGCGCCCGACGCTGGTGGCGGCAGCGCCCGCGCCCTCGATGACGCCCGGCGACGTGCCGGGGCCGGCCGGCGTGTAGACGAGGTCGCGGAACGCGACGCGGACGCGCTTGTAGCCCGTCGTGTTGACGTTCGCGAGGTCGTTCGACACAGCGGCGAGCCGCTGCTGCTGTGCCGCCATTCCGGCGGCAGCCGTATACATGCCTTCGAGCACGGGTCTCCTGGGGGGGAGCCCTGGCCTCCGCCAAGGGGGCGGTCCAGCCATGGGCGTTCTTTCTCGGCCGGGGTAGTCGGCCGGGGCGGTCGCAACTTGAGCGGGAGGCGCGAAGCGCCGGTCAACGGCGCCCGGACGGCGCCGGCCGTCTCAGAACTGCGGGCCGGATGCCTGCAGGGGGACTTCTCACACCCGACCGACGTCGTTCGCTGCCTTCTGCAGCGTCGAGTCGATCGTGGTGATGACGCGCTGGCCGGCCTCGAACGCGCGCAGCGACGCGATCATGTCGACCATCGTGCGGGCGGCGTCGACGCCCGAGCTCTCGAGCGCGCCGGAGCGCACCGAGGCCTCCGCCTGGCCGGCGGCGTTGCCGCTGAACAGGCCCTCGCCCACCTTGCGGGCGTTCTGCACGGCGAAGACGCCGAGCTGGCCCGGGTCGACGGTGCCGTCGGCGCCCACGGTGACCTGGGCGCCGCCGCGGCCGACGATCGGGTTTCCGAGCTGGTCGGTCAGGCGGCCCGCGCCGTCGGCCATGAAGCGGCCGTTGCGGGTGTAGCGCAGGCCCTCCTGCGTCTGGACGCCGAAGAAGCCCTCGCCCATGATCGCGAAGTCGAGCGGCTCGCCGGTCTCGCGCACCGGCTGCGGTGCGAGGTCCGTGACCTGGCGGGCGATGGAGACGCCGGTGCCGAGCGAGCCGATGCTCGCGCCGGTCTGGCGGTTGGCGAGCAGCAGCTCGGAGAACGAGTGCTGCGCCGTGCGATCGGCCTTGTAGCCGGGGGTGGACGCATTCGCCAGGTCGTTGGCGATGAGATCCTGCCGCTGCATCTCGGAGAGCATCCCCGAGGCGGCGATGTAGAGACCACGCTCCATACGGGCCTTTGGTCGGCCGGTGCGCGAGGATGTTGAGCGTGGCCGGCCCGATCGTCGACCTCGTCCTGCTCCGCGGCCTGTTCGCCGACACCACGCTGCGGCCGGGGATCGTCCTCGCCGCGCGGGTGCTCGACCGCGAGGGCCCGCGCGGGACGCTGCTGCTGGGCGGCGCGCGCGTGACGGCGCAGCTCCCTCCCGAGCTGGCGGCGGGGACGGCGGTCCGGCTGCGGGTCACCGAGGCCGGCCCCGAGCGGATCGCGCTCCAGGTCGTCCCGCCGGGCAGCCCGGACGCGGCCCCGCCCACCGTCGGCCTCGCGCTGCCCGGCGGCGCGCGCCTGCGCGTCGAGCCCGACCCGCCCGAGGCCCAGACGCTCCCGCGCGAGGCCGAGCGGCGCTCGGTCGCGCTGCGCTTCGACTCGCCCGCGCTGGGGCGGATCGACGTCCTCATCGACCTCGCGCCTGACGCCGCCGCCGCGACGGTGCGCGTCGCGCCCGGCGCCGCGGAGGTCGCTCGTTCGGCCGCGAACGATCTCCGCGACGGGCTGGCGCAGGCCACGCACCGCGCCGCGACCGTCCGCGTCGAGGAGCGGGGAGTCGATGTCCGCGCCTGACGACGAGCGCCCCAAGCGCGCGGCCGCCCTGCGCTACGACCGCGACTCCGGCGGGGCGCCGAAGGTCGTCGCCGCCGGCGCCGGCCACGTCGCCGACCGGATCCTCGCACTGGCCCGCGACGCCGGCGTCCCGGTGCGCGAGGACGCGGCGCTGGCCGACGCGCTCGCGCGCCTCCAGCTCGACCTCGACGTCCCGCCGGAGCTCTACGCGGCGATCGCCGAGGCGCTGGTCTGGGCCTACTCGCTCGACGCGCGCACGCGCGCCCGCTGACGCAGCGCCACCCGCGCGACCAGGTCGCGGTCGCCGCAGCGCAGGACGGTCGTGCCCGCGTCGTCCTCGGCGAGCATGCGCTCGCCGCGGCGCACGACCTCGCCGTCCAGCTCGTCGTGCTCGAGCCACGCGTGCCACGCGATCAACGAGACCTTGGTGAACCGGCCGGTCAGGCGCAGGACGACGGTGTCGTACCGGTCAGCCCAGATGCGGATCGACCGGCCCTCCTCGCCCTGCTCGTCCCACGCGAGGCGCCCTCGATCGACCTCGAGGACCAGCGCCTGCGGCGGGTCGGCCCGAGCGTGGTCGAAGCTGACCTCGAGCAGGGTTCCCGCGCCGATCGTCGACTCCCATCGCTGCACTCGCTGCGAGACTAGGGGCGAAGCGGCCCTCGCGCGCCGCTTCGTCGGAGTCCGTCCGGTGTGGAGTCCCTACGCGACGAGCTGAAAGAGCGCGGCGTCCGAGTCGAGCGCCTTGCGCAGCGTCTTCTTCATCTGCCCGTGGATCTGGCAGACGCGGCTCTCGCTGACGCCCATGATCTCGCCGATCTCGGCGAGCGTGAGGTTCTGACGTAGAGCAGCACGGCGATCTCGCGCTCGCGCTGGGGGAGCTCGGCGAAGGCCTCGCGGAACTTCTCCTTGGCCTCGATCGTCGCCGTCGCGTGCTCGGGGTCGACGCGGACGTCGGTGGAGGCGAGCGTGTCGATGCGCTCGATCGTCGTCTCGTCGTCGGAGAGGACGAGCGTGTTGAGCGAGGTCATGTCCGACTGCTGGATCTCGTCCTGGCGGCGGCGCGACTCGGCGACGGTGGTGCCGAGGGCGTCGGCCAGCTCCGTGCGCGTGGGGCGGCGACGGTGCAGCGCGGTGAACTCCTCGACGGCCTTCTCGACGTCGCGCTCCCAGCGGCGGATCGAGCGCGGGGCCCAGTCCTGGCGGCGCAGCTCGTCGAGCACGGCGCCGTGGATGCGGGTCCACGCGTACTGCTCGAGCGTCGCGCCCTTGGCCGGGTCGTAGCGGTCGATCGACTGGATGAGCGCCTCGAGCCCGCAGGAGATGAAGTCCTCGACCTCGCACCGCGCCGGCATCTCGCGGACCTTCTTGTAGACGATGTACTTCACGAGCGGGGCGAAGGTGAGGATGAGCCGATCCCGGACGCCGGGGTCGTTCGTGTCGCGGTACTGCTGCCAGAGCGCGAGGGTGTCCTCGGGGGAGAGGCGGCGCCGGGCGGCGGTCGGGGCGGTCACGGGGTACTCCTTGGGGGCGAGGGGGACGGACGGGGGGACGGGTTGAGGTATCGGAGCCCGACGTCCACCTCCGCATCCCCGCATTTCGGGTCTTGAGGAAGCGATGCGTCCAGCCGTCGCCTCCCCACTTCTGGGGATGCCCTCGGAGCCCTCAAGATCGGCTCCGCGAGGCCGATCACGCGGCCGTAGGTCCCGTTTTCCCCCTGCAGCGAAAGGCCCTCCCCCTCATGGCCCTCCGCCTGAGCGACGCGACTCCCTCCCCCGAGCCGAACGCCCCCTCCGTCTCGCTTCCCGCCACCCCGGCGGCGAGCCTCCTGACCGCGCGCGCCGAGGCCTGCCTGGCCGTCCGCGACGTGGCCGGCTACCGCGCGCTGTTCGCCGAGGCCGCCGCCGTGGAGGATCCGCACCGCCGCCACCAGGCGCGCAAGAGCCTGATCGAGGCCGGCCTCGCCACCGGCGGCACGGAGCTCGCCGCGATGGGCCTCGTCTTCGCCGCCGTCGCGCGCGAGACGCTCGACCTGCTCGCCGCCGACCCGCGCGAGCCGCTGCTGCTCAACTACGCCGGTGTCGCGCTGTACGAGCTGGGCGAGCTGGGCGCGGCCGAGCAGCTCTTCCTCGCCGCCCGCCGCCTCGACCCGGGCCTGCCGCACCTCGACGGCAACCTCGAGGGCATCGCGCGCCGCCGCCGCGAGGGCCTCGCCGACATCGCCCTGCCCGCCGCGCTGCGCGTCGTCGTGCAGCAGCTCGCGCCGCGTGCGAAGAAGATCGCGGCCAGGGCGCAGCCGGCCACCGGCCTGCGCATCAGCCTGTGCATGATCGTCAAGGACGAGGAGTCGATGCTCGGGCGCACGCTCGGCGCCGTCGCCCCGTTCGTCGACGAGATCGTCGTCGTCGACACCGGCTCGTCCGACGGAACCGTCGAGATCGCGGAGGAGCACGGCGCCCGCGTCCTGCACCACGCGTGGACCGGCGACTTCGCCGAGGCGCGCAACGTCTCGGTCGACGCGGCCACCGGCGACTGGATCCTCTACCTCGACGCCGACGAGGTCCTCGTCGACGGCGCGGGCGAGCGCCTGCGCGCGCTCGCGGGCCACACGTGGCGCGAGGCGTTCTACCTCGTCATGACCAACTACGTGGGCGACGAGGAGGACCGGCACGCGAACGCGTTCAACGCGCTGCGTCTCTTCCGCAACCGCCCCGAGTACCGCTTCAGCGGCCGCATCCACGAGCAGTGGGCGGGCGCGCTCCCTGGCTACCTGCCCGAGCGCATCACGGTCTCCGACGTGCGCGTCGAGCACTACGGCTACCTGGGCGTCGTCCGCGACGCGAAGGGCAAGTCGAGCCGCAACATCGAGCTGCTGCGCCGCCAGGCGGCGGAGGGCGACGACTCGCCGTTCCTGCACTTCAACCTGGGCTCCGAGCTGGCCGCCGCCGGCGACCACGAGGGCGCGCTCGCCGAGCTGCGCATCGCGTGGGAGGGCCTGACGGTCGAGGTCAACGTCGCCCGCGTCGGCTTCGCTCCGTCGCTGGCCAACCGCTACGTGCGCGCGCTGCGCACGTGCGGGCTGCTGGAGGAGCTGCGCACCGTCGCGGCCGACGCGCTCGACCGCTTCCCCGAGTTCACCGACGTCGTGCTCGAGCAGGCGCTCGCGGCGCGGCAGGGCGGCGACGCCGCCACGGCCGAGGCGCTCCTGCACCGCTGCCTCGAGCTGGGCGACGCCCCGACGCACTACTCCGGCGCCGTCGGCGGCGGCACGTACCTCGCGCGGCTCGAGCTGGCCGACCTGCTGCGCTCGACCGGCCGGCTCGACGAGGCGGAGGAGCAGGTCCGCCGCTGCCTGGTCGATCACCCCACGTTCATCGGCGTCGTCGAGCCGTACGCCACCGTCCGCCTGGCCCGCGGGGCCGACGCGGGCGAGGTCGTCGCCGAGGTCCACGCCGCCGTCACCGACATCGCGCCCGGCGCGCGCTTCATGCTCGCCGTCGCCCTGCACGAGGCGGGCGCCGCGGTGGAGGCCGAGGGCGAGCTGCGCGTGGTCGTCGCTGCCCAGCCGGGCAGCGCCCCGGCGCGGCTCGCGCTCGCCGAGGCCCTCCTGTCCCAGGGCCGCTTCGACGACGCGACCGAGGCGATCGCCACCATCGGCGCGGACTCCCCCTGGGCGCCCGCCGCGGCGCGGACCGCGGCGTTCGCCGCGCTCGCCGCCGGCCACGTCGACCGCGCGGCCTCGGCCCTCGCCAACCCGGCGATCGAGAGCCTGCACGCCGCCGAGCGCGCGGTGCTCGGGGCCTGGCACGCGGTCCTCGCGGGCGAGGAGCCCGCGCTCGCGCTGCCGCCCGAGGCGGCCGGCCCGGCGCTCGTCATGCTCGAGGCGCTCGCGCGCGTCGAGGCCTTCGAGGCGTTCGAGCTGCTCGCCTCGCGCTACGAGACCGTCTCGGTGCCGTGGCGCGAGCGCCGCGAGCGCCTGGCCACCGTCTACCTGCGCCGTGGCTTCCTGGCCTCGGCGGCCGACGAGTGGATCGCCGTCTGCGAGAACGACGGCGCCGACGCCGCGGCCCTCATCGGCCTCGCGCAGGTCGCGTGGGCGCGCGGGCTCGACGAGGACGCGATCGTCTTCGCGCAGGAGGCGCGCGAGCTCGAGCCCGGGCACGCGGGCGCGGCGCGGCTGCTCGCGAACCTCGGCGCAGCGGCTTGAGGAGATGACGGCCGGGTCGTACACCTGGCTGTGCGGCCCCCGCGGCGGTAAAGGGTGCGCGCCCGTCACCGATGACCCCTCCCAGACCCGTGTCCATGGATGGACGCGGTTGGAATCCAGGAGGGACACCGATGACGCCGCCACTCGTGCCACCGACGGGCCCGCACTCGCCGCTGGCCGGACCCACCCCGAACCGCTCGACCACGACGGACGCCCCGGGCTTCGCGCAGGTCTACGACCTGGCCCTGGCGCGGGCGCGCCGCAGCGAGGCGGCCGAGCGGGTCGCCGAGCCGGTGATCCCGGTCACGGTCCTGGAGGAGATGGAGGCCGCGTCGCGGATGTTCAACGCCCTGCACGCGCAGGGTCACGAGCTGCGCTTCGAGCAGGACGAGGCCGGCGTGCGCGCCGAGCTGCGGACGGTCGAGGGCGACGTCGTGCGCCCCGTCTCGCTGTACGAGGCGGTCGACGTGAGCGGCGACCCGGACTTCGCCGCCTGAGGAAGGTGACGTAGGCCATGGCGACCGGAATCAGGCTCGGCGGGCTCGCCTCGGGGATGGACACCGAGGCGATCGTGAGCCAGCTCATGGCGATCGAGCGCCAGCCGCGCGGGCGGCTGGAGCGCAAGCAGGCCGCGGTGCAGGCGCGCCAGGAGGCCCTGCGCGACATCGCGAACAAGCTGAAGACGCTCAAGACGGCGTCGCAGTCGCTGGCCTCGGCCGGCGCGTGGGCCGCGACCCAGAGCGTCGCGTCGACCGACTCCACGCGCGTGGGCGCGCGGGTGGTGGCACCGACCGCGCCGGGGACCTACGACATCGAGGTCCAGCAGCTCGCCACCACCGCGACGCGCACGTTCAACACGCAGCCGCAGCCGAACGTCTCGCAGCTCACGATCACGCCGACCGTCACCGGCACGCCGTACGGCATCGACATCCCGCCGAACTCGTCGGTCGACGACATCGTCAGCATCGTCAACGGCGACGCGAACTCGCCGGTCGTCGCGCGCAACTACAACGGGCAGCTCCTGCTCTCGGCGAGGGCGAGCGGCGCCGGGCAGAACTTCACCGCCACCGGCCCGGCGCTGAACGGCGAAACCGCGGCCGTCACCGGCAAGGACGCTCAGTTCACGGTCAACGGCGCCGCCTACACCCGCACCTCGAACAACGTCTCCGACGCGGTCGCCGGGCTCGACCTGACGCTCAACGGCGCCACCGCGGCCGGCACCCCGGTGACGGTCACCGTGGGCGTCGCCGCCGTCGACGCCAAGGCGCTGGCCGGCAAGGTCAAGGCCTTCGCCGACGCCTACAACGCGGTGGTCGACGCCACGCGCGCCCGGACGGCCGAGAAGCGCGTCGCCAACCCGATGACGCTGACCGACGCGAAGAAGGGCGTGCTCTTCGGCGACAGCGGCCTGAACACCATGCTGTCGCAGCTGCGCATCGCGGTCATGGACCCGGTCGCCGTCGGCAACTCGGAGACGATGGACGAGTTCGCCGAGATCGGCGTCTCGACCGGCGCCGCCACCGGCGGCACCAGCACCGCCGAGGCGGTCAGCGGCAAGCTCCAGTTCGACGAGGCGAAGTTCCTCAAGGCCTACGAGGCGGACCCGTCGTCGGTGGAGCGGCTGATCCGCGGCACCGACACGCAGCGCGGCCTGTCGGCGCGCCTCGACGACGTCATCAAGCCGTTCACCGAGGTGAGCGGGATGTTCGAGGGCCGGCTGACCGCCTCGAGCTCAGAGCTGACGCGGCTGGCCGAGCAGCTCAAGCGCATGGACGACCGCCTCGGGCGCAAGGAGCTCTACCTGCGCCGGCAGTTCACCGGGCTCGAGACCGCGCTGTCCAAGCTCAACACCCAGAGCCAGGACCTCGCGTCGCGCCTGCCCAGCGCGTCGCGCGACTAGGACGGCCGCCGACGCGGCCTCAAGCCGCCCGTCGCGCGCCCGATGAAGGCGAACGATGAACCCCTACGCGTCCCCGCAGGCGTACCGCTCGAGCAGCGTGATGACCGCGAGCCCCGCCCAGCTCGTCGTGATGCTCTACGACGGCGCCGGCCGCTTCCTCCGCCAGGCCGAGATCGCCGCCGAGGAGGGCGGGTGGAGCCACGCGTTCGACCGCATCGAGAAGGCCGAGGCGATCGTCGACGAGCTCCTGGTCACGCTCGACAAGGAGGCCGGCGAGATCGCCGACCGCCTCCAGGGCATCTACGTCTTCTGCAAGCGGCTCCTCATCGAGGCGCGGCTCGAGCGCGACGCCGAGCGCATCCGCCGCACGGCGAAGCTCCTCGGCGACCTGCGCGGCGCCTGGGCCGAGATCGCCACGACGGCATGAGCGACCCGGCCGACGCGCTGCTCGCGCTGGCCGAGGCCGAGCGCCGGCTCGCCGCCGAGGGCCGTGTCGACGAGCTCGCCGCGCTCCAGGCCGAGCGCGACCTCGCGCTCGCCGCGCTGCCCGCGCGCCCGGAGCCGCACCAGGTCGCCGTCCTGCGCCGGGCGCTCTCCGTCCAGGGCGAGGTCGCCGACCTGCTGCGCACCACGCGCGACGCCGTCGCGGCCGAACTGGCTCGCGTCGACCAGGGCCGCGAGACGCTCCGCGGCTACGCGCCGGCCGGCCTTGCCGGCGGGCCCGTGTTCGACGCGACGGGCTGAGCCCTAAAGACGGCGGACGAAAGTCCGATCACCGGTGCGTGGCGCCACGGAGGCGCCTGCCGGACCCACAGGTGCATGAGCCCACGGACGGGCGAGTCGCTGCGAATCCTTCGCATCCCCCCGTTCAGGCCGCCATGGAGCTCTTCGACACCGTCCACATCGCCCTCGAGAGGGCCATCCAGGGATCGGGCATCCGCCACGAGGCGCTTGCTCAGAACCTGGCGAACATCAACACGCCCGGCTACCGCCGCCAGGACGTCGACTTCCACGGCGCGCTCCAGTCCGCGATGGGCGGTGGCGCGGAAGCCGTCGCCGCCACGCCGATCGCCGCATCGGTCGACTCGTCGGCCCCGATGCGCGCCGACGGCAACAGCGTCGACGTCGACTCCGAGGCCGCGAACCTCGCCCAGAACGCGCTCGAGTACGAGGCGCTCACCCAGGTGCTGCGCGTCCGCGGCGACATCCTCGAGATCGCGCTGGGGACCCGCTGATGAGCCTCTTCGGTGCCATCGACATCTCGGGCAGCGGCCTCTCGGCCGAGCGCCTGCGGATGGACGTCACGGCCGAGAACCTCGCCAACGCGCAGTCCACGCGCGGGGCCGACGGCCAGCCGTACCGCCGCAAGGAGGTCGTCCTGCGCGAGGCCGGCGGCAGCTTCGACGGCGCGCTCACCGCGGCCATGGGGCCGGGCGCGAAGTCCGGCGCGCCGGCCGGCGGCGTCGAGGTCGTGGCCATCGCCGAGGACACGGCGCCCAACCGGATGATCTACGACCCCGGCCACCCCGACGCCGACGCCGAGGGCTACGTCTCGATGCCGAACGTCGACCCGGTCACCGAGATGGTCGACCTGATCGCCGCGTCGCGAGCCTACGAGGCCAACGTGACCGCGATGCAGACGGCGAAGTCGATGTTCACCAAGACCCTCGACATCCTCCGCTAGAGCGATGCCGGCGATCGATCCCTCCTCCCTCGCCGGAGCGCTCCCGTCCGAGTGGTCCGTCGGCCCGCTCGACGAGGCCGGCATCTCCACCGAGGGGCTCGGCTCCCTCGAGGGCACGCCCGACGGCGACAAGTTCTCCTCCGTGCTCGGCAAGCAGATCGGCGCGCTCGCCGACCTCCAGGCCGAGGGCGCTTCGGCGTCGACGGCCCTGGCCACCGGCACCGCGACCGACCCGGCCGGCGTCGTCATGGCCGTCGAGCGCGCCCGCCTTTCCATGCAGCTCGCGTCCCAGCTCCGCACCAAGGGCGTCGAGGCCATCAACGAGGTCTTCAGGACGCAGGTCTAACCGATGCCCACCGCCATCCAGCAGATGCCCACCAAGTCGAAGGCGATCCTCGCCGCGTCGGCCGTCGGCATCCTCCTCGTCGCCTTCATGCTCTTCCGCCTCGCGGCGGCGCCGAGCTACACGACGATGCGCACGGGCCTCGACCCGGCCGAGACCGGCAAGCTCACCGCCGCGCTCGACGAGGCCGGCATCGGCTACGAGCTCCAGAACAACGGCACGGCGCTCAAGGTCGAGAAGTCGAAGACCGCGCAGGCGCAGGTCGCGCTCGCGGAGTCGGGCCTCGGCGGCTCGAGCAAGCAGCCCGGCTACGAGCTGCTCAAGGACCAGAAGCTCGGTGCCAGCGACTTCCAGCAGCGCCAGACCTACCAGCGCGCGCTCGAGGGCGAGCTCGCCAACACGATCGGCGACATCGAGGGCGTCAGCGGCGCGCAGGTGCGCCTCACGCTGCCCGACGACGAGCTGTTCGCCGACGAGGCCAAGCCCGCGACCGCCGCGGTGCTGCTCGACGGCGGCGACGACCTCGAGGCGACCTCGGTCAAGGGCATCGCCAACCTCGTCGCGTCCTCCGTCGAGGGGCTGAAGGCCGAGAACGTCACGATCACCGGCGGCACCGGCCGCATGGTGTGGCCGACGACGGGCGACGCCGGCACCGGCGGCGTCTCCGCCGCGACCAAGACCGCCGCCGAGAGCCGCTACGCGACGCAGGTCGAGTCGTCGATCAACGCGCTGCTGATGCGCACGGTCGGCACCGGCAAGGCGCAGGTCAAGGTCACCGCCGACCTCGACGTCGATCAGGTCAAGCAGAAGCAGCTGAAGTACGACCGCCGCGGCACGCCTGTCGAGGAGATCGAGGAGACCGAGCGCCTCGACGGCGGCGGCGCTGCCGCGGGCACCGCTGCCGGCACCCGCGCGAACATCCCGACCTACGAGGCCGCCGGCGCCGCCGGCGCCGGGGGCGCGTCGAACTACCGCAAGAGCTCGGTCAAGCGCACGACCGCGGTCGGCAAGACGATCATCGACAGCGTCCGCGCGCCTGGCACGATCAACCGCCTCGACGTCGCGCTCGTGCTCGACAAGTCGCTCGAGCCGCAGCGGGCCGAGATCATGAACCTCGTCTCCGGCGCGGCCGGCCTCCAGGAGGCCGAGCGCGGCGACCGGATCACCGCGAGCGTCCTGCCGTTCGCCGAGCAGCCCGAGGCCGGTGGCGGCGGCTCGTCGGGCGCGGTCCCGGCGCAGGCCGTCGACATGGCCAAGTACGGCGCCCTCGGCTTCGCGTCGCTGATCTTCCTCTTCTTCGTCGGGCGCCACCTGCGCCGGCGCGAGGACGAGGCCCTGATGGGCGAGCCCATGTGGCTGCGCCAGATCGAGGCGCCGCAGTCGCTGTCCGAGCTCGAGGCCGCGCAGGCCGGCGGGGCGGGCCGCGAGCCCGTCGGCGTCGGGTCGCGCCAGACGGTCGAGGACACGCTGCGCCGCGAGCCCGAGAAGGTCGCGACCCAGGTCCGCAACTGGCTGTCGGAGGACATCTAGGTGAGCGGCCACGAGCTGGCCCTCCACCAGCCCGAGCCCGCCGCCGCGCTCCCCGCCGTCCCGCCCGCCGTCCCGAACGGCCTTCCGGCCGGGCTGAAGGGCCGGCAGAAGGCGGCCGTGCTGCTCATCGCCCTCGGCGCGCAGAACGCCGCCGAGGTGCTCAAGCACCTGTCCGAGCGCGAGGTCGAGGCGCTGTCGCTCGAGATGAGCGCGCTCGACGCGGTGCGCCCGGAGCTGGGCGAGATCGTCCTCGACGAACTGGCCGAGCGCGTCATCGCGTCGGACGCGATGGGCAAGGGCGGCGTCGACTACGCACGCTCCGTGCTCGAGCACCTCTTCGGGCCCGAGCGCGCCGCCGAGGTCATCCAGGTGGTCAGCGACGCCGCCGAGGGCCGTCCGTTCGACTTCATCCGCCGCACGCCGGCCGACCAGATCGCGGCGTTCATCGCCGACGAGTCGCCGCAGACGATCGCGCTCGTCGTCGCCAACCTCCTGCCGGCCCACGGCGCGAAGGTGCTCGCCGAGCTCCCCACCGACATGCAGCCCGATGTCGCGCTGCGCATCGCGCTGATGGGCGAGACCTCGCCCGCCGTCGTGCGCGAGGTGGCGCAGGGGCTGCGCGACAAGCTCTCGAACGTCCTCGAGCACGAGTTCTCGTCGGCCGGCGGCGTCGACACGCTCGCCGAGCTGCTCAACCAGGCCGGCCGCTCGACCGAGCGCAACGTGCTCCAGACGATCGGCGCCGAGCACGAGGACCTCGCCGAGGAGGTCCGCGCGCGGCTGTTCACCTTCGAGGACCTGCACCGCCTCGCCGACCGCGAGCTCCAGCTCGTGCTGCGCGAGGTCGACCAGAAGGACCTCGCGCTCGCGCTGCGCGGCGTCCCCGACTGGCTGCTCGAGAAGATCGCCAACAACATGTCGACGCGCGCCATGGAGCTGCTGCTGGAGGACATCCAGGCGCAGGCGCCGCAGCGCAAGCACATCGTCGAGGAGGCGCAGGGCCGCATCGTCGCGGTCGTCCGCCGGCTCGAGGACAACGGCACGATCACCCTCGGCGGCTCGTCGGCCGAGGAAGAGGAGGAGCTGGTCTGATGGCCGCCTCCGCCTCCGCCGCCCCGTTCGAGTTCGCGCCGCTGGCCCCCGTCGCCGCGTCGCCGGCGCCGGCCGGCGCGGCGCCGGCGCCCGCGGGGGAGACGGTCCCGCCGCCCACCCCCAACACCGTGGACCTCGACG
>JAUJPF010000083.1 GCA_030447275.1 Solirubrobacteraceae bacterium | reverse complement strand
GTACCTGCGCAGCCGCTCGCCCGAGCGCATCCAGGCGATCGAGCCGCGCGTGCGCCGGATCGCGCTCATCGGCTTCGTCCTCGTGGTCGCGGGGGCGGTGTCGACGGAGTACGAGACGATCACCGACAACTTCGCCGACGTGGCCGCCGCCGCGCTGACCCTCAACGTGCTGGCGATGGCGATCTCGTTCTCCATCGCCCGGCTCGCCCGGCTCGACGACCGCCAGTCGACCGCGATCGCGATGGAGCTCGGCGTCCACAACTCGACGCTGGCGATCGCCGTCGCCGCGACGATCTCCTCCGAGCTGACGATCCCGGCCGCCGTCTACTCCGTCTTCATGTTCCTCACCGCAGGGCTCTTCGCGCGGCTGATGTCGCGGCGCAACGCGGCGCAGGCGCCGGCCGCCGCGCCGGCGTAGCGCGGCGCCGGGAGGGCGTGCGGCGCGCTGCGTAGGCTCGCGGGATGAGCTACGACGTCTACCTCCTCCCCGAGCGGCCCGGCGAGGACCCGCTGGACGCGCTCGAGCGCCTCGAAGAGGACGATTCCGCGCCCACAGCGGAGGACGCGGCCCGCGCGCAGCGCATCGCGGCGGCCCTGCGCGCCGCGATCCCGGCGCTCGAGGACAACGCCGGCGAAGCCGCCGCGCCGGGCGAGGTCCATCTCCTCGACCCCGACGGGCTCGACGTGAGCGTCTACCAGCACTCGGCGGCGGTGACCATCCCGTACTGGGACTCGCTCGACACGGCAGCGCTCGTCCGCGACCTCGAGCGCGTTGCCGCGGTCGTCGAGGACGAGACGGGCTGGCGCATGTACGACCCCCAGCAGGAGGCGTGGATGGACCCGCTCCGCGACGTCGACGGCTTCCGCAACGCCTTCGACCACGGCCGCGCGATCGTCCGGGAGATCGCCACCGAGGAGAGCGCACCGGCGCCCGTCCCGTGGTGGCGGCGGCTCCTCGGCCGTCGCGGCAGCTGAAGCCAGTCGAGCGCGAAGCCGTCGAACAGGCGGGAACGCAAGACGCTCGCGTTCCCGCCACCCGTCCGCCATCAGGTCCTGACCACGCGACGTTCTCCGGCAGCTCACCCGCATGGGCGCGCCCTCTCGCTTGGGCTCTTGAGGCAAGCGCGGCACTAGGCCCGCGCGATGTGATGGCGGGTCGGCGAAGCCACGAGCAAGCCAAGCGCGAGGATGCTCACCGGGATCGCCCACCACGGCGTGGCCGTGAACGGTGCGCTGACCAGCAGCGACACCTCGAGGAGGAGCAGGAGCACCCAGGCCGTTCGGCTTCCGCGCCACAGAGCTCCAAGGGCCAATCCCATCAGGACGACGGTCACGACAACCGTGGGGCTGTCGAAGGCGACGACCAGGGCGACGAGGAGAAGTGCCACCCACCCCAGGACGTAGACCAACACGGTCGTCGGCGGCAGCCGTCGCACTCTGGCAGCGTACGGCTCAGCTGTCGCCGCGAGGCAGTGCCCTGGGACACTGAGCGGCTGTGGACGCCTACGCCGCAACCTGTCGTGCGGTCGCCGACACGGTTCGTGCCGAGGTCCTACCGCTCGTCGACGCCGGCGACGCGGATCTTGTCCTCGACACAGACGACGGCTCGTATGAGCTGACGCCCCGCAACCCCAACGCGTGCCGGGTCACGATCTACGTGCAGTCCGAACACGAGGTGAGCCTTTGGCCGACCGCACCACATACGACCCGAGCGCCGACCGTCGACATCTACGACCGCGACCTCGCTGGTCTGCTGTCCTCGCTCAGGGGCTACATCGCCGCGATCGTCGCTGGAAGGGTTGAGCTGACGCTCCGGACCGGAGGATCTGCCGGGCAATGTCGGTTGTGGCTCGACGACGGGGAGTGCCGGACGCACCTCTACAACGTCTGGTTCAAGCGAGGCGTAGGCCGAGGCAGGCGCTGGGAGCTGTTTCGACCAGAACCGTATTCGGCGCCGGCGTGACGTCGCGTTGAGGCAGAGGGCGACGACCTCTAGGGCCGCGGTCGAGCGGCGGCGGCTCCAGCTCGCGCGCCGCCTGAGCGTCGTCTATCGCGCCCACTGCCGCCGGGCGAGGACCGTGCGCGGCAGCCGGCGCTCTCCGCAGCGGCGGTCGAGCTCGGTCGCGCGGCCGAAGGCGTCCGGCCTCGGCTCGCGGGTGCAGACGAGCCAGTGGTCGCGCTTGGTGAGCCGCCCCCTCGGATAGCGCAGCGCCACGCTCGCCGAGCGCTTGCTCAGCCGCTGCCAGCGGCGCCGGTCGACGAGCCGCCACGGCTGGGCGTCGCCGCGGGCGAGGTAGGCGAAGACCGTCTTCGTGCGCACCTTGGCCGTCGTGATCTCGAGCTCGCGGACGAGCAGGCGCGGCCGCGGCCCGCCGGCGCCGAGCTTGCGGGCGGTGTAGGGGAAGTCCGCGAAGACCTCGACCGGCAGGCTGGTCACGGCCGGATCGTCGACGAGCCGGGCCCGGACCGCCACGTTGCGGCGCGGGCCGAGCTTGAAGGCGGCCGAGCCGTCCTGGAGGGTCAGCGCCGACGCCCCGGGCTTCCAGCGGCCGTCGAACGGCCACTCGTCGAGGTCGAGCACCACGCGGCGCCCGCCCGTCGGCGAGGTGCCCGTGAGCTTGGCGACGACGTTCGTGCGCTCCCCGAGCAGCAGCGTCGTCCGCCCCACGCTCAGGGAGAGGCCGGGCCGGCCGGCCGGCACCGGCGTCGTCGTCTGAGGCCGGGTTCCGGTCCCGGTCCCGGTCCCGCCCGGCTGGCGCGGGGTCTCGCACGAGGAGGGCGGTCCGCCGGACTCGAAGGCGGCGAGGCCGTAACCGACGGCGACGAGCAGGAGGCCCTGGCCGGCGGCCACGGGCGACGTGTACGTGTCGCCCGAGCTGCTCGAGCTCGACCCGCTGCCGGGCGGCAGCGTGAGCCGCTGGCACCAGGTCTGCACACCGTCGGCGACGCGGACCGCCGCGAGCTGGTGGCCGCTCTTGGAGACGTAGGCGTGCGAGCCCGCGATCAGCGGGGCGTTGTAGCCGTCGCTGCTGTACTCGGACTGGCCGTACTGCCAGCGGGTCGTGCCGTAGCCCGGGCCGAAGCCGCGCAGGCCGTTGGAGACCGCCTCGACGCCGCCGTCGCCGGCGAAGGCCGGCGAGCCGTTCCAGCTGCCGACGACCTGGCCGTTGCCCGCGTCGTGGACGAGCGATTCCTGCGCGTAGAGGCGACCGGCGTGCAGCCGGGTCGTCCCGCCCCCGCCGCCGGTGCAGCAGCCCTTGTAGTGCCAGCGCTGGGCGCCCGTGTTGCGGTCGAAGGAGAACGTCTGCGGCCCGGCGACCGAGACGTAGACCGAGCCGCCGTCGAGCGTCGGCGCGCTCGAGTCGCCGCTCGTGACGCCCTTCGGCGCCCACAGGTCCGTGCCGTCGGACTGCCTGAGCGCGTGCAGCGACGAGCTCCCGCTGCTGGCCAGGAAGAAGAGCTGGCCGCGGTCGGCGGTCGGCTGGGAGCCGAGCCCGTACTCGCTGTCGATCGTCCGCTCCCAGAACGGGGCGCCGTTGGCCGGGTCGAGGGCCCGCACCCGCACGCCGTAGCGGTAGTCGGCGCTCGCGTTGTGCAGGACGAACAGCCGCCCGCCGTCGGCCGCGAGGCCGTAGCCGTTGTGGCTGCCCGACGGGAGATCCTGCGACCACAGCTCGCGGCCGCTCGCCGCATCCAGCGCCGTCAGCTTCGGGCCCGTGCCGGGCTGGCGCACGTAGAGGACCCGCCCGCCCGTGACGAGGACGGGCGAGGACGGCGTCCCCAGGTTCGCCTGCCAGCGCAGCCGCAGGCCGGGGACCAGCGGGCTGTCGGGGACGGCGTTCGAGTGCGTCGGATCGACGAGGTAGTTGCGCGTCTCGTCGGCGGCCGGCGCGGCGGCCGGCCCCGCGGCCAGCAGCCCGGCGAGCAGGAGGACCAGCGCGGCAGTGCACCGGAGCGCCATGCCTCATCGGTTATACAGCGTTCAGTTCAGCGTGCGCGTCCCTTCCGGCAGCCCTCCGCCTCCGAAGAGCGCGGCGGCGGCGTCCTGGAGAGCGGTGAGCGCGACGCGCTGGGTGAACGGGCCGGTGGAGACGCGGGCGACGCCGAGCGCCTGGAGCTCGGAGGCCGGCAGGGAGGCGCCCGGGACGGAGATGACCGTGAGCTTGCGGGGGCCGAGCGCGTCCACCAGCGCCGCGATCTCCTCGCGCGCGATCACGCC
>JAUJPF010000023.1 GCA_030447275.1 Solirubrobacteraceae bacterium | reverse complement strand
TCCCCGACGGCCGCGGCGTGCACATGATCGACGGCAAGATGCAGGACGACGCGACGTGGAAGCAGTGCCGCGTCATGGTCGACCTCGCCGAGATGCTGGCCCGCAAGGACCCCGAGCTGGCCGAGGCCTACGAGCTGGAGCCGGCCGCCGTCTAGCGCGGACGCCGTCGCGGCGCGTCGAAGAACGAGGCGATCCGGCCCCGGGGCGCCAGCCACGGCTCGACGAGCGCCCGCGCCCTCGCCGGCTCGCGCGCGAAGAGTCCGACCCGCACCGCGAAGATGGTGTCGAACCGGCGATCGCCGAGCTCGAGGTCCTCGAGCGCCGCGACGAGGAACTCGGCCGTCCCTGCCTCGACGTACGTCGCGTTGCGCCGCGCCGCGGCCTCGACCATCGTCGGCGAGCGGTCCACCGCCGTCAGCCGGCCGGCCTCGAGCCGCTCGCAGACGAGCGTCACCGCGACGCCGTGGCCGCACCCGATCTCGAGGACGCGCTCGTCGGGACGGATGTCGAGCTGCTCGACGATCGTGCGCAGGCGGTCGGTCATCTGGCTCCCGCATGGTGGCGGTGCGGGGAGTGACTTGCGTCACCTCCGGCGCGGAATGGGAGGGCGCTTCGCCCCCAGCCTCCGAGGCCGGAGCGCGACGGGCTTTGCGCCTCAACGTGCGTCGTCGCGAGCCGCGCGCTGCGCGCCGCGGTCGCGTCCTGACCTAGCTCGGCGTCCCGGCGACGGGGTATTCGAGCCAGTCGAAGTGGGGCCGCTGGTACTCCATGATCCACGCCAGCACGCGCGGGTCGCGCTCGATCAGGTAGCCCGCGCCCCTGACCACCTCCGCGAGGAGCCGCTCGGGTGAGAGCTCGAGCCGCTCGAGGTCGGGACCGAACGCGCCGAACGTGCTGTGCATCTGCCGGCACTCATAGCGCTCGAGCAGCGCGTCGGACTCGGCCACGACGCGCGCGGCGAGCGCGCAGTCGCGCATCTGGCCGACGGGCCGGGTGTGGATCACCGGCGTCCCGTCGATGATCCCGACGTTCTCGTAGCCGAGCAGCTTCGGCCAGACGGAGTCGAGGCCCCAGCCCCACCCGGTCGCCGACTCGCCGATCGTCGGCGCGAGCCTCTCCAGCGCCGGCCGGCTGAAGCCGGGCATCATGATCTCGACGAAGCCGACCCAGCGCCCGTAGAAGCTCGCGTTGCGCATGGTGTCGAAGTGCGCGTAGTACGACGTCTCGTGCAGCGCGGGCGCGAAGAGGTCGAGGCCGACGGTGCGCGCGACCTCGAACATCCGGCTCAGCGTCCGCTGGTCGGCGTAGATGTCATCGTCGGGCAGCCAGATGTGGTCGTAGTCGCGCCAGCCGTCCCACGTCCTCAGCACCTCGCCGACGCCGGCGAGCTTGGGCCCGGGGACGACCTCGCCGACGATGCAGTGGAGGCCGACCTGGGGCTCGATCGGCTGGTAGGGCGAGAGGTAGAGGTCCCAGTCGCGCTCGGTGCCGCGGTCGATCCAGCAGCGGTGCAGCGAGTTCGGCCCGACTCGCGCCAGGATCAGGCTCTTCTTCGGGGCGGGGATCGGTGGATGCTTCCCGAGCGCGCGTCCGACCAGGGTCACGCGTGGGTTTTCAACATCGCCTTCCCCCGGCGGCGACCAGCCGCTCGGGTTCAGCCGGTGCGCCGACGTCGTCGTAGCGCAAGGCCGGTGGCCGCCAGCGCCAGACCGGCGCCGGCGACGAGGCCCACCTGATGCCCCGTGAACGGCGGCGAGCCGCCCCCGGTCGCAGCGGGTTGCCCGACGCCGTCGCGCGTCCGTCTCGAGCGCGGACGCACCTCCGTCCGTCGCCGCTTGGAGGTCCCGGACGAGCCCGGCGCAGGGGCGGGTGCGGGCGGGGCCTGCCCCGGCGCGCTCCGCGGGTCGCGCAGCAGCAGCTCGACGTTGCGGTCGGTCGGCCGGCCGAGCCCGCCTGCGCCGACGTTGCCCGTGTCCGCCGTCTGCGCGGACTGCGGGTCGTTGTAGCCGATGAGACGTCCCACCGACGCGAGCTCGGCGACCGAGAACGCCGACGCCTCCCCGGGCGGCGGCGCGGAGATGGGGCCGGCGTGGTCGAGGATCGTGCCGAAGATCGACAGCGTCCCGTCGCGGCGGCCTTCGCGTCCCGGTCGCGCGGTGCCGAGCTCCTCCTCGCCGGGTGCGAAGCGTCTACGCGACGACTACCGCGACGTCCCCGAGGACCTCGCGGGGGACGCAGGCGGTCGCGGGCGCGAGCGCGAGTCGCGGGCACGCCACGCGCTGGCCGCCGGCCCCGGCGGCCAGCCACGTGAGGCGGAAGACGTAGCGACCGGCGCACGGCGCCCGCCGGCCGACCCAGACGAGCCGCAGGCGAGCCCGGCCGCGAGGAGCGAGGTCGACGAGCCGCCACGACCCCACGCGACACGAGCCCCGCTGGGGCGGGCGACCGAACGGCAGCGCCCGGAGGCGCGCCGGCAGGGGGAGATCCGCCGCCATCCACGTGACCTCGAACGCCGGGCGATCACTGGTCCGCAGCGCGCGCGCGGCCAGGCGCGGGCGGCGCCCGACCTCGACGCGATCGCACTCGCTCACGGTGTCGGCTGCGTCGACGATCGCCACGTCGTAGCCCGGCCCGCAGTCGACGGCGTCGGCGCCGAAGTTCAGGGCGCGGATGACGTCGTGGCCGGGTCCGCCGGCGAGCCGGTCGGGCGAGGCGTCGCCGCGCTCGTCGCGGAGCAGGTCGTCGCCGTCGCCGCCCTCGACGCGGTCGGGGCCGAGGCCGGCCAACAGGACGTCGTTCCCGGGGCCGCCGTAGAGGTGGTCGGCCCCAGCGCCGGCATCGGCCTCGTCGTCGCCGGGGCCGAGGTGGACGACGTCGTTGCCGAAGCCGGTGACCGCGCAGTCGTCGCCGCCGAAGAGCAGGAGCGTGTCGTCGCCGTCGTAGGCGGCGGCGTGGTCGGGCGCGGCCGTGCCCTCGAGGCGGTCGGCCGCGTCGGTCCCGACGAGGTCGAAGTCCCAGCAGAACGCGGCCCCGCGCACGGGCGCGGAGGCGGTGGCAGTGCCGGCCAGGGCGGCGACCGCGACGAGAAGGGCGAGCGCGAAGCGCATCACCCCGCAACCATCGGCACGAACCGCCCGATCTGAAGCGGAGAGGGACGCGTTGTAGGGTCCCCGGCCGCATGAGGCTCTTCGAATACGAGGCCCGCGAGGTCGTCAAACGCGCGGGCATCCCCGTCACCGACTACGGATTCACGACCGACGCCGCCGAGGCGCGGCAGATCGCCGAGCGCATCGCCGGGCCGACCGTCATCAAGTCCCAGGTCCTCACCGGCGGCCGCATGAAGGCGGGCGGCGTCAAGTTCGCCGACACCCCCGACGAGGCCGAGCAGCACGCCGCTGACATCCTGAAGCTCGAGATCAACGGGCACATGCCGCGCGGCGTGCTCATCGACCCCAAGGCGAGCGTCAAGCAGGAGTACTACGCCGGCGTCGTGTGGGACGGCATCCGCAAGCAGCCGGTGATGATCTTCTCCCCCGTCGGCGGAATCGACATCGAGCAGGTGGCCGAGGAGCAGCCCGACAAGGTCGGCCGGCGTCACTTCTCGAACCTGCTGCCGTTCAGCGGCTTCGAGGCCAAGGAGGTCATCGCCTCGACCGGCGTGACCGGCCGCCAGCTCGGAAAGCTCGTCCCGATCGTCACGAAGCTCGCCGAGCTCTTTGTGAAGAACGACCTGACGCTCGCCGAGATCAACCCGCTCGCCGAGATGGAGGACGGGTCGTTCGTCGCGCTCGACGCGCACATGGACATGGAGAACGAGGCGCGCGGGCGCCAGAAGGCGCTGCTCAAGGAGCTCGGGGTCGGCGACGAGGAGACGCGCGAGGCGCGCGAGGCCACCCCGTTCGAGCTCGCCGGCGAGGAGGTCGACGCCATGGACCACCGCGGCGTGGCCGGCAACGTCACCGAGTTCGACGGCGACCTCGGCCTCGTCATCGGCGCGGGAGGCGGGTCGCTGACGCTCTTCGACGCCGTCCGCAACTCCGGCGGCAAGCCGGCGAACTACTGCGAGATCGGCGGCAACCCCTCGGTCAAGAAGGCCAAGGGCCTCGCCAAGCTCGTCCTTCAGAAGGAGGGCGTCGACAAGATCGCGGTGATGATGTCGATCGTGTCCAACACCCGCGTCGACATCGTCGCGCGCGGCGTGATCGCGGCGTGCCTGGAGCTGGGCTACGACCCCGCCGAGAAGATCTCGATCTTCCGCATCCCGGGCGCGTGGGAGGACGAGGGCTTCAAGATCCTCGAGCGCTACGGCGTGCGCTACGCCGACCGCTCGACCTCCCTGCACGAGGCGGCCCGCATGGCCGTGGGCCTCCAAGAGAGGCCGGAGGCCGAACAGCCGTCTCAGAACGCGGGGCCGGATGCCCCGTCGGAGGTGACCCGATGATCCTCGTCAACGAGGACACCACGTTCATCGTCCAGGGGATCACCGGGCGCGAGGCGGTCAACCTCACGAAGGAGTGCCTCGACTACGGCGCCGGCGCGAAGGTCGTCGGCGGCGTGACCCCCGGCCGGCTGGGTCGCGAGGTCCACGGCGTGCCGGTGTTCGACACCGTCGCGCAGGCCGTCGCGCACCACGGCGGGCCGATCGACGGCTCAGTCGTCACCGTCCCGCCCGCGTTCACGCGCGATGCCGTCGTCGAGGCGATCGAGAACGGCATCAAGCTGATCGTGATCGTCACCGAGCGCATCCCGCGCCGCGACGTGGCGCAGATGGTCGAGCTCGCGAACATGCGCGGCGCGCGGATCATCGGGCCGAACTGCCTGGGGATCATCGTCCCCGACGTCATCAAGATGGGTGGGATCGGCGGGCCGGCGAAGGACGCCGCGAAGTCGTACACGCCGGGTCCGATCGGCGTGATCTCGCGCTCGGGCGGCATGACCACCGAGATGAGCTCGACGCTCAGCGCCGCGGGCCTCGGCCAGTCCACCGCCGTGTCGATCGGCGGCGACGCGATCATCGGCTCGACGTACGCGGAGCTGATGCCGTTCTTCGAGGCCGACGAGCAGACCGAGGCGATCGTCATCTACACGGAGCCCGGGGGCCGCATGGAGGCCGAGCTGGCGAAGTGGGTGACCGAGAACGGTTCCCGCCTGCCCATCGTCGCGTTCATGGCCGGCCGGTTCATGGACGAGATGCCGGGCATGAGCTTCGGCCACGCCGGCACGATCGTCGAGGGCAAGGAGGACACGGCGACCGAGAAGATCGCGCGCCTCGCCGAGGCGGGGATCACCGTCGCCGAGGAGATCTCGCAGATCCCCGAGCTGATGCGGTCCAAGCTGTCGGAGAGGAGCCCCGCCTGATGCGCGACGACGCCACGTTCGTCGGGATCGAGGTCGACGACGCCGTCGCCGGCGACGTCGAGCTCGGGCGCAAGCTCCAGGAGGCGTGCCCGGTCGACATCTACGCGGCCGCGGAGAGCGGCGTCGAGATCGTCCACGAGAACGTCGACGAGTGCATCCTCTGCGGGCTGTGCATCGACGCCTCGCCGCCCGGCACCGTGCAGGTGCACAAGCTGTACTCGGGCGAGGTCCTCGGCGCCCCGTCCTAGCCCGCCGCCGCTTCTCGCCCTGCGCCGCCGGCCCCGATCGGCGGCACTCCTGCGGCTGGCGTACCGAGTCGGCTACCGCGTCCTGTCGGCGTGGACGCGCGCGGCCCACCCGAGCACGCGCGGGGTCAAGTGCGTCCTCGTCGACGACGCCGGGCGCGCGCTCTTCGTCCGCCACACCTACGGCGACCGCGACCACTGGGAGATCCCCGGCGGCGGCGCGCGCGAGGGCGAGCCGCTCGTCGACGCCGCCCGCCGCGAGGCGTTCGAGGAGCTGGGCGCCGACGTCGCCGACTGGTACGAGATCGCGGTCGTGCGCGGCGAGTGGTACGGCAAGGAGGAGCAGCTCGCGGTCTTCGGCGCGCCGTGGCCCGGAGGTCCGGGGACGCGCGATCCCGTCGAGATCGCGGAGGTCGGCTGGGTCGCGCTCGACGCGCCGCCCTCCCCGCTCGGGAGGGCGGCGTTCGCCGCGCTCGAGGCGATGGCCTGAGGAGCACGGCCACTACGCTCCGCCGCCATGCCGGAGCTTCCCGAGGTCGAGCGGGCGCGGGCGCTGATCGAGTCGCGGGCGCTCGGGCGCCGCATCGCGGCCGTCGACGACAGCGACACCTACGTGTGCCGCCCGCACCAGCCGGGCGAGCTGCGCTCCGCGCTCGTCGGCCGCGAGCTGGTGCAGGCCAACCGGTGCGGCAAGACGATGTGGGTCGACACCGGCGACGACGGGCCGGTCCTCGGGCTGCACCTCGGGATGGCCGGGCGGATCGTGGTCGACGATGCGGCCGAGGGCGACCCGGCGCCCGACGGCGAGAAGGTCGCGCCGGTGTGGGACCGGTTCACGCTGGACTTCGAGGACGGCGGGCGGCTCGTGCTGCGCGACAAGCGGCGGCTCGGCCGGGCGGTGCTCGACCCCGACCTCTCCGGCCTCGGCCCCGACGCCGCCGAGGTTTCGAAGGCGGCCTTCCGCGAGCGCGTCGGCCGCGGCGACGCTCCGCTCAAGGCGCGGATCATGGATCAGGGCGTGATCGCCGGAGTCGGCAACCTGCTCGCCGACGAGGCGCTGTGGCGCGCCGGACTCTCCCCGCGGCGAGCGGCAGGCGAGCTCGAAGACGATGAGCTCGACCGCCTGCGGCGCGAGATCCGCGCCGCGACGCGCGCGGCGATCCGCAAGGGCGGCGTCCACACCGGCGACGTCATCCCGGCGCGCATGCGCGGCGGCGCCTGCCCGCGCTGCGGCACGGCGATGGAGCGCGCGACGATCGGCGGCCGGACCACCTACTGGTGCCCGGACGAGCAGGCGTGAGCCGTCAGCGGCGGCCGACGAACCGGCGTGGGCGGCGGCGGCGGGCAGGAGCGCGAGCAGCACGGCGAGGGCGGGCAGGAGCAGGCGGCGCGTGGACATGGGGTAACCCTCGGCGCGGGGCCGCGGCGCCGCATCCGACGAACGTCGGGTCCGGCTGCCCCGTCCGGACGACCCGGTGTAATCCGCCCATGTCCTGGTACGAGCTACTCCTGTTCCTGCACATCCTGGCCATCGCGACGTGGTTCGGGTCGGGGCTCGCGATCGTCATCCTCGCCTCGCGCGCGCTGCACGCCGGTGGAGCCGTGTTCGGCACCTTCTCGATCAACGCGAACTGGTGGGCGAGCCGCGCGCATCCGAGCGCGGGCGTCGTCCTCCTCCTCACCGGGTTCGGGATGATCGGCGACTCCGAGGTCTGGAGCTTCAGCGACACGTGGGTAGTGATCGGCGTCATCGGGCTCGTCGCCGCGTTCGGCGTCGGCGGCGCGCTGATCGGGCGCTCCGCCGGCGAGCTGGCCGAGCGGGTGGAGACGGCCGGCGGATCGCTCGCCGAGGACGCGCGCCCGCTCGCCGAGCGGGTGATCCTCTACTCGCGGATCGAGCTCGCGGTGCTCGTGCTGGTGATCGCCGACATGGTGGCCAAGCCCGGCGCGTAGCGCCGCTCAGCCGTCGGCGAGCACCCGGTACGCGTCGGGGCGCCGCGCACCGAAGAAGGGGAACGCTTCGAGCCAGTCGCGCCGCTGGTCGAGGTCGAGCGCGGCGACGAGCACTGCCGGCTCGTCGCGCGGGGCCTGGACGAGCACGCGGCCGTAGGGGTCGGCGACGAACGACGACCCGTAGAACGCCATGTCGCCCTCGGTGCCGCAGCGGTTGACGGCGACCGCGAACAGGCCGTTGGCGATCGCGCCGCCGACGATGACCTGCTGCCACATCGGCTGCGTGTCGAAGTCCGGTCGCCCCGGCTCGGACCCGATCGCCGACGGGTAGACGACGACGTCGGCCCCGGCCAGCCCGTACGCGCGCGCGACCTCCGGGAACCACTGGTCGTAGCACGTAGGCGAGGCGACGCGCGCGTCGCCCAGGGCGACGAGCGGGAACGCGTCGTCGCCGGCCGGCCCGCCGTCGAAGAAGCGATCCTCGCCGTACCCGCTGCTCGAGGGGATGTGGAGCTTGCGCGTGCGCCCGAGCAGCCGCCCGTCCGCCCCGACGACGATCGCCGTGTTGAAGCCGCGCCCGTCCTCCCCCGCCCGCTCGTAGAGCGAGGCCAGCACCGGCACGCCGGCCTCGGAGGCCACCCGCGCCGCGAAGTCGTGCGTCGAGCCGCCGGGCAGCTCCTCCGGCGCCGCGCCGTCGAGGTAGCGCGAGAGCGTCAGCTCCTGGAGGCAGACGAGCTGGGCGCCGGCCGCGGCAGCGGTCCGCACCCCGTCGAGCAACGCCGCCTCGTGCTCGCCGGGATCGGCCCGCCAGCGCTCCTGCACCGCGCCCACGACGAACGGCGCGCGCGACGGCGGCTCCACCCGCGCCGGCGACGGCGGGGGGTCGAGCGCGGCGAGCAGGCGCGCCACGAGCGGCTAGTGGCGGGCGCGGCGGGTGCGGGCGCGCTCGTCGTGCTTGTCCACGACGCGCTCGATGAGCTGGAGGATCTGCGTCGGCCCGCTCGCCTTCGCCTGGCCATAGGTGAACGCCTCGCGCCAGTCGGCGACCTTCGCGTCCTTCGCCATCTCGTTGAAGAACGCGCGCTGCATGTGGACCATGACCTTCGCGTCGGCGGCGATGTCCTTCGTGACCTTCGGCCCCGGCAGCTCGACGCGGAACTGCTGGGTGTCGCCGCGCCCCTGAAGCTCCACCTTCACGACGAGCTTCATCGGCTTGAACGCGGGCACCTCGTCGATGAACCGGGTGACCGCCTGCTCGAGGAGGGTGATCGCGTCGCTGGCCACGGAGGAGGTCACCCTATCTGCTCCGGATCCACCAGGACTCAAGCAAGATCGGTTCGTAGCCGACGAGACTGGGAAACCTCGTTTTGCAGCGGTACCATCTGATTCGCAACGTCATGACGCTCTCAGCTTTCACCCCGCATCAGCGCCTCGTCGAGAAGGAGCGGTCCCGTCAGAGGGACGCGCAGGATCTCCGATCCGGGAGCAAGGACATGGCGCAGATGAAGCGCGAGACCGAGGCGTTCGCCTTTCCGCCTTCCCGTGCGCGCATCAAGCTGTCCAGCGCGAAGTCTCTCTCCTGACGGACGAGTCCCCTCCGGCGGACGCCGACGACGAAGCAGCGCCTCCCCTCAGTTTGGAGGAGGCCGAACGGATCCTCGCGCGTCTCGAAGAGGTCGTCGCCGATCACAAGGTCGTCCTCGTCGGCGGACAGGCGGTGGCGATCTGGGTGGCCCAGCTCAGCGACCGGCTCGGAGCCCTCGCGAGCGATCAGGTCGCCAGCCGCGACATCGACTTCCTGGGCGGGCGCGGCTGAGATCCGGAGGGCGGCGGAGTTGCTCGGAGGCACGGTCAGCATCGCGCGTCGGTGGCGCGATCGCATGAATCCCCTCTCCGGCGTGGCGAGCTTCGTCGACAGCGAAGACCGCGAACGACGGCTCGACTTCCTCAAGCAAGTGCACGGCCTCGAGCCGGACGACATACGGGACTCGGCGATCGAGATCGAGATCACGCGGCCTGAAGCGTCGCCGATACCGCTGTGGGTTATGCACCCTCAGCGGTGCATGGAGAGTCGCGTCCGCAACAGCGAGTTGACGAACAAGCAGACCGCCCTTGCGTGGCGGCAGCTCGCGGCGTCGATCTGCTGTGCTCGGGCCTTCAGCGAGTACCTCCTCGACGACGGCGCGACGGCCAGCCTCATCGCGGTGCGAGACCTCAACGAGCGCGTCTTCGCATTCGCCGCTCATCTGACGAGCCTGCGGCTCTTCCACGAGCGCGGGATCGATGTGACCCACGCGGTGGTCGCCGACGCGCGGCTGCCCGAGCTGCACCTCCAGCGGCGCCTGCCTCAGCTGCGCGCGCAGCTCGAGCGGGAACGCGCGCGCAGCCGACCATGAACGTCCGCGGCACCGTCGCTGGCCACTAGATCTTGTACCGCTGGAGGAGCTTCTTGCCGATGACCATCTTCTGGATCTCGGACGTGCCCTCGCCGATCAGCAGCAGCGGCGCGTCGCGGTAGAGCCGCTCGATCTCGTACTCCTTGGAGTACCCGTAGCCGCCGTGGATGCGCAGCGACTCCTCGGCGCAGAAGCGACCGGCCTCGGACGCGAAGAGCTTGGCCATGCCGGCCTCGAGGTCCGACCGCTCGCCGGCGTCCTTCATCCGGGCCGCCTTGAGCGTCATCATCCGCGCCGCCTCGATCTGCGTGCCCATGTCGGCGAGCTTGAAGTAGATCGCCTGGTGCTCGGCGATCGGCTTGCCGAACGTCTTGCGCTCCTGGGCGTAGCGGATGCCCAGCTCGAACGCGCGCTGGGCCAGGCCGACGCCGCGGGCGGCCACGTTCACGCGGCCGACCTCGAGCGCGTCCATCATCTGCGCGAAGCCCTTGTTGAGGCCGGCGTCCTCGCCGCCCAGGATGTTCTCCGCGGGGCACTTGTAGCCGTCGAAGACGAGCTCGGTCGACTCGACGCCCTTGTAGCCCATCTTCTTGAGCTGCGGCGGGACGGTGAACCCGGCGTACTCGCCCGTGTTCTCGCCGACGCCCGGCTCCTTCTCGCAGATGAAGCACGTCATGCCCTTGTGGCGCGGCTCGGCGTCCGGGTCGGTCTTGACGAGGGTGAAGACGATCCCCGAGCGCAGGCCGTTGGTGACCCACATCTTCTGCCCGTTGATCTCGTAGGCGTCGCCGTCGACCTTCTTGGCGGCGGTCTTGATCGCCTGGACGTCGGAGCCGAGCTCGGGCTCGGAGAGCGAGAACGCGGCGCGCAGCGCGCGCCGTCGCCATCTGCGGCAGGTACTTCTGCTTCTGCTCCTCGGTCCCGAACTTCAGGAGCAGGTAGGTCCCGATGAAGTGGGTGTTGATGACGCCGCTGATCGAGATCCAGCCGCGCGACAGCTCCTCGACGACCATCGTGTACGTCGTCAGGTCGAGCCCGAGCCCGCCGTACTCCTCCGGGATCGTGATCCCGAAGAGGCCGAGCTCCTTCATCTGCTCGACGATCGGCTCCGGGAACGAGTCCTCGTGGTCGTACTTCTCGGCGTTGGGAAGGATCTGCTCGTCCGTGAACTGGCGCACCATCTCGGTGATCGCCTTCTGCTCATCGGTCTTCTCGTAGTAGCTCTGGGTCGCGACGGCCATGCCCAGAGTGTCGCAGGGGCGGCCCGCCCTAGGCTCCCCGGCCGTGAACTTCGCCTCCGACGTCGTCGACGCGGCGCCGCCGGGCGCCTCGCGCTGGTGGAGCTGGCGCGCGACGGGGCGCGGCGGGACTGGTCGTTCGGCGACGTCGCCGACCGCTCCGCTCGCCTGGCCGGCGCGCTCGCCGCCCGCGGCGTCGGCCGCGGGGACGTCGTGATGACGGTCGTCGGCAACCGGCCGGAGTGGGTGCTGACGATGGTCGCGTGCTTCCGCCTCGGCGCCGTCGCGCTGCCGTGCACCGAGCAGCTCCGCGGCAAGGACCTGCGGCTGCGCATGGACGCGACGCGGCCGCGGCTCGTCCTCGCCGACGAGCGCGACCGGCTCGAGGTGGAGGCCGCGGCGCCGTCCTGCGACGTCCTCTGGGTGCCCGACGAGGCGCTGTTCGCGGCCGAGCCCGCGCCCGCCGCGGAGCTGGGACCCGAGGATCCGCTGCTCGTCACCTTCACGAGCGGCACCGCGGGCGAGCCGAAGCCGATCCTCCACGCGCAGCGCTACTGGACCGGCCAGCGGCTCCAGGCCGAGCACTGGCTCGACGCGCGGCCCGGCGACCTCGTGTGGTGCACGGCGGCGAGCGGGTGGTCGAAGTCCGCGCGCAACGTGTTCATCGCGCCGTGGCTGCGTGGCGCTGCGGCGGTGCTCCACGACGCCCGCTTCGACCCCGAGGAGCGGCTGGCGCTGCTCGAGCGCGAGTCGGTGAACGTGCTGTGCATGGCGCCGACCGAGTACCGCGTCATCGCCAAGCGCGCGCGACTGCGGCCCTTCCCGGCGCTGCGCAGCCTCGTCGCCGCCGAGAGGCGCTCGACCCGGAGGTGCTGCGCGCGTGGGCGGAGGCCACCGGCCTCGAGATCCGCGACGGCTACGGGCAGACCGAGACCGGGCAGCTCACCGGCGCTCCGCTCGGCGAGCCGGCGCGCCCCGGCTCGATGGGCCGCGCGCTGCCCGGCGTCCGGCTGTGGATCGACGACGGCGAGCTGGTCGCCGACCCGGCGACGGTCCCGACGTTCTGCCTCGGGCCGCCGCGCGACCGGCCGTGGCGCACCGGCGACCGCGTCCGCCAGGACGGGGACGGCTACCTGTTCTTCGAGGGCCGCACGGATGACGTGATCATCTCCGCCGGCTACCGGATCGGGCCGTTCGAGGTCGAGTCGGCGCTCGTCGCGCACCCGGCGGTCGCCGAGGCGGCGGTCGTGGCCGCGCCCGACGCCGAGCGAGGGTCGGTCGTCCGCGCGGTCGTCGTCGCGCGGCCGGGCCACGAGCCCGGCGACGCGCTTGCCCGCGAGCTCCAGGAGCACGTCAAGCGCCAGACCGCGCCCTACAAGTACCCGCGGATCGTCGAGTTCGCCGACGAGCTGCCGAAGACCGCGAGCGGCAAGGTCCGCCGGGCGCTGTTGCGGCAGGAGCCGTGATTGGCACTAGGCTCCAGCCATGGACGGGGCCACGGCGCTCGGCGCGGTGTTCGACAAGGTCCAGCCCCCGACGACCTTCGAGGAGACCGTCGAGCGGCTCGGCACCGCGATCCGGCTCGGGCTGCTCGGGCCCGGGACGCGGCTGCCGCCCGAGCGCGAGCTGGCCGAGCAGCTCGGGATCTCGCGCTCGACGCTGCGCCAGGCGCTGACGACGCTCGTGCAGTCCGGCCACCTCATCTCGCTGCGCGGGCGGAGCGGGGGGACGTTCGTCGCCGAGGCGCCGCCGACGTCGTCGGGACGGCGCAAGCTGCGCTCGGACTGGCACGACGTCCTCGACCAGCGCGTGGCGATCGAGTGCGGTGCCGCCCTGCTCGCGGCCGAGCGCGGGAACACGGGCGCGTTCGAGCAGCTCGACACGCTCATCGAGACCATGGACGAGCCGCCCGACTTCGACGCCTACCGCCGCGCGGACGTCCGCTTCCACATCGCGCTGGCCGAGGCGACAGGAACGCCGCGCCTCGTCGCGATGATGACCGACGTGCAGGGCCAGATGAGCGAGCTGATCGACCTCATCGCCCATCCGCGCACCGTCCTCGAGCACGCGAACGTCGAGCACCGCCGGATCGTGAAGTGCCTGCGCGGCGGCGACGGCGTCGGCGCGATCCGCATCCTCCGCGAGCACCTCGCGGGGACGGAGCACATCATCGCCGGGCTGATCCCGCCGGACGCCGCGGGCACGAGCTAGACGCCGGCCGCCGCCTCGACGAACGCCCGCCACGCCGCGTGCTCCTCGCGACGCCATGCCGCGTCGCGCCGCGGCTCGAAGCGCTCGCCCGGCGCGATCCGCTCGCCGATCTCGCGCGTCGACTCCCACAGGCCGGCGCCCACCGCGGCGAGCGCCGCCGCCCCAGCCGCGGTCGCGTCGACCGCGCCGCGCTCCACCACCACCCCCGCCGCCGACGCCTGGAGCTCGAGCAGGAGGTCGTCGCGCGTGAGGCCGCCGTCGACGCGCAGGACGTCGAGCGGCGCGTGCTCGCTCACGACCTCGACGATGTCGGCGACCCGCCAGGCGATCGCCTCGAGCGCCGCGCGCGCGACGTGCGCGGGCCGCGACCCGCCGGTCATCCCCGCGATCACCGCGCGCGCCTGCGGCCGCCACCACGGCGCCCCGAGGCCGGCGAGCGCGGGCAGCACGCGGACGCCGCCGCTGTCGGGCGCCTCGCGCGCCAGCGCGGCCAGTGCCGCCGGGTCCCCCGCCAGCCCCAGGTCACGGCTCAGCCACTCGAGCAGCGCCCCCGCGCTGAACACGCCGCCGTCGAGCGCGTACTCGACGCGACCGCCGATCCGCCACGCCACCGTCGGCAGCAGGGTTCCGCCGGCGTCGGGCGCGGTGTCGCCCGCGTGCGCGAGGACGAAGACGCCGGTCCCGTACGTCGCCTTGGCGCGGCCGGGCTCGACGCAGCCCGACCCGGCCAGCGCGGCCTGCTGGTCGACGACGCGCGCGGTCAGCGGCACCTCGGCGGGCCACGTCGCGTGGCGCAGCACGCCGAGCGCCCCGGCGCTGTCGCCGATCGGCGGGAGGCTCGAGCGCGGGACGCCGAACAGCTCGCACAGCCGCGGGTCCCAGTCCGGCGCGCCGGGGGCGCAGAGCTGCGTCCGTGACGCGGTCGAGGCGTCGGTCGCAAAGCCGGCCCCGAGCCGGTCGGCGAGGAACGCGTCGACGGTGCCGAGGCGCACACCCTCGCGGGCGATGCCCTCGGCGGCGATCCAGGCGAGCTTGCTCGCCGAGAAGTACGGGTCGAGCGGCAGCGAGCTGCGCCGCTGCACCTCCGCGGCGGCCGTCGCGTCGAACGCGTCGAGGAACGGCTCCCCGCGCTTGTCCTGCCAGACGACGATCGGCGTCAGCGGTGCGCCGGTCTCGGCGTCCCACGCGAGCACCGACTCGCCCTCGTGGTCGAGGCCACACGCGACGACCGGCTCGCGCGCCTCGTGCAGCAGCTCGCCCACGGCTTCGACCACGGCCGCGAGCACGGCCTCGGCGTCGCGCTCCACGCGCCCCGGCGCCGGGTGCGACGCCGGCACGCGCCGCTCGCGCGCCGCCACCGGCCGCAGGTCGAGGTCGTAGAGGACGGCCTTGACCGCGGTCGTGCCCTCGTCGATGCCGAGCAGCAGGCCGCTCACACGATGGCCCGGTGCTCGGCGGTGCGCCGCCACCACGGACCCGCGGCGACGGGCGGGCGCCCGGGTGCGAGCGGCCTGCGCGCCGGCCCCTCCACCAGCAGGTCGGCGACGTGCTCGGCGATGCCGAGCGACGCGCTCAGCCCGGTCGAGCGGATGGCGGCCACGTTGACGAGCCGCGCGTCGGCGCGCGACGGGCCGACGACGTAGTTCACGCCGCGGCCGGCCGGCCGCAGCCCGGCGTAGGCAGCGACTGGCCGTGCGCCGTCGAGCGGCGGGTGCATGGCCACCGCCTTGGCGACGATCTCCTCGCGCGCGCGCTCGCGCACCGACCAGTCGTCCTTGTCGTCGGCGTCGACCGCCGTCGGCCCCGCGACGCAGCGGCCGTCGAGCGTCGGGAAGACGAGCACGCCCTTCGTCCCCTTCGCCGGCACGGGCAGCAGGATCCGGTCGAGCGGCACGGCGAAGACGAGGAACTCGCCCTTGCGCGGATAGACCTCGAACGACCGGTCGCCGAACAGCCGCGCGACGGTGTCGGCGTGCAGGCCGGCGCAGTTGACGACGCGGTCGAAGCCGGGCAGGTCGTCGTCGACGCGGGCGCCGGTGCGCAGCTCGGCCCCCGCCGCCTCGGCCGCGGCGCCGAGGCCGAGCGTGTACGCCACGGGGTCGGTCACCCACTCGCCGGGCACGACGAGCGTGCCGTCCTCGCGCAGCTCCGCCTCGACGCCGTTGCGGCGCGCGTTGTCGAGCAGCTCCGGCGGTGCGCCGCCCAGCTCGGCGCCGCACTTCAGTACCGGGATCCCCAGCTCCCCGATCACCCGCGGGCGCAGCGCGGCGCCCCGCAGGATCAGCTCGGTCTCGAGCTCGCCGGGGGTCGAGTCGAACCCGGTGTGCAGGATCCCGGAGTTCGTCCCGCTCGCCGCGAGGCCCAGCTCCGGCTCGGCCTCGAACAGCACGACGGCCGCGTCGCGGCGCGCCAGCTCGAGCGCGACCGCGCATCCGACGACCCCTCCCCCGACGACCGCGATTCGCATGGCACGTTCATATACCGTCCGGGCGCATGACGCTCGACGACCTTCGCGCGGAGATCGAGGCGGGCCGCATCGACACCGTCGTCCTCGCGCTGGCCGACATGCAGGGCCGCCTCATGGGCAAGCGGCTCGTCGCGCAGCACTTCCTCCACGACGTCGTCGAGCACGGCGCGGAGGGCTGCAACTACCTGCTCGCCGTCGACGTCGACATGAACACGGTCGGCGGCTACGCGATGGCGTCGTGGGAGCGCGGCTACGGCGACTTCAGCCTGAAGCCCGACTTCGACACGCTGCGCCCCGTCCCGTGGCTGCCCGGCACCGCGATGCTCATGGCCGACGTGCACTGGCACGACGGCAGCGACGTCGTCGCGTCGCCGCGGCAGATCCTGCGCCGGCAGATCGACCGCCTCGCCGAGCGCGGCCTCCAGGCCTTCGGCGCGACGGAGCTCGAGTTCATCGTGTTCCGCGACACGTACGAGGAGGCGCAGGAGCGCGCGTACCGCGGGCTGCGGCCGGCCAACCTCTACAACGTCGACTACTCGCTGCTCGGCACGGCGCGGGTCGAGCCGCTCATCCGCCGCATCCGCAACGCGATGGCCGGCGCGAGCATGGAGGTCGAGAACTCCAAGGGCGAGTGCAACCTCGGCCAGCACGAGATCAACTTCCGCTACGGGCCGGTGCTGCGGGCCGCCGACGAGCACGCGGTCTACAAGAACGGCGCCAAGGAGATCGCCGCCCAGGAGGGCATGGCGATCACCTACATGGCGAAGTTCGACGAGCGGGAAGGGAGCTCATGTCATATTCATCTCAGTCTGCAGGGCGACGGCGGCGGCCGTGGGTTCGCCGAGGACCAGGCGCTGTTCGACGCGTTCCTCGCCGGCCAGCTCGCGGCGCTGCGCGAGCTGACGCTCTTCTACGCACCGAACGTCAACTCGTACAAGCGCTTCCAGCCGGGCTCGTTCGCGCCCACCGCGGTCGCGTGGGGCCGCGACAACCGCACGTGCTCGTACCGCGTGGTCGGCCACGGGCCGTCGCTGCGCGTCGAGAACCGCGTCCCGGGCGGCGACGTCAACCCGTACCTCGCGCTCGCCGCGATGATCGCCGCGGGGTTGCACGGCGTCGACGAAGGGCTCGCGCTCGAGCCGGCGTTCGAGGGCAACGCCTACGAGTCCGAGAAGCCGCGTGTCCCGGCGACGCTGCGCGACGCGCGCGACCTGTTCGCCGGCAGCGCGGTGGCGCGCGCGGCCTTCGGCGACGACGTCGTCGACCACTACCTCAACTACGCCGACGTCGAGCTCGCGGCGTTCGACGCCGCGGTGACCGACTGGGAGCGGTTCCGGGGCTTCGAGCGGCTGTAGACCTTGCACGACGGCGAGCTGATCCTGGTCGCGGGCGCGCTGCTCGCGAGCGGCCTGCTCGCCTCGCTCGTGGCCGGGCGCGTGCGCGTGCCGTCGCTGCTGCTGTTCCTCGGCCTGGGGATGGTCGTCGGGTCCGACGGCTTCGGCTGGATCGGGTTCGGCGACGAGTTCACCGACTACGAGCTTGCGCGCTCGATCGGCATCATCGCCCTCGGGCTGATCCTGTTCGAGGGCGGCCTCAACTCGGGGCTCGCCGAGGTCCGCCCGGTGCTCGGCGCGTCGATCAGCCTGGCGACGGTAGGCACCGCGCTGACCGCGCTCGTCGCCGGCGCCGCGTCGACGCTGCTGTTCGACTTCTCGCTGCTCGAGGGGCTCCTGCTCGGGTCGATCCTCGCCTCGACGGACGGGGCGGCGATCTTCGCGCTGCTGCGCCACTCGACGCTGCGGCGACGGCTCGCCCAGACGCTCGAGGGCGAGTCCGGCATGAACGACCCGGTGGCGGTCATCTTCGTCCTCGCCTGCATCGAGGCGCTGACCGACCCGGAGTTCGGCACGGGCGACGCGGCCCTGCTCGTGATCTCCGAGCTGGGGATCGGCGCCATCGTCGGCGTCGCCGTCGGGTGGCTCGCCGTGCAGGGCTTCCGGCGCGCGCGGCTCGAGACGCCGGGCCTGTACCCCGTCGCGTCGCTGGCCACGGCGGCGCTCGCGTTCGGCGGCGCCGACGTCCTGCACGGCTCGGGCTTCCTCGCCGTCTACCTGTCGGGGCTCATCCTCGGCAGCGCGACCGTCCCCGCGCGCCAGACCGTCGCCGCGTTCCACCAGGGCCTCGGCTGGGTCGCCCAGCTCGCGATGTTCACGACGCTCGGCCTGCTCGTCTTCCCCGGCGACCTCGGCGAGGTCGCGATCGAGGGGACGATCCTCGCGCTCGTCGTGCTGCTCGTCGCGCGGCCCGTCGCGGTCTTCGCGTCGCTGCTGCCGATGGGCTTCTCGTTCCGCGAGCGGCTCGTCCTCGACTGGGCGGGGCTGCGCGGCGCGGTGCCGGTCGTGCTCGCGACGTTCCCGGTGATCGAGGGCGTCGAGGGCGCGCGCGAGCTGTTCAACATCGTGTTCTTCGCCGTCCTCATCTCGACGCTGGTCCAGGGGTCGACGTTCGAGTGGGTCGCGCGCCGCCTCGGCATGACCACCAACGAGCCCGCGCTGCCGCGACCGCTCGTCGAGGCCGGCACGATCCGGCGGCTCGGCGCGGAGGTGCTCGAGTACCCGATCGGTCACGAAGACGCGATCGCCGGCGCGGCCGTGCGCGACCTCGGGCTGCCGCGCGACGCGGTGGTGAACGTCATCGTGCGCGGCGACGAGGCGATCCCGCCGCGCGGCTCGACGCGGCTGCGCCCGGGCGACCGGCTTCACGTGCTGCTGCGCACCGCCGCCGCGCGCGAGATGCCGAAGCTGCTCGAGCGCTGGCGCGACGGTCCGATCGGGCCGCCGGCGCGACCGTCCCGGCAGATCCACGGGCGCCGTCCCGTGTTCTCGAGCTGGCGGTGGTCGGAGACCGACGGCGACCCCGCCGACGTGCGCGAGCTGCGCGGGGCGCGCTCGGTCGAGCAGCTGCGGATCCGGCGCGACTGCCCGGGCGGGCTGTGGGCCCTCGCCGACGGCCGGTACGGGCTCTCCGGACCGCTCGGAGCGGTCGGCTCACGGCAGGATCTGACCGCCTGGGCGAGAAGGAGGATGCGCGCCGCGCAGCCGGACGAACGGGCCTGGCTCCAGACGATCATCGGCGCGCTGGCGAGCGACCTGCCGCCGACGCAGGAGCGCGATCGCGCCAGTTGACGAGATCCCCGCGCGCGCTTAGGCTCGCGCGCCACACCTTTCTGAGGAGGAGGGCGGGATGGCGACAGAGGTCAAGCAGCCGGTCGTGAAGAGCGACGAGGAGCGCCTGGCGGAGCTCGGCTACGAGCAGAGCCTGAAGCGCGCCTGGAGCGGGTTCTCGAACTTCGCGATCTCGTTCACGATCATCTCGGTCCTCGCCGGCTGCTTCACCACCTACGGCCAGGGCTGGAACAACGGCGGCCCGATCGCCATCTCGTGGGGCTGGCCGATCATCTGCGGGATCATCCTGTTCGTCGCGTTCTCGATGTCCGAGCTCGTCTCGGCCTATCCGACGGCGGGCGGGATCTACTGGTGGGCGTCCGAGCTCGGCGGCAAGACCTGGGGCTGGTTCACCGGCTGGTTCAACCTCATCGGCCTCGTCGGCGTCGTCGCGTCGGTCGACTACGGCGCCGCGACGTTCCTCAACGCGCTGCTCGGCCTGTACTCGGTCGACCTCGGGATCATCAACTTCGCCGACGACGGCTCGATCCTCCGCGACACGTTCTGGCTGTTCGCGGCGATCCTGCTGCTGCACGCGCTGATCAACATCTTCTCCTCGCCGCTCGTGGCGCGCTTCAACGACATCTCCGTCGCCTGGCACGTCATCGGCGTCGCCGTGATCATCGCGATCCTCATCTTCGTGCCGAACACGCACCAGAGCGCGGACTTCGTGTTCACCGAGCGCATCAACAACTCGGGCTTCGGCGACGGCACCGGCGGCGGGATGTTCTGGTTCTACGTCCTGCCGCTCGGGTTCCTGCTGACGATGTACACGCAGACGGGGTACGACGCCTCCGCGCACATCTCCGAGGAGACGCACGGGGCCTCCGAGGCCGCCGCGAAGGGCCTGTGGCGCTCGGTGTTCTGGGCCGCCGTGTTCGGGTGGCTCGTCCTGCTCGCCATCACGTTCGCGGTGCAGGACCCCGCCGCCGTGAACGAGGGCGGCGGGACCGTGTTCGCGATCTTCGAGGGCGCGCTGGGCACCGGCTGGCAGAAGGCGATCATCCTCATCGCCACGGTCGGGCAGCTCTTCTGCGGCATGGCGGGCCTCACGAGCGCGTCGCGCATGTGCTACGCGTTCTCCCGTGACCGTGCCGTGCCCGGCTGGCGCATCTGGACGCGGCTCAACCACCACCGTGTTCCCGCCTACTCGGTGCTGTTCATGGCCACCTGCTCGCTGATCGTCACGCTGCCGGCGCTCATCGGCGAGGAGGAGGGCCTCCCCTACGCCTTCGTCGCGGTCGTGTCGATCACGGTGATCGGGCTCTACATCGCCTACGTGATGCCGGTGTACCTGCGCTGGCGCAAGGGCGACAGCTGGGAGCCGGGCCCTGGAACCTCGGCAAGAAGTACAAGTGGATCAACCCGATCGCGGTGGTCTGGGTCGCGATCTCGGTCGTCATCTTCTCGCTGCCGTTCACGCCGGCCTCCGTGCCGTGGAACGACGAGTTCGACGCGAAGTCGTTCAACTACGCGCCCGTGACGGTGGCCGTCGTGCTCATCGCCGTCGGGCTGTGGTGGCTCATCAGCGCGCGCCACACGTTCACCGGCCCGGTGCGCCAGATCCAGTTCGACGACGCGGCCGGCGTGGTCGACGAGGAGCCGCCGCCGGGGCCGCAGTCGCCGCCGCTTGGCGCCCGGCTCCGGGTCATAGTGGCCGCCGACACCCTCCAGGTCATCGAGCCCGCCACCGAGGCGGTGCTCGAGGAGGTCCCGCGCGCGGGCGTCGAGCAGGCCGACGAGGCCGTCGCCCGCGCGAAGGAGGCGTTCGGTGCGTGGCGCGACCTCGCCCCCGGCGACCGCGCCTCGCTGCTGCACCGGCTCGCGTCGCGCCTGGAGGAGGCGCACGAGGAGCTCGCCGTCCTCGAGGCGCGCAACGGCGGCAAGCCGATCTCGGCGCGCGCGGCGAGATGCAGATGGTGGTCGACACCTTCCGCTACTACGCCGGGATGCCGGAGCGGATCCTCGGCGACACGATCCCGGTGGCCGGCGGTCAGGCGTTCACGGTCCGCGAACCGCTGGGCGTCGTCGCGCTGATCGTGCCGTGGAACTTCCCGCTGACCATCGCCGCGTGGAAGATGGCGCCGGCTGCTGGCGGCGGGCAACACCGTCGTGCTCAAGCCGGCCGAGCTGACGCCGCTCAGCGCGCTGCGGTTCGCCGAGCTGGCGCTCGAGGCCGGGCTGCCCGAGCACGTCGTCAACGTGGTCGTCGGCCCGCCCGTGATGTGGGAAACCGGCTCGTCGAGCACCCCGACGTCGCCAAGGTCGCGTTCACCGGGTCGACGGAGGTCGGCCGCGGCATCGCGGCGGGCGCTGCGCAGACGATCAAGCGCGTGACGCTCGAGCTGGGCGGCAAGTCGGCGAACATCGTCTTCGCCGACGCCGACCTCGAGCGCGCGGCGGCGGCCGCCCCCGGCGCGGTCTTCGGCAACGCCGGCCAGGACTGCTGCGCGCGGTCGCGATCCTCGTCGAGCACTCGGCGCTCGACCGGTTCATGGACGCGCTGGAGGAGCACGTCGAGGCGATGAAGGTCGGCGACCCGCTCGACGACGCGACGCAGATGGGCCCGCTGATCTCGGCCGCGCAGCGCGACACCGTCGCGTCGTTCGTGCCGCCGGACGCGCCGATCGCGATCCAGGGAAGCGCGCCGATGGGGCGCCGGCTACTGGTTCCCGCCGACCGTCCTGTGCCCGTCTCGCGCGACGAGCGGGCGGTGAGCGAGGAGATCTTCGGGCCGGTCGCGGCGGTCATCCCGTTCCGCACCGAGGCCGAGGCCGTCGACATCGCCAACGACACGATCTACGGGCTCAGCGGGTCGGTGTGGACGCGCGACGGCGCGAAGGCGATGCGGATGGCGCGGGCCGTGGAGGCCGGCAACCTGTCGGTGAACTCGAACACGTCGGTGCGCGTGGCGACGCCGTTCGGCGGCTTCCAAGCAGTCGGGCGTCGGGCGCGAGCTGGGCCGCACGCATACCGACCACTACACCGAGGTCAAGACGATCTTCTTCTCGACGGAGGGCTAGCGATGGCGGGGCGCCTCGACGGCAAGGTCTGCGTCATCACCGGCACCGCGAGCGGGATCGGGGCCGAGACGGCGCGCGTCTTCGCGCGGAGGGCGCGACCGTGGTCGGCGTCGACCTCAACGAGTCGCCGGACGTCGACCGCGTTGCGCGTCGACGTCGTCGACGAGGGCGCCGTGTCCGGCATGTACCGCGCGGTGCGCGAGGAGTTCGGCCGCATCGACGTGCTGTTCAACAACGCCGGGATCTCGCCGCCCGACGACGCGTCCGTCCTCGACACGACGCTCGAGGCGTGGCAGCGCGTGCAGGACGTCAACCTGAAGTCTNCGATGCGCTTCGAGCAGATCGCCGCCGAGATCCTGCCCGAGGGCGTCGTCAACGTCGTCGTCGGGCGCGGGTCGGACGTCGGCGCGCGGCTCGTCGAGCACGCCGACGTGGCGAAGGTCGCGTTCACCGGGTCGACCGCCGTAGGGCGCCAGATCGCCGAGCGGGCGTCCGGGACGATCAAGCGCGTGACGCTCGAGCTCGGCGGCAAGTCGGCGAACATCGTCTTCGCCGACGCCGACCTCGACCGGGCCGCGGCCGCCGCTCCCGGCGCGGTGTTCGGCAACGCCGGCCAGGACTGCTGCGCGCGGTCGCGGATCCTCGTCGAGCACTCGGCGCTCGACCGGTTCATGGACGCGCTGGAGGAGCACGTCGAGGCGATGAAGGTCGGCGACCCGCTCGACGACGCGACGCAGATGGGCCCGCTGATCTCGGCCGCGCAGCGCGACACCGTCGCGTCGTTCGTGCCGCCGGACGCGCCGATCGCGATCCAGGGAAGCGCGCCGGCGGGCGCCGGCTACTGGTTCCCGCCGACCGTCCTGTGCCCCGTCTCGCGCGACGAGCGGGCGGTGAGCGAGGAGATCTTCGGGCCGGTCGCGGCGGTCATCCCGTTCCGCACCGAGGCCGAGGCCGTCGACATCGCCAACGACACGATCTACGGGCTCAGCGGGTCGGTGTGGACGCGCGACGGCGCGAAGGCGATGCGGATGGCGCGGGCCGTGGAGGCCGGCAACCTGTCGGTGAACTCGAACACGTCGGTGCGCGTGGCGACGCCGTTCGGCGGCTTCAAGCAGTCGGGCGTCGGGCGCGAGCTGGGGCCGCACGCCACCGACCACTACACCGAGGTCAAGACGATCTTCTTCTCGACGGAGGGCTAGCGATGGCGGGGCGCCTCGACGGCAAGGTCTGCGTCATCACCGGCACCGCGAGCGGGATCGGGGCCGAGACGGCGCGCGTCTTCCGCGCGGAGGGCGCGACCGTGGTCGGCGTCGACCTCAACGAGTCGCCGGACGTCGACCGCGCGTTGCGCGTCGACGTCGTCGACGAGGGCGCCGTGTCCGGCATGTACCGCGCGGTGCGCGAGGAGTTCGGCCGCATCGACGTGCTGTTCAACAACGCCGGGATCTCGCCGCCCGACGACGCGTCCGTCCTCGACACGACGCTCGAGGCGTGGCAGCGCGTGCAGGACGTCAACCTGAAGTCGGTCTTTTTGTGCTGCAAGCACGGGATCCCCCACCTGCTCGAGAACGACCCGCCCACCCGCGGGTCGGTCATCAACACGGCGTCGTTCGTCGCGGTGATGGGCGCGGCGACGTCGCAGATCTCCTACACGGCGTCCAAGGGCGGCGTCCTCTCGCTGTCGCGCGAGCTCGGCGTGCAGTTCGCCCGCCAGGGCGTCCGCGTCAACGCGCTCTGCCCCGGCCCGGTCGACACGCCGCTGCTCCAGAAGCTCTACGCGAGCGACCCGGAGGCCGCGCAGCGGCGCCTCGTGCACGTCCCGATGGGCCGGTTCGCGCGGGCGCGCGAGATCGCGAACGGCGTGCTCTTCCTGGCCAGCGACGAGTCGTCGTTCGTGACGGCGTCGACGTTCCTCGTCGACGGCGGCCTCTCGGGTGCGTACGTCACGCCGCTCGCCGGGGAGTAGTCTCGGCGGCTGTGCTCCGCAGCCTGCTCGTCGCGCTCTGCCTCACCCTGCTCGCCGCCGCGCCGGCGCCGGCCGCCGAGCTGGTCACGATCGACACGCCCTCGAGGCACGTCGATCCGGCGAACGTGGAGTTCAACGGGGCGGGCCACCCGCGCGTGCTGCGCGCGAACGTCCTGCTGCCCGACGGCTATGACGGCACGCGGCGCTTCCCGGTGCTCTACCTGCTGCACGGGGTCGGCGACTCGTACACCACGTGGGCGAAGCCCGAGAACGGCGACGTCGAGCGGACGGCGCGCGAGCTCGGCCTCGAGGCGATCGTCGTCATGCCCGAGGCGGCGCGCGGCTTCTACACGTCGTGGTGGAACGACGGGCGGCGCGGCGATCCCGGCTGGGAGCGGTTCTTCCTCGACGAGCTGGTCCCGCTGGTCGAGGAGCGCTTCCGGGTGCTGGGAGGACGCCGCTGGCACGCGGTCGCGGGGCTGTCGATGGGCGGGCTGGGCTCGACGTTCCTCGCGTCGCAGCTGCCGTCGTACTTCGGCAGCGCCGCGACGTTCAGCGGCTTCGTCGCCCATCAGCGCCCGGAGGTCCCCGCCGGGCTGCGCGCGGTCGGCGCCGACTACGAGCGGATCTTCGGCCCCGTGGACGGTTTCTACGCGACCGGCCACAACCCGACGCGGCTGACCGACAACCTGCGCGCGACGCGGCTCTTCGTCACCGTCGGCGACGGAACCGCGGCGCCGGGCGTGCAGAGCTCGCCGGCGGCGATCGCCGGCGGCGGCCTCGCCGAGGCCGAGCTTCGCGCCCAGAACGACGACTTCGTCGCCGCCGCGCGCTCTTCGCGCGTCGACGTCGACTACCGGCCGAAGCAGGGCGTGCACGACTGGCCGTACTGGCGTGCGGCTCTGCGTGACGCGATCGCGTGGGACCTCTTCGCGCCGGTGCCCGAGGACCCGGCCGAGTGGACGTATCGGACCGTCGCGCAGACCGGCGAGGCGTGGGGCCTGCGCTACCGCTTCGACGCGCCGCCCGACGATGTCGTGACGCTCGAGCGGGCGGGCGAGCGCGTCCGCGGCGCGGGCCGTGGGCGCATCGCGCTCCGCAACGCCCGGGGCTGCGGGTTCGAGGCGGAGCTGCCCTTCGACCGCCCGCTGCCGACGGCGACCTGCGCGCTGCCGCTGCGGTTGACGGTGTCGCCGAAACGCGCCGTCCGCGGCCGCCGCACGCGCTTCCGCTTCCTCGTGACCGACGCGCTCGGCCCCGTCCCCGGCGCCCGCGTGTTCCTCGGCCGCCGCACGGCCCGCACCGACGCCAGCGGCCGGGCGTCGATCATCCACACGCTCCACGGCCGTGCCCGCGCGCGCCGGCCCAGCGCGTGGCTGCCCGGCCGCGAGCCCGGCCGCGCCCCGCTGCGCGTCGTCGCCCGCCGCCGCCCCCGCTGACCACCGAGCGTCGACTTCGTCGTCGTATCGACGACAAAGTCGACGCTCGCCGGGGCTCAGCGCAGGACGCGCGCCTCGTAGCCCGCCGCTCGCACCGCGTCGAGCACCGCCTGCGCGTGGTCGCGCCCCCGGGTTTCGAGGACGAGCTGGACGGCGGTCTCGCGGACGTGGAGGTCGAGCCCTCGCGGACGTGCTGGACCTCGATGATGTTCGCCGCCTCGCCGCCGACGACGGCGAGCAGACGCGCGAGGGACCCCGGCCGGTCGCCGATGCGCGACTGGACGAGCATGCGCCGGCCCATCTCCGTCTCGTGGCGCCGGGCGACCTCGGCGAGCAGGCCGGCGTCGACGTTGCCGCCCGAGAGGATCGCGACCGTCGTCCCCGCGGCGGCGGGCGGGGTGCGCTCGAACATCAGGGCGGCGACGCCGACCGCACCCGCGCCCTCGACGACCTGCTTGGCGCGCTCGAGCAGCAGGACCATCGCCTCGGCGATCTCGTCCTCGGCCACGGTGACGACGCTGTCGAGCCACTCGCGCGCGAGCGGGAGCGTGACCTTCCCGGGGCGCTTGACCGCGATCCCGTCGGCGATCGTCAGCGGGCGCGGCGCCTCGACGACGCTCCCGCCGCGCAGCGAGTCCGCGAACGCCGCGCACGTCTCGACCTGCACGCCGACGACCTCGACGTCCGGCCGCGCCGACTTCACCGCGATCGCGACCCCGCTCGCCAGCCCGCCGCCGCCGACCGGCACGACGACCTTCGCGAGGTCGGGCACCGCCTCGACGAGCTCGAGGCCGAGCGTCCCCTGGCCGGCGATGACGTCCGGGTCGTCGAACGGGTGGACCACGGTCATCCCCGCCGCCTCGGCCCGCTCGGCCGCCAGCACGAGGCACTCCATCACCGACTCGCCGCCGAGGATCACGCGCGCCCCGAGTGCCTCGGCGCCCTCGACCTTCGACAGCGGCGCCCTCGGGCATGAACACCTCGCACGGCACACCGCGCGCGCGGGCCGCGTGCGCCAGCGCCTGCGCGTGGTTGCCCGCGCTGCCGGTGACGACGCCCGCGGCGCAGCGGTCGCCCAGCGTGCTCACCTTGTTCGCCGCCCCGCGCACCTTGAACGAGCCCGTGCGCTGGAGGTTCTCGGCCTTGAGCCCGACCTCGACGCCAAGCAGCTGGGTCTGGGGGGCCGCGGGCAGCACGGGCGTCGGCCGCACGTCGTCGCCGATCCGCGCCCGCGCGGGGGTGCCGTCCTCGGCCGTGACGCTCATCGGCTAGAGCGCGACGATCGCGTCGACCTCGATCTGCGCGCCCTTCGGCAGCGCGGCCACCCCGATCGCGGCGCGCGCCGGCGGATCGCCGGCGAAGAACGAACCGTAGACCTCGTTGACGTCGGCCCACGCGCCGGCGAGGTCGGTCAGGAAGATCGTGCAGCGGATCGCGCGGTCGAGCGACGTCCCCGCGGCCTCGCACACGGCGGCGAGGTTCTCCATGCAGCGGCGGGCCTGCTCGCCCGGCGTGTCGCCGACCAGCTCGCCGGACGAGGGGTCGAGCGCGACCTGGCCGGAGCAGAACAGCAGCTCTCCGGCCCGGACCGCGTGGCTGTATGGGCCGACGGCGGCGGGCGCGCCGGGCGCGTCGATGGTCTCTCGGTTCAGCGGCATCGGCGACACGCTACTCCGGCTCCGCTACGGTGGCACGCCCATGCGTCGCCGCCTCCTGCTCGCCGCGACGGTGGTCGCCGCCCTCGCGCTCCCGGTCGCGCCGGCGCAGGCCGAGGTCGCGTGGACCCCGTGCACCGAGCAGGGCTACGAGGCCTTCCAGTGCGGGCGCGTCGGCGTCCCGCTCGATCGCAGCGGCGGCGTCCCGGGCGCCATCGACCTCGCGGTCCGGCGGCTGCCCGCTCCGTCGAACCCGTCGCGGACCGCGGTGGTGTTCCTCTCCGGCGGCCCCGGCCAGGCGGCGACCGGCAGCGCGCGGCAGATCGCCGAGGCCCTCGCGCCCGCGTTCGGCACCCGCGACCTGCTCGCGTTCGACCAGCGCGGGACCGGCGCCTCCTCCCCGCTCCAGTGCGCGGCGCTGCGTACCGAGGAGAGCTCGCGGCGCGTCGCGGAGGGCTGCGCGAACGAGATCGGGCCGCGGCGCGCGTTCTTCCGCACCGCCGACTCGGTGGCCGACATCGAGGACCTCCGCGCCGCCGCCGGCTACGAGCGGCTCGTCCTCTACGGCATCTCCTACGGGACGAAGGTCGCTCAGCACTACGCCGCGCGCTTCCCCGAGCGCGTCGAGTCGCTGGTGCTCGACTCCGTCGTCACGCCCGAAGGACCGGACCCCCTGCGCCGTTCGAGCTTCGCCGCCTCCGGGCGCATCCTCGACGAGCTGTGCGGGGGCAGGCGCTGCCGCGGGATCACGCCGAGCCCGGTCGCCGACGTCCGCCGCCTCATGGCCCGCGGCGCGATCCGCGGGCGGTACGTGGATCCGCGCGGCCGTATCCGCCGCGGCTCGCTGCCCAGCCGGCTGCTCTTCGACCTGCTCCAGTCCGGCGACACCAACCCCGCGTACCGCGCGCTGCTGCCCGGCGCGCTGCGCTCCGCCGCGCTCGGCGACGAGGCGCCGCTCCTGCGCCTCGCGGTCAGCACGTTCGGGGGAGGCGGCTCGCAGGTCCCGAGCTCCGGCATCAATCAGGCGCTCTACCTCACGACGGTCTGCGAGGAGCTGCCGTTCCCGTGGGACCGCGCGGCCTCGCCCGACCAGCGCCTCGAGCAGGCGACCGCGGCGCTGAACGGGGTCCCGGCGTCGGCGTTCGCGCCGTTCAACCGCGCGGCCGCGGCGGAGGCGAGCCTCGTCGGCCTGTGCTTCGCGTGGCCGAACGCGTCGCCGCCGCCCCAGGGCCCCGGCCCGCTGCCGCGCGTGCCGGCGCTCGTGCTCAGCGGCGCCACCGACGTCCGCACGCCCGTCGAGGACGCCCGCAGCGTCGCCGAGCGGCTCGGGGCGACGCCGGTCGTCGTCCCCCACACCGGGCACTCGGTGCTCGGCAGCGACTTCTCGGGCTGCGCGCGCGCCGCGGTCGCCGCGTTCTTCCGCGACGGTTCGACGCCCGCCTGCCCCGCCGACATCGAGCCGTTCGTCCACCCGACCCGCCGGCCGCCGCGGTCGCTGCGCGGCGTCGCGCCCGCCCGCCGCTACAAGGGGCGCGTGGGGCGCACGCTGAACGCGGTGGCGCTGACGCGCGAGGACGCCCTCGTCGCCGCGCTGGGCGCCGAGCTCGACGGCGCGACGCGGATCGGCGGCGTGCGGCGCGGGACGATCCTCGTGCGCACGGGCGGCGACGTGGTCCTGCGCGGCGTCGAGCTCGTGCCCGGCGTGCGGGTCACCGGCAGGTTCCCGAAGCAGGGGTCGCGAGCCCGCCTGCGCATCACCGGCCGGGCCGCCGCGCGCGGCCGGCTGACGCTCACGCGGGCCGGCGGCGTGACCGGGACCCTCGACGGCCGGCGCATCCGCGCGCGCCCGCGCGCCGCCACGGCCACCGGGCCGTTCGGCGGGCCGCCCGACGCCCGGCGCGTCGTGCCGTTCCCGGGGCTCCAGGCGGGGTAGGGGCGCTGCGGCACGGCGCCTTCGCGCGGGTGGTCCGGGCCCGAGCCGTTTACAGCGGGCAGCGAGGGAGGAGTGTGTGTTCGCGGCCCCCGCCCCCGGGTGTGGGCGACATTTCCATCCGTATCTGAGGAGAATGTCGCCCACGCCCGGTTGCGCCGCGGGAATCGGGCCCCGAGGCAGCCCAGCCGCCGAGCCCCGGAGCGGCGAACCGCACCGAGCGCCGCGGCAACCGACGCCACGCCGGGTAGTCCCCCCGCATGGCCAACGCGCTCGCGAACGAGACCTCCCCTACCTCCGCCAGCACCAGGACAACCCGGTCGACTGGCTGCCGTGGGGCGAGGAGGCGCTGCGGCGCTCGCGCGCGAGGAGGACAAGCCGATCCTCGTCTCGATCGGCTACTCCGCGTGTCACTGGTGTCACGTCATGGAGCGCGAGTCGTTCGAGGACGCGCGGACGGCGCAGGTGATGAACGAGCGCTTCGTGTGCGTGAAGGTCGACCGCGAGGAGCGCCCCGACGTCGACGCGCTCTACATGGAGGCCGTGCAGGCGATGACCGGCCACGGCGGCTGGCCGCTCAACGTCTTCACGACGCCCGAGCAGGTCCCGTTCTACGGCGGCACGTACTTCCCGCCCGACCCGCGCCACGGGATGCCGAGCTGGACGCAGGTGCTGCTCGCCGTCGAGGACGCCTGGAACACGCGCCGCGAGGAGATCCGCGAGCAGGGCGACCGCATGGCGCAGCGGCTGGCCGGCGCCGGCCTCCTGCGTGCGTCGGAGCAGCAGATGGACGCGCGGGCGCTCGACAGCGCCGAGGTCGCGCTCAGCCGGCAGTTCGACCCGCAGTGGGGCGGGTTCGGCAACGCGCCCAAGTTCCCGCCGCACTCTGCGCTCGAGTTCCTGCTCGCCCGCGGCGAGACGCGGATGTCGCTGTCGACGCTGCACGCCATGCGCACCGGCGGCCTCTTCGACCAGGTGGCCGGCGGGTTCGCCCGCTATTCGGTCGACCGCACGTGGACGATCCCGCACTTCGAGAAGATGCTCTACGACAACGCGCTGCTGGCGCGCGCCTACCTGCACGGCTGGCAGGTCAGCGAGGACCCGCGCCTGCGGCGCACGTGCGAGGAGACGCTCGGCTGGATGGCGACCGAGATGCTCGCGCCCGACGGCGGGTTCTACAGCGCGCTCGACGCCGACTCCGAGGGCGTCGAGGGCAAGTACTACGTCTGGACCGTCGAGGACCTGGCCACCGCGCTCGAGGCGCCGGACTTCGAGGCCGCCGTCGCGTACTTCGGCGTGACGGACGAGGGGAACTTCGAGGGCGCCAACCACCTCGAGGCCCGCGGGCCCGAGCCGGAGCCCGAGCAGCGCGAGCGCATCCGCCGGCGGCTCTACGAGGTGCGCGAGGAGCGGGTGCGGCCCGGCCTCGACGACAAGCGGCTGACCGCCTGGAACGCGCTGGCCATCCACGCGTTCGCGGAAGCGGGCGCGGTGCTCGGGCGCGACGACCTGCTCGCCGTCGCGCGCGGCGCCGCCGAGTTCGTCCTCGGCTCGATGCGCGAGACCTCGGCCCGCCCGCCCCGTCTTCTGCGCACCTTCAACGACGGCCGCGCCCGGCTGAACGCGTACCTGGAGGACCACGCGTTCCTGCTCGAGGCGCTGCTCGCGCTCTACGAGGCGACGTTCGAGGAGCGCTGGTTCGTCGAGGCGCGCGCGCTCGCCGACACCATGCTCGCGCGGTTCGCCGACCGCGACCGCGGCGGGTTCTTCACGACCTCCGACGACCACGAGACGCTCGTCGCGCGGCGCAAGGACCTCGAGGACAACCCGATCCCGAGCGGCGGGGCGAGCGCCGCGCTCGGCCTGCTGCGCCTCGCCGCGCTGACCGGCGAGGCGACGTACGAGGCGGCGGCGGAGGGCCAGCTCCAGCTCCTGCACGAGCTCGCCCCGAGGCACCCGACCGCCTTCGGGCACCTCCTCCAGGCGCTCGACTTCCACCTCAACTCGGTGCGCGAGGTCGCGCTCGTCGGGGACGACGTGAGCGAGCTCGCGCAGGTCGTCCGTTCGCGGCTGCGCCCGCGGACCGTGCTCGCCGCCGGGCCGGGCGGCGACGGACCCGTCCCGCTGCTCGCCGGCCGCACGCCGGTCGACGGCCGGCCCGCCGCCTACGTGTGCGAGCGCTTCGCCTGCCAGCGGCCGGTGACGGAGCCGGACGAGCTGGCGACGCTCTTGGCGTAGAACGTCACACATCCGCGCGCCGGCGTTCGTAGTCTGGGCGCGATGCAGCGGCTGCTCACCTTCCCCGGCACCCGGCGCGGCAAGTGGATCGTGTTCTTCGCGTGGATCCTGCTCGTCTTCGGCGGCAGCGCCGCCGGGCTGCCCGCGAAGTTCATGGAGGCCGAGGAGAACGAGTCGACGTCGTTCCTGCCCGAGGACGCCGAGTCGACGAAGGCCCTCCGGGCCACCGAGCAGCTCCAGGACGGCGAGCTGGCCCCCACGGTCGTCGTCTACCGGCGTGCCGGCGGGCTCACCGCGGGCGACCGGCGCGAGATCGCGCGCGACACCGGCCAGCTCAACCGGATCACGAAGAAGTACGGCAACACCACGCCGTTCACCGCGCCGGAGGTCTCGCGCGACGGGACGACGGCGCTCGTGCGCAACCAGATCCGCGGCACCGGCGAGGGCGCCGACATCATCGACCCCGTCCAGGACTACCGCAAGGCGGTCAGCGACGAGGGCCGCTCCCCGCCCGGGCTCGAGGTCAAGGTCGCCGGCCCCGCGGGCCTGTCGGCCGACGCCATCGAGGTCTTCGAGGGGATCAACGGCACGCTGCTGTACGCCGCGATGACGCTCGTGATCGTGCTGCTGATCCTCATCTACCGCAGCCCGTTCTTCTGGTTCTTCCCGATCCTCGCCGTCGCCTTCGCCGAGGTCGCCACGCGCTCGTTCGGCTACGGCCTCACCGAGCTCGGCGTCACCGTCAACGGCCAGTCGTCGTCGATCATGTCGATCCTCGTCATCGGCGCGGGGACCGACTACGCGCTGCTGCTCGTCGCGCGCTACCGCGAGGAGCTGCGCCGCCACGAGGACAAGCACGAGGCGATGCAGATCGCCCTGCGGCGCGCCGGGCCGGCGATCATCGCGTCGGGCCTGACCGTGTCCATCGCGCTGCTGTCGCTCATGCTGGCGAAGGTCAACGGGACCGCCGGCCTCGGCCCGACCGGGGCGCTCGGCGTCACCGTGGCGATCCTCGCGATGATCACCTTCCTCCCCGCCGTGCTGACGATCGTCGGGCGCCGGCCGTTCTGGCCGTTCATCCCCTACGGGCCCGAACACGGGGTGCACGGGCGCGTCGAGCAGCGCTTCGCCGCGCGCGCCCACCAGGTCGACGAGACCCACGGCGCGTGGCGGCGCGTCGGCGACTTCGTCGCGGCGCGACCGCGCCGGGTCGGGCTCGGCGGGCTCGCGGTGCTGGCGATCATGGCACTTGGGCTGCTCAACTTCTCGACCGGGCTGACGGCGAGCGACACGTTCCGCGACACGGTCGAGTCGGTCGAGGGCCAGGACCTCATCGCCCAGGCCTTCCCCGGCGGCACGGCGGCGCCGACCGACATCGTCGTGCCCGACCGCGCCGACGTCGCGCGCGTCGCCGCGGCAGCGGCGGAGGTGCCGGGGGTGGCCGAGGTGCCGCCGCGCCCGGTGGAGGCCGGCCCGCCGGGCGTCCTGCTCGCGGCCTTCCTCGAGACCGACCCGTACTCGAAGAGCGCCTACGAGGTGATCCCGAAGCTGCGCGACGCCGTCCGCGCGGTCGCGCCGGGGGCGCTCGTCGGCGGACCGACCGCGGTCGAGGTCGACCTGCGCTCCGCGGCCGGCGACGACACGCTGCTGCTCATCCCGATCGCGACGCTGATCGTCTTCCTGATCCTCGTCGTGCTCCTGCGGTCGCTCGTCGCGCCGGTGCTCCTGATCCTCACCGTCGTCGCGTCGTTCCTCGCCGCGCTCGGCGTCGGCGCGATCGTCTTCGACGTGATCTTCGGCTTCCCGGGCAGCGACCCCTCGCTGCCACTGTTCGCCTTCATCTTCCTCGTCGCGCGGGGCGTCGACTACAACAACTTCCTCATGGCGCGCGTCCGCGAGGAGACGGAGAAGTACGGCACGCACGAGGGCATGCTGCGCGGGCTCGCCGTGACCGGTGGCGTGATCACGTCGGCGGGCATCGTGCTCGCGGGGACGTTCGCGGTGCTCGGCGTCCTGCCGCTGACCTTCCTGACCGAGATCGGGTTCGTGATCGCGTTCGGCGTGCTGCTCGACACGTTCCTCGTGCGCTCGGTGCTCGTCCCCGCGCTCGCGTTCGACCTCGGGCCGCGGATCTGGTGGCCGTCGCGGGTGGAGCCGCCGCGCCCGGTCGCGCCGCCGCGCGAGGACCTGCCCGAAGCGGCCTAGCCGCCCGCGCTCACTCGGGGCCGTCGGGGTGGCGCCGCCGCTTGGGGATGCGGCTGCGCCAGCGCTTGGCCTCGTTGCCCCCGAGGAACTCGAGGACATCGTCGAAGCGCCCGGACTCGTTCGCGAACTCGACGTAGTTGCGCGCGGTGCCGAGCCAGTCGAGCGTCGTCGGGCGCACCTGGTCGGCGGTGCGGGCGAAGTGCTCGCGCGTGACCGGGACGTCTCCGCCGCCGCGCAGCGCCTCGTCGATCGCGACGTCGATCGCGCGCTCGACCCAGTGGCGCAGGTCGGCGCCGCTGAACAGCTCGGCCCGTCCGGCGAGTGCGGCGACGTCGAGGTCGGCCTCGAGCGGCTTGTCGGCGAGCTGCATCGAGAGGATGCGCTCGCGCGCCGGCTGGTCGGGCGGGGGGACGAAGACGACCCGGTCGAAGCGCCCCGGGCGCTTCAGCGCGTCGTCGATGTCCCACGGCGCGTTCGTCGCGCCGAGGACGAGCACGTTGCGGTTGTCCGAGCCGATGGCGTCGAGCTCCTGGAGCATCTGGTCGACCAGCGAGCGCCCGGCGCTGCCGCCCTGCTTGCGCCGCGCGTAGGCGAGGGCGTCGAGCTCGTCGAGGAACAGCACGCACGGGGCGCGGTCGCGCGCGTCGGTGAACGCGTCGTGGAGGTTGCGCTCGCTGCCGCCGATCCACGGGTCGAGAACGTCCTCCACACGCACGTTGAGGAACGGGAGCCCGCACTCGCCGGCCGTGGCGCGCGCGAGCAGCGTCTTGCCGCATCCGGGCGGCCCGTAGAGCAGGACGCCCCCGCCGGCGCGCCGCCCGTAGCGCTCGTAGAGGTCGGGGCGCTGGAACGGCAGCACGATCGTGCGGTGGATCGCCTCCTTGACGCCCTCCAGCCCGCCGACGTCGGCGAACGTCGCGTGCTCCTCAGGACCGACGACCCGCGTGGTGGCGCCGGCCGCCGCCTCCTCGAGCGGATCGTGGGCGAGCCGGCGGACGCCCCCTTCGCTCAGCTCGGCCTCGAGCGCCTGCTGGAGCGGCGCGACGCCCTCGGCGACGCCCGCGCGGCGCGCCGAGTCGACGCAGCGCGCGGCGAGCTGGAGCCGCCCGTGGGCGAGCGCGAGGTGACCGGTCGCCACGAGCCGCTCGTCCGGCAGCCCGCCGTGGTCGAGCAGCCGGCCGAGGTGGTCGAGCGCCTCCGGCACGAGTCCCTCGTCCTCGAGCGCCTCGGCGAGCACGAGCCGCAGCCCTGCGTTGTCGGGCGACAGCTCGACCGCGGCACGCAGGCCTTCGAGCCGGTCGGTCACCGCTGCGCCTCCAGCTTGCGGTCGAGCGCCGGTCCCGCGATCCAGCTCCACACGCAGAGGACGAGCCAGACCACGGTGGCGACGGCCGCCGCCGCCCCGAGGCCGGCGCCGCGCAGCCCGAAGATCACGACCATCGCGCCGATCCACGACGGGCCGACGCCGACCTTGCTGAAGAACCGGACGGGGAAGTACTGCGGCTTGGCCATCAGCCTCGCGGCCCGCGCGCGGTCGGCGGAGAACTCGTCGCTCGGCTGGTCGCGCAGGACGGTCGCGAACCGCTCGGCGGCGCTGCCCGGCTTCGCGGCGTTCAGCTCGAGGGCGCCGAGCATCCGGTGCCCCGCGACGTCCTCTGGATCGAGCTCGAGGAGCTGCCGGCTCAGCCGCTCGGCGCCGCGGTCGTCGCCGCGCAGGTAGCCGAGCGACACGCGCGAGCGGAGGATCGCCGGCGACTCGGGGTCGCTCCGCGCCGCAGCGTCGAGCAGCCGCTCGGCCTTGTCGAGCTGACCGGCGCGCATCGTCAGATCGGCGTACTGGCTGAGCAGCTCGGGATCCTCGGGCTCGACGCGCAGGGCCGCGAGGATCGCCTCCTCGGCCGCGGCGAGGTCGCCCCGCTGCTCCTCGGCGAGGCTGAGCAGGTAGAGCATCCCGATGTCCTCGGGCTCGGAGGCCAGCGCGTCGGACGCGACCTCCGCGGCGTCGTCCCAGCGCTCGAGCCCGTAGAGGGCGAACCCGCGCACCCGCCACGCCTCCGGGTCGTCCGGCCCGACGCCGGCGCGGTCGAGCGTCTCCAGCGCACGGGCGGGCTGGCCGACCTCGATGTACCGCTGCGCGACGAAGACCGAGTTGCCCCTGCTCTCGTCCATCGTCGTCACCCGGCCGCCGCGGCGACGATCAGCGCCAGCGCGATTCCGCCCACGAGCGCGGCGATGAGCCCCGGGACCCACAGGCTCTCGTAGTCGTCGTCGTCGGAGACGTTGCCGGTGTAGTAGTGGTAGACGCGGTCGGGCGAGCGCTGGGCGAGGTACATCCCGCCGAACGCGACGAGCGAGATGGCCCGGGTGCCGAGCCGCAGCCCGCTGCCGTCGACCTCGTCGCCGTAGAGCGCGGCGAACACGATGCAGGCGGCGAGCCCTGCGGCTCCAGCGGCGAGGATCGCGATCCGGCGGCGGCGGTCGGCGTTGAGGCGCAGCGCGTTGAGGAAGGCGATCGCCGTCACGGCGATGACGCCGCCGAAGAACGCCACGTAGACCTGCGACCCGAGCCGCCACGGCCGCGGCCCCCCGCGCGCGTCCGCCGGGCCGTGGCCGCCGAGGCTCGGCGTCAGGAGGTCGGAGGCGTCTGTGGTGCGATCCGCTTTCACAGCACGGGGAGGTAGCGGTCGAGCTCCCAGCGCGTCACCTGCACGCGGTAGTCCTCCCACTCCTGACGCTTGATCTCGACGAAGCGGTTGAACACGTGCTCGCCGAGCGTCCGCAGGACGAGCTCGGACTCGGCCGCGATCTCCACGGCCTCGCCGAGCGTCTCCGGGAGCTGCTCGATGCCGAGACGGCGCCGGTCGTCGGGCGACAGGTGGTAGAGGTTCTTCTCCATCGGCTCGGGCAGCTCGTAGCCCTTCTCGATTCCCTCGAGGCCGGCGTGGAGGAGCGCCGCGAACGTCAGGTACGGGTTGCACGCGGGGTCCGGGCAGCGCAGCTCCATGTGCGTGTGCTCCTCGGCGCCCGGGCGGTGCGGGGGGACGCGGACGAGCGCGCTGCGGTTGCGCCGCGACCACGCGACGTAGACCGGCGCCTCGAAGCCGGGCACGAGCCGCTTGTAGGAGTTGACCCACTGGGCGAAGACGGCGCTCAGCTCGCGCGCGTGGCGCAGCTGGCCGGCGATGAAGCCGCGGCCGACGTCGGAGAGGCCGTAGGGATCGTTCGCGTCGAAGAACGCGTTGCGCCCGTCGCGGTGCAGGCTGAGGTGGGTGTGCATGCCGCTGCCGTTCCTGCCCTCGAGCGGCTTGGGCATGAACGTCGCGTGCCAGCCCTCCTTGAGCGCGTACTCCTTGACGGTGATGCGCGCGGTCACGACGTTGTCGGCCGCGCTCAGGGCCTCGGTCGAGCGCAGGGCGATCTCGTGCTGGCTCGGGCTGCCCTCGTGGTGGCTCGTGTCGACGGCGATGCCGAGGTGCTCGAGCGCGAGCACGGTTTCGCGGCGGACGTCGCTGCCGGCGTCGAGCGTCGTCAGGTCGAAGTAGCCGCCCTCGTCGAGCGGCTCGGTCGAGCGGCGGTCCTTGAACAGGAAGTACTCGGGCTCGACAGCGACCTTCAGGGCGTCGAAGCCGAGGCCCTCCATCCGCTCGATCGCGCGACGGAGGACGTACCGCGGGTCGCCCTCGTACGGCGTGCGCTCGGGGGTGAGGATGTCGCAGAAGATCCGTGCGACGCCGTGGTCGGCGGGCCGCCACGGCAGGGTCGCGAACGTGTCCGGGTCGGGCATGGCGAGCATGTCCGACTCCTCGACGGGGTTGAAGCCGGTGATGCTCGAGCCGTCGAAGGCCATGCCCTCGGCGAGCGCGTGCTCGATCTGGTCGCGGCCGATGCTGAACGACTTGAGCTGCCCGAGGACGTCCGTGAACCACAGGCGCACGAAGCGGATGTCGCGCTCGTCGCAGAGCGCGAGGACGTCCTGCGCCGTGGTCGGCTGGTCGGCCATGAGCGGGCAGACTAGCCCGTCGGGTGCGGGCGGCCGGGGAGCGGCGCGGCGGCCGGCGGGGCGAGCGCCTAGAGCCAGCCGGCGGCGAGAGCGGCGGCGTCGGCGCCGGGGCTGCTGACCACGGCGACGAGGATGAGGAGGATGCCGAGCAGGACGGCCCACATCGCGATGCGGTCCGGCCGCGGGCCGACGCGCTCGCTGGGCCGGCGGCCGCGGTGGCGCTGCGGCCCGGGCGACGGGACCGGCGCGACGCCGGCGACGCGGTCGACCTGGCCGCGGATCTCGATCGTCCGGCGCTCGGCGGGCTTGGCCGGCGGCGTCTCGGCGGGCTCGAGCCACAGCTCGGGCTCGGGCCGCGCGCGGCGGCGCTCGGCGGCACGCTGCTGCGGAGCGCCCCGCTCCGCGGCGCGCTGCTGCGGCTCGCGCGCGGTCGTCTGGTGGTCGCCCCGCGACGGGCGCCGGGTCGGCGCGGTCGGGCGGTCGAAGCGCCCGGTGCGCGGCGCGCGGTGTTCCGTATCCGTATCCCCGCCCTCGTCGGGACGAAGGTGCTGCACATCGGCCCACCAGGGCCGTGCCGCCGTTTGGCTCATGCCGGTTCGCGTTTCCTCTCTCCGTCGGCTTACGGGGTTAGCTGACGGGCTCGCGCCGGAAGAGTTCGCGCTACGCCTCACACGGAGACGATTCGCCCCAACAGTGGTTCCCCCGCTCCCAACCGGCTGGATGCATCCTGGCACCCGGTCCGGACGGGACTCAGCGGTCCAACGCGCCGGATCGTAGCACCGGGGAAAAGTCCTGCAAGTCGGTCGTTGTTATGACACGTGAGGCGCAGATTTGCAGGAAGAAAGAGCGGCGGCGCGGAGCGGGCGGCGTCCGAAGGGGCGGCGCTTCGCCGCGGCTAGCGGCCCGCGACCGCGGCGACGAAGTCCGCGACCTGGCGGGCCTCGCGGCCCTCGTAGAGCGCCGCGGGCATCTGGCCCTGCCCCCGCGCGCGGCCCTTGAGGATCGCGTCGAGCGTGAGCTCCTTGTTCGGGCGCAGCGCGTCGAGGCTCGGGCCGACGGTGCCGACGGCGTTCGCGGCCTTGAGGGTGTGGCACTGGGTGCACGAGCGGCCGAACATCTCGCGGCCCTTCTTCTGGTCCTCGTTCAGCTCGATCCCGGCCTGGGCCGAGCTCGACTGCTCCTTGCCGTTGATCAGGCCGACGGCGACCGGGATCCCGACGCCGAACAGCGCGACCGTCGCGACGACCAGCGCGGTCAGCAGGCGCCGCCCGGCGCGGCTCTCGGAGTCGATCAGCGGCCCGCGCCGGCCGCTCTTCATGGCGGCGAGGACGACGCCGAGGCCGAGCACGATGAAGAAGAGGACGAAAGCGATGGTCGCCATATGCGCGGCGAGCTTACCCAGCGAGGCGGCAGGGCGATGCGTCGTCGGTCGCGGGACCTCTCAGCGCGACCTCCCCCTGGTGAACGACATGACCGGCGGGGCCACCGCGCGGAAGTCGCCGCCTCCCGCCGCGACGGCGGCGGGCGCCTCGGCCTCGCCGGGCAGCGGCTCCTCCGCGGTGCCGCCGATCGCCGCCGGAAGCGCGTGGATGTCGGCGGGTGCGTCGTCCGGGCGCTCGAGCGGCGCCAGGCGGCGGACGACGATGTTCACGGCGCCTCCCGACGACGCGAAGCGCTCGAGCGTCCCCTCCGCGACGACGAGCGGCTCGACGCGCACCGCGAGCCGGTCGCGCTCGTAGACCTCGGGCGAGACGATGAGGTTGACCGTCCCGTGCTCGTCCTCGAGCAGCAGGAACACGATGCCCTTGGCGGTGCCCGGGCGCTGGCGGGCGATGACCATGCCGCCGATCCGCACGCTCGCCCGGTGGCCCAGCCGCTCGAGGTCGGCGCTCGAGACCGCTCCCCGCTCGGCCAGCCGTGGGCGCAGCAGGGCGAGCGGGTGGACGCGCGCGCTGACGCCGGTGGTGCCGTAGTCGGCGAGCATCTCCTCCCACGTCCCGAGCGCACGCAGCCGCGGCGGCGCCGGCAGCCCGAGCGGGAGCGAGAGCTGCACCCCTCCCCCGTCCATCCGCCGCCCGGGCGCGGCGACGCCGAGCTGCCAGAGCGCCGTACGGCGGTCGCCGGCCAGCGCGTCGCACGCGCCCGACCACGCGAGGCGCTCGAGCGCCGCCCGCCCCGCCCCGGCGCGCGAGGCCATCTCCTCGAGCGAGCGGAACGGCCCGCCGCGCCGCCGCGCGGCCACGAGCGCCACGACCTCGTCCGCGCGCACGCCCAGCACGTACCCAAGGCCAATCCGAATGGCTGCCTTGGAAGGGCCGTCTGACGCTCCCATCGTCGTGGCTGGCGAGGACGCAGGGAGCGTGGTGTGCGCCAGCACACGAGCGACCGAGGACGACGCCAGGCGCGGCGAGGGGCCGTCAGACTCGATCTGGCAGAGCACGTCGCTGTGGTTGACGTCCGGCGGCAGGACCTCGAGCCCGCGGCGCTGGGCCTCGTGGATGAGCGAGTCGGGTGGATAGAAGCCCATCGGCTGCTCGTCGAGGAGGCCGCAGACGAACTCGAGCGGGTGGTGGACACGCAGCCATGTCGACTGGTAGGCGAGCAGGCCGAACGCGGCGCCGTGGGCCTTCGGGAAGCCGAAGCCCGAGAAGCCGACGACCATCGCCCACACCCGCTCGGCGAGCGCCTCGTCGACGTCGGGATGGCGCTCCATCGCCCCGTGCACGAACCGCTCGCGGTGGGCCATGATCGCCGCCTCGGAGCGCTTGCGGCTCATCGCGCGCCGCAGCCCCTCGGCCTCCCCGGACGAGAAGCCGGCGAAGGCCATCGCGACCTCGATCACCTGGTCCTGGAAGATGATCGCGCCGAGCGTCTCCTTCAGCACCGGCTCGAGCGACGGGTGCTCGTACGGGACCTCGAAGCCGGGGTCCTCGCGCAGCCGCTGACGCCGCTCGATGTAGGGGTTGACCGCGCCGCCCTGGATCGGCCCGGGGCGCACGATCGCCACCTGGATCGTCAGCTCCTCGAGCGTCGCGGGGCGCGTCCGGCGCAGCGAGGCCATCTGCGCGCGGCTCTCGATCTGGAAGACGCCGGTGGTGTCGGCCTCCTGGATCATCGCGTACGTCTCGGGGTCGTCGAACGGGATGCGCGAGAGGTCGATGACCTCGCCCGTCCGCCGCGCGATGTGGTCGACGCAGCGCTCGACCGCCGACAGCATCCCCAGCCCGAGCAGGTCGATCTTCAGGAAGCCCGCGTCCGAGCACGAGTCCTTGTCCCAGTGGACCATCTGGCGCCCGGCCATCGCAGCGGGCACGACCGGGCAGCAGTCGACGAGCGGGCGGGTCGAGACGATCATCCCTCCGGAGTGCTGGGAGAGGTGGCGCGGCAGGCCGTAGGCCTCGTCGGCCAGCGCCTTGAGCCAGCCCCAGCGCGACGTGGGGTTGCGATCCCCCAGCACCGCCTCGATGTCGTTGCCGACGCGCCCGAACCCCTCGGCCCCGCGGGCGACGCGCTCGATCTCGCCCGGCGGCAGCCCGAGCGCCTTGCCCAGCTCGCGGATCGCGCCGCGCGCCTTGTACGTCGGGAACGCCGCGACGAGGGCGGCGCGGTCGCGGCCGTAGCGGTCGTGGATGCGCGGCAGCAGCACCTCGCGGACGTCGCGCGGGAAGTCGAGGTCGATGTCGGGCAGCGACGTGATCTCCTCGTTGAGGAAGCGTCCGAGGAGCAGCTCGTTCTTGACCGGGTCGACGTGGGACAACCCAGTGAGGTAACACACGATCGACGACACCGAGGACCCTCGCCCGCGGCCGGGCGGCAGCACCTGCCGCGCGAGCGACGGCCCGCGGACCTCGCGCGCGACCTCCCGCGCCAGCTCGAGCAGCTCGTGGTGGAGGTTGAAGAAGCCGGAGAGCCCGAGGTCGGCGATCAGGCGCAGCTCGGTGTCGAGCCGCTCGGCGGCCTCGTCGCGCAGCGGGCGCCCCGACGGCGCGCGGGACCGGTCGCCGAGCGGATAGCGGTCCTCGAAGAACGCGTGGCAGATCTCGGCCAGCCGGCGGTCGGCGCCGCCGCCCTCCGCGCCCGGATAGCGGTAGCCGAGGTCCATGAGGAGGTCGAACTCCAGCGTCGCCGCCAGGCGCGCCGTCTCCGCCACCGCGTCCGGATGGTCGGCGAACCGCGCCGCCATCGACGCCGGCGACGCCAGCACGTGCGCGTGGTTGCCGCGCCGCAACGGCTCCGACGCGTCGAGCGTCGTGTGCTCGCGCACCGCGACGAACGCGTCCTGGAGCCGCGCCCGCTCGCGCGTGTGGGCATGGACGTTGCCGGTCGCGACACAGGGCACGCCGAGGCGCTCGGCCAGCGCCGCCAGCCCGCGGTTGAGCGCCCGGTCGTGGCGCTGGAACGGCCGCTGGAGCTCGATCCGGAACGCGTCGCGCCCGAACGCCGCCAGCAGGCGCCGCACCGTGGGCTCGTCGCGCACCCCGTCGCGCGCGCACCCGCTCAGGCACACGAGCCCCTCCGCGTGCTCCTCCAGATCCGCGAGCGTCACCCGCGGCGTGTCGACGATCGGGCCGCCGTCCGCCCCGCGCGTGTGCGCGTGGGCGTGCGTGAGCAGCCGGCACAGGTTGCGCCACCCGCGTGCGTCGCGGACGAGCAGCGTGACGTGCCGCGACGGCGGAGGAGCGTCGCGCCGCGCGCGCTCGACCGGCCGATCGACGACGTCGACCTCCGCCCCGTGCAGCGCCCGCAGCCCGAGCGCCCGCGCCGCCTGCGCGAACTCCATCGACCCGTAGACGCCGTTGTGGTCGGTGAGCGCGACGGCCTCGTAGCCCAGCTCGAGCGCCGCGGCGACGAGCTCCGACGGCAGGCTCGCGCCGTCGAGGAAGGAGAACGCGGAGTGGGCGTGGAGCTCGACGTACGGCACGAACACATGTTCGCATGAAGCGGGGACGGCATCACGCCACGCCGACGCAGTCCAGCCGCCGCGCCCAGCCCATCCCCGGCTCGCGCCCGACGGCGTCGACCAGCCGGGCGGTGCGCGTCGTCTTCTCGACCTCGTACCCGAGCTGGATCCCGACGGCTCCGCCCGTGGCGCCCTGGACGCTCGAGCTGCGGTCGGTCTCGTACAGGCGGACGTCGACCCGCGCGCGCTCGGCAAGCCGCGCTGCCAGCCCGCGCGCCGCGGCCAGCGCCCGCCGCGGCGCACGGTCGCCGATCGCCGCGACCAGCTCGGCCGTCTGCGCGCGGACCTCGGGATCGAGGAGGTCGAGCCGCGCCTCGACCTCGACCATGTCGCCGCCTCCGGCGCGCCACGGCCCCAGCCGCGCCTCGCCGTGCACGCCGCGCGCACCGCGCACGGTCAGCGACACCGCGCGCCCGCGCGCGTCGAACGCCAGCTCGACCGCCGAGCGCTGCGGCAGGCCCATCCCGAGGCGCGCCAGCGGAGCGGTAAGCGACGCGACGAGCTCGGCGTCGGTCCGCAGCACGACCGTCCGCTCCCCCGTCCGCGGCCGCGTGCGCAGGCCGACGACCGCGCCGGCCACCGCCTTCGCGCTCGCGCCGAACCGTAGCGTCTTCAGGCTCGCGGCGAGCGACCCGCCGCGCCCGACGACCCACCACTCCTCGTCGGGCACCGGTCCGTCCGCGCCGCCGACGATCGTTCTCAAGCCCTCCGACTCGTCCGACAGCCGCGCGACGAGCGCGTCCGCCGCCCGCGCGTCGCGCACGACGAACCGCCGTCCCACGGCGCCCCGGCCGTTCGCCCCCACCTCGGCGCCCGCGCGCACCCCGACGCTGCCGACGCTGAGCTCCGCGCCGAGCAGGAACGCGGCGCCCGCCCGGGCACCGTCCTCGACGGTCACCGCGACGGTTCCGTCCGAGCGCTGCTCGCGCATGACGGTGCGCCCGTCGGCGAGCCGCACGAGCGAGATCGTCGCGCGGCGCTCGCGCGAGCGCTCGTCGCGCCCGACGACGCACGGCCGCGGCGGCCCGCTCAGGCAGTCGCCGCCGCTGACGAGGCAGAACGCGCGCTCGAAGCCGGCGGCGATCGCGCGCGGGACCGCGTCCGCGCTCGGCAGCGCGCCGGCGAGCGCGGCGAGGAACGTCCCGGCGACGACGCCGAGCACCGCGATCCACTCGATCGAGGCCTGTCCGCGCTCGCGTCCCATGCGCCGCAGCGTGCACCGCGCGGTCACACGGGACACCCCGCGTCTGTGCCGAAAGCGTCACGCGGCGAGCGGCAGCGCGAGCGCGGTGGCCAGCGCGAGGACGACCAGCGCGGCGTCGCGCAGGCGAGCGCGCAGGACCCGCGGGGGCTCGGGCGGCGCCGGAGCGTGGTGCCCGGCCTCCCCCGCCACCCAGTCGAGCACGGCGTCGGCCAGCGGCACCGGCTGCTTGCTCGGGACGTCGCGCACCCGCTCGACGAGCCGGCGTCCCGACGCGGCCAGCGTCCCCGGCGAGCCGAGCGCGCCCAGGACCTCCTCGGTCTCGCGCGCGACCGGGACGCGCCGCAGGCGGCGCAGGATCCGGCGGAACACCTCGCGCAGCCCGTCCTCCCCGGCGGCCGAGCGCAGCCACGTCGCGACGAGGACGAGGAGCGCGGCGCGCGCGGTCCGGCGCAGGGTGACGTCGAGCCCGAGGCCGCCGGCGAGGCCGAACGCCAGCGTGGTCCCGGCGAGCGCGACGGTGAGGATGAGCCCGGCGCGGAGCGGCCCCGTGTCCCCGCGCGCGATCAGCCACGCGGCGGCGAGCCACACGGCGACGGCGGCGAGCAGCGGCCACGCGGTGCTGGCGACGAGGACGGCGAAGGCGACGACCGAGGCGAGCAGGACGGCGCGCGGGTCGAAGCGCGGCGCGGGAGCGGCCGGGCGCGCCGCGGGCGGGCTCGCGGGTTGCGGTCGCTCACCTGCTTCCGGCGGCTCGGCTGGCCACCGCCCGAGCCCGCGGCGGTAGACGGCGGCCTGCACGAAGCTCGCGCTGACCGTCCACCCGAGGATGGCGAGCGCCGTCGCGATCAGCGCGCCGGTGCGGCCGTCGGGCAGCAGCGGCAGCCAGCCCAGCAGGCGGTCGTAGCTCCCCGTGTACGCGTCGATGCCGAGGATGAGCCAGACGTAGAAGAGGACGCCGAGGACGTGGTGGGCGAGCCGGATCGCCGCGGCGGCGAGGGCCTGCGCGATCGTGCCGCGCCCGCGCGCCTCCATCCACCCGAGCACGGGCGCGGAGACCGCCTGCGTCAGCGGGATCCCGACTCGGGCCGGCCCCATGATCGCCACGGTCTGGAGCATCGCGGCCGCGCTGGTCCCCGCGCCGGAGCGGAAGCCGCCGCGCTGCGCGGCGCGCGCGATCGCCACGCCGCCGGCGAGCGCGACCGCGAACCCGCCGGTCGGCACGACGCGCGAGGCGAGGAAGGAGGCGGTGGCGACGTGGCCGAGGCCGGCGGCGGGCATCGCCCCCCATCGTGGCATCCCGCGCGCGGCACCCCGTCAGCGCTGGCGCTGCCAGCGGCCCGAGTCGATCTCGCGGAAGAGGACGACGTTGCGCCCGTCGGCGGTGACGATCTCCCAGTACCGGCGGCGGATCGGGCGGCCGGTCCACCAGCGGTCCTCGACGAGCCACGACTCGCGGACGGCGTCGACCGCGCGGCCGTCGACGGCGAGCGGGCGGCCGTTGGGCGCAGCGCGGACGCGGGCGGACCGCGGCTCCTCGAGGCGCCGGGGACCGGGGCTCATCTCACTCGAACGGGGTCAGGACCGCGCGCCGCTCGGGGACGCGCGAGTCGGGATCGACGGCGAGCACGCGCAGCGCCGCCTCGGGGCCGGCGGCGGCGCGCGCCTGGCGGACGGCCTCGCGCAGCCGGGCGCGGCGCTCGGCGACGCCGTCCTCGAAGAGCGCGCCGCCGCCGCCGTGCGCCGGGCCGAGGCGGTCGGCGGCGAGGCGCAGCGTCTCCGCCGGGGCCGGGAGGAGCTGGAGGCGGGCGGCGAGCGCGAGCATCATCCGGCCGGGGTCGGCGGTCGCCTCGCGGAAGACGGTCCGCTCGCGCCACGTCCCGCCCTCGACGAGCGTGGCGGACACGACCGCCGCGCGGATCGTCCGCCCGTCGCGCTCGCGGCGTGCGAGCAGCCGGTCGACGAGCATCGCCAGCGCGCGCTCGAGCTGCGGGCCGGACGCGGCCTCGGGGAGGTCGAGCGACTCCTCGAGCCGCTCGCCGGGGACGCGCGGGCGGACCGGCGCGTCCTCGCCCGACGCCAGCGCGTGCGCGTGCTCGCCGGCGGCGCCGAAGCGGTCGGCGAGCGCCGCGCGCGGCAGCGCGACCAGCTCGCCGAGGGTGGCGACGCCCAGGCGCTCGAGCGCCTGCGGGAGGGCGGCCGTCCGGTCGCGGTGGCGCAGCAGGTCGACGGGCTGGCCCGCGAGGAAGGCCTTCGCGCGGTCGGCCCCGACGACGTGCGGGCGCCGGGCGCGGGCGGCGGAGGCGGCGGCCAGCGCGACGAACCGGGTGGGGCCGGCGCCGATGCGCGCGGGCCGGGCGACGGCGCGCCGGGCGGCGGCGAGGACGCCGTCGAGGTGGCCGCCGTGCAGGCGGCGCAGGCCGTCCGCGTCGAAGAGCGCCTGGCCGGGCGCGGGGGTTTCGACGGCGGCGCCGACGGATTCGAGCCGGGCGGCGACCCGCTCCCACGCGTCGGCGACGCCGACGGGGTCGGGCGGGACGAGCGCGAGCCGCGGGGAGCGGGCGAGCGCCTCGCCGAGCCGCATCCCGGGGCGGACGCCGTGGGCCGCGGCGGCGGGCGAAACCTCCCCCACGAGCTGCTCGCGCCCGGGCTCGGGGGCGAGCGCGGCGGGCTCGCGGAGGAGCTGCTCGCGGTCGCCGGCGGCGACGGCCAGGGCGAAGCGTGGAAGGAGGACGCAGACGATCATCGAATCGAACACATGTTCGCAACGATTGCCGCCCGCGGCAAGGGTCAGCGGTGCCCGGTGACCGAGGATGCGCCGAGCAATGCCGCAACGTCCTCGATCTTCTCCGCCACCGCCTGCGCGAGCCGGGCGCCCGGGCGCTCGAACCAGTCGAGCTCGACCTCCATCCGCTTGCCGGCGAACCGCAGCGACCAGGCCGCGACCGCCTCCCCGCCGCGGAGCACGAGCGGGTTGCCGTCGCCGCGGAAGTCGTAGCAGCGGTCGAGCACGTCGTCGTGCGCGAAGCGGGCGCGCCCGTCGCGGGGATAGCCCATGGTCAGCACGTCCCACTTCGGGATGAGGTCGATCGCGTCCTTGCCGATCGCGGGGGCGCGGGCGAAGCCGGACTCGTCGGCGCGGCGGAGGAGGAGCCCTCCCTCGATCTCGACCGTGTCGACGGTCGCGAGCGGCGCCTCGACGTCCTTGCGCTTGCCGCCGGTCCACCACGCGAAATCGTCGCGCCGCGCCGGGCCGAACGCGCGGAGGTACTCGTCCGCGAGCCACGCGAGCGCCTCGTCGCGCGACGCGCGCCCGATCGCGGGCGTCGGCCGGACCCACTTGAGCGCGTTGGAGCGCAGCCCCTCCGCCCCGACCCGCATCAACTGGCCCTCGCGGCCCATGGCGCCGACCACGTAGCGCAGCTCGTCGCCGCCGCCGACGAGCTTCTTGAGCTCGGCCGACGAGCGCGGCTCGTCCGCCACCTCGAGCACCTTCGCGCGCAGCTCCACGTAGCGCTCGGGGGTGAGCTCGAAGTACCGCATGCGCGACTCCTCGACCGACGCCGGCACCTTCACGGCGCGGAACGCGAGGTGGGCGGTGTCGCGCGGGAGCAGGTGGATCGAACCGCGCATCGCCGGCAGCCGCAGTCCGTCGAGCGACGCGAAGTCGAAGGTCTGGGCGCGCGCGTAGAGCGACAGCGGCGCGCTCGGGTGCGACGAGTAGACGCCGACGACGTCGCGCAGCGCGGTGGCGGCGTCGGGCGCCGCGCGGCCGAGCCGATGGCGCGCGTAGGTGAAGCTGCGGACGCGCTCGATCAGAGCGCGGGGTCCTGGCCGAACATCTCGCCGAGCCGCGGCGCCAGGGTCAAGTCGCCCGCGAGCTCCATCCGCCCCAGGAGGAGCGCCTCGGCGGGATCGAGCTCGCGGCCGGCGATCCGGGCGAAGTCGGCGAGCGCCATGCGGACCGTCAGGCGCGGGTCGCTCGCGGTGCCCGGCCGTGCCTTCGCGCGCTCACCGTCGACGGCGACGACCCAGCGCTTCACGCCGCCGCCCGTGGCGCGCAGCTCGTACTGGAGCTCGCCGCTGAAGCCCTGCGCCTTCTCGGGCACGAAGCGCTGGGCCATGCCGGTGAACAGCACGCGGAGGCCGAGCGGCGAGCCGACGAGCTGCTCGAGCCGCCGGTCGTCGCTGCGCTTGACGAACCCGCCGAACGCCTGCTCTCCCCACTCGGCGAGCTTCGGCGCGAAGTCGCGCTGGTAGAGGTTCGCGCCGGGCGGCTCGGCCGGCCCGGCGCCGACGGTCATCGCGGGCGGGCCGCTGTCGGTGGGGGCGATGGTGTAGGCGGCGTCGGCCTCGTGCGGCGGATCGCGGCGGGCGAGCGCGGCCTCCGCGATGCCGGCGGTCCGCTCCGCCTTCGCGGCGTCGCGCGCGGGGCGCCGCTCGGCGAACTCCGGCATGACGTCGGACGCGAACAGCTCGATCGCCTCGCAGATGTGCTCGTGGCGGTTCTTGCCGGCCTGGAGGACGAAGATCATCTGGTCGACGCCCGCGGCCTCGTAGCGGCGCACAAGCTCGCGGACCTGGTCGGGTGTGCCGACTGCGCCGCGCAGCGATCCCAGCCCCTGCTGGAGGATCTTCACGCCGAGCGGCGCCTGGTCGGGCGTGATGATGTCGCGCGCGAACCCGACCTCGCCGCGGCGCGCCTCGAACTCGTCCCAGATCGACGTCCTCCCCGGGTGGTGCCGGCCGAAGACGTAGTAGTGCGCGAGCGAGTAGCCGAAGAAGTGGCCGCCGTCGATGCCGCGCTCGATCGCCTCGGCCTCGTCGGGGTGGACCATCATCGGCAGGACGACGGCGACGTTCGGGTTGACGGCGAAGCCCGCGGGGACGCACCGCTCGGACGCGACGATCTCGTAGTACTCGTCGACCCACTCCTTCGCCTCCTCGGGCTCGACGAACGAGAACGAGAGCGCGCCGAGGCCGTTGGCGGCCGCGAGGCGCATGGTCTCGCGGCGCGAGCACGCGACCCACAGCGGCGGGTGCGGCTTCTGGAGCGGCTTGGGGACGACGTTGCGCGGCGGCATCGTCACGTACCGCCCGTCGATGCCGGCGAACGGCTCCTCGACCATCATCCGCGTCGCCGCGTCGAGCCCCTCGGCCCACTGGTCGCGCTTGGTCGCGCGCTCGACGCCGAAGCCCCCGAGCTCCGCGCCGCTCGACGTCTCGCCGCTGCCGAACTCGACGCGGCCGTCGGAGACGAGGTCGAGCGTCGCGACGGTCTCCGCCACCCGCGCGGGATGCTGGTACGCAGGCGGCGTCGGGAGGATGCCGAAGCCGAGGCGGATCCGCTCCGTCCGCTGGCTGGCGGCGGCGAGGAAGACATCGGACGCGCTCGAGTGCGAGTACTCCTCGAGGAAGTGATGCTCGACCTCCCAGACGCTGTCGAACCCGACCCGGTCAGCCAGCTCGACCTGGTCGAGCGCGTCCTTCAGGAGACGGTGCTCGGCGTCCGCGTCCCACGGCCGCGGAAGCTGGTGCTCGTAGAAGAGGCCGAAGCGCATCGCGTTCGCGATGCTAGGGGCTCGGCGTACGCGCCGCGCGCCGCGCGCGGTGTCAGATGCTCTCGTCGAGGCGGCGTCCGAGCGCCTCGACGTATGCGGTGCTGAGCGCGACGACCTGCGCCTCCGGGATCGCGAGCCGCAGTGCCCTGACGGCCATCGCGACTCCCTGTCCCCCGCGTCGCCCGAACTGAGCGGAGAGGTGGCTGATCCCCGCCTTCGTGGCTTGCCCGGCCACCGGGTCATGCCGGAGCTCGGCCAGCCGCGCTCCGATGTCCGTCGGCGAAGTCGTCTGCATGAGCCGATAGACGTCGGCCGCGTCCTTGTCGTCGGCGCGACCCGGCCGGGACGACGCCAGCCGATCGTGGATCTTGTGCGACTTCGCCACCAGCAGCGCCGCCGGTCCCGCCACCTCGACGTCGAACGAGCGCCCATCCTCCGGGTCCAGCGCGCGAACGGTCATCGGCGAGTGGTCGACCAGCGCGGCCTCGAGGCCGGTCGCTCGGCGGGCGGCGCGGTTCCCGTGCGAGCCGAGACGCGCTCCTCGCCGACCGCTGCCGTCCGTCGCGCCCTCAGGGACTATGAGGTCCACGGGGACGATCAGCTCCTCGGTCCCGACCGTGACTCGCGCGAACCACATCCCGGGCTCGGGTCGTTCGGGCTGAGCTTCGAGCAGTTCGAAGCCGGCGCCGGACATCGCTGTCGCGAGCTGGGGCTCGTCGGCCAGGAGCGTCGGGTCGAGGGCGAGGTCGCCATCGGTCGTGTAAGGGGCGATACCCATCTCGCCGCTCCCGGCCCGCAGGTAGATCGCCTGCGCTCCGACGAGGACGATCGCGCCACGGTGCGCGGCCAGAGCTTCGAGAGCATCGAGCAGCACGCAGCGCGCCGCGAGGTACCGCGGATCCCAGGCGCCCGAGGACGGCGGTTCTCCGATCACGCGATCTCGCGCGCCGGCGCCCGAGGTAGTGCGTCCCGTCTCCATGCCTGCTCGTTGTCGCGCATCCAGCTCAAGACGGCCTCGCCCTCGGCCGGCATGCGTCCGTTGCCGGTGAGGCAGTCGACGACCGCCTGCGACGGAGCGACGTAGGAGACGCCGTCCGACTCGTCGGCGCGGACCCATACCACCGGGTCGAAGGGACGCAGCACGACCACGTTCGCGCCCTGGTCCGCCGGAAGCAGGTCGAGCGCCTGTGCGAGGGTGCCCCCGTCCTCGCAATACACGGTGAGCAAGGCAGGCGCAGCCACCGGTGCAACCCTCACCGCCGCGAAGGAGCCCGTGACCGCGGTCCTTGCGACCTTCGGGTCGGCCAGTCGAGCGAGGATCTGGGCAGCCCCGCCCGGTGCGAGGAAGGCCGTGCCCTCGTTCGCTTTGAACACGTCGTAGGTCGCCGCCCAGCGCCGCAGCAGCCCCGGAACGTCGACCTCCTCGACGCGACCTCGTCGTGAGCGCTCGACCAGCGCGTCCTCGTCCAGCGCGTCAAGCAGTTGGGAGACGTAACCCGGTGCGAGCTGGGCGGCCTCGGCCAACTCGCGGACGCCGTAGGGGGGGCGGATGTCGACGAGCGTCCGAACGAGGCGCGACGCCTTCGGACCGCGCACGCGGGCCTTGCTGCGATGCGCCGGCGCAGGATCGCGGCTGGCGCCCTCGCTCCGTATGAACAGGGCCGGGTTGTCGAGTCGAATCGCGGCGTTGCCCGTCTGGTCGAGGTAGTTCAGGCCTTCGGCAGCCAGGAGAATGCGCGTCCGGGCGCTCAGCCACGGTGCTACCACCAGGATCGGTACGGGCGTGAGCGCGCGCAGCGTCCGGCCGACGCCGCCAAGCAGCCGATCGACTTCACGCGGCGCGAGCGACCGCTTCGCCTCGACCGCGATCGTGGACTGAACATTCATCGTCCGGACCTCGATCGCCGCGTCGGGGCGCCCCCCCGCCGCACCGAAACCCCGTGTGGAGAGCTCGATCGCCCACTCCGGAGGCAGCCGCTCGCGCAACCACGCGAGCGTCCAAACGACGAGATCGTTCTCTGCTTGCGCCGCGTTCGTCGCCATCTAGAATGGAGCTTACCACCGTGACGTTTGCTACAAAACTCTGTTTGCTGAAACAGCAAACAGAGCCTGAGGCCGAACGAACGACCCCGCAGAGGGCCCGGCACGTAGAAGGGGCCCCTCGCGGGGCCCCTTCCGTAGCAAGCCGGTAAGCCGGATTCTGTCGTGGACGGTCATCCATCTACGCGGCCGACCTGGACCTCGGCGGGCAGCCTTCAAGCGGTCCTGCTTGGCCTTGCACCGGGCGGGGTTTGCCTGGCCGCCACGTCACCGTGACGCCGGTGCGCTCTTACCGCACCCTTTCACCCTTGCCTGTGCGCGTCGCAGCTGCGGACGCGCCATCGGCGGTGTGTTTCTGTGGCACTTTCCCGCGGGTTTCCCCGGTCGGTTCCCCGACCACCCTGCCCTGTGGTGTCCGGACTTTCCTCGAAGGGCGAACCTCCGCGACCGTCTGGCTTGCCCACCCAGTGTAAGCCCGCGCGCAACCCCGCCGTAGAGGGGTGTGGGCGACATTCCCATCAAATACGAACGACAAGGTCGCCCACACCAAGAAATGAGCGGTCCGGCGGGGCGGTCGGCGAGGAGCTCGGCGGAGCGGCGAGCGGCACCGGCCGCGGAGTGGCGAAGGGCGGTGGAGCGGCGCGCGGGGTGCGGCGGCAGAGCGAGGCGCCGGGGAAGGCGCGCGGCCCGAGAAGCGGCGCGAACGCATCGGCGGTGGGCCCACCCTCCCTCGTCGAGCTGTAAACGCGCCGGGCAAGGGTGCGCGACGGCCGTGCGGGGCGCGAGGAGGCGCGGGCGTCGCGCGCGGCGCGCGACGAGCCGAAATGGGAGGCCGCGAAGCGGCCCGGCGCGGCGAAGCCGCGCGCGGCGGCCCGGGGCGCGCCCCCGCCGCCCCTCAGCCGATCTCGGTGCCGCACGAGCGGCACGCGCCGCCGACGGGGTGCGGCCCCGATCCGTACTCGCGGCGCGACCTCGCCGCCGCACAGCAGGCACGCCGCGGCGCGCGACACGCGGAGCGACGTCCAGGTGCGGCTCACGAGCTCGTCGAGCGTCGGCGCCGCCGGCGGCGGCGCTCGGACGGGCCTCGAGCGGGCCGCGCGCCGGGGCCGGCGCGGCGCTCGGCGCGCCCGAGCGGCTGCGCGGCGGGGGCCGCGGGACGGCCTCCCCGCCGTCGAGCAGGCTCGTCTGCAGGGTGTCGAGGGTCAGCGTCGCCATCGCGTCACACGTGCCTCAACAGCCCGACCATGCGGCCGAGGATCTTCACGTCGCGGGTGCGGATCGGCTCGAGGCGCGGGTTCTCCGGCTGGAGGCGGATGTGGTCGGACTCGCGGTAGAAGGTCTTGACCGTCGCCTCCTCACCCACCAGCGCCACGACGATGTCGCCGTCGTTGGCGGTGTCCTGCCGGCGGACGACGACGTAGTCGCCCTCGATGATCCCGGCGTCGACCATCGAGTCGCCCTTGACCTTGAGGATGAACTCCGCCTCCTCGCCGCCGGCGATCGGCGGCACCTCGACGTAGTCCTCGATGTTCTCCTCGGCGAGGACCGGCGCGCCCGCGGCCACCGACCCGAGCACCGGCACGCCGCCGGCGCTGCCGACGACCGAGCGCACGCCCGACTCCACCGTGTCGCGGACGTTCTCGATCGCGCGGTCGAGCAGCTCGATCGCACGCGGCTTCGACGGATCGCGCCGCAGCAGTCCCGCCTTCTCGAGGTTCGCGAGGTGCGCGTGCACGGTCGAAGACGACGCGAGGCCGACGGCCTTGCCGATGTCCCGCACGGTGGGCGGATAGCCGTACTTGGCCGAGTACCTCTTGATGAAGTCGAAGATCTCCTGCTGGCGCTTCGTCAGGTCCACGAAGGTCTCCTCAGGCGACGGGGAAAGGGGCGGAGCGAACATGTGTTCGGTACCGTAGCGGGGGTCTGGACGGATGCAAATCGCCGCCCCGCGCGCGCGCTAGAGTGTCCGCCGCCCCCGCGGCGGTGGCGGAATTGGTAGACGCGCAAGGTTGAGGGCCTTGTGGGGGATAACCCCGTGGAGGTTCGAGTCCTCTTCGCCGCATGCGAGTCAGGCCCCGCACCAGCGGGGCTTCTCTCGTTGAAGAGCCCGCCCGCCGAAGAGCCCTACACCGACAGCGCCCGCGCCACCCGCTCGGTGAGCGCAGGCGACACCCCGAGCACGATGAGCCCCGAGCACGTGTCGGGCACGCCGAAGAGCGACGCTCCGCCGTCGTCGGCGGCGATGATCCGGCCGCCCTCCTCGTCGTCGCCGAGCGGCGCCGGCCGCGCCGTCTTCCCGGACCCGTCCTCGGCCCCGTCGACGAGGTCGTCCCGGTCGGTCGGCTGATCGCTCTCGATGACGATCACGAGCGCGACCGCCTCCCCGCGGCGCAGCACCTGCCGGCCGGTGATCCGCACGACCTCGCCCTCATCCGCCGTCGCGAGCTGCTTGAGCGGTTGGAACGTCGCGATCAGGGCAATCTGGCGCCTGATGGGCGAGCGTCCGCGGGAGGAGCAGCTCACGTGGATCTTCGGATCCTCACGAAGCGGCAGCACGTGGCTGCTGCGGATGCTCACCGAGTTCCACGAGATCCTCCCCGTCGACGAGACCGGCATCGGGCACCACCTCGGCGTCTGGCGGCCGATCCCGCTGGCCTGGGCGACCTCCGACGACCCGCCCGCGCTGTCGACGTTCCGCGCCGTCAAGAGCGGCAACCGGGACTACTTCTTCAGCGACGAGCACCGTGCCGGCTGGGAGCCGCTGCTGCGCGGCATCATCCTCGACCGCCTCGCGCTCCAGCGCGACGGCGACCGCAGGTACGTGATCAAGGAGCCCGGCGGCTCGCAGGTCGCCGACTGGGTGATGTCGCTGCTGCCGGGGTCGCGGCTCGTCTTCCTCCTGCGCGACGGCCGCGACGTGGTCGACTCGTGGCTCGACGCCTACCAGGACGGCGGCTGGATCACCGACGACGGAGGCTTCGCCGTCGCCCCGTACGGGCGCGTCGCGTTCATCAAGTGGCAGGCGACCGTCTGGCGCTACCGGACCGAGGCGACGCAGCGCGCGTACGACGCGCACTCGCCCGACCGCCGCGTGCTCGTCCGCTACGAGGAGCTGCTCGCCGACCCCGCGCGCGAGCTCGGCCGCGTGCTCGAGACGATCGGGCTGCCGGCGACGCGCGAGCGCATCGAGCAGGTCGTCGGGAAGCACGCGTACGAGAAGGTGCCGGCCGGCGAGCGCGGCGCAGGCAAGTTCGTGCGCAGCGCGTCGCCGGGGAGCTGGTGCGACCGCCTCGACGACGAGGAGCAGGCCGAGCTGCTCGACGTCCTCGGCGACACGATCGAGGCGCTCGGCTACCGCACCGGGTAGGGCGGCGGGCCGGCCTCGATCAGGTTCTCGACGCCGTCGACCTGCATGTAGATCGCGTAGCCGGCGATGAGCACGGCGAGGAGCGCGAAGACCGGCAGCCGCCACGCCGGGCGGCGCTCGAGCACCCACGCCGACGCGGCGTAGAACACGGGCGCGGCGATCAGCAGGATCCGCCCCCAGTCGAGCGCGAACGTGCACGCGACCGCGCACAGCGCGACGAGCACGGTCCCCCGCCGCGCGAACCGCATCCCCGCCAGCGCGAACGGGGCGACGAGCCACAGCGGGCCATAGACGGAGAACAGCCGGCGCAGCTGCGTGAACGGCGCCTCGAGCGCCTCGGAGACGACGTCGACCCGCCCGCCGACGAGCGAGCCGCCGTAGCCGGGGATCTGCTCGCGCCCGACGGTCGGGATGGCGAGGCGCAGGGTCACGAACGCGACGACCGCGGGCGCCGCGGCGAGCGCGACCGTCCGCAGCACGCGGAGGTCGACGACGCGCTCGGCCCACACCGCGTAGGCGAACGGCGCGAGGAACAGCGCGCTCTCGCGGTTGAGCGCGCCGACGACCATCGTGGCCGCGAGCGGCACCGGCCTGCGCTCGACGATGCACAGCGCTCCGGTGACCATGACGAGGACGGTGAGCGGGTCGGGGCTGCGGCCCTGGCGCAGCGACGCCGCGAGCAGCGGCGGCGACAGCACGAGCGCGAGCGCGAGCGGCACCGAGATCCTCCGCGACGCGCCGAGCCGCTCGAGCAGGACGAGCAGCACGCCGCCCGCGGCGCCGCTGAAGAGCCACGCGAGCGCGCTGAACGACGCGTCGTGCGAGAACGGCAGCACGTGGACGAGCCACGGCACCGCGACCCGGAACGCGAACACGTACGTGTGCGTGGCGAACGGGTCGTCCGCCATCCGCTCGTAGATGAGGTCGTCGTCCTCCGGCCGCGGCTCGTCGCGCACGAGCGCGTCGAGGACCGCGAGGGCGAGCGCGCCGCCCGCGCCGCCGAGCAGCGCGAGGCGGCGGAGGGAGAGCGATTCGAGCGCGCGCAGGACGCGCGCAAGCTACTACCCGCTAGACCCCCCGCTCGCTCGGGTCGGTGACCGGGTCGTACGAGGCCTGCGCGCTGGTCGGCGTCGCGGGGCCGGTCGAGGCGTCGACCGTCGGCTGCGAGTGCGCGAACAGCTTGCCGAGCACGCCGAGCGCGAGCGGGATCGACGTGAGGACGATGATCGGGATGAGCAGGAGCGGGTTCAGGATGCCGGCGAGGACGAGCGTGAGCCCGATCAAGCCGGCGACGCCGATGACGCTGGCGGCCATGGGGACCTCCGTTCGGGGACTTGGGTGCTGCCCCGGGGACTCCCCACTACGACGCGAGCGCAAGCTCCTGACGTTGGCCCTCGAACTCCCGCCCGACCTCGGCCAGCGTGTCGAGCATCGCCTCGATGGCGGGCGACTTGTAGCCGTCGCGCAGCGTCGCGGCCTGGATGCGCCGTACCGGCGGGCTCGACTTCAGGGCGCGGATGACGACGTCGTCGCGGACGGCGAGGAGCGCGAGGTCCGGGATCAGCGACACGCCGACGCCCGCGGCCACGAAGCCCTGGATCGCCAGGTAGTCGTCGGAGTGGAAGGCGATGCGCGGCTCGAAGCCGGCGGCGTTGCACGCGCGGACGAGGATCATCGTGTCGGGGCAGCCCGTCTGCGAGCCGCCGAGCCACGCTTCGTCGCGCAGCTCCTCGAGGCGGATGCGCGGCTTGGCCGCGAGCGGGTGGTCGCGCGGGAGGACCGCGTACATCGGGTCGTCGATGAGGTGGCGCAGGTCGAGCCCGTCGTCCTCGATCGAGCAGAACTCGGCGTCGATGGTCAGCGCGACGTCGGCCTCGCCGGCGCGGAGCTTGGCCAGCGCCTCGTCCTGCTCGGCCGGCTCGAGCGTCAGCTCCACGGCGGGGTGGCGTTCGCGGAAGAGGGCGATCGCGCGGGGCATCATCGTCGCCCCCGCGCTGGCGAAGGACACGAGCCGGACGCGGCCGCCGCGCAGGCCGGCGATCGCCTCGAGCTCGGCCTCGGCGTCGCTCAGCCGGGCGAGGATCACGTCCGCGTGGCGGACGAGCGCGTGGCCGGCGTCGGTGAGCCGCACGCCGCGGGCGGAGCGGTCGACGAGGCGCGATCCCGCCTCGCGTTCGAGGGCGGCGATCTGCTGTGAGACCGCCGACTGCGTGTAGGCCAACGACTCGGCGGCGGCGGAGAAGGAACCCTTGGCCGCGACCTCTCGGAGGACGCGCAGGCGCTTGACGTCGAGCATTAGGCCATCTTATCGCGCTGATGACGGAATGTCACTTGAAGTTATGGGCCACCGGGCCGACACTCTCCGTACGAGAAGAACAAACGTCAACACAGAAGGACCGCCCCCATGACCCACACCACCCCCACCATCAGCATCCGGGCGGCCACCCACGGCGACGGACCCGCCCTCGCCCGACTGGCCGCCCTCGACAGCGCTCCAGTGCCCTTCGGCCCGGTGCTGCTCGCCGAGGTCGACGGCCGCCCGCGCGCCGCGCTGAGCGTCCGCGACGACCGCGTGATCGGCGACCCGTTCGCCCGCACGACCGACCTCGTCGAGCTGCTGCGCGTGCACGCACGCGCGACGGCCGACCGCGCGCAGCGCCTCGCCCCGCGCGAGCAGCGGGGCCTCGGCCGCCTGCGCCTGGCCGCCTAGCCGGATTCGCCACCCGGGCGCCTGCGGGCGCCCGGGTCCCTGGCCGTCCCGCGCGCCCTCCGCCGCGCGCCTCTGGCCGCATGACGGATTGGATTCCGGAGGGACCCTCCCGTACCCTCGTCCTCCATGCGGCCCCTTTCGATCGCGTTCTTCGAGCGCGTGCCCGCGCTGCCGGGCACTGCCCTCGTGCGGCTCGCCGGCCGCGTCGACCCCGAGCTGACCGCCGGGGCCGAGCCCGTGCTGGTCGTCGACGACGGGCGCGAGTCGCGGGATTTCGCCGCGCTCAAGGCGCCGAACCGCTTCGACGCGCGCTCGGGCGCGTTCGTCCTGCCGTTCGCCGTGCCCGCCGAGGCGCTCGGCCGCCGTCCGGCGTTCGCGCTGCGCGTCGACGGGGAGCTGCTCGACCTGCCCGCGCCGCGCGAGCACAAGCTGCGCGAGCGCCGCGCGCCGGCCGCGGAGGTCGTCGAGGCGCCGCCGGTGGAGGAGATCGCGGCGGAGGTCCTCGACACGCCGCCGGTCGCGGAGCCCGCGGCCGAGAGCGCCGAGGCGCGGTCCGTCGAGCCCGAGGAGCTCGAGCGCGAGCGCGAGCGCGCCGCCGAGGCCGAACGGCGCCTCGACGGGGCGGCCGCCCGCGTCCGGCGCCTGGAAGCGCG
>JAUJPF010000022.1 GCA_030447275.1 Solirubrobacteraceae bacterium | reverse complement strand
GGACTCATAGCCGGCCCGGTCTAGGACGCCGTCGGCGCGCCGCGGGCGCTCGATTTGGTGCTCGTGGGCCGGGGGGCCCAGGTACTGGAGGTCGGGGCCGGCGGGCAAGGGCCCCTCGGCGAGCACGGCCACCCGGTCGCCCCGGTGGATGCGGCGGGGGGGGGGGCCGTCAACAACGACCTCCCAGCCCGGGCCGCTCGCGAGCGGCGCCGGCGCCCACTCAGGCTCCTTCTCCACGAGGCCTTTGTACGCGGGGTGGCGGAGGATGCGGTCGTCCGTCCACTCGCCGAACTCGACGAGCGCGACGTGCTGCGGCTCCACCCACACCGCGCCCTTCGGCGCGGCCTTGGGGTTCGACACCGGCGCGGTGTCGCGCTCGCACGCGGCCAGCAGCTTGCCGAGCCGCACCAGCTCGTCGTCGCTGAACCCGGTCCCGACGCGCCCGGCGTAGCGCCCCTCGTCGGCCACGAGCAGCGCGCCGATCCGCTGCTTGCGCTTCCCCTCCCCCGGCAGCCAGCCGACGATCGTGAACTCGCCGCGCTGCTTGTTCTTGATCTTCAGCCAGCCGCGCGCGCGCCGCCCGGGCTCGTACGCGCAGTCGAGCCGCTTGGCCACGACGCCCTCGAGCCCCTGCGCCGCGCTCGCCGCCAGCAGGTCCTCGCCCCCGTCGGGCATGAACTCCGGCGTCTGCCAGTTCGCGCCGGTCAGCTCAAGCGCGGCGAGCCGCTCGCGCCGCTCGGCGTACGGCAGGTCCATGAGCGAGTGCCCGTCGAGCCACAGCAGGTCGAAGAGCACGTAGACGACGGGGTTCGTCTTCGCGAGCCGCCGCGCCGCGCTCTCCGACGAGACGTGCATCCGGTGCTGGAGGCGCCCGAACGACGGCCGGCCGTTCTCGTCGAACGCGACGATCTCGCCGTCGAGCACCGCGCTGTGGTGCGAGAGCGCGCGGTTGAGCTTCGACAGCTCGGGATACGCGGCGGTGATCTCGCGCAGGTTGCGCGACTCGAACCGCAGCCGCCCCGGCTCGGAGTAGGCGATCGCGCGCACGCCGTCCCACTTGATCTCGAACGCCCAGCCGTCCCCCTTCGGGATCTCCGTGGCAAGGGTGGCCAGCATCGGCGCGATGCGCTCGGGGATCGGCTGCCGGTCGGGGTCCGCCGGCGGGTCCATCCGGTGGATCATCCAGTCGCGGCCCTTCGTCTGGAACAGGGCGTAGCGGCCCTCGGCCAGCCCCTCCTCCCCGCGCAGCGCGACCTCGATCTTCTTGGGCTCCCACTTCAGGCACTCGTAGGTCCCGTGGTCCCAGATCGTCATCTTCCCGCCGCCGTACTCGCCCTTCGGGATCTCGCCGTGGAACGTCAGGTACTCGAGCGGGTGGTCCTCGGTGTTGACGGCGAGGCGGTTCTCGCCGGGGCTGTGCGGCAGCGCGTTCGGGATCGCGAAGGAGACGAGGACGCCCGCGCGCTCGAGCCGCAGGTCCCAGTGCAGGCGGGTGGCGTGGTGCTCCTGGATGACGAACCGCCCGCCTTCGGCCGCCGGGGCGGCGCCGCCCATCGGCTCGGGGGTCGCGTCGGCGCGGCGCTTGCGCCGGTAGGTCTCGAGCTTGTCGGCCACCTAGCGGGGCTGCTGCCCGGCCAGGCGGAGGATCACGCCCTGAAGCTCCGTGAGCGCGTCGCTCTTGATGACGTACTCGTCGGCCTGGGCGGCGAGGTCCTCATCGCCGTCCTCCGGGTTGTAGCCGGAGAGCACGACGACCTTCGCGGCGGGGCACGCCTCGCGGATCGCCTCGATGAGCGCCGCGCCGCCGAACTGGTCGAGCAGGATGACGTCGGGCTTTTCGGCGGCGATGCCCTCGATGACGCCCTCGGGCGTCGCCGCGCCGCCCACGATCTCGATCTCGCCCATGGCGAGGACCTCGCGGATCAGGTGACGGTACGAATCGGAGTCGTCGCCGTGGAAGACGCGCACGGGCACGCCCCCATCCTACAGAAGTGACTACTCGGAAATGGGGTCAGCCGCCGGCGACGGCCGGGAGGATCTGGAGCTCGGCGCCGTCGCTCACCGCGGTGTCGAGCCCCTGCAGGAAGCGGACGTCCTCGCCGTCGAGGTAGACGTTGACGAAGCGCCGCAGCGCGCCGTCGTCGTCGGCGACTCGCTCGCGCAGCTCGCCGTGGCGGTCGTAGAGGGCGCCGAGGACCTCGCCGACCGTCGCGCCCTCCACCGACTCGCTGCCCTGCCCGCCCGCCGCGGCCCGGAGCTGCGGCGGGATCTTGACCGTGACCGCCACTAGGCCCGCGCCCCCGCGAACTCCGCTTCGAAGGCGTCGTAGGAAGGGTCGATCTCGTGGGTGGTGAACGTGTCGCGCACGGCGTCGAGCGTCTTCAGGCCCTCGCCGGTGATGAACGCGACGACGCGCTCGTCGCGGCCGATGTCGCCGCGGGCGGCGAGCTTGGCCAGCGTCGCCGTCGTGACTCCGCCGGCGGTTTCGGTGAAGATGCCGGTCGTCTCGGCGAGCAGGCGGATGCCGGCGCGGATCTCGTCGTCGGTGACGGCGTCGACGCCGCCGCCGGAGCGCCGGGCCAGCTCGACCGCGTACGGGCCGTCGGCCGGGTTGCCGATGGCCAGCGACTTGGCGATCGTGTCGGGCTTGACCGGGCGGCAGACGTCGCTGCCCGCCGCGAAGGCCTGCGCCACGGGCGAGCAGCCGGTGGCCTGGGCGCCGTTCATCGTGGGGCCGTCACCGCTGACGAGCCCGAGCTCGCGCCACTCGTCGAAGCCGCGCGCGATCTTCGTGAACAGCGAGCCCGAGGCGATCGGGACGACGCAGCGGTCCGGCGTCTCCCAGCCGAGCTGCTCGGCGACCTCGTAGGCGAGCGTCTTCGAGCCCTCGGCGTAGTACGGGCGCATGTTGACGTTGACGAAGGCCCAGTCGCGCTCGCCGCTCAGCTCGGTGCACAACCTGTTCACGCCGTCGTAGTTCGAACGGACGGCGACCACATGGGTGCCGTAGACCCCCGTGGCGAGGACCTTCTGCTCCTCGAGGTCGGCCGGGATGAAGACGTAGGACTCCAGGCCGAGCGCGGCGCCGTGGGCCGCCACGGAGTTCGCGAGGTTGCCGGTCGAGGCGCAGGCGATGACCTCGTAGCCCAGCTCCCGCGCGCGCGCCACCGCGACGGAGACGACGCGGTCCTTGAACGAGTGCGTGGGGTTCGCGGCGTCGTTCTTGATCCACAGCTCCCCCAGGCCGAGCCGCTCGGCCAGCCGGTCGGCGCGGATGAGCGGCGTGCAGCCGGCGGGCAGCCCCGACAGCGACGACGCGCGGCGGGCGCTCGCGGGCGGCTGCTCGAGCGGCAGGAAGTCCGCGTAGCGCCAGATGTTCTGCGGCCCGCCCTGGATGCGGCGGCGCGCCTCGGCGACGTCGTCGACGCGCTCGTGGTCGTAGACGACCTCGAGCGGGCCGAAGCACCGCTCGCAGACGTAGCGCGCCTCGAGCGCGTACGGCGTCTTGCATTCCTTGCACTGGAGGCTGGTGGCAGCCATGGGGTTCCTCGCTTGTGACTCCTGGCGAGAACCTCTGGAAGCCCCGCCACATCTGATCAGGAATTGGCACCGTTTCCGCCATTGCTGACGGTTGGTTGCCGGGGCTTCGCTGGGCCAGTCCCTCCACCCCTCTGGATGCGTACAGGCGGGAAGGTACCATGCCGTGCGGGACGAAAAGCGTCCCTAGGCGACCATTGACCAGCGACGACCCCCTCAGTCCGGATGCCCAGCCTTCCCCGCCCGCTTCGGCGCGGCGCGCGGACGCGCACGGACGTCGTCGCCCGCCCCGCCGAGCCTGAGACCCCCAACGTCGAGGTCGTCGAGTCGGCCGGCCTGCGCTGGGTCAACATCGAGCGCCCGCGCCCGATCGACCGCGCGTGGCTGGAGGAGCACTTCGACTTCCACGTCCTCGACTACGAGGACGTCTTCTCGCGCAACCAGCGCCCGAAGGTCGACGAGTACGACGACTACCTGTTCGTCGTCCTGCACTTCCCGCGGTTCGACAAGACGGTCGAGCGGCTGAACGCGGCCGAGGTCGACCTCTTCGTCGGGCCCGACTTCGTCATCACGCTGCCCAACGAGCCGCTCCAGCCGCTCGAGTACCTGTTCGAGCGCTGCCGGACGAGCGAGGACATCCGCGACCAGCTCTTCTCCAAGGGCCCGGGCTACCTGCTCTACAAGATCGTCGACGAGTGCGTGGACGCGTCGTTCCCGATGCTGCGCAAGATCGGGCACAAGCTCGAGCGCCTGGAGGAGGACATCTTCGTCGGCGGGCGCTCGTCGGAGATCGTGCGCGACCTCTCGAACGTCAAGCAGGAGATCATCAACTTCCGCAAGGTCGTCCGGCCGCAGCGGGCCGCGCTGAAGGACCTCGAGCGGACGAAGCGCTACATCCCCGAGGACCTCGAGATCTACTTCGACGACGTCAACGACGCGTCCGAGCGCGTGTGGGACATGCTCGAGAACTTCAAGGAGGTCGTCGAGGGGCTCGAGTCGACGAACGAGTCGGTCCTCTCGCACCGCGTCAACGACGTCCTGCGCGTCCTCACCGCGTTCAGCGTGATCATCCTGCCGCTGACGCTGATCGCGTCGACCTTCGGCATGAACGTCGTCTTCCCCGGCGAGGGGACCGAGGCGATGTTCTGGGTCATCCTCGGCGTCATGCTCGTGACGCTCGTCGGGATGGCTGCGTACTTCCGCAAGCGCGGCTTCCTGTAGGCGCTACGCGCGCACGGCGCGCACGAACGTGAACTGCGTGCCCGCTCCCTCGATCTGCTCGAGGACGAGGCCGGCGGTGGTGGCGACGGCGCCCAGCGCGTCGAGGGGGACCGGCGACCCGAGCCATTCGGGCGCCGACTGGCCGCGGGGCCTGCGGCCGGCGAGGCCGCGGAGGAGGTCGCGGCGGCTCGTGCCTCCGCGCTCCGCGGGCGGGGGCTCGTGGACGCGCGGGTCGGTGGAGACGCCGAACGCCGCCCAACCGCCGGGCTTGAGGACGCGCCCGAGCTCCTCGACGTAGCCGAGCGTGATCTTCGCGTCGGGGATGTGCTGGAAGACGACGTGGCTGACCGCGCCGTCGAGCGACGCGTCCTCGACGCCGGTCAGCGACTCGCCGTCGCCGAGCAGCCAGGTGACGTTGTTGAGGCCGTCGTTGAGCTCCTGCGCGCGGCGCAGCATCTCGGGTGAGATGTCGAGCGCGACGACGTGCGCGGCGCGGCGGGAGAGGACGCGGGTGAGGCGGCCGACGCCACAGCCGATGTCGAGGACGACGTCGTCCTGGCGGACGATCACGCCGAGCGTGGAGAGCAGCGTGTCGAGGTCGCGCTCGCCCTCGTGCCAGAAGCGCTGGAGGTCGGCGTCCTTGTACGGCTCGCGGTTGTCGACGAAGTGAAAGGCGTCCTCGCGGGCGCGGGCGTCCCAGAAGCTGCGCATGCGGTCGCTCTGCATCGGGGATCGAGGCTACCGATGGGCGAGGCGATCCTCTTCGGCCTGATCGCGTCGAGCGCGCTGATCGTCGGCGGCGTGGTCGGCTCGTACGTCAAGCCGCCGCAGCAGGTGACCGGCGTCCTGCTGGCCTTCGCCTCCGGCGCGCTGTTCAGCGCGCTCGCCTTCGAGCTGTTCTCCGACGCGTTCGAGTTCGGCGGCGCGTGGCGGGCGGGGCTCGGGCTGCTGGCCGGCGGTGCGACGTTCGTGATCGTCAACACCTGGCTCGACTCGCGGGTCGCGGGCGACGCGGAGAAGGAGCAGTCCGAGAAGGTCTCAGACGCGGCCGACGGCGACGACAGCGCTGGCGCCGGCCGCGGGGCGCCCGCGGGCGCGGTGGGGTTCGCGCTGCTCGCCGCGGTCACGCTCGACGGCGTCCCTGAGAACCTCGCGCTCGGCGTGTCACTCGCCGGCGACGCCAGCTCCTACACGCTGCTCGTGGCGATCTTCTTCTCGAACCTCCCGGAGTCGCTCGTGGGCGCCGTCGCCATGCGCGAGCAGGGCCGCTCGCCGCGCTTCGCGATCACGACGTGGGCGATCTGCGCCGCGCTGCTCGCCGTCGCCGTCGTGCTCGGCCGCGCGATCCTCTCCGGCGCGAGCCACCACACGCTCGCGTTCTGCCTGGCCTTCGCCGGCGGCGCCGTGCTCGCGTCGCTCGCCGACACGCTCATGCCCGAGGCCTTCGAGCACGGGCGCCCGTGGAACTCGCTGGCCACCGGCGTCGGCTTCTTCGTCTCGTTCATGCTCGCCGAGGGGTGAGTAACCCCGCCCGCGGGGCGGTGTAGAAGGCGCCCGTGCCGGCTCCGCCACTGGAGACCCTCGAGCGCCTCGGCGACACGTGGTCACTCGAGCAGCCCGTCCAGAAGCGGCGGATGCTCATCATCGTCAACCCGTACGCGACGACCGTCTCGGACCGGCTGAAGAACCTCGTCGTCCACGCGCTCCAGAGCCGCTACGAGGTCACGTCGTTCGACACGCAGCGCCAGGGCCACGCGACCGAGCTCGTGCGCGAGGCGGCCGACGAGGGCTACGACGTGGTCGTCGCGTTCGGCGGCGATGGGACGCTCAACGAGGCGGCGAACGGGCTAGCGGGCTCCGACGTCCCGCTCAGCCACCTCCCCGGCGGATCGACGAACGTGGTCTGCAAGATGCTCGGCGTCCCGGGCGAGATCGTCGACGCCACCGAGCACCTCCTGCGCCTCGCCGACGACTGGCGCCCGCGCCGGATCGACCTGGGCCGCGCCGCCGGCCGGTACTTCGTCGCGTCGGCGGGCTTCGGCCTCGACGCCGCCGTCACCCGCGCGGTCGACTCGCGGCCGCACCTCAAGCACCGCTACGGCGAGTGGTACTTCACGTGGGCGGCGGTCCGGACGTTCTTCCGCGACTACCTCGTCAACCCGCCGCGCGTCGAGCTCGAGACCGACGGCGGCGACCGCCTCGCCGGGATCGACGCCGTGGTCCAGAACGGCGATCCGTACACGTACTTCGACGAGCGCCCGCTGCACGTCGCGGTGAACTCGTCGCTCGACAGCGGCCGGCTCGCGGGCGCGATGCTCCACCGTGCGACGCCGATCGACGTGCCGACGGTCGCCTTCCGGCTGTTCTCGAAGCGCCACCGCCTCGTCGACCACCGCCAGATGACGGGCTTCAGCGACGTCGGCCGCGTCGTCGCGCGCACGACCGACGGCACCGACGTCCCGCTCCAGCTCGACGGCGACTGGGTCGGCGACTTCCGCGAGGTCGAGTTCAGCGTGCGGCCGAGCGCGCTGACCGTCGTGGGTTAGCCGCGCCGTCAGCAGTTGCTGCTCTTGTAGGGGTTCCCGTTGTAGTCTTCGGTGTAGGCGATCGGCTGCCCGTCGAAGTGCACGTGCTGCATGACCCCGTTGAGGACCTGGCCGTAATGCAGGTGCGGGTATTGGACGCCGGTGCCGCCGGCGGTGCCGATCTGCGCACCCTTCGCGACCGTCGCCCCGACCGCCGCCCCTCGTCCCTGCAGGTGGAGGTACTGGGTCGTCCAGCCGCCGCCGTGATCGATCTCGATCCAGTTGCCGTACGCGGTCATCTCGGACCGCGCGACCGTCCCCGCGGCAGAGGCCAGAACGGGGCGACCGACCTCCCACGCATCGCCGTTGTCGTGGTTGAGGTCGATCGCACGATCACGCTTCGGGCTCGGGTCGTGATAGCCCGACTGGTGCCCCGGATACGTGGCGGCCCGCCAGACCTCGTTGCATGGGAAAGGCATTGCGAATCCGCCCCCGCCGCGGCCGGTCCCGGTGTTCGACGCCCACAGCGGCTGGTCAGCGGGGTCGTAGATCACCGCGTTGCCGTCGTCCTGGAGCGCGAGTCGCGCGCCGGGGTGGCCGTTGGTCCCCGCGTGCCAGAGGGCGCGGTCGTCGCCGCTGTAGAGGACGAGATTTCCGTCGGGCTGCATCGCAACGCGCGAGCCGCGCTGACCCGCCGTCCCGCTCGACCAGGTCGCTCCGCCGGCGCCGTAGAGGACGAAGTTCGAGTCCGCCTGCATCGCGAGCTTGTAGGCGCGGTTCGGAGACTGGATGTACCAGCCGTGTTGCAGCGACTCGCCGCCGACGGCGCCCGTGTTGACCGATCCGCTGGCCCAGATCGCCCGCCGCGAACCGTCGTAGACCACGAGGTTCGCGTCATCCTGGACCGCGAGGTGGGCGCCGCCCTGGCGACCGCCGGTCTGACTGTTCCACAGCGGCCGGTCGTCCTGCGTGTAGACAACGAGGTTCGAGTCGGTCTGCATCACGGTGTACGCGCCCGGATTCCCCTGCGTCCCGCTGCTCCACAGCGGACGGGAGTGCGTATAGAGGACGAGGTTGCCGTCTGCCTGCATGTCGAGCCGGTACTGCCCACTCGGCGACCGCAGTCCGGCGCCGTCGTTCATCCTCTCGCCCGGCCGGAGCTCCGACCTCGGCTCGGGCGTCGGCGGCTCCTCTTGGGTCGGGGGTGGCGGGGGTGGCGGTGGCGTGCTCGGCCGCACGGCCAGGCGGTGCACCCGGCTGCGACGAATGACGCGTTGCCCGCGGCGGGCGATCACCCGCATCACGAGGCTGCCCTGTTTCGGGGGAACGGCGACGCGGAGACGTGCACGTCGCGATCGACGCGGTGCGCGTCGCACCGTGACGGTCCGCCAGCGTCTCCCCTCCCGCACCTGAACCGCGACGCGCAGCCTCGACCGGGATCCGCGGACCCGCACGACGACGTCGACCACGGATCCGGCGACCGCCTCGGACGGGAAGGCGGCGGTCATGCGAAGGCCTTTCGCACCGTCCGCGGGCGCGACGCCGAGCGTCACGGTCGCGACCGCGGCAAGAACACCGGCGACGATGCTTCCGCTAACTCGCACGCACTGGACCTTGGCGCGTCGAACGCCGCCGCGCAAGAGCCGCTGTCTAAAGAAGCGGCTACGGCCGTCGACCAGGGATGCACGTGCGGTAGACGCGGCGGTCGGTGCGTCCGCCGCGCAGCCGGATCGTCACGACGATGCGGCCCTTGCGCGAGCCGCGTCGGTCGAGCACGGAGGAGGCGCTCGGCGCCCAGGCGACGCTCGTCGAGGGCCGCTCGTGGGCGCACATCCCGTCGTTCCCGAGCGGCCACCTCATGGTCACCGCGGCGATGGTCGGGGTCCTCGTCAAGATCGTGCCGCGGCTGCGCTGGGCGCTCGTCGCCTACCTCGTCGCGGTGGGGATCACCCGGATCACCTTCGGCGCCCACTTCCCGCTCGACGTGCTCGTCGGCGGCGCGGTCGGCTGGGAGGTCGGCCTGTTCAGCGTCGCGCTGATGCGGGCCGGCGGGCTGCTGCCGGGGCGGGCGCCGGCACCCGAGCCGATGGTGGCGCCGGCGCCGGCGCCCCAGACCTGACGGCGGGCGCTACGCGAACCGCGGCCGGAGAGCGGGCCGCGTGCCGAGACGCGGGAGGAGCCGCTTGCGGGCGGTGGCGGCGCGCTTGGCAGCGCGAGCCTCACGGGCCTCCTCGCGGGTGCGGCGCTCGGCGGCGACCTTGTCGCGTCGCCACTCGACGAGCGTCACGCCGTCGGGGATGTCGCAGTCGACGTACAGGTGGGGGATGGTGTCGGTGGACATCTGCTCTCTCCTCGTATCCGTCGAGGCGGAGCATCTCGCCCCCGTACGCGGGCGCATGGGGGAAACCCCTTTCTTTGGCCGGGGGACCCTCCTAGGGGTTTCGCAGCGAACTCAGCCCGTCGGGGTGACGCGGTACGCGTCGAAGACCGAGTCGATGTTGCGCAGGCGCGTGATGGTGTTCTTCAGCGCCTGCGTGTCGGCGACCTCGACGACGAACCGGTTCTTGACCATCGGCGGGGAGACCACGCAGCGAGCCTCGACGATGTTGATGCCAGCCTCGGCGAACGTGCGCGACAGCTCCTCGAGCAGGCGCGTGCGGTCGTAGGCGTCGACCTCGACCTCGACCTTGAACGACGTCTCGTGGTCGCCCTCCCACGACACCGGGACGAACCGCTCCGGGTCCTTCTTGAGGACGCCGACGTTCGGGCAGTCGTCGCGGTGGATCGTGATGCCGCGGCCAAGCGAGATGTAGCCGGCGATCGGGTCGCCGGGGACCGGGTGGCAGCACTTGGCCATCCGCAGCATCACGTCCTCGACGCCCTCGACCCTGATGCCGTACTGGTTGGCCGAGCGCGTCGGCTGGCGGCGGTCGCGGCGGGTGGAGACGAGGTCCTCGACGGTCGTCGTCTCGCCCTCGGCCGCCTCGCCCTCCTTGAGCCGCTGGAGGACCTTGTTGACGACGACCTTCGGCGAGATCTTCGCGCCGCCGAGCGCGATGTAGAAGTCGTCGGCCTTGCGGAAGCCCATCTCGCGGATGACGTCGGCCAGCAGCGGCGACCCCGAGATCTTCTGCGCCGGCAGCCCGCGCTTGTGGAGGTGCTCCTGCAGCAGGACGCGGCCGGTGTGCTCGGTGTCCTCGCGGTTCTCGGCCTTGAACCACTGCCGGATCTTGTTCCGCGCCCGCGTCGTCTTGACCATCGAGATCCAGTCGCGCGACGGGCCGCGCTCCTTGTTCGAGGTCATGATCTCGACGATGTCGCCGACTGGGCTCGTAGCGCAGCGGCACGGTCTTGCCGTTGACGCGCGCGCCGACGCAACGGTGGCCGATCTCGGTGTGGACCTCGTAGGCGAAGTCGAGCGGCGTGGCGCCCGCGGCAAGCGACTTGACCTCGCCCTTCGGGGTGAAGACGAAGACCTCGTCCTCGAAGAGGTCGACCTTCAGCGTCTCCATGAACTCCGCGGGGTCGCGGAGGTCCTGCTGCCAGTCCATCATCTGGCGCAGCCAGCGCAGCTTCTCGTCGCCGTCGGCCGCCGCGGGCGACGGGCCCTTGCCCTGCTTGTAGATCCAGTGCGCGGCGACGCCGAACTCGGCCATGTCGTGCATCTCGCGCGTGCGGATCTGGATCTCCAGCGGCAGCCCCTCCGGCCCGATGACCGTCGTGTGCAACGACTGGTACATGTTGAACTTGGGCATCGCGATGAAGTCCTTGAACCGCCCGGGCAGCGGCGCTCCACAGCGAGTGGATGACGCCGACGGCGCCGTAGGTGTCCTTCACCGAGTCGACGATGACCCGCATAGCCGTGAGGTCGTAGATCTCGTTGAACTCGCGGCCCTTCTTGGTCATCTTCGAGTAGATCGAGTAGAAGTGCTTGGCGCGGCCCGAGATCTCGGACTGGATGCCCAGCGCCTCGAGCTCGCGGCGCAGGTACTCGCCGGCCTTGGTGACGTAGTGCTCGCGGTCGTCGCGCTGCTGGCTGACGAGGCCCTTGATCTCCTGGTACTTGCGCGGGTGGAGCGTCGAGAACGCGAGGTCCTCGAGCTCCCACTTGATGGCGTGGATGCCGAGGCGGTGCGCGATCGGGGCGAAGATCTCGAGCGTCTCCTTCGCCTTGTCGATCTGCTTGTTCTTCGGCATCGCGTCGAGCGTGCGCATGTTGTGCAGGCGGTCGGCGAGCTTGATGAGGATGACCCGGATGTCCGAGGCCATCGCGACCATCATCTTGCGGTAGTTCTCGGCCTGTGCCTCGTCGCGCGACTGGAACGTGATCCCGGTGAGCTTCGTGACGCCGTCGACCAGGGTGGCGACCTCGTCGCCGAACGCCTCGCGGACCTCGTCGAGCGTGGCCGACGTGTCCTCGACGGTGTCGTGGAGGAGCGCGGCGCACAGCGTCTCCGTGTCGAGGCGCAGGCCGGCACAGATCTTGGCGACCCCGACGGGGTGGACGATGAACTCCTCGCCCGACTTGCGCCGCTGGTCGGCGTGATGCTCGCAGGAGAAGAGGAAGGCCTTCTCGACGCGCTCGCGGTCGACCTGGACGACCGAGTCGTCGGCGTGCTCCTCGACGATCGCGAAGATGTCGCCGAGCAGGCTGCGCTCGAGCGCGGTGAACGTCGCGCTGCCGGCCTGGGCCGCGTGCTGCTCGGGGTGCTCGACGCGATCGACCGGCTTGCGCCGGGTCGTCACGCCGCCGCTGCCGCCGCCTGTGGTGGCGTCGCCGTTCCCGTTTCCGTTGTGAGGCTGCTCAGGTATCGCCGTCCGTCCTCGAGTCTCAGGGTATAGGCCCGGTAGGCGGGCGACGCCTCCAAGGCGGTGCGCTCGGGCGCCGGATGGACGGAGAGCGCGGTCTCGTCGACCAGCCCGAGCTCGGCGAGGACCGCGATGGCGCGCGCGGCGACCCCCGGATCCCAGCCGTCGAGCGGGCTGCCGTCGCGCAGCGCGCGGTAGATCGCCGCGATCGGCGCGCGCAGGTCGAACCGGTGCTCGTGGGCGGCGAGCGCGTAGGCGACCTCGGGGTCGCCGTAGGCGAGGTGGACGAGCGGGCCGGGCGCGGCGGCGAGGCCGTCGTAGGGCGGCGGGTCGAGGACGACGAGGTGGTCGTAGCGCGTCGCGAGCTGGGGGTCGCGCTCGAGGGCGGCGTGGTCGGTGAGCGCGAAGCCGCCGAACCGGCCGCCGAGGTGCCGCGCGCGGCGCTGGGCGTCGGCGCAGACGACGAGCACCCGGTCGCCGCTGGCGACGAGCGAGGCGACGACCCCGGCGATCCCGCCGCCGCGCCGGTCGCGAGCGCCGTCGAGCGGGCCGGTCGAGGAACCGCGGCCGTGGCGGTCGCGGACCGTGAGGCGGGTGGCGTGGGAGGGGCCGGCGGCCTCGGCGCGGGCCGCCTCGCGCCAGTCCCCGCACTCCCCCACGATCTCGATCGGCGCGGGCTCGGCGGGGCGCGCGCTGCGCAGGACGAGCCGGGGCTCGACGGCGCCGTTGTAGTCGTTGACCTCGAGGCAGAACGTCGCGTCGACCGGACCGTCGGCGTCGCACGGGATCCGGCCCGCGGTGCCGAACGCCACCGCGCGGGCGCGGACCCCGCCCGCGGCGACCGTGAAGCGGACGTGGCGGTTCTCGCCCATCGGCCGCGGGTCGCTGAGCGTCGCGGCGGGGATCAGCAGCTTCACGGCGGGGTTGCCCTGGCCGAAGGGCGCGAGCCGCTCGAGCTCCTCGGCCAGCGTCAGCCCGACCTCGTCGCCGGCGACCACGGCGTCGATGCGCTCGACGGGGTGGCGGAGGTCCTCGGTGAGCGCGGCGTCGGCGTGGCGTTCGAACGCGGCGCGGAAGGCTTCTACGTCCTTCGTGGCGATCTCGAGCCCCGCGGCGGCGCGGTGACCGCCGTGGCGGCCCAGGTGCTCCGCGCACGCGTTGAGCCCGGCGAGCAGGTCGAAGCCGGGGACGGAGCGGGCCGAGCCGGTGCCGCCGTCGCCGTCGAGCGCGATGAGGATCGCCGGCCGGTGGTAGCGCTCGGCGATGCGGCTGGCGACGATCCCGACGACGCCCGGATGCCAGTCCTCGGCGGCGAGCACGTAGGCCGGCCGCTCGCCCAGCTCGGCGACCTGGGCTTCGGCGGCCCACCGGATCCGCTCCTCGGTGTGGCGGCGCTCGGCGTTGTCGCCGTCGAGCTGCTCGGCCACCTCGCGCGCGCGCTCGGCGTCGTCGGTGAGCAGCAGCTCGAGGCCGGCGTCGGCGCGGTAGAGGCGGCCGGCGGCGTTGATCCGCGGCGCGAGCCGGAAGCCGCACGCGCTGGCGTCGACGCGCGACGGGTCGACCTTGCCCACGCGCATGAGGGCCCGGAGCCCCGGCTTGCTCGTCGCGGCGAGCGCGTGCAGGCCCTCGCGGACGAGGCGACGGTTCTCGCCCTGGAGCTTCACGACGTCGGCGACGGTCGCGAGGGCCACGAGGTCGAGGTCCTCGTCGGCGGCGGCTCCGACCAGCTCGCCGGCGAGCTTGTAGGCGACGCCCGCCGCGCAGAGGTCGGGGCACGGGTAGCCGCACAGGGCCGGGTGGACGATCGGAGCATCCGGCAGCGCGCCGTCGGGGCGCGGCGAGTGGTGGTCGGTGACCACGACGTCCATCCCGAGCGCGCGCGCCTGCGCGACCTGGTCGACGGCGGTGATCGCGCAGTCCGCGGTGACGAGCAGCCGCGTGCCGCGCCGCGCGAGCCGCTCGACGGTGCGCTCGTTGAGCCCGTAGCCGTCGTCGGTGCGGCTCGGAAGGAACCAGTCGACGTCGGCGCCCATGCGCCGCAGCGCGCGGACGAGGATCGCGGTCGAGCACACGCCGTCGACGTCGTAGTCGCCGTGGACGGTGATGCGCGCGCCGGCGTCGACGTGGCGTCGTATGAGCGCGACGGCGTCGCCGATGCCGGCGAACGCGGACGCGGGATGGCGCTCGTCGGCGGCGAGCCAGGCCCGCGCAGCCTCGGGATCCTCGAGCCCGCGCCGCACGAGCGCCTGCGCGACGACATGGCTCACCCCGACCTCGCGCTCGAGGCGCAGGACGTCGGCGACGGGAGCGGGCGCGATCTCGAGCCGTGCGACGGGGCGCGGAAGCGGCTCACGCGCTGGGGGCTTAGCCGGAGGGGGCTCCCCCAGAACGGACGGCTCCGGAAGCGACGACCCCCGGTTGGACTCCTCCGGAAGGGGCAACTTCGGAGGGGACAACTCGGGAGCGTGCTCCGCCGCTAAGGTCGCGGCCCCTGCCGGCTCCTCGTCAGGAGGGATCGCGAAAACGGTCGGTGCGCCGACGGTCACGCAAGGGATGGTGCAGCCGCCGCCGGACGGAAGCAGCCCCTGGCGCGGGAGTTGCGCGTCGGCGGTGGGAACTCGCACGCGGACCGCGGCGGCGCCGCACCACTCGATGGTGACCGGCATAGAACTCGGCGAACCGACCGATTTTGCCCTCCGCGACCGCAAATGCATCAAGACACGCGCTCAGACCGCAACACAGGGCGGCTGGCCGCTCGAGCGGCGTCGAATCCGCGGACGCGCACTTCGAGCCCTCGGCCCGCGTCACGTACGCGCGCACGATGCGCTCAGCGTGCCCGGCCGCGGCGGCGCTCGCGGCGCCAACGCCCGCGACGGCCACCGCACGGTGGGATCGCGGGAGCGACCGCCTCGTGGCTTTGAGCATCGGCGCCGCCCGCAGCGTCACTTCGGTGGGCGGTAGGTGCAAGCCCATCCTCGCCTCCGTTGCATCCGCGCTGCTCATACCGTGCCTCGTCGGTGCCCGCTCCGACGAGGCGGCGACGTCGTACGTCCCCGCCACTTGGTCGGCGTCGACCCACGAGCTTTGATGGACGGGCTCGGCGTCCGCCCGGCGCGAAGGACATACCGGGCTCAGGTTCAGTTGACAGCCCGATTTAGTGAGCGTAGGTTCGAACAAGAAAGGAGGCCTGAGACTTCTCTCCCGCTCCAGATCGCGGAGGTCATCGCCGACACGGGCGCCGGCCTACTGGCCGTTGCCGGCGCGACGAAGCTCCGGGATCCCGTTCCTGCCATGCAGGCGCTCCAGCGGTTGCGGGTGCGGGTAGGCCCCGCGGTCGGCCGCACGGCCTAGGGTGGCGGAGCTCATGGTCGCCGTCGCATGGTTGCTTGCACCGGGGACGTCGACCGGCGTGATTCTCGCCAGCACTTACGCTGCCTTGCTCGCGACGGGCGTGTTCCTGATGCGCAGCGCCGACCCGTCGTGTGGTTGCCTCTCCGCCGACGGTAGGTTCACTCGTGTGCACGCCGTCTACGACGCGCTCGTCGTCATGGCCGCGGGATGCGCGACGGCCACCGGGACGTGGCACGACGGATGGAGAGAGGGATCGCTCGTGGCGGCGGCGTACGCCATCGCCGTATTGACCGCCGTCCTCTTGAGCTACCTGCTCTTGACGCGGTTCGACGCGGCGTTCTCGGCCTACCAGCCGCGCCAGCAGAGTGTCGCGCTCTCCGACCGCACGCCGCCGCTGTCCATCACCAACGTGATGGGCGACGCATGAGTAAACGATTCGCCGAGAGCCTCGGTTCGCTGATCCATCGGCGTACTTCGCGGCGGGGGTTCCTAGCGCGCGTGGCCGTTGTGGGCTCTGCAGCGTCGGTCGCGCCGATCCGGTTGCTGACGCGGCCGACGACGGCATGGGCAGTGCTTCAGCCGCGCGACCGCGCCCGCGGGACGCGGTGCGCGAGCTACACCGAGTTCTGCTGCAGCCGATACTTCAACGGCTGTCCAGACCATACCTTCGTGGGCGGTTGGTGGAGGGCGCGCGCGCCGACAGGAAGCCGTTTCTGCAACGGCGGACCACGCTATTACTTCGACTGCAATACCTTCGACCGCAGCCACTGCAACCCCCGGCCGGGGTGCTACAACAACACCTGCGACTGCTGGCGCTGGTGCTACCTCAAGTTCGCCTACGGAAATTGCAACACCCGTTACCAGGGGGATCGCGATTCGTGGGTCGTCTGCCGCGCCGTGATGTGCGAGAACCCGTGCCGTACACGCAGGGTGGGGGCATCGCGCAAGCAGCCCGGAGGCCACTGCTCGTGCAAGCTCGAGGTCGATGACGGTACGCGGTACCACGAGGCCTGCGACCCCTGCGGGTGATCGGAGGTGACGATTCTCGTTGCCGCCGAAACCGTCGTTCTGCTTCTGATGGCCGTGCTCATGGCCGGTCTGCTGCGTAGTCAGGCAGAGCTGCTCGGCCGCACCCGGCGCCAGCGGACTCTGACCGGTTCGGAGACCCCGGCTGCGGACGGCGACGCGCTGGACTTCGATCCCGCGCTGGCACCTATCCCCGACGACCGCATCGCGATCGCCGCCCCGCCAGCGCTAGGCGAGAAGCTCGACGGCACGCGCGAAACGGTCGACTTTCGTAGCGGGCGCAACACGCTGCTCGCGTTTCTGAGTAGCGGCTGCACCGTGTGTGAGACGTTCTGGCGGGCGTTCAACTCCGCCGACCTGTCGACCCTCCCAGGCAACGCGGAACTCGTCGTAGTGACCAAGGACCGCGATAGTGAGAGCCCTTCGCAGCTTCTCAGGAAGGCGCCCGCCGGCGTCCGGCTACTCATGTCAAGCGACGCGTGGACCGACTTCGACGTACCAACGGCGCCGTACTTCGTCTATGTGGACGGTGGGAGCGCAGAGATCCGAGGTGAGGGTGCCGCGTCGAAGTGGGATCAGGTCGAGCAGCTGCTCGCGGATGCGATCGCCGACGCTGCTCTGCTCGCGCCCGCAGCGCCCCTCGACCCTGGCACCGCTCGCCTGCAGCGCCGGATTTTCGATAGCCACCCGGAGCGGATTCGGCAGGCAGACGAGGCACTCCTGGCTGCTGGCATCGACCCGAATCACCCGAGTCTCTGGCCAAGTCGCCAGGAAGCTGGCGAGGTCGAGCGCTCGGAACGGGGCGGGTAGCCGTGTCAGGCGAGCTGGCGTTCGCAGTGGCAGGCCTGACCGTCGCGGCCTCCGCCGCCGTGCGGTCGACGTGGTCGCCGTGAGGTGAATCGATGCTGTCGAGCATCACTCCGCTCGGTGAGCGGGGCCGCGGACAGCCGTACGTCCTGACGGTGACGGCGTTTATCGTAGGCGCGCTGGTCGGCGGTGCCGCGCTGGGTTTCGGACTAGGCGTGATCGGCTCGCTCGGGCCCGACCTCGCGTGGGCGCCGCGGCTCGCCGCGCTGGGTGTGCTCGTCGCTGTCTGCGTAGCCGTCGATCTGTCCCCGCGGGTCGATGCGCTACCTGGACCGCAGCGCCAGGTCAACGAGCGGTGGCTGGACCACTACCGTGGCTGGCTCTATGGCGTCTGGTTTGGGCTGCAGCTCGGAACCGGCGTGGCAACAGTCGTGGTCGCGGCTGGGGTCTGGGCCACGCTGGGCGCCGCGCTGTTGTCCGGGAGCCCGTCGGTGGGGATGTTGATTGGCGCGACGTTCGGGTTGGTGCGCGGCCTCGCGGTGCTGCCTGGACGCGCCGCCACGACGCCGACGGCGCTCGAGCACCTTGATCGGCGGATTGCCGAGCTCGAGAGGTCGGTCGGCCGGAGGACGCTGGGACTCGACATCGCCGTCGTCCTCGCGGCTGTCGCCCTCGCCGGATGTGGCGCCCCGTCGGACGCCGCGCCCGTGACCGCGCGCCCGGACGACGCGCCGTCCTCACCACCGGAGCGAGAGACGAGTGCTCCGCCGCAAACAGGGGGCGACACAAGGCAACTCCTCTTTGCGCTGCCGAAGCTCGGGCAGTTACACGGCGACTGCGACTCCGGCTCCCGATTCCGCCTCACGTACCGAGCCGGGCCATTGGTCAACGAGCGGGTACGGGTCACCTCGGGTCGCGCACTGTCGCGGCGCCGTAATCTTCCACCACGCGAACCGCTGGCGTTCACCGTGCCGGTGACCGGGCGGGGTGAGTCGACCACCACGCCGCTCATCCGCCTCGACGTCTTCGCCACCAGGCAGCCGTTCGAGGTCCGCGGGACGCTGCGCGTCCGGCTAGCGCCCTCGACTGACGGCACCGGCGAGTGTGTCGCCCTCCGCGCAATCGCGCGCGTGACAACCGAGTTCCATGAGTGAGGAGCGCCACAGTGCGCGTTAGCGGACACGGCATCTCGATCGAGATCCCCAGCCATTGGTCCGGGCGTGTCTTCACGTACGCGGGCGACCCCGACGACGACGGACGGCCAACCCTCCACACCGCATCATTCGCCATGCCGACGGACTCGACGACCTACGGCGCGGAGGTCATCAACGCGATGGGCTCGAGCCACGTCTTTCTCGCGCTGACCGAATTCACGCCGGATGCATACCTGCCGACCGCTGACATCTCCTACCTCGAGCAGATCTACGCGTCGATCATGGCGAACCCGAGCGCGCCATTGCCCCCGCCCGAGATGGATGTGCTCCTCCTTCGGCCGCGAACCGGACTCTTCACTGCGATGGGCCGCCGCTGCCGCTCGACCCGACGCAGTTCGACGCGACTTCGGTGCACGGACCCACCTCCGTAACGGATGCCGCCGCCTTCCAGACCAGTTTCACGAGCGGTGGGCGGCCGTTCATGCTGTACGCGGTCGTCGGCAGTAACGCTTCGGCGCAGTCCCTCGTCGAGCAGCTCAGCGCCGTCTTGAAGACGCTCACCGTTTCACCCGCTGCCACCTGCCTGCTCAGCGGGGTAGTGAGCATGTCGCCGACCGTTAAGTTCCAGCAGCCGACCGCGACGTTGCCGTACCTCTTGGGTCTTCAGGAGAATCCGGCACCGAGTGGGACGTTCTCCGGCCAACCGCTCGCCGTGGCCGCACTGGGGAGTATCGATGGGGATTCGGCATCTAGCCCGACCGGTCTCGCGACGGTCTCCGGCACCTACCGGGGCAACCACTGCTTCGATGCGCTCCGGCTTGACATGAACGTCGATGTAGCGCTCAACGGCGGGGCGACGATCAAGACCACCGGTCGCCTCGACATCCATGGCATGGCCGCGATTCCCGCCGTAGGCCAATTCACCGTCACGGGCGATCCGATCCCCCTCCCAGCGCTCGTCACCGGCGACGGGGTCAGGAACGGCATCCAGGGCGGAGGCTGCCTCTACGACTTCCCCGCGATCAGGTTCGTGACGAGCTTCGTCACGCCCTTCTCGGACCCGATGCAGATCGAGAAGGGCGTCCCGCTCGACAGCGGCGGCGCGGTCGCGACGGTAGCTGTCGACGACGCCGGCATGATCGATGTCGTCGCGCTTGCCAGCGCGGCGCCCGACGAGGCTCGGGCCGCGGCTGTGCGCGGAAGGCCAGTCGTGGTCGCGCGCGGGCGTCGACGCGTGACGCAGCTGGGTCGGTACGACGTGAAGCTCCACCCGACACCCGCTGGGCGTTCGCTGCTCGGCCAGCGTTCGCCGGTCAAGACGGTACTGCGCGCGACGTTCAGGCCAGACGGCGGTGACCCGGTCGTCGACACTGCGAGGCTGACGCTCAGGCGACGTCACCGGCGGCGGAGGGGCTAGTAGACCAGTCCGGACGTAGAAGGTCGCCGGAAGCAGGACGTCTGCCCAAGGGCGGCACCCGGGTCTTGCGGTCGTGGGCGGCTGAGCCGCCGCGGCCGGGGTAGCACCGCGGGATGATCCAGCTCTTCCAGGCCGAGTGGTGCCCGTACTCCGCGGCCGTCCGCCAGCGACTCACCGAGCTCGGCGTCGACTACGTCGCCCGGCAGGTCGCGCCCGACCCGCACGATCGCGACGCGCTGCGCGAGGCGACCGGCGACGACTACATCCCGGCGCTCGTGTTCGACGACGGCACCGTGCTGAGCGGCGACACCTTGGAGATCCTCGCCGCGCTCGACGAGCGGTTCCCGCCGCACGACTGGGAAGAGGGCCACCGCCGCCAGGCGCAGGCGCACTGACCCGGCCCGGCCCTGCCCGGGGCCCCGCCTTCGTCGACGTGCGCAAAACGCACAGCCTTTGCGCGATTCGCGCACGTCGTCGCGTCGGGCCGGCGCTACGCCTCCGTGTCGATCGCCACCTCGAAGAACCGGACCTGCGGCTCGCCGCCGCCGGCGGCCTGCGCGGCCGACGCGCGCGTGTCGCGCACGGCGTCCTCGCTCGCCTGGACCGCCTCGGCGCTCTCGAAGTAGCTGGTGCCGATCAGCGTCCCGCTCTCGCGGTCCACGAGCAGTGTGAAGCCCTTGAAGCCGTCCGCGGCCTGGAGCGCCGGAAGGACCTCGCTGCGAACCGTCTCCACCGCGCGATCGACATTCGCGGGATCGCCCTGGACCGTCGTCTGTCGTGCGTGCATGGACGCAGCCTCCCAACCACGCGCGCTGCGCGTCAACCCTCCGCCGCCTCGCCGAGCAGCAGCTCGACGATCACGACGTCCTTCCACTCGCCGTCGAGCCTGCCGTGGCGGCGCTGGACGCCGACCTCGCGGAAGCCCGCCGCGCGGTGGACCGCGAGCGACGCCGCGTTGTCGGCGAGGATCCGCGCGGTCAGCTTGTAGAGCCGGACGCTCGCCGCCGCGAACGCGAGCGTGTCGAGCAGGTCGCGGCCGACGCCGCTCCCCCGCGCCTCGCGCGCGACGTACACGCCGTGGTCGCCGACGCCCTCGTAGACGCAGCGGTCGGAGTACGGGCTGACGCGCGCGAAGCCGACGACCGCGCCGTCGCGCTCGGCGACGATGAACGGCAGCTCCTCGTCGAACCACGCCGCGACGTCGGCGGGGTCCCGCGGCTGCGTCTCGAACGTCGCGACGCGATCCTCGATCCCCTGGTTGTAGATCTCGGCGATGCGCGGGGCGTCCTCCGGACGCGCGGAGCGCACCTACGTCGCGCGGCCGAAGGCGTCGCCGTGCTGCTGGTCGCCCTCGGTGCGTACGCCGAGCAGCCAGCAGGCGCCGAGGCCGAGCAGCGTGCCGGGGATGGCCTCGAGCGCGCTGACGAGCGAGGTGTCGTTCTGCCCCGGGACGTGGAGCCCGTGGATGGCGAACCCGAAGATCAGGGCCCCGAGGATGGAGAAGAGGAACGCGCCGACGATGCCGCCCCAGAAGCGGTCCGGGAGGAACACGGTGAAGTGCCAGATGGCGATCGCCATCATCACCCACGCCAGGCCCGCCACTAGCGCGGCCTTCCGTGCTTGCGGTTCTTCGGCTTGCGCGGCGGGCGCTTCTTGCCGTCGGTGCCGCCGTCGCCCTTCATGTAGAGCTCCGACGGGTCGGCGTCGGGCGCGCTCTCAGGCGCAGGGGCGGGAGCGGGCGGCTCCTTGACCGCCGTCCGCGCCGGCGGCGGGTCGGCGTGCAGGTCGCGGACCATGTCGTCGAACTCCTCGCGCGACACCCCGCGCTGCGGATCGTCCGGCGCGGTGAGGGGCCGGCGCGGGCGCTGCGGGGCGTCGGGCTCGACCGTCGTCGCGGCTGCGCCCATCGCGTACGCGGGGACGGTGCCGCCGTGCTCGCCGGCGATGAGCGCGCGGCGCCGGCGCCACACGGGCTCGCGCTCCTTCCAGTGCGTGAGCACCTGCGACGCGATGAACACCGACGAGTACGTGCCCGAGATCGTGCCGACGAACAGCGCGAACGCGAAGTCGCGCAGCGTCTCGCCGCCGAAGAGCATCAGCGCGAGCACCGGCAGGCCGGCGGTGAACGTCGTGGCCAGCGATCGCACGATGACCTCGGACATCGAGCGGTTGACGATCTGCGAGTACGTCGCGCGCGGCATGCGCGGCACGTTCTCGCGGATGCGGTCGAACACGATGATCGTGTCGTAGAGCGAGAACCCCAAGATGGTGAGCAGGGCAGCCACGGTCGCCGTCGACACCTCCCGGCCGATGAGCGCGTAGACGCCCGTCGTGATGAGCAGGTCGTGCGACAGCGCGATCAGCACCGGCACCGCGTACTTCCACTCGAAGCGCAGCGTGAGGTAGACGCTGATGACGATCAGCGACGCGATGATCGCGATGATCGCGCTCTCCGCGACCGTCGCGCCGAACGTCGGCCCGATCGACTGCGTGTTGGGCGCACCGCGGATGCCGAACGCGTCGTCGATCGCGTTCGTCGCCGCCGTGACCTCGGGCGGCGTGAGCTGCTCGGTCGAGATCTGGAAGGCGTTCGGGCCGATGCCCGGGTCCTGGACCGCCTGGATCTCCGCGTCGGCGAGGCTCGCGTCGTGGTCCTCGAGCGCGCCGCGGAGCTGGTTCTCGTCCACCTTCTGCTCGAGCGCCGCGCGGATCCGGGTGCCCGACTCGAAGTCGATCCCGAAGTCCACCCCCTTGCCGGCGAGCGCGATCGCGCAGATCAGCAGGATCACGCCGGACATCGAGAAGAACCACTTCGACCAGCCCATGAAGTCGAACGTGATCGGCTTGCGCTGCTTGCCGGCGCCGAGCGCGCTCGGGCTGTTGAGGAACTTCGACCGGCCCAGCGTGCCGACGATCGCCTGGGTGAAGAGGACCGCCGTGAAGAGCGAGACGATGGTGCCGACGCCGAGCGTGAACGCGAAGCCCTTCACGCCCGCGGTGGCGAGCACGAAGAGGATGAAGGCGACCATGATCGTGACGACGTTCGCGTCGATGATCGCGGTCAGGCCCTTCTTGTAGCCCGCGGCGAGGCCCGCCATCACCGATCTGCCCGCGCGTATCTCCTCCTTGACGCGCTCGAAGATGACGATGTTCGCGTCGGCCGCGACGCCGAGGGTCAGGATCGTGCCGGCGATGCCCGGCAGCGTCAGCGTGATCGGGATGAGCTTGATCAGCGCGAAGAAGTACGCCGAGTAGACGAGCAGCGCGAGCACGGCGATGACGCCGAGGATCCGGTAGAAGACGAGCAGGAAGAGCGCGACGATCCCGAAGCCCGCCGCGCCGGCGATGAGGCCCTCGTCGAGCGCCTGCTCGCCCAGCGTCGCCGAGACCTGCGACTGCGAGATCAGCTCGAGCTTGACCGGCAGCGCGCCGGTCTTCAGGAGGTTCGCGAGCTCCTGCGCGGACTCGAGCGTGAACCCGCCCTCGATCTGCGAGCCGGTGGCGGCGTCGATGCCGGTCGGGTTCTCCTGGAAGTTGATGTAGGGGACCGAGATGAGCTCGTCGTCGAGCACGATCGCGAAGTGGTGCGAGGCCGACACGACGTCGCCGCCCGGGGCGATGGGCGTGCGCGCGCCGCGCTGCGCGATCTCCCGCGTCACGCTCTCCCACGTCCTGCGGCCCTCGTCGGTGAACTTGAACGTGACGATCGGGTTGCCCGAGCCGCCCGCGCCGTCGTCGAACGCCTGCTCGGGCTCCTTGATCTCGGTGCCCTTGAGCGCGACGTTGTCGGCCAGGACGAACCAGCACTCCTGCTGGGTCTCCGGGCGCTCGGCCCCCTGGCCCTCGTCGGGCTGCTCGCACTGGACGAGGGTGGTGCCCTCCTTGACCTCCATGATCTTCGCCCGGTCGGCCTGCTCGGCCGTCAGCTCGGGCTTCTCGCCGCGGTCGGGCTTCTGCTTGTCCTCGAGGTCCTCGACGAGCTCGTCGCGCGTCTCCTGCGGGCCGGCGACGACCTTCTTGTCCTTGTCGTCGATCGCGTAGAAGAGGCCCTCGTGCGAGTTGTTGCCGTCCTTGACGGGCGGGCGCTTGGCCGCGAGCTTGACCGCGTCGTAGTAGGAGATCGCGCCGTTCTGGCCGGCCTGCCCGGCTTCGCCGCCGCGCGTGACCTCGGGGTCGTTCGGCGACGGCCGGCCGTTCTCGCCGATGACGTTCGGCTCCCAGTCGTAGAAGTAGAGCTGGGCGACCTGGCCGACTTGGTCGACCGCCTCGTCGGCGTTCTCGACGTCGGGCAGCCCGACGGAGATCTGCTGCTCGCCGGAGCGCTGGATCTCCGGCTCGGCGACGCCGAGGGTGTCGACGCGCTCGCGCATGACGTCGATCGACCGGTCGAGCGCCTCGGCGTCGACGACGGGCTGCTGGGGCGTCGGCGTCGCCTCGTAGACGAGCTCGACGCCGCCGCGCAGGTCGAGGCCGAGCTTCGTGTCCTTGGTCGCGATGACCCAGCCGGACGCCACGAGGAGCCCGGCCACGAGCAGGAGGATGAAGAAGTTGCGCCGGCGGTCGGTCACGGGGCTGGGTCAGCTTACGAGGTCGGAGTGAGGATGAGGAGCATGCCGCCGTCGTCGTCGTACGCCGGGAAGAGATCGGCCTTCGCCTTGGCGGGGATGTCGCCCTCGGCGTTGACCTCGACGGGCTTTGAGAGCTGGCGCACGCCCCACTCGAGGACGGTCGCGACGTAGTCGTCGCCCGAGTCGAAGCGCAGGCCGAGCACGTCCTTGGCCGGCCGGCCGATGACGCTCTCGTCGGCGAGGCCCGTCAGCTCGAACGAGCCGCGCCCGCAGCCGATGATCCGGCCCTCCTTGTCGCAGACGAAGAAGGCGGCGTTCGGGGCGGGGTAGTAGTCGTCGAGCAGCTCGAAGAGGAACCCGAAGCCGCAGTTCGAGCAGCCCTTGGCCTGCCGGCGGAAGCCGGCGTTGCGGTCGGTCTCGGTCGTCCGCTTGCCGCAGCTGGGGCAGATGAACAGGTGCGCCATCGCTGGTGCGGAGGGTAGTGCGCGCGATGTCAAATGCGCCTAAAGCAGCGTGATGGGCTCGAGGCCCAGGTGGCGGAACGCGGCGGCGGTGGCGACGCGGCCGCGCGGCGTGCGCTTGATGAGGCCCTGCTGGAGCAGGTACGGCTCGTAGACGTCCTCGATCGTGTCGGCCTCCTCCCCCACGGCGACCGCGAGCGTCGAGAGCCCGACGGGGCCGCCGTCGAAGCGCCGGCAGATCGCCCCGAGGATCTCGCGGTCCAGGCGGTCGAGCCCGAGCTCGTCGACCTCGAGCAGCACGAGGGCGCGGTCGGCTGCCTCGGCGGTCACGACGCCGTCCATCCGGACCTCCGCGTAGTCGCGCACCCGCTTGAGCAGGCGGTTGGCGACCCGGGGCGTCCCGCGGCTGCGCGCGGCGATCGCTCGTGCGCCGTCCGGGTCGAGGTCGACGCCGAGGATGCGGGCGCTGCGCTCGACGATCGCATGGAGATCGTCAACGGCATAGGGCTCCAGCCGGTGCTGGAGGCCGAAGCGGTCGCGCAGCGGCGTCGACAGCAGGCCGGAGCGCGTGGTGGCGCCGACGAGCGTGAACGGCGGCAGGTCGAGCGTCACGACGCGCGCGCCGGCGCCCTGGCCGACGGTGATCGGCAGCTTGCGGTCCTCCATCGCCGGATAGAAGGTTTCCTCCAGCGCGCGGCTGAGGCGGTGCAGCTCGTCGACGAAGAAGACGCTGCCGGGCTCGAGCGCGGTGAGGAACGCGGCGATGTCGCCCTTGCGCTCGAGCGCCGGCCCGGCGGTCATCACGAACGGGACCTCGAGCTCGGACGCGAGGATCTGGGCGAGGCTCGTCTTCCCCAGTCCCGGCGGGCCGGCGAGCAGGACGTGGTCGAGCGCCTCGCCCCGGCCGCGGGCGGCGGCGATGCTCACGCCGAGCTGCTCCTTGAGCGGGTCCTGGCCGACGAACTCCTCGAGCCGCTGCGGGCGCAGCGTGACCTCGAGCTCGTGCTCCTCCTCCTCCTCGATCCCCGGCGTCTGGATCCGGGTCATCGGCGGGCCCCTCGCAGGGCGGCGCCGATGAGGTCCTCGACCGACTCGCCGGCGGCGCCGGCCAGGAGGCTCTCGGCCTCGGCCGGCGCGAAGCCCAGCTCGACGAGGCCCTCGCGGGCGAGCGCGCGCGGGTCGTCGGAGCGGGTGATGACGATGTCCGCACCCGAGCCGACGTCGGGGGCGACCTTGTCGCGCAGCTCGACCACGATCCGCTCCGCCGTCCGCTTGCCGATGCCGGGCACCGCCTGGAAGCGGTTGGTGTCGCCGCCGGCCAGCGCGAGGACCAGCTCGCGCGGCGAGCCGCCGGAGAGCACGCCGAGCGCGACCTTCGGGCCCACGGACTGCACCCCGAGCAGCAGCAGGAACAGGTCGCGCTCCTCCTCGGTGGCGAAGCCGTAGAGCTGCATCGCGTCGTCGCGGACGATCAGATGGGAGTGCAGCGTGACCTCGGTGCCCGCGGCGGGGACGTGGCGGAGGGTGCTCTCGGCCGACACGGCCAGGCGGTAGCCGACGTAGCCGGCGACATCGACGACGACGCTGTCGGGGCGCCGGACGGCGACGTGGCCGCGGACGAGGGCGATCATCCGCCCACCGCCGCGGCGACGCGGGCCGTCAGCGGCGCCCGGTTCGCGTGGCAGATGGCCACCGCGAGGGCATCCGCGGCGTGGTCGGGGCAGGGCGGCTCGCCGAGGCAGAGCAGCGCCTGCACCATCGCGTCACCTGGTCCTTGTCGGCGCGCCCGCTGCCGCACACCGCGCTCTTGACCTGCTGCGGCGTGTAGCAGGCGCAGCCGGAGGCGCCCCGGCCCGCGGCGCTCAGGACCACGCCGCGCGCCTGGCCGACGGCGAACGCCGACTTGGCGTTGGCGCCGAAGTAGAGGTCCTCGACCGCGACGGCGTCGGGGTCGTGCTCGGCGAGCAGCGCGTCGACGCGCGCGAAGATGGCGGCGAGCCGCTGCTCGTGGGCCAGCCCGGGCCGCGTCTCGATGACGCCGCCGTCGAGCGCGACCATCCGCCCGCCGTCGCGGCGCACCACGCCGTAGCCCGTGTTGGCCAGGCCCGGATCGATTCCCAGCACGATCATCCCTGCGGCATTCTGCGCGGCGGCCCGGATGCCTACGCGGATGGGCGCGAAGTGGTACCCCTCGTCGGATGGACGAGCTCGATCCGCTGCTCGAGGGGCTGGACGGCGACGCGCGCGAGGCGCGGCGGCGCCTGCTCGAGCGCCTGCGCTCCGACGGCGTCTCGCTGCACGAGCTGCGCCGCGCCGTCGAGGAGGACCGGCTCGTCCTGCTCCCGGTCGAGCGCGAGCTGCACGGCGACGTCCGTTACTCGGCCGAGGACATCGCCCGCGAGGCCGGCATCGACGCCGGCGCCCTGACCGCCGTGATGCGCGCCACCGGGCTGCCGGTGGCCCCCGACGACGAGCCGGCCTACGGCGAGCGCGACCTCGACATGGCCCGGCGGCTGAAGGGGGCGCTCGACACCGGCCTGCCGCTCGAGGGGGTGCTCGACACGCAGCGGGTGCTCGGCCGCTCCGTCGGCCAGATCGCGGCGGCGATGCGCACGATGGTGGGTGAGGCGTTCCTCTACGAGAACGATCGCGAGGACGAGGCGGCGCAGCGCCTGGCCGACGCGACGCGGATGCTCATGCCGGCGATCGGCCCGACGCTCGAGTACTTCTTCGCCCGGCACCTGCTCGAGCGCATCCGCACCGACGTCCTCGGGCTCGACATCCTCGAGACCGGCCGCCTCGGGCAGGCGCGCGAGACGGCGGTCGCCTTCTCCGACCTCGTCGGGTTCACCCGGCTCGGCGGGAGCGTCGGCGCCGAGGACCTCGGTACGGTCGCGCGGCGCCTGGAGGTGCTCACCGAGAACGCGGTCCACCAGCCCGTCCGCGTGATCAAGACGATCGGCGACGCGGTGATGCTGAGCTGCACCGAGCCGGCCCAGCTCGTCGAGGCGACGCTCGAGCTCAACGACGCGGTCGAGGCGGAGGGCGGCGAGTTCCCAAAGCTGCGCACGGGAATCGCGTTCGGCGCGGCCGTCGAGCGCGACGGCGACCTCTACGGCCACGCGGTGAACCTGGCGAGCCGCCTGACCGAGCTGGCGCGGCCGGGATCGGTGCTCGTGGACGAGGAGGTGCGCGAGGCCGCCGCCGACCACTTCGCGTGGTCGTTCGCCGGCGTGCGGCGGGTGAAGGGGGTCGGCGAGGTGAAGCTGTTCCGCGCGCGCCCGGCGGGCGGCGGCGGGGACGGGGACGGCAGCTAGCCCGCCGCGGCGGCGACCCTCTCCATCACGTCGGCCGAGACGTCGAAGTTGGCGTTGACCTGGCCGACGTCGTCGTTGTCCTCGAGCGCGTCGATGAGCTTCATCAGCTTCGCCGCGCCGTCCTCCTCGAGCGGGACCGAGGTCTTCGGCTGCCAGCGGACCTCGGCCGACTGCATCTCGACGCCGGCGACCTCGAGCGCGTCGTGGACGGCCTTGAAGTCGCTCGGCTCGGTGACGATCTCGAAGACGTCCTCGTCCTGGGCGATGTCCTCGGCGCCGGCCTCGATAGCGGGCATGAGGTCGTCCTCGGTGTAGCGCGCCGCGTCGACGACGACGATGCCCTTCTTGTCGAACAGGTAGGCCACCGAGCCCGGCTCGCCGAGGTTGCCGCCGTGCTTGGAGAGCAGGTGGCGGACCTCCGACCCCGTCCGGTTGCGGTTGTCGGTGAGCGCCTCGATGAGCAGCGCGACGCCGCCCGGCCCGTAGCCCTCGTAGAGCACGGCCTCCCACGTCTCGGCGTCCGCGCCGCCGCCGACGCCCTTCTGGATCGCGCGCTCGATGTTGTCCTTGGGCATCGAGGCGTCCTTGGCCCTCTGCACCGCCAGGCCGAGCGAGGCGTTCGTGTTCGGGTCGCCGCCGCCCTCCCTGGCCGCCACCGTGATCGCGCGCGCGAGCTTCGTGAAGAGCTTGCCGCGGCGCGCGTCGACGATCGCCTTCTTGTGCTTGATCCCCGCCCACTTGGAATGACCGGCCATGCGACGACGATACCTCGGCGCTCCGCCCGAACGGTCGCGGCGGGTCGGACGCGGCCTGACGGCTCGACGAGGGAGGAGTGGTCGGGTCGGCGCCCGCCGCCGTCGTGGGTGCACAACGCTCCACGGCCGGCGGAAAGGGGCGCGCGTGGAGCGAAACGCACACTCGCCCGCGTTCCCTCCCTCCCTCCCTCGGTGAGCCGTCGGAGCGCCGCCGGCCCGAGCGACGAGAACGCGCGGCGCGCCGCGCGCCGTCAGCCCTGCACGGCGCTCGCCCACGTCCGGCGCAGGCCCTCCTCCAGGCCGACGCGCGGCTCCCAGCCCAGCGCGCGCAGCTTCGCCGTGTCGAGCGCGCGCTCGCCTCCCTCGCCGGGCGGCGCGCCGCCGAGCACGTCGGGCTCGAGGTCGCTGCCGGCCACGCGCAGCAGCGCCTCGACGACCTCCACGACGGCGTGCCCCTCTCCGGTCCCGACGTTGTAGGCCTCCCCCTCCTCTCCCCGCTCGGCGAGCACCAGCAGCGCGCTCACGGCGTCGGCGACGTACAGCAGGTCGCGCCGCGCGCTGCCGTCGCCGCGGACCACCGGCCGCCGGCCCTCGCGGATCGCGGCGACGGTGCCCGGCACGAGCCTCGACGCGTGCCGGTCCCCCGGGCCGTAGACGTTCGCGAGCCGCGCGACGACGGTGCCGGGCATCGCCCGGAGGAGCAGGTCGGCCGCCGCCTTGCTCGTCGCGTACGGGCCTTCGGGGGCGAGCGGCGCGTCCTCGGCGACCGGCGTCGGCGGGCGCGGACCGTACACCTGGTCGGTCGACGCGAAGACCGTCCGCGGCGCGGCCGCGGCCGTGCGCCACGCCAGGGCGACGTTCGCCTCGAACGTCGCCGCGGGGTCGGCGTAGGCGGTGGCGACGATCGTCTGCGCGGCGAGGTGGATCACCACGTCGGCCTCCTCGACCGGGACGTGGTCGTCGCCGAGCGCGGCCACGAGGTGCGAGCCGACGAGCCCGCCGGCCCCCGTCACTCCCACACGCGCCACGGCGGGGCCCCGCTCGCCCACAGGTCGTTGAGGAGGACCGCGTCCTTGTACGTGTCCATGCAGTCCCAGAAGCCCGTGTGCCGGTAGGCGCGCAGCCGGCCGTCGTCGGCGAGCCCCTCGAGCGGCTCGCGCTCGAGCACGCTCGACGGCGCCAGGTAGTCGAAGACGCCGGGCTCGAAGCAGAAGAAGCCGCCGTTGATCCAGTGGTCGGAGCGCGGCTTCTCCCGAAAGCCGAGGACGCGGTCGTCGCCGTCGAGCCTCGCGACGCCGAACTGGAGCTCGGGCCGGACGACGGTCATCGTCGCCAGGGCGCCGTGGGCGCGGTGGAAGTCGCGGACGCGGCGCAGGTCGACGTCGGCGAGGCCGTCGGAGTACGTGACGAGGAAGGTCCCGTCGCCGACGCGGTCGCGCACGGCGTGGACGCGCCCTCCGGTCGGCGTGTCCTCGCCGGTCGGGACGCAGTCGAGCTCGACGCCCTGCGGCCAGTCGGACGCCGCCGCGAACTCCTCGATCAGCTCGCCGCGGTAGCCCGTGCACAGGACGAAGTGGCGCAGGCCCTGGGCGGCGTAGATCTGGATGACGTGCCAGAGGATCGGCCGGCCGCCGATCTCGACGAGCGGCTTGGGCAGGCCCGGGGCGTGCTCCTGGAGCCGGGTCCCCCGCCCGCCGCACAGGATGACGACGCGCTCGGGCTGGTCCAGCGGCACGCGGGCCAGTATGTCCGACGCGCTCTTAGTCTGCCCTTGTGCGCCGGTTCACGAGAGGCCAGGGGAGCGCCAGCGCGGCGGTCGCCGTCGACGAGCCCCCGCGGCCGCTGCGGGGGTTGCGCTTCGATCTCGAGCAGCAGTCCCGGCGCCTGCGTCAGCTCGGCCCGCTGATGCGGGGGTTCCACGCGCCCCAGGGCTTCCACCTGTGGAACGGCGCGTACGAGAGCGTCGACGCCGAGGTGCTGTGGGCGATGGTCAAGGGCCTGCGGCCGCAGCGCGTCATGGTCGCCGGCGCCGCCCCGATGACCCGCAAGGTGCTCGAGGCGGCACTGCCGCGGAGCGTCGAGCGGCCGCGCAAGCCGATCGAGCTGGCCGAGCGCGACCTCCTCATCGCCGGCGCGCCGGACGCCGACCTCGTGCTCGGGCTGCTGCCCGAGCTCTCGCCGGGCGTCGTCGTCCACGTCCACCCGATCCGGCTGCCGTGGGCCGGCGGGCCGGGGCAGGACCTGATCCACGCCTTCCTGTGCGGCAACCGCCACTTCGAGGTGCTGCTCGCGCACCACGCGCTCGCGCGCGAGCGCCCGGACGACGTGCGCGCGGCGGTGCCGAGCTGGCGCGGGACGTCGGAGCCCGGCTCGCTCTGGCTGCGGCGCATCTGACATGAAGGTCCACCCGGGAGTCCTTGTCCTGAGCGTGCTCGCCATGGCCTGCGCGGGGATCGGCCTCGCCACCGACGCGCGGTGGGCGCTCGTCGGGTTCTTCCTCTTCGGCGGCCTCGCCGGGGTGCTCTGGCCGCGGCAGTTCGCGGGTGACCCCGAGCACGACGTCGGCAGCAGCGCGTGGTTCTTGCCCGACTCCCAGCCGGCGCGCACGGTCGTCATGTTCGTGGTCGGTCTGTTCTGCGTGGCGATCGCGCTGGCCGTCGCCTTCGCCTGACACTCCCTACAGTCCCCGCGGTGCAGGTCGACCCCGGGATCTTCAAGGCCTACGACGTGCGCGGCATCCACGGCGAGCAGATCGACGCCGGCGTCGCGTACGCGATCGGGCGCGCGTTCGCGCGCGTGCTCTCCGATCTTGGGGGCAAGCCCGTCGCCGAGCTGCGGGTCGGGCTCGGCCACGACATGCGCCTGACGGCGCCGTCGCTCACCGAGCGCTACCGCGCGGGGATCGTCGACGAGGGCGCCCACGTCCTCGACGCCGGCATGGTCGGCACCGAGATGCTCTACCACCTCGTCGGCTCGCGCGGGCTCGACGGCGGGCTCATGTGCACCGCGTCGCACAACCCGAAGGAGTACACGGGAGCGAAGCTCGTGCGCGAGGGCGCGATCGCGCTGTCGGGCGATCAGGGCATCCAGGACATCCGCGCGCTGATCGAGGCGGGGCTGCCGGACCTGGGCCCACCCACCCGGGGCGATGCGGAGGACGTCGACGTGTCCGCCGAGTTCCACGAGGCGGCGCTGAAGTTCATCGACCCCGCGAACGTGCGGCCGCTGAAGGTCGTCGTCGACGGCGGCAACGGGATGGCCGGGCCGATGGTCGGCCCGCTGCTCGACCGGCTGCCGGTCGAGCTCGTGAAGCTGCGCTGGGAGCCCGACGGGAACATGCCCGACGGCGAGCCCAACCCGCTGCTCGAGGACAACCGCAAGCTCGTCATCGACACCGTCCGCGAGACCGGCGCCGACCTCGGCATCGCGTGGGACGGGGACGCCGACCGCTGCTTCTTCATCGACGACGGGGGCTCGTTCGTCGACGGCGACTTCCTCACCGCGATCCTCGCCGAGCACCTCCTCGCCAAGCAGCCGGGCGCAGCGGTCCTCTACGACGTCCGCGCCTCGCGCGCCGTGCCCGACGTCGTCGAGCGCGCCGGCGGCAGCGCCCACGTCAACCGCGTCGGCCACGCGTTCTTCAAGACCCGGATGCGCGACGAGGGCGCGATCTTCGGCGGCGAGGTCTCGGGCCACTACTACTTCCGCGACTTCTACAACGCCGACTCGGGGACGGTCCCGGCGCTGCTCGTGCTCGAGAAGCTGTCGGTGGAGGGCAAGCGGCTGTCCGAGCTGGTCGGCGACTTCCGCTCGCGCTACTTCATCTCCGGCGAGATCAACTCGACGGTGGAGGACGGCCCCGCGAAGATGCGAGCGATCGAGGAGCGCTTCGCCGACGCCCGCATCGACCACCTCGACGGCGTCTCGGTCGACTACGACGACTGGCACTTCAACGTGCGGCCGTCGAACACCGAGCCCCTGCTGCGGCTGAACCTCGAATCGCTGGTCTCGCGCGAGGACATGGAGCGCCGGCGCGACGAGCTCCTCGCCCTCATCCGCTCCTGATCGCCGACGGCATCCACTGCATCCCGATCCCGACGCCGTTCGCGGTCGGGCGGGTGAACACGTACCTGATCGAGGACGACCCGCTGACGCTCGTCGACAGCGGACCGAACAGCGGCAAGGCGCTCGACGAGCTGGAGCGCGAGCTGCGCGCCCGCGGCCACCGGATCGAGGACCTCGGGCTGATCGTCGTCACCCACCAGCACATCGACCACGAGGGGCTCGTCGACATCCTCGCGCGGCGCTCCGGCGCCGAGGTGGCGGCGCTCGGCGCGCTGGCCGACTGGCTCGCCGACTACCGCGGGCGGATGGCCGCCGACGACCAGTTCGCCGAGCGGCTGATGCTGCGCCACGGCGTGGCACAGGACGTGGCGCACGCGCTGCGGGCGGTGAGCGCCGCGTTCCGCGGGTGGGGCGCGTCGGCCACCGCGACCCACCGGCTCGAGGAGGGCGACGAGCTGCGGCTGCGCGACCGCGTCCTGCGCGTCCACCACCGCCCGGGCCACTCGCCCACCGACACCGTCTTCCACGACGACGAGCGGCGCCTGCTGATCGGCGGCGATCACCTCATCGCGCACATCTCCTCGAACCCGCTGATCACGCGCGGGCACTCGCGCGCGCTCGTCACGTACCTCGAGTCGCTGCGCAGGACGCGTGAGATGGACGTGGACCTCGTCCTCACCGGCCACGGCGACCCCGTGAGCGACCACGCCGGGCTGATCGACGAGCGGTTCCGGATGCACGAGAAGCGCGCGGGGAAGATCGTGCACCGCATCGCCGAGGACGGGCCGCTCACGGCGCACGAGGTCGCGCAGGCGATGTGGGGCAACGTCGCCCTGACGCAGGCGTTCCTCACGCTGTCGGAGGTGCTGGGGCACGTCGACCTGCTGCTCGACCGCGGCGAGGCGGTCGAGGAGGAGGACGGCGGGGTCGTGCGCTTCCGCGCGGCGCGCTGACGCGTCGGGGGCGGCCGCGGCGCCCCTCAGGAGTGGCCGCGGGCGCCGCCCAGCCTCACCACCCCCAGGGCGAGACCGCCCCGGTGCTCCAGAGCACGCCCCGCGGCGCGCTGTTCAACTGGCCACACTTGCCCCGCCGGCCGTCGGAACATCAGAACGAACCGGACTGTGGGCCGTGGCCGCGCGCGGCGAGGCCGTCGGCGAGCTCCCGGGTCATCCGCTCCGCGCCCCGCCGCACCTCGGGCCAGTAGACGGGATGCAGCAGGGCGACGCGCGTCACAGCAGGAGCGTGCGGTGCCGGATCGAGCCGCGGACCATCGCGGCGAGCTCGACCGCGTCGACCAGCACGCGGCCGGGGAGCTCCGTCGCGGTGCGGACCACGGCGCGCGGACCGCGCCCGTAGCGCAGACCCGTGCTGGCGAGGTATGGCAGCGTGAGCGCCGCCGCCGCCACGGCCGCCGCCCGGGCGAGCAGCGCGGCGGCGACCACGCCGGCCGCGCGCGCGTGGCCCGGCTTCCACACGAGGCCGCCGCAGTGCATCTCGCGCCGCAGCTCGGGGTGGCGGCGGACGAGCAGCGCGAGGTGCTGCCAGCGCCACGTGCCGCGCAGCCGCGTCCACACCCCGGTCTCCACCGCGTGGTAGGTCAGGACCTCGGGCGCCGCGACGTACGCCGCGCCCGCCGCCCGGCAGCGCAACGCGAGGTCGACGTCCTCCCCCGCGGCGTCGGGATAGGACGCGTCGAACCCGCCCGCCGCCTCGAGCATGGCCCGCGGATAGAGGATGTTGCAGGTCTGGGCCATCACGTCGGGTGGGACGATCTGCTGCGTGCGGGCGTGGGGCGCGCGCTGGTAGATCTCGAGCTCGCCGGGGTCGGGCTGGGTCTGCCCCTGGACGATCGCGTCCGGGTGCGCGCGGTGGGCGGCCAGCGCGGCACGCAGCCAGCCCGCCGGCGGGCGCACGTCGTCGTCGGTGAAGGCGATGACCGGCGCGCGCGCCGCGCGCCAGGCGGCGTTGCGCTTGGCGGCGGGGCCGGTGGGCTCGAGGGAGACGGCGCGCAGCGTCCCGCGCCGGGCGAGCGGGTGGTCGCGCAGCAGGGAGACGACGGCCGGGTCGGCGCTGTCGTGGCCGATGACGACCTCGAACTCGCCCGGGTCGAGGTCCTGCTCCTCGAGCGCGTTGAGCAGCCAGCGCAGCCGGATCGGCCGGGCGCCGTTCGTCGCCACCACGACCGCGATCGCCGGCGTCACGTCCGGCACACCGCGACGACGTCGAGGGCGGCGTCGAGCCCGTCGGCGCGCAGGTCGAAGTCGCCCGGCTCGATCGCCGCGGCTCGCGGGTCGGCGACGCGGCGCGCGCGGGTCAGCAGCGCGTCGTAGAGGACCTGGCGCGCGCGGCGGGGCACGAACCGCCGGGCGCGCAGCGGGTCGCGGGCCAGCAGCGAGTCGAGCCGCGCGCGCTCCTGCGCCACGAGCTCGAGGTAGCGCGGGGAGCCGAAGAGGCCGCGGATCTCCACGCTGGAGAAGAACGGCGCGCACAGCTCGCGCAGCTCCGTCGGGTCGTACTCGCGGAAGTGGTACGGGTCGATGATCTCGTCGGGGCGGGCGAAGGTCAGGCGGTTCGGCGTCACGAACACCGCGACGCCGCCGGGCGCAAGGACGCGGACGACCTCCGCGAGCACCCGCTCGGGATCCGGGACGTGCTCGATCGACTGCACGGACAGCACGGACGCGAACGTCCCATCGGCGAAGGGGATCGCCCGCATGTCGCCGGCCACCGTCTCGCGCTCCTGGCCGGCGAGGGCGGCGGCGTCGAGGTCCAGGCCGACCGTCTCGCGCGGCGCGAGCAGCGCGAAGGAGTGCCCGACGCCGCAGCCGAGGTCGAGCACTGACCCCCGCTCCGGGTCGCCGAGCAGCGGCGCGCACAGGGCGTAGGCGGCGACGTGGCGCTGCCAGGTCGGGTTGAAGCCGCCGGCCGGCGTCGTGACCCGCTCCCCCGTGACGCGCGCCGGGCTCACGGCTCGAACTTGCGCGAGCGCCAGACGCCCGCCCGGTGGAGGCGCAGGCGGGCGGCGGCCCACAGCGTCTTGACGCCGTAGATCGCCGCGGGCCTGAACCCGATGGACGAGGCGTCGTCGAAGTAGATGGTCCGGCAGGGCACCTCGTGGATCCTGAAGCCGAAGTGGACGGCCTGCATGAGCACCTCGGAGTCGAAGGAGAAGTCGAGCGCGTTGCGCAGCCACGGGACCTCGAGCAGCAGCCGCCGCGAGTAGGCCCGGTAGCCCGTGTGCAGCTCGGAGGAGCTGCGTGCCGAGCGCGGCGTTCTCGATCGGTGAGGCCGCGGTTGGCGAGGTACTTCCACCACGGCATCCCGCCCGCCCGCGCGCCGCCCGGGGTGAGGAAGCGCGAGCCGAGGACGAGGTCGGCGCGGCCGGCGACGATCGGCTCGACGAGCTTGGGGATCAGCCCAGGCTCGTACTGGCCGTCGGGGTGGAGCATCACCACGACGTCCGCGTCGCGCTGGAGCGCCTCGAGGTAGCACGTCTTCTGGTTGCCGCCGTAGCCCACGTTGTGCGGGTGCCAGATGACGTGGAGGGCGTCGCCGAGCCGCCGCGCGACCTCGACGGTGCCGTCCGTCGACTTGTCGTCGACGAGGATCACCTCGTCCACCCACCCGGACGGGATGCCGGAGATCGTCTTCTCGAGGGTCCGGGCGGCGTTGCGGGCGGGCATCACCACGACGACCCGCGCGCCCGCGAGCTCGCTCACGCGCGCGCCTCGACGTAGACCGTGCCGCCGCGGCGGGCGGCGACCTCGGCGGCGGCGAGGAGCGCGGCGGCCGGGGTGAGCGCGACGGCGGCGGCGAGCGCGGCGCGGTTCCGCGCGGTGAGCGGGAAGCGGCGCGCCTCGGGGCGGCGGATCGCGTCGTAGAGGTCGACGCCGCCGAGCAGCGCCGACCAGGCCGTGCAGGCCAGCCGAAGACGACCTGCCCGCCGCGCGCAGTAGGACACCCGCTCCGCGCGGAGGCCGGCGTCGCCGAGCCGCGCGAGGAGCGCCCGCGCCGGGATGTGCACGAGGTGGCGCGGAGGTCGAGGGCGAACCAGCGGTCGCCGAACGCCCGCGCCTGCGCCGAGCCGGCGTTGGGGATCGCGACGATCAGCAGCCCGCCCGGCGCCAGTGCAGGGACGCGGCGTGCGACAGCGCCTGCCGGGCGCGGCAGGTGCTCGAGCGAGTGCCAGAGGACGATCGCCGCCCACTCGCCGCCGACGTCCTCGAGCTCCGCGCGCACGAGCGCGGAGCCGGGCGCCGTCGCGTGCGGCTCGAGTGCCGACCGCCTCGCGCCCCGCGGCGCGCAGGGCGCGCACCAGCGCGCCGTCGCCCGCGCCGACGTCGAGGACCGGCCCGGGCGGGGCGAGCGCGCGCGACGCGGTGCGCCAGGCGGGCGCGCGAGCGGCGCAGGATCACGTCGCCGGGACCCGAGAAGCGCCCGGCGCGGGCCGGTACCAGCCTGCGTAGGCGGCGTCGAGCTCCGCGGGGACGGGAAGGGGATGGGTGGTGGCGACGGCGCAGCGGACGCCGCAGCGAGACCCGCCCGGCGAGCGCGACAGCCCCGGCCCGAAGGGGCGGCCGCACCAGCGGCAGGCGCGGTGCGCCCGGCCCCTCCGCGCAGTCGGTACCACACCGGCCCGATCGGCGTGCAGCGTGGTCCCCGGCACGGCGCGGGAGGAATTACGGGTGCTCGAGGTCGGCACGATGGACCCCTTCCGCGCAGTCCTGGTACCTCGACACGCGCGCGCTCGACTGGCTCCCCACCGGCACCACCGCGTCCGGGCTCTTCGACCTGCGGCCCTACGTCGGCCGCTACGGGCTGCCCGCCTCCTTGGCCGGCATGCGCTCTGCTCGGTGGTCGGCACCTGGGACGGGTTCTGGGCGTTCGCCGTGCGAGCGCGCGCGGCGGCCTGGACGAGGTCGTCCGCGCTCGACGTCTCGACGACGCCGCGCGCTCGACCGCGAGGCCGCCGCGGCGGCGGCCGCGCGACGGGCGGCGCGGATTCCCGGACGTCCGCCGCGGAGGCGCGCGCTTCGACATGCGCTCGCGCGCGACACCTGCTCGGCGCGAAGGTCCGCCGCGTGGTGTACGAGAACCCGCGGCTAGGTGGCGCCACGCCGGAGGAAGCCCGGCGGACGTTCGACCTCCTGCGCGTCGGGCGGGTCGGTGCTCATCCACCTGCGCGACCAGCTGCTCGCGCTCGAGCGGATCGCCGCGCTGACGGCCGACCCGGCGGCCTCTTCGTCTCCGCCGAGGAGTACGACCGCGCGCTCGACGTCCTCGAGCACCTTCCCCGCGTCCTCGCGCTTCACCGCGCCGACCGCGGCGGCCACGCGGTCGTCTTCTGGCTGCCGTCGCGCCGCGCGTGGCGGCGGATGCTCCGCTACGCGGGGATTTCGACGCCGTGGAGCAGGTCGCGCGCTTCGCCATGCGCTCGGGAGCGAGGCCTCGGTCCGTGCGCCACGTCGTCCACCACGCGCGCCGGTGACGGGACGCGGCTCGACGCGCGGCTCGGACCCGCGGCCGGAGCCGTGCCGGGGCTGCGGGCGCTCGGGTGCTTCCAGCACGTCCTGCGCGCGCCGACCTCGAGGCGCGCGTCAGCGCGCGCTGGGCGGGCGCTGAAGGCCCGGGGGGCGGAGGTCGGGCGCGTGGAGCGCGACCCCGGCTACGCCGCGCGAGCGGGCGACGCGCCGGGTGCGGCCGACCTCGACGCGCGACCAGATCGAGCCGCTCGGCGCGTTCGACTGCGGCCGCGGACGTCCTCGACGTCGACCCGTGGCTGGGCCGACGCGCGCCCTGGCGCCCGGCGGCCACGCGGTCGTCTCGCCGAGGGCCTCGGGTCGTTCTGGGCGCTCGTAGTCCAGGACCTGGCCACGAGGCCACGCACCTGCGCTGGTTCACGACGACCCGTCTCGGGAGCTCCTGGAGGCCGAGAGTTGCGCCGCAGGTCCGCTGCGCCGAACGGCGGCTCGACGCGCGGCTCGGCCCGGTCGCCGGCGCGGTGCCGATCGGGCGCTCGTGATTCCACCGCGGCGCGCGCGCGCGCGCGAGGAGATCGCGTCGCCGTGCCACGGCGCGCGGGCGGTCGACGGGCGCGTGCCGCACGGGGTCGACCCGGCGGTCTTCCGGCCGGGCCGCTGGAGGAGAAGCTCGCCGACGGGCACGCGGGCTCCGTCCCTGTGCTCTTCGTCGGGACGGTCCCGTGGGACGACCCGTCGCTCCGGCCGCAGTTCGCCGGCGCTGCGCGAGGCGATGGCTGCGCTGGCGCGCGACGCGCGCACCCGCCCACGGCGCGCGGAGCGGTCGACGTCGTCGCGCACGGGGTCGACCCGGCGGTCTCGACCGGGCCGAGGAGAAGAGCGCGACCGTGCTCGTCGGGACGCGGCCCGCGCAAGAGGCCCTGCGCGAGGCGATGGCGGCGTTGGCGCGCGGATCCGGGTCCACTCCCCCGCGCGCCCGACCGGGCCGACTCGTCAGCTCGACGCAGCGCAGGCCATGAAAAGCCCTGAGCGACCCGCGACCTCGCCGTCGTCTGCGTGCCGAGCCGGTCGGAGGGCTTCGGCCTCGCCGCGCTCGAGGCGATGGCGTGCGGTGGACGCCGGTGGTGGCGGGCGACGGCGGGGCTCTGCCCGAGGTGGTCGGCGACGCGGGGCTCGTCGTGGCGCCCACCGCCGAAGGGATCCAGGACGCTCGCGCGGGTCCTGGGCAACCCCGAGCTCGCCGCCGAGCTGCGCCGCCGCGGGCTCGAGCGCGCGGCGTCGCGGACGTGGGCGGCGACCGCCGACAGGTGCTGGCGTCCCTCCGCCGCGCTGTGGACGGCGCCTAGCCTTGGCCGCCGTGCGCGTCCTCCGGCTCGAGCGCTGCCCGGTCTGCGGCGCGACCGGCTCCACCCCGGTGCCCCTCGGCGACGCCGACGTGCTCGAGCGCGCTGCTCTGCGTGCGGGACGGTCCGCGCCGCGCGCTACGCCGACCCCGGCGAGGGTGTTCACGGAGGGTATCTGACGGGCGCGGGCGGCCCCTTCGGCATCGACCTCTCCCACCCCCGCTGGCACGCCTACCTGCTCGAGGTCGGCGACCAGCGGATGCGGCTCGTCGAAGCGATCGCCGGATCCGCGCGGGGACGCTGCTCGACGTGGGGCTGCGTCAGGGCGAGCTCCTCGAGGCGGGCGCGGGCGCGCGGCTGGCGCGTCCAGGCGCGGAGCCGCTCGAGGACGCCGCCGCGCGGCCTGGGCGCGGGCGCGCCGGCCCCGACATCGTCCCCGCCCTGCTCGAGGAGTCCGGCCTTCCGAGGGCAGCTACGACGTCGTCTCGGCGTTCCACGTCGCCGAGCACCTCACCGACGTCCCCGCCTTCCTGCGCACGCCTGCGCGCTGGGCGCGGCCGAGGGCGGCGCCGTGGTGATCGAGAGCCCCAACTTCGACTCGCAGCTGCGCGCGGCGACCGGCTCGGCGTGGATGCACCTGCGCCCGCTCGAGCACCTCGTGCACCTCTCCCCGCGCTCGCTGCGCACCGCCCTCGCGCTCGCCGGGCTCGACCCGCTGGCGATCCGCACCCCTCGCACCAGCGCGGAGCACACGCTGGGCGAGGCGCTCGAGAACCTCGGCCGCGCGGGCTGGCGGCGCGGCGCCGACCCGGACGCCCGGCCCTCCGCACCCGTGCGGCTCGGCCTGAAGGCGGTCGCCGCCGCACAGGACCGGCTCGGGATCGGGATGGTCGTCCTCGGCGTGGCGCGCGTCCCGGCGTATTGTCCCTGCCCCCTATACCGACCACCCCCGCCCGAGATCTTCAAGGCCGCCCACGACATCCGCGGCCTCTACGGCGAGCAGATCGACGGCGGCGATCGCCGGAGCAGGTCGGCCGCGCCTTCGCACGGGTTCTCGCCGCCGGCGCGGCAAACCGGCGAGCGAGCTGCGGATCGGCCTGGGACGCGACATGCGGCTCACCGCCCCCGAGCTCGCCGGCCGCTACAAGGCGGGCATGGTCGCCGAGGGCGCGCACGTCCTCGACGCCGGGATGGTCGGCACGGAGCAGCTCTACTTCCTCGTCGGCTCGCGCGAGCTCGACGGCGGCCTGATGTGCACCGCCTCGCACAACCCGAAGGCCTACACGGGCGCCAAGCTCGTCAAGGAGGGCGCCATCGCGCTGTCGGGCGACGCGGGGATCGGCGACGTGCGCTCAGAGATCGAGGCCGGCCTGGGCGACGCGCCCGGGGGCGGCAGCTCGGAGGACGTCGACGTCACCCTCGAGTTCCAGGAGCGCGCGCTCGACTTCATCGACACGGGGGCGATCCGGCCGCTCAAGGTGGTCCTCGACGGCGGCAACGGCATGGCCGGGCCGATGGTCGGCCCGATCCTCGACCAGCTCGACGGGCTCGACCTCGTCCCGACCTACTGGGAGCCCGACGGCAACTTCCCCGACCACGAGCCCAACCCGCTGCTGCCCGAGAACCGCGAGCTCATCATGCGCAAGGTGGTCGAGGAGGGCGCCGACCTCGGCATCGCGTGGGACGGTNAACTTCGACTCGCAGCTGCGCGCGGCGACCGGCTCGGCGTGGATGCACCTGCGCCCGCTCGAGCACCTCGTCCACCTCTCCCCCCGTTCGCTGCGCACCGCGTTCGCGCTCGCCGGGCTCGAGCCCCTGGCGATCCGCACCCCGTCGCACCTGAGCGAGCAGCACACCCTCGCCGAGGCGCTCGAGAACCTCGGCCGCGCGGGCTGGCGACGGGACGCCGACCCCGACGCGCGGCCCTCCGCGCCGGTCCGCCTGGGCCTCCGGGCGGTCGCCGCCGCCCAGGACCGCCTCGGGACGGGGATGGTCGTGCTCGGCGTGGCGCGGGTCCCGGGCTGAACCCGGGTCAGCCGAGGTCCGCGAGGATCCGCTCGATGCGGCCGGGCGGCGCCACGGGCTCAGGCTCCGCGGGCCGTGGAGCGATCTCCTCCTCGGGGATGTCGAGCGTCGAGCGCGCCACCCCGCGGACGAGGCGGTCGATGCCGTCGCGGATGCGGGCGAGCTGGGCCGCCGGCCCGGTCAGGGACTCCGCCGCGATCAGCTCGCGCGTCGCGTCGAGGACGTCGCGCCGCCGCTCGGGGAAGCCGAAGGCCGCCAGTGCCGCCGGATCGTGCTCGGAGAGGACGGCCGCCAGCGCGAGCCACGTGTCGAGCCGGTCGAGGTCCTCGGGCCGACCGCGCTCGGGCACCCGCACCGGGTCGAGCTCCGCCCACGTCGGGCCCGGGTCGGGCGCCGGGGGCGGCGGCGGGAACTCCCGTGCGAGCGCCCACCACGCGGCGAGCGCGTCCACGGGGACGACCTGCCCGGTCCACCGGCGACTCGCGAGGCGCAGCGCCCGCCCGGCCAGCGCGCCGAGCTCGCGGAGCGCCGCCTCCCCGACGAGCCGCTGCGCCGTGTCGCCGAGCAGGCGCAGGAGCCGCTCGAGGCCGTCGTCGTCGAGCTCGCGGACCAGCGGGCCGAGGCGGTCGCCGAGGGCGTCCCAGTCGGCGTCGGCGCGCAGGAGCGGCAGCCGCCGCGCGCCGGCCGGCCCGCCGCCCGTCGAGAGGGCGAGCGCCACGCCCTCGACTCCGCACGCGGTGAGGAACGCCCGCCGCTCGTCCGCGCGCGCCGCCAGGTCGTCGATGACGACGTCGCGCCAGCTCGGGTGCACCCACTCCGCGCGCCCGTGGTGCAGGCGCAGGAAGTGCTCCTCGAGGGAGGCGAGCAGCGCGTGCGGGTCGCCGTGCGCGCCTGGGCGCAGGGAGCGCAGCCCCACGGCGAGCTCCCGCTCGGGGACCGGGCCGGGCGGCCGGTCGAGCATCGCCTGCAGGAGCGCCCGCTGTTCGTCGCCGAGCGCCGAGAACGAGCCGCGCATCCCGTCCGAGGGCACCGCGAGCGCCGCGCGGACCGCCGCGGCGACCGCCCGCTCGCCGCCCACGCCGCTCAGCAACGAGCCGCGCGGCAGCCCGGCGACGAGCCGCCGGATGCGCTCGGGGGTGAACTGCGGGTGGGCGACCATCGCCGGGCCCTGGCCCGTGACGAGCCGGCGCGCCGACGCCGGGAGCTCGGCGGCGCCCGCGTGGCGCAGGAGGATGAGCGCGCGCTCGTCGGCGTCGAGGTCGTCGGCATCGACGGTGACCTCGACGGGCGACGGGAAGCGCTCGAAGCCCTCCTCGCGGCGGACGCGGGCGAGGCCGGCCCGCAGCGGCACGGGCCGCGACGTCCACAGCAGCCAGTGGCGGTCGTCGAACAGCGGCAGCAGCTCGGGCAGCGCGCGCGCCCAGCGCTCCGCGCCGTCCGGCCGGTACTCCGTGGAGCCGAAGGCGTCGTCGGCGACGAAGACCTGCGGGCGGGCTGGATCGAACGCGCGCCGCACCTCACCCGGGTCGAGGCACTCGTGCGCCTCCCACCCGACCGAGAGCTGGGCGAGGGCGATCATGCGGGCGATCGCCGTCTTGCCCATCTCCGGCAGCCCGGTGAGGACCGCGAAGCCGTGCCGGTCGAGCGCCGCGAGGGCGGCGGCGTGGGTGCGCGTCGCGACGAAGACGCGGGCGAGTGCCGCCGCGCCGCCGAGGTCCAGCGACGACCGCTCCACCACCGCGGGGTCGAGCCAGCCGTCGAGCTCGCGCAGCCCGAGCAGCGACGGCAGCGCGCGCCGTACGGCTGGGAGCGCGTCGACCAGCGCCCCGAGGCGCTCGCCGTCGAGCACGTCCACGCGCGCGGCGGCCGGATCGCCCGTCAAGGTCTCGCGCAGTCGCGCGCGCCCCACGTCGGTCAACCGGGTGTTCGTCATCACGAGCACCGACAGATCGGGCGCTTCGCCCGGGCCGCGGGACGTCACTGCGTTCACCAGCAGCGGCACGACGCTCGCGGCCGCCACCTCGCGGCGCAGGAACCGCGCGGCGACCGCCACGGGCGGCGTCAGCGCGACCTCGCCGACCTCGACCGGGGCGTCGGACACCGCCTCGCGCCGGTGGTCGGCGTCCCCGAGCCACGCCCGCGCGGGCAGCCCGGCGCCCTCCTCGAGGACGAGGTCGCAGAGCCGCTGGAACTGCAGCCACCCCAGCCGGGCGAGGTCGTAGGGCATCCGCGTATTGTCCCGCCGACCTATGCCGACCACGCCACCACCCGAGATCTTCAAGGCCTACGACATCCGCGGCCTCTACGGCGAGCAGATCGACGGCGACGTCGCCGAGGCGGTCGGCCGGGCCTTCGCCCGCGTGCTGGCCAAGGGGGCGGGCAAGGAGACGGGCGAGCTGCGGATCGGCCTCGGGCGCGACATGCGCCTCACCGCCCCGGAGCTCGCCGGCCGCTACAAGGCCGGCATGGTGGCCGAGGGCGCGCACGTCCTCGACGCCGGGATGGTCGGCACGGAGCAGCTCTACTTCCTCGTCGGCTCGCGCGAGCTCGACGGCGGCCTGATGTGCACCGCCTCGCACAACCCGAAGGCCTACACGGGCGCGAAGCTCGTCAAGGAGGGCGCCATCGCCCTCTCGGGCGACGCGGGGATCGGCGACGTGCGGCGGGAGATCGAGGCGGGCCTCGGCGAGGCGCCCGGCGGCGGGTCCTCGGAGGAGGTCGACGTCACCCAGGAGTTCCAGGAGCGCGCGCTCGACTTCATCGACGTCGAGGACATCCGGCCGCTGAAGGTCGTCCTCGACGGCGGCAACGGGATGGCGGGCCTNATCGGGCTGCGTCTGGCCCTGCACGATCGCGCCGGGATGCGCGGTCGCCGCGGCGAGCGCGCCGGCGACCCACCCGGCTGGCGGCCGGCAGTCGTCGTCGGTGAACGCGACGAGTGGCGCGCGGGCCGCCCGCCAGGCGGCGTTGCGCTTGCGCGCCGGGCCGGAGGCCGGTACCTGCAGCGCGCGCAGGGTCCCGCGACGGGCGAGCGGGTGGCGGGCGAGGAGGTCGAGCAGCGCGGGGTCCTCGGAGTCGTGGCCGACGAGGACCTCGAAGCGCTCAGCCTCGAGGGCCTGCTCCTCGAGCGCGTTGAGCAGCCAGCGCAGCCGGAGCGGCCGTGCCCCGTTGGTGGCGACCACGACGGCGATCTCGGGCGCGCCCACGGTCGGGCAGTATGCCGCCGGTGAGCGACGACCTCCGCGCCGCCCGGGCGCACGCCTACGAGGCCGCCCGCCCGGAGATCCTCGCCCTCGTGCCACCGGGCGCGCGGCGGGTGCTCGACCTGGGCTGCGCGTCGGGCGCGCTCGGGGCGGCGCTCAAGGCGCGCGGCGACGTCGAGGTCGTCGGCGTGGAGCGCGACCCGGTCTACGTGGCGCAGGCGGCGGCCCGGCTCGACCGGGTGATCGAGGCCGACCTCGACGCGCTCGCCGCCGACGGGCTCGGGCGCTTCGACTGCCTCGTCGCGGCCGACGTCCTCGAGCACCTCGTGGACCCGTGGGCGGTGCTCGGGCGCTTCGCGGGGCTGCTCGAGCCCGGGTGCCGGGCGGTGATCTCCCTTCCGAACGTCCGGCACTGGGAGACGTTCTGGACGCTCGCGCGCCACGGGACCTGGCCGCGGCGTCCCGAGGGCGTCTTCGACGCGACGCACCTGCGCTGGTTCACGCTGCGCGACGCCCACGCGCTGGCCACCGGCGCCGGTCTGGAGGTCGAGCACGTCGACCGCCGGGTGCGGGCGGGGCGCTCCGCGAGCGCCTGGGACGGCCGGCTGGCGCGGCTGGCGGGGCTGCCCGCAGCCCGCACGCTGCTGAGCTTCCAGCACGTCATCGCGGCGCGGAGGGCGACGTGAGGCGGCGCCGGCGCCGCGCCCTCGGCGCCGCCCCACCCGAGCCGGGGCTGCCGCCCGCCATCGCGCTCGAGACCCGCCGGGGCGTGCGCGACCTGTGGGCCGACCGCATGGGCCAGGTGCTGCACGACACCTACGCGGGCGCGCCGCTGATGAAGCTGCCGGAAGACCTGCGCCTGTACGAGCACCTCCTGTGGCTGAGCGCGCCCGACGCGGTGATCGAGCTCGGCGCGAAGGGCGGCGGCGGCGCGCTGTGGTTCCGCGACCGGCTCGCGGCGCTGGCCGCCTACGGCCGCGGGGGCACCGGCCGCGTCGTGAGCGTCGATCTCGACGTCGCGCTCGCCCGCGAGCGCCTCGACGCCGCCGATCCCGCGTGGCCCGAGCGGATCACGCTGATCGAGGGAGACGTCCGCGACCCCGGGCTGCCCGACCGCGTGGCCGCGGCGCTCGGTGGCGGCGCCCGCTGCCTGGTCTCCGAGGACACCGCGCACGTCCACGCGACGACGCTCGCGGCGCTCCGCGGCTTCTCGCGGTTCGTCGCGCCGGGCGGCTTCTTCGTGGTCGAGGACGGCTGCGTCGACCACGACGCCCTGCGCGTGGACCCGGCGTGGCCGCGCGGCGTGCTGCCGGCCGTCCGCCAGTGGCTGGCCTCCCCCGAGGGCGCCGGCTGGCAGGCGCGCCGGGACCTCGAGCTCTACGGGCTCACCTGCCACCCGGAGGGGATCCTGCAGCGGTCGAGCACAGCGCGATGACGTCGAGCGCGGCGCGCAGGCCCTGCGCGCGCACCTCGAAGTCCTCGGGAGTGATCGCCGCAGCGCGCGGCTCAGCGCCGCCGCGGGCGCGGGCGAGCAGCGCGTCGTAGAGCGCCTGGCGGGCGCGGCGGGGCACGAGCCGGCGCGCCCGCAGCGGGTCCGCACGCAGCAGGCGGTCCAGCCGCGCCCGCTCGCCGGCGACCAGCTCGAGGTAGCGCGGCGACCCGAACAGCCCCCGGATCCGCACCCGGGCGAAGTGCGGCGCGCAGAGCGCGCGCAGCTGCGCCGGGTCGTACTCGCGGAAGTGGTAGGGGTCGACGATCTCGTCGGGCCGCGCGAAGGTCAGCCGGTTCGGGGTGACGAGCATCGCCGTCCCGCCCGGCTCGAGCACCCGCACGACCTCGGCGAGCACGCGCTCGGGATCGGGGACGTGCTCGATCGAGTGCACGGCCAGCACCGAGGCGAAGCTGGCGCCGGCGAAGGGCAGCGCCCGCATGTCGGCCGCGACGGTCTCGCGGGCCTGGCCGGCCAGCGACGCGGCGTGGCGGTCCACGCCGACCGTCTCGCGCGGCGCGAGCAGCGCGAACGAGTGCCCGACGCCGCAGCCGAGGTCGAGCACCCGGCCACGCTCGGGCAGCAGACGCGCCGCGGCGGCGTAGGCGGCGACGTGGCGCTGCCAGGTCGGGTTGAAGCCGCCCGCCGCCGTGGTGACCCGCTCGCCGGTGCTCACGGCACGAACTTCCGCGAGCGCCAGATCCCCGCCCGGTGCAGCCGCAGCCGGGCCGCGGCCCACAGCGTCTTGACGCCGTAGACCGCCGCGGACCGGAAGCCGATCGAGGACGCGTCGTCGAAGTACAGCGTCCGGCAGGGGACCTCGCGGATCCGGAACCCGAGGTGGACGGCCTGCATGAGCACCTCGGAGTCGAACGAGAAGTCCAGCGCGTTGCGCAGCCACGGGACCTCGAGCAGCAGCCGGCGCGAGTAGGCGCGATAGCCCGTGTGCAGCTCGGAGAGGCGGGTGCCCAGGGCACGGTTCTCGACCGCGGTCAGGGCGCGGTTGCCGACGAGCTTCCACCACGGCATCCCCCCCGCCCGCGGCCCGCCCGGCGTCAGGAAGCGCGAGCCGAGGACGAGGTCGGCCTCCCCCGCGACGATCGGCTCGACGAGCCTGGGGATGAGGCCGGGCTCGTACTGGCCGTCGGGGTGGAGCATGACCACCACGTCGGCGCCCCGCTGGAGCGCCTCGAGGTAGCACGTCTTCTGGTTGCCGCCGTAGCCCACGTTGTGGGGGTGCCAGATGACGTGGAGCGCGTCGCCGAGGCGCCGGGCGACCTCGACCGTGTCGTCGGTGGACTTGTCGTCGACGAGGATCACCTCGTCGACCCAGCCCGGCGGAATGCCCGAGAGCGTCCGCTCGAGCGTCCGCGCCGCGTTGTGGGCGGGCATGACCACGACGACCCTCGCCCCCGCGCGCTCGCTCATCGCCGGGCCTCGACGTAGACCGTGCCACCCCGGCGCGCCGCGACCTCGAGCGCCGCGCCGGCCGCCGCGAGGGGCGCGGCCGCGGCCGCCGCGGCGAAGCGTCGCGGCCCGGACGCGGGCCGGCATGGGCGCCCGCGCGCCGCGGGCCGGCGGATCGCGTCGTAGAGGTCAGGCCGGCCCGGTAGAGCGCCGGTGAGCCCGTGCAGCCACCCGAAGAGCACCTGGCCCCGCGCAGATGCGACACTCGCTCCACCCTCAGTCCCAGCGCCCGCAGGCGCGCGAGGAGGGCGGGCGCGGTGAGGTGGACGAGGTGGCGCGGGAGGTCGAGCGCCAGCCAGCGGTCGCCGAACGCGCGCGCCTGCAGTGAGGCGGCGTTGGGCACGGCGACGACCAGCAGCCCGCCCGGGGCGAGCAGCCCGGCGGCATGGGCGAGCGCCTCGGCCGGACGTGCGAGGTGCTCGAGCGAGTGCCAGAAGACGACCGCCGCCCACTCGCCGCCGACCGCCTCGAGCTCGGCGGCGGCCACCTCGCTGACGCCGGCCGCACCGCGCTCGAGCCCGACGGCCTCGCGCCCCTGCGCGCGCAGCGCCCGCACCAGCGCGCCGTCGCCGGCGCCCACGTCGAGCACCGGCCCGGCCGGGGCCACGACCGCCAGCCGCCGGGCGAGCCGCGCGCGCGTGCGCCGCAGCACCTGGTCGCCGGGGCCGGCGAAGCGGCCCGTTGCGGGGCGGTACCAGGCGCCGTAGGCGGCGTCGAGCACCGCGGGGGCCGGCCAGGGGTCCGTCGTGGCCACGCCGCAGTCCGCGCAGCGGATCCGGCCGGCGAGGCGGCGGGCGCCCGTGCCGAAGGGCGCCCCGCACCAGCGGCACGCGTCGGGGCTCGCGCTCGGCACGGCGCGGGAGGATACGGTGCCGCGCCGTGGACGCCCTCGACCGCGCCAGGCGCCAGTCCTGGTACCACACGCTCGAGCTCCCCGGTCTCACGACGCAGGGCATCTTCGACCTTCGCCCCTACGTCCACCACTACGGGCTGCCGGCCTCGCTGGCCGGCCGGCGGGTCCTCGAGATCGGCACGTGGGACGGCTTCTGGGCCTTCGAGCTCGAGCGGCGCGGCGCCGCCGAGGTCGTCGCGCTCGACCTCGACGACGAGGCCGCGCTCGACTGGCCGCCCCGCCGCCGCCCCGCCAGCTTCCCCGACGTCCGCCGCGGCGCGGGCTTCGAGCTCGCCCGCGAGCTGCTGGGCTCGAACGTCCGGCGTGTGGTGCGCTCGGTCTACGCGGCGACGCCGGAGGAGCTCGGCGGCCCGTTCGACCTCGTCCTCTGCGGCTCGGTGCTCATCCACCTGCGCGACCAGCTGCTCGCGCTCGAGCGGATCGCCGCGCTCACCGCGCCGGGCGGGCTGTTCGTCTCCGCCGAGGGCTACGAGCGCCCGCTCGACCTGCTCCTTCCCGGCCGTCCGCTACCGCGCCGACCGCGACGCCGCGGTGGTCTTCTGGTCGCCCTCGCGGCGGGCCTGGCGGCGGATGCTGGCCTACGCCGGCTTTGACTCCGTCCGCGAGGTCGCCCGCTTCGACATGCGCTCGACGCAGGGCTACTCCGTCCGCCACGCCGTGCACCACGCGCGGCGCTGAGCGCCTACCCGAGGTCGGCCAGGATGCGCTCGACGCGGCCGGCCACGTCGGACGCGGCGGGCGCCGGCGCGGGCGCCCCGCTCGGTGCGAGCTCCTCCCACGGCTCGAGGGGGAGGGCGCTCGAGCGGTGCCGGCCCTGCACGAGCTCGCCGATCGCCCGGCGGATACGCTCGAGCTGCGCCGGCGGGCCGCGGAGCGGTTCGGCCACGATGCGGTCGGCGATCTCCTCGAGCAGCGCCCGCCGGCGGCCCGGGAACCCGAGCGCCGGCAGCGCGCGCGGATCGTGCTGCGCGAGCACCGCTACGAGGGTCAGCCACGCCTCGAGGCGGTCGAGCTCCTGCTGGTCGCCGCCCTCGGGCACCGCCACCGGCTCGAGCTCGGCCCACGTGGGAGCCGGGTTCGGGGGCGCCGGCGGCGGGGGCATTGCGCGCGCGAGCCTCCACCAGGCCGCCAGGCCGTCCACCGGCACGACGCGGCCGCTCCAGCGCCGGGTCGCCAGGCGCAGCGCCCGGTCGACGAGCGCCCTCAGCTCCGCGAGCTGCCCGGGTCTCGAGAGCTGCTCGGCGGCGTCGAGGAGCAGCTCGAGCAGCCGCCCGACGCCGGCGTCGTCGAGCTCGCGGACCAGCGGGCCGAGGCGGTCGCCGAGGGCGTCCCAGTCGGCGTCGGAGCGCAGCAGCGGCATCTCCCGCTGCCCGGTCGCGCCACCGCCGGTCGACAGGGCGAGCGCGACGCCGTCGAGCCCGCAGGCGCGCAGGAACGCCCGCCGCTCCTCTGCGCGCTGCGCGAGGTCGTCGATCACCACGTCGCGCCAGCCCGGGTGGATCCACTCGACGCGGCCGTGGTGCGTCCGCACGAAGTGCTCGCCCAGCGACGCGAGCAGCGCGTGGGGGTCGCCGTGCGCCCCGGGCCGCAGCGCGCGCAGGCCGGTCGCCAGCGCCCGCTCGGGCACCGGGCCCGGCGGCTGGTCGAGCATCGCCTGCAGCAGGGCGCGGTGCTCTGCCCCCAGGGCCTGGAAGGACGCCCGCATCGCGTCGGTGGGCGCCGACAGCGCCGCGCGGACGATCGCGGCGGCGGCGGCGTCGCCCCGCGCGTGCGGCAGCTCGGCCACCAGCCGGCGGATCCGCTCGGGCGTGAAGTGGGGATGCTCGACCAGCGTGAGGGCGTGCCGCCGGACGAGCCGGCGGCCGGACGGGAGCAGATCGGCGGCCTGAGCGTGGCGCAGGAGGATCAGCGCCCGCTCGTCGGCGCCGAGGGCGCCGGCGTCCACGCCGACCTCGCCCGGCAGGGGAAAGCGCTCGAGGCCCTCCTGCCGGCGCACGCGCGCCAGGCCGGCGCGCAGCGGCGCCGGGCGGGAGGTCCACACCAGCCAGTGGCGCTCGTCGAGGCGCGGGAGGATGTCGGGCAGCTCGCGCGCCCATCGCTCGGCGCCGTCCGGGCGGTACTCGGTCGAGCCGAACGCGTCGTCGGCGACGAAGACCTGGGCGGCGCCGGGGTCGTAGGCGCGCCACAGCGCCGCCGGCTCGAGGCACTCGTGGACCGCCCAGCCGCCGGAGGCCTGCGCGAGGGCGACCATCCGCGCGATCGCCGTCTTGCCCATCTCGGGCCGGCCGGTCAGGACCGCGAACCCGTGGCGCTCGAGCGCGGCGAGGGTCGCGGCGTACGCTCCCGTCGCGACGAAGACGCGGGCCAGCGGGTCCGCCGGCTCCCGGACGCCGAGCAGCGACGGCAGCGCGCGGCGCAGGCCGGGCCGCTCGTCGATGAGCCGGCACAGCCGCCGGCCGTCGAGGACGTCGACCCGCCGCCCCTCCGGGTCGCCGGTCAGCCGCTCGCGCAGCGTCCGGCGCCCCTCCTCGCTCAGCGCGGCGTTCGTGACCACGAGCACCGACGGGCCGGCGGTCGTCGACGAGCTGCGCGTGGCGGCGTCGACGAGCCGGTCGAGCACGTGGTCGGAGGCCACCTCGCGGCGCACGAACCGGGCGACGACGACGACCGGACCGTCGAGCGCGACCTCGCCGAGGGTCAGGCGCTCCTCGACGAACCCCTCGCGCCGGTGGTCGGCGTCGCCGGTCCATCCCGTCGCGTCGCCGGCGAGCAGCAGGTCGCACAGGCGCTGGAACTGCAGCCATCCGAGGCGCGCGAGGTCGTAGACCATTGCCGCGTATTCTGCGCGCCCGATGCCGACCGTGCCCCCACCCGAGATCTTCAAGGCCTACGACATCCGCGGCCTCTACGGCGAGCAGATCGACGGCGACGTCGCCGAGGCGATCGGGCGCGCGTTCGCCCGCGTGCTGGCCAAGGGCGCGGGCAAGCAGCCCGGCGAGCTGCGGATCGGGCTGGGGCGCGACATGCGGCTCACGGCCCCCGAGCTCGCCGGCCGCTACAAGGCGGGGATGGTCGGCGAGGGCGCCCACGTGCTCGACGCGGGGATGGTCGGAACCGAGCAGCTCTACTTCCTGGTCGGCTCGCGCGAGCTCGACGGCGGGCTGATGTGCACCGCGTCGCACAACCCGAAGCCCTACACGGGCGCCAAGCTCGTCAAGGAGGGCGCGATCGCGCTGTCGGGCGACGCGGGGATCGGCGACGTGCGCGCGGAGATCGAGGCGGGCCTCGGCGACGCGCCCGGCGGTGGGTCGGGCGAGGACGTCGACGTCTCCCGCGAGTTCCAGGAGCGCGCGCTGGACTTCATCGACGTGGGCGCGATCCGCCCCCTGAAGGTCGTCCTCGACGGCGGCAACGGGATGGCCGGCCCGATGGTCGGGCCGATCCTCGAGCAGCTCCCCGGCCTCGAGCTCGTCGCGACCTACTGGGAGCCGGACGGCAACTTCCCCGACCACGAGCCCAACCCGCTGCTGCCCGAGAACCGCGACCTCATCATGCGCAAGGTGATCGAGGAGGGCGCCGACCTCGGCATCGCCTGGGACGGCGACGCCGACCGCTGCTTCTTCATCGACGACCGCGGCCAGTTCGTCGACGGCGACTTCCTCACCGCGCTGCTCGCCGAGTCCGTGCTGCGCAAGCGCCCCGGCTCGGCGATCCTCTACGACGTCCGCGCCTCGCGCGCGGTCGCCGACACCGTCGAGGCGGCGGGCGGCACGGCGTGGATGAACCGGGTCGGCCACGCCTTCTTCAAGACGCGGATGCGCGACGAGGGCGGCGTCTTCGGCGGCGAGGTCTCCGGCCACTACTACTTCGCCGACTTCTACAACGCCGACTCGGGCACGGTCCCCGCCCTGCTCATCCTCGAGCTGCTCGGCCAGGAGGGCAAGTCGCTGTCGGAGCTGCTCGACCGCTACCGGTCGAAGTACTTCATCTCGGGCGAGATCAACTCCGAGGTCTCCGACGCGGACGCCAAGCTGGCCGAGCTCGAGCGGGAGTTCTCCGACGCGCGGATCACCCACCTCGACGGCGTCTCGATCGACTACGACGACTGGCACTTCAACGTGCGCAAGTCCAACACCGAGCCGCTGCTGCGGCTGACGCTCGAGAGCCTCGTCTCCGCAGAGGACATGGAGGCCAGGCGCGACCGGGTGCTCGGGCTCATCCGGGCCTGACCGTGGCGCGCCCGCGCGTCGGCATCCAGCTCCCGGAGGTCGAGCGGCACGTCGCCTGGCCGGAGTACCTCGCCGTGGCGCGCGCCGCGGAGGCGGGCGGCTTCGACTCGATCTGGGTCGGCGACCACCTGCTCTACCGGGCCGACGGCCGCCCCGAGCGCGGACCGTGGGAGGCGTGGACGCTGCTCTCCGCGCTGGCCGCCGCGACGGAGCGGGTGAGGCTCGGCCCGCTCGTCGCCTGCACGGCGTTCCACCCGCCGGGGCTGATCGCCAAGATGGCCGCGACCGTGGACGAGGTGTCGGGCGGGCGCTTCGTGCTCGGGCTCGGGGCGGGCTGGAACGAGGACGAGTTCCGGGCGTTCGGCCTGCCCTACGACCGGCGGGTGTCGCGCTTCGAGGAGGCGTTCGCGATCGTCCGGGCGCTGCTCGCGGGCGAGCGCGTGACGCACGAGGGCCGCTACGCGCGGGCCGATGACCTGGTGCTGGCGCCCGCGCCCGCCCGGCCGGTCCCCCTGATGATCGGCTCCAACGGGCCGCGGATGCTGAGCATCGCGCTGCCGCACGTCGCCGCGTGGAACACCTGGTATGACCGCTTCGGCAACGACGCCGACGGCTTCGCCGCGCTCAACGGTCGCATCACCGCCGCCGCGGCGCAGGCTGGGCGCGACCCGGCGGAGATCGAGCGCAGCGCGTGCATGCTCGTCCGCCTCGAGGGCGGGGCCGGCGAGCGCCCGGAGATCCCGGAGGCGCCGGCGCTCAGCGGCCCGCCCGAGCGCATCGCCAGCGCCCTGCGCGAGATGGCCGCGGCCGGCGCCGACGAGGTCATCCTCGTCGCCGACCCGATCTCCGAGCGCTCCGTGCGGGCGCTCGCCGAGGCCGTGGCGCTCCTGTAGCCCCATGCCGGCCGGACTCGAGACCGCCGCCGCGGCGGGCATCCACCGGCTCTCGATCCCCACGCCGTTCATGGTGGGGCGGGTCAACTGCTACCTGATCGAGGACGAGCCGCTCACGCTGCTCGACACGGGGCCGAACTCCGGCAAGGCGCTCGACGAGCTCGAGCGGGCGCTCGCCGCCCGCGGGCACCGCGTCGAGGACCTCGGCCGGATCGTCATCTCCCACCAGCACATCGACCACCTCGGGCTGGTCGACGTCCTCGCGCGGCGGTCGGGGGCCGAGGTCTGCGCGCTCCGGGAGCTCGCCCCGCTGCTCGAGGACTTCGCGGGCACGGCGGAGCGCGACGACGAGCTGGCGGAGGCGCTCATGCTCAGCCACGGCATCCCGGGCGACGTCGTGACGGCCCTGCGGGCGGTGTCGCGCTCCTTCCAGGCCTGGGGCGCGAGCGCGGAGGTGGCCCGGCCGCTCAGCGACGGCGGCGTCCTCGAGTTCCGCCACCGCACCCTCGAGGTGCTCCACCGGCCGGGGCACTCCCCCTCCGACACACTGCTGTGGGACGCCGGGCGGCGGATCCTGCTCGCCGCCGACCACCTCATCGCCCACATCTCCTCCAACCCGCTGATCTCCCGGCCGCTCGGCGGGCGCTCAGGCGAGGAGGACGGCAGCCGGCCGCACGCGCTGCTGATGTACCGCGAGTCGCTGCGGCTGACCCGCGAGATGCCGGCCGAGCTCGTGCTGCCGGGCCACGGGGAGCCGGTGGAGGACCACCGGGCGGTGATCGACGAGCGCTTCGCCCTGCACGAGCGGCGGGCCGCCAGGATCGCCCGGCTGATCGCCGAGGCGCCCCGCTCGGCCTACGAGATCGCGCAGGCGCTGTGGGGCAACGTCGCGGTCACGCAGTCCTATCTGACGCTGAGCGAGGTGCTCGGCCACGTCGACCTGCTGCTCGAGCGCGGCGAGGTCGCCGAGCGCGAGCACGGCGGGGTCGTGCGCTTCGAGGCGGCGTGAGCCCGGCGGGTGACCTGCGCGCGCGCGTGGCGGCGACGCGCTGGTACCACACGATCGACCTGGGCGGCGGGATCGTCACGCCGGGCTGGTTCGACACGCGGGCCACGGTGTCGAGGGTCCCGCTCCCGGCGTCGCTCGCCGGGCTTCGCTGCCTGGACGTCGGCACCTGGGACGGCTTCTGGGCGTTCGAGATGGAGCGCCGCGGCGCGGCCTCGGTCACCGCCATCGACATCGACGACCAGGAGCGCTGGGACTGGCCGCCGGCGATGCGCCTCGCCCGCGCGGCACACGACTCCCGCCGCTACGTGGAGGCCTTCAAGGCGCAGTCGGCCGGCTTCGCGCTCGCCCGCGAGGCGCTCGGCTCGCGGGTCGAGCGGATCGACCTCTCCGTCCACGACCTCTCCCCGGAGCGCCTCGGCGAGTTCGATCTCGTCTTCCTCGGCTCGCTGCTGCTGCACCTGCGCGACCCGGTCGGCGCGCTGGACGCCGTGCGCTCGGTCTGCGCCGGCGAGGCGGTGATCGCCGACGCGGTCGACGCGATCCCGTCCTTCACCCGCCCCCGCACGCCCACCGCCCGGCTGGAGGGGATCGAGCGGCCGTGGTGGTGGCAGCCCAACCGCGCCGCCTTGCACCAGATGGTCCGCTCGGCCGGCTTTGAGATCGTGGAGGCGACGGGCGTCTACCTGCTGCCGCGGGGCGCCGCACACCCGCGGCCGGACGTGCGCGGGCTCCTGCGGGAGGCGCGGACGGCGCAGGGCCGCGAGCAGCTCATCGTGGCGTGTAAGGGGCTGCCGCACGCGGCGGTGCGGGCACGGCCGCTGGTGGGGCCGGACCGCTAGCGCGTCCAACCCCGGGTGGGGCCACAGGTCGCTGGTGTCAGCTGGTTTTGGGGGCGCCGTAGACGATGTCTGCGGGCACGCGTCCTTGGGTGAGTCTGCCGGTGTGCGCGCGGTCGGTCTTATAGACGGTGAGGTAGTCGTCGAGGTCGGCGGCCAGGGCGGTTTTCTTGGGGATCAGTGAGCGGGCGAAAGTGGGTCGCCAGCATTCTTTCGAGGGTGGTGAACTGGACTCGTTCGACGCAGCCGTTGGAGCTTGGGCGTCCCGCGCGGATGAAGCGCTGACGGGCATTGAGCTCGTCGACGGTGTCGCGGAACCCGCGGGGCACTCGTCACGCGGACGCCCACGTCGCGCGACTGCCACGAACGTCGCTTGACCTTCCACCAAGGTGGAGTCCTAGTCTCAGCACGAGTGAGCGAACGCCTGATCATCGTCGGCGGCGACGCCGCCGGCATGAGCGCGGCGTCCGCGGCCCGCCGCCGCGACCTCGAGCTGGAGATAGTGGTCTACGAGCGCGGGCCGTACACGTCCTACTCGGCGTGCGGCATCCCCTACTACCTCGGCGGGCTCTTCGATGACGCCGACCGGCTGATTGCGCGCACTCCCGAGGAGTTCCGCCAGGCGAACATCGACGTCCGCACACGCGCGGAGGTCACCGGCATCGACCTGGCCGCCCGACGGCTGACCGTGCGCCAGCTCGACGAGCGCCGCGAGCGCACGGTCGGCTTCGACCAGCTGGTCTACGCCACGGGCGCTGAGGCGGTCGCGCCGCCCGTCCCCGGCGCCGAGCTCGTCGAGCCGCTGCGCACCGTCGATGCCGCTGAGCGCTTCGTCGCGCAGCTCGGGCGTGAGGACGCCCACCACGCGGTCGTCATCGGCGCGAGCTACCTCGGCTTGAGATGGCCGAGGCGCTCGTGCGCCGAGGAACGTCGCGCTCCTCGACCGCAATCCGCAGGTCATGCGCTCCCTCGACGCGGAGATGGCCGCGCACGTCCAGCGCGCCGCCGAGGCCGTCGGCGTCCGCGTGCTGCTCTCGGTCGATGTCGAGGAAATCTGCGCCCACGCCGACGGCCGCCCGCGCTCGGTGAAGACCTCGGTCGGCGAGCTGCCCGCCGACCACGTCGTCCTCTCCACCGGCGTGCGGCCGGCCACCGCGCTCGCCCAAGCCGCGGGCCTGGCGCTCGGGCCGACGGGCGCGGTCGCCACCGACGCCCAGCAGCGCTGCCCGAGCGCCGACGGCGTCTTCGCGGCCGGCGACTGCGCCGAGAGCTTTCACCGCGTCCTGCGCGCGCCGGTGAACATCCAGCTCGGCACGCACGCCAACAAGCAGGGCCGCGTCGCCGGGACGAACGCGACCGGAGGGCGCGTCGAGTTCCCCGGCGTGGTCGGCACCGCCGTCTCGAAGATTTGCCGCTACGAGGTCGCGCGCACGGGCGTGACCGAGCGCGAGGCCCACGCCGCCGGGCTGCGCGTCGCCAGCAGCACCATCACCGCCCGCACGCGCGCCGGCTACTACCCGGGCGCGGGCCCCATCTGGGTGCGCCTGGTCGTCGACCCCATCGACGGGCGGCTGCTCGGCGGGCAGATTGTCGGCGTCGAGGGCGCAGCCAAGCGCATCGACGTGCTCGCGAGCTGCGTCTGGAACGGAACGACCGTCGGAGAGCTTGAGTTCTACGACCTCGCGTACGCGCCGCCCTTCTCCGGCGTGTACGACCCGCTGCTGATTGCCGCCCGCCAGGCCACGAACTTGCTCGACGGCGGAACGCGACGCTGAGCGCAAGCGTTCCACCGGGCTGGAACCTCGGTACCCTGCGCGCCGATGGCGGTTGAGGAGCTCAAAATCGGCCAGCTCGCGAAGCGCCTGGGCTTGAACCCTCGCACCATCCGCTTCTACGAGAACGCCGGCGTGCTGCCCGAGCCGGAGCGGACGGCCGGCGGCTATCGCATCTACACCGCCGAAGACGAGGAGCGGCTGCGCTTCATCAAGGCCGCGCAGCGGCTCGGGCTCAAGCTCGGCGAAATCAAGGAAGTCCTCGCCTTCCGTGACCGTGAGCAGCGGCCCTGCTCCTACGTCGCCGAGCTGATCAACGTCCGCCTGGCCGAGGTCGACGAGCGGATGCGCGACCTGCGCACGCTCGAGCGCGAGCTGACGACCTTGCAGCACCGCATTCGCGAAGAGGGCACAGGCCCCGGCGACGGCCGGTTCTGCCACTTCATCGAGAGCTCGACGGCCGATTAGCGGCGCGGGCGCCAGCCGAGCGTACCCGCAGTGGATCGCAGCGCATCGAGGAAAGGCATCGTGGGTGCAGGGCTCTCGGCGCGCCCGCGCCCATGCGGGTGGCTGCGCGCCACGTCTTCTCACACCGCTTGACCTGACACTGAGGTGTCAGGCCTACCCTGGCGTTATGGACCGAACGGTGAAGCGGGTCGCCGAGGCTGTTGGCCTCCCGAGCCGCACGGTGCGCTATTACGACCGGATCGGTCTGGTTTCGCCGTCGGAGCGCACCGGTGCCGGGTATCGCCTGTACGACGCCGAGGACGAAGGCAAGCTGCGCTTCGTCCGGCAGGCCAAGGCGCTCGGCTTCAGCCTCGAGGAGATCCGCCAGCTGATCGCAGCGGCCGAGAGCGGCTGCGGACAGGTCGTACCGGAACTCAATCGTCTGCTGGAGGAGAAGGTGGCCGAGATCGACCACCGCATCGCAGACCTGCGGTCGTTTCGGCAGCGGCTCGTCGACTACGCCAACGGCAGAGGCGGCGGCTGCGGCTGTCACAGCCACCACGCCTTCTGCGGCTGCCTCAACGACGTACCGGTCCCAGACATCAACGTAGAAAGGACATGACCACCATGTGTGAGTGCTGCACACCGAAGAACACCGAGGCCCGCGAGGCCGAGAACGCGCTGCCGACGGCTGCCGAGCAGAGCGGCTGCGGCTGCGGTTGCGACGGCACCTGTGGCTGCGGCGAGCCGGGCAACACGAACGCCGAGGACCGTGAGCGCAAGAGCGACCAGACCGGACAGCCGGTCGCCGGGCTCGACACGCTGTCGGTCTGACCGAGCCTGAAACGGGCGGCCGGCCGAGACACCGGCCGCCTCGTCGCTCGCCCACCGTGACAGACAGTGGCGGTTGTGGTGAGTTCCCCGCATGTGGCGCCGTAGGCGCGCGAGCTCATCAGTGCGGAGCGGACCACCAACGCTAAGTCCTCCAGTGTGCTGGAAGGTCAAGGGCCACGGCACGAGCCGCCGGCAGTGCCGGCCACGAAGAGTGCTACGCCCAAGGCTTCCAGGCAGATGGAATGTCAGGCCACCGAGGACGAACGCTTGACCTTCCACCGCACTGGAAGCGTAGTCTGACTCTCAGACGACCGATTTCCACGCTCAAGGGGGCGTCATGGAGCAGCTCAACCTCAACGTGACCGGCATGACCTGCACGGGTTGTGAGAACCGCATCGAGCGCACGCTCAAGGACCTCGACGGCGTCCGGCACGCCAATGCCGACCACGAGGCCGGGACGGTGACGGTGATGCTCGACGAGGCGCAGTCCGACGAGTCGGCGGTGCGCGCGCGCATCGAGCAGGCCGGCTACGAGGTTGGCGAGGCGGCGTGAGTCCGACCGCCCAGCAAGAGGAGCCGACGACCCAGTACTGGGAGGACGAGGGCCGCACCGACGAGGGTCTGGCGCGCGTCCGGGCGAGATTGGCGGGCTGCACTGCTCGCTGTGCACGGGGACCATCGAGAAGGCGCTCGGCCGCCAGGACGGCGTGGAGAAGGTCGCCGTCAGCCTCACGCACGAGCAGGCGCTCATCGAGTACGACCCGGAGCGGGCGTCGCCCGAGCAGCTCGTCGGCACGCTGCGCGACATCGGCTACACGGTCTGGGACCCGCGCAAGACCCGGACCTTCGAGGAAGAAGAGGACGAGCTGGTTGGCGAGGGCCGGCGCCTGCTGACGATGTCAGCGCTCAGCGTGCTGGCCATCGCGCTGATGTTCTGGGAGCTGTTCGCCGACGCGCCTGGCTGGGTCGCCTGGACGGAGGCGGCGCTGGCCGTCGGGTCGGTCTTCTGGGTCACGCGGCACTTCTTGGCGATGGCCGCCAGCTCGCTGCGGCGCGGCATCCTCAACCAGCACGTGCTGCTGCAGGCCGGCGCGTTCGCCGGGCTCATCGGCGGCGCCATCGGCTTGGCCGCCACGCCCGAGGACTACCCGACCGCCGGGTTCTTCGCGGTCTCCGTGCTCGTGGTCACCTATCACACGTTCTCGGAGTGGCTCTCGCTGCTGGTGCGCACGCGCAGCTCGCAGTCGGTCAAGAAGCTGCTGGACCTCCAGCCCGAAACCGTGCGCGTGCTACGCGACGGCGACGAGCGCGAAATCCCCGTCGAGCAGGTCGGTGTGGGCGAGCTCGCGCGCATCCGCCCGGGCGAGCGCGTGCCCGTCGACGGTCGGGTTGTCTCCGGGCGCTCGGCGGTCGACGAGTCGCTGGTCACCGGCGAGTCGATGCCCGAGGAGAAGCTGGAAGGCGACGAGGTCGTCGGCGGCTCCATCAACGGCTCCGGGACGCTGCTGGTCGAGGTCACGCGCGTCGGCGAGGAGAGCTTCCTGCAGCAGGTCGTGCGCCACATCGAGGACGCCCGGGCGCTCAAGCCCGGCATTCTGCATCTGGTCGACCGCATCCTGAAGGTCTACGCGCCCGTGGTCTTGGCGACCGCGCTGGCGGCCGCCTTGTTCTGGGGCTTCGGCGTCGAGCTGTTGGGCGGGGAAGGCGACCTCAACCGGGCGGTCTTCGCCGGCTTGAGCGTGCTGGTGATGGGCTACCCCTGCGCGGTCGGCATCGCGGCGCCGCTGGCGATTGTCCGCGGCGCGGGCGAGGCCGCCGAGCAGGGCGTGCTCATGCGCACCGGCGAGGCATTCCAGGCATTCCGTTCGGTCGACCTCATCGCGCTGGACAAGACCGGCACGCTGACCGAGGGCCAGTTCACCGTCCGCGAGCTGCACGCCGTCGGCGATGAAGACGAGCTGCTGGCGGTGGCGGCCGCCGCCGAGGCCAACTCCGAGCACCCCATCGGGCAGGCCATCGTCAGCGCCGCGTTCGAGCGCGGGCTGATGTTCGGCAAGACCGAGAACTTCGACGCGGTCTCCGGCCACGGCGTGCGGGTCCGCCTCGACGGCGCTGACGTCGTGGTCGGCAAGCCCGCCTATGTCGAGGTGACGGGCGCGGACTTGGGCGCTCTGTCAGACCGGCTCGGCGAGCTGGAGCGCGCCGGGCGCACGGTCATCGCCGTCAGCCGTGACAGCCAGGCGCTCGGGCTGATCGCGCTCGGCGACGAGATCCGCGCGGAAGCGCGCAGCGCCATCGAGCAGATGAAGCGCGACCGCATCGTGCCGGTCCTCGTCACCGGCGACAACGAGCACGCCGCTCAGCGCGTCGCCGACGCGCTCGGCATCGAGGACGTGCGCGCCCGGGTGCTACCCGACGGCAAGGCCGAGATTGTCCGCGAGCTGCAGGCGCGCGGGCGCGTGGCGATGGTCGGCGACGGCATCAACGACGCGCCGGCGCTGATGCAGGCCGACGTCGGCGTCGCGATGGGCGCCGGCACGGACATCGCCATCGAGTCCTCGGACATCATCATCGTCGGCAACCGCCTCGACGCCGTCCTCATCGCCCGCGACATCAGCCGGCGCAGCTACCGGCGCACCAAGCAGAACGTCGCCTTGGCGTTCGTGTTCAACGGCGTCGGCATCCCGCTGGCCGCCACCGGCCTTCTCTATCCCGTGTGGGCGATGCTCGCCATGGTCGCCAGCGTCACCAGCGTGTTCCTCAACTCGCTGCGCGGCAACCTGCCGCTGCTGTTTGCGACCATCGCCAGCGTCGGGCGCCGCCAGCCCGTCGCAGAGCCAGCGCCGGCCGCGCAAGCATGAGCGCGCGCTGGCCCAGCTCGGCCAGGACGGCGGCCCGTAAGAGGGCGTCGTCCTGCTCGACTTCTACCAGGCGTCGTGCGCCCTGCCGCGCCCTGGAGCCCCGCCTGGAGGCCTTCGCGCGCCGCCACGCCGGTCAGCTGCGCGTGCTGCAAGTCGACGTTGACGAGCACCTGGCGACCGCCCAGGACTTCGGCGTGCAGAGCCTGCCGACGCTCATCATCTTCTCCGACGGCACCCATGGGCGGGGGGCCGTCTGACCTCAAGGCGCTATCGATCCCGCAACAACAAGTGCTGCAAGAACTCGGGGTTGGTCCGCGCTAGCGGGTCGCGCCCGTCGAGCGCGGTCAGGTGCTCGACGTTCGCACGGTCGCCGGCGTCGGGGGGACGGCTCCCCGGAGAACCACGCGTCGAGGATCTCGCCGAGCAGCGCCGGCGAGGTGGTGCGCAGCGACAGCGCGAGGACGTTGGCGTCGTTCCAGCGCCGGGCGCCGTCCGCGGTGGGCGCGTCGGCGCAGAGGGCGGCGCGGACGCCCGGCACCTTGTTGGCGGCGATCGAGGCGCCGGTGCCCGTCCAGCAGCAGACGATCCCCTGCGCGGCGCGGCCCTCGGCGACGTCGCGCGCCGCGGCCTCCGACGCCCACGCCCAGTCCGGGCGGTCGCCGTCGGCGAGCGCTCCGTGCACGACCGGCTCGTGGCCGCGCGCCTCGAGCTCGTCGACGACCGCGCGGGCCACGCCGGTGTCCTCGTCGGCCGCGACGGCGATGCGCATGCCCGAGAGGCTAGACGGAAGTGCCGGCGGTAGCTTCGGGCTGCAGAGAACGGGAGTCCGCGCGGCGAGCGAGCCCCGGGCCAGCGCGGCGGCGCCCACCGCGTCGGCCGCGATCTCCGCCGCCGCGCCGCGCCGGGCCAGCCGCGCGTAGGGCAGTGCGGCCGCGAGCGGCCAGGGCGAGCGGCGCAGCGCGGCGAGCGCCGCGCCGGTGAGCGCGAGGTCGAAGGCGGCGCTGCGACGGGTCAGGAACACCCGGCGCCAGAGGAACGCGTCGCGCAGCTCGGGCGTCTGGCGGACGAGGGTGGGGAAGTGCCGGACGCGGCGGCGCTCGGCGACGTACTCCGCGCGCCGCGCGGGGAGACGTGGTGGTGGACGAGCGCGTCCGGCGCGTAGGCGACGCGGCCCCCGGCGCGGCGCACGCGCCAGCCGAAGGCGACGTCCTCCCCGAGGTGCTTCGCTGCGACCCGGGCGCCGAGGAAGCGCTCGGGCCCGGCCGCCACGCCGTCGCCGAAGCCCCCGCCGCGTCGAACGCCGCCCGGGTGACGAACAGGCTCGCGGTCTCGAACAGCGGGCTCACCCCGCCGACCGCGACCGTGCGGTCGTAGGGCCCGGCGGGCCCGGCCGGCAGGACGCGGCCCTGCACCAGCTCGGCGTCGCCGAGCGCCCGCAGCCCGGCCGCCAGCCAGCCCGGCACCGGGGTAGCAGTCGGCGTCGGTGAAGGCCAGCGCCGCGCCGGGTGGGGAAGCCGCCGCGCCCGCGTTGCGGGCGGCGGCGGGGCCGGCGCCCGCGAGGCGGACCACCGTGGCGCCGGCCGCCTCCGCCAGCGCCGCGGTGGCGTCGCGCGAGCCGTCGTCGACGACGACGAGCGCGTGCTCGACGGCCTGCGCGCGCGCGATGGCGCGCCGGAGACGACCGCGATCACCGCCGCAGGCGCCGCCGCGGGCGGCTCGCGCGCCGGGACGAGCTCTCCCGGCCGACGAAGATCGCTCGCCCGCCGCGAAGGTCCCTCCCACCACAGCACGCTCACGCCGCAGGCCGCCCGGGCGCGGGGGGCGGGTGGAGGATGTGGTGCTCGAAGACGAACCTCGATCCGCCAGGTCGGCGGCGGCGTCGACGCTCCCCCGGCCCGACGCCGAAGGATGCTCCTCGCGCGCGGCACCTCGCCCGCGCGAAGCGCGCGCGCCGCCGCACCACAGCCCGGACGCTCACGCGCTCCTCCAGCGTGTGCGAGCACACGGCCGAAGCGCCCGTCCTCGAACGGCCACGGCTCGGCGGCGCAGATCCTCGCTGGACCCACGTGGAGGATGTGGTGCTTGAAGACGAACTCGATCCGCGGCGGGTCGGCGGCGGAGGTCGAGCACCCGCACAGCGCGGGAACGGTGGTGCCCCCGCCCACGTCGAGCACGACGGCGTCCTGGACGCCGGCGACGATCCGCGGCCTCGCGCCGCGACGGCACCTCGACGTCGCGCACCAGCGCGCGCCGCCCGGACGCGCCCGACCTCCGCCCGGCGGGAAGTTGTGCACCCGACGCACGGGTCGCGGCGTCGAACTCCTGCGCGGCGGCGAGCGAGCACACCGCGAAGCCGTCGAGCGCGCCCGTTCGCCCCACGCCGATCACTGCGTCGGGACGGCCGATCCCGCACACCCACGCCGCGTCGAAGCCGCCCAGCAGCGAACGGATGTCGCGGTGAAGCGGAAGTAGTCGCCGGATAGGCGTGGATCCAGAACAGCATCACGGAGGAGATCACGCAGATCCCGCCGTCGCCCGCGGTCCCGCGCGCCAGCTCCCGGCGAGCGGCCGCGGGTCCTCGCAGGGCTCGAGGGTGTCGAGGCCGCAGCGCGGTGCGGCGCGCGCCGTAGCCGGCGACGCCCAGTCCGCCCACGCCGAGCACGACGGCCCGTCGGTGCCGGTGAACAGCCGGCCGGCGAACAGCGGGCGCAGCTCGCCGTCCTGGTCGGGCTCGACCTGCAGCGCCCCGAACTCGACGACCGGGTCGGGCAGCTCGATCGCCCGGGCGAGCTCGGCGAGGAAGGCGCGGATCAGCGGCTGGGCCACGGGATCACCTCGGGATCTCCGGGTGGCCGATCCGGCGAGCTCGCGCTCGACCGCCCGGTGCCAGGCGGCCTGGGGTGCAGCGCCGCGCTCGGATGGCGAGGATCCGCCGGCGCGCAGGCCGCTCGCGCAGGCGCGCGTCGGCGGCGAGGCCGGCGGGGTCCTCGCAGCGCGAGGGTGTCGAGGTCAGTCGGTGCCGACCTCGCCCGCCGCGAGTGCCAGGAAGGTTCTCGATCCGTCGCGCAGGAAGTCGGTGCCGGTGAGCCGCCCCGCCCGGTGGCGAGGTCGGGCTCGACCTGCAGCGCCCGACCGCCATCGCCTCGATCGCCCGCCACGAGCCCGGATCAGCGGCTCCTCCCCACTCGACGAGGAAGACCGCGGCGTCGGCGTCGGCGTACGCACGGCGCGAGCGCGCGCAGCGCGGTCGCGCGGCGGCTCGATCGAGGTCCGGCCGCGCCGGGTCGAGCGCGCGCAGCTCGGCCGCGTGGGCGTCGTCGCCGGCCCCCACGATCCGCAGCGTCGCGTGCTCGGCGCAGGACGGCGCGCGCGCACCGCCGTGGCGATCCCCTTGCGCGGGTCGATCCGCCCGGCGTAGAGCAGCCGCCAGCCCCACGCATCGCTCGCCGGTGCCTGCCGGAACGCCGGGTCGACGCCGGGCGCGAGCAGACCGGTGTCGGGCAGGACGTGGCGCGGCGAGCGCCGCGGCGCGCGTCGCCTCGGAGACGAACAGCCAGCGGGCCGCCGCCCCCAGCCGAGGTCCGCGGCGGGCGGGGAGGCGGCGCACCACCCGCTGCCAGGCGTCGGCCTGCGGCCCGTAGACCATCCAGTCGTCGTGCACGAAGCCGACGGCGGGCAGGCCCGCGCGGCGCACGCGCTCGATCAGGCCGAGCGACATGCCGCCCATCGACCACCAGGCGACGGCGTCGGGCCGCAGCGCCGACACCGACCGCCTGAGCGCGTCGGCGTTGTGGCGCTCGATCGCCGCTCGCTCGCGCAGGCTGAAGCGCGGCCAGGCGTGGTCGCGCCAGTACCAGCGCAGGGCGCGCGAGACGCGGGGATCGGGCGGCCCGCCGGGCGGCGGGGGCGTGTCGGTGGTCAGCACGCGGGCGTCATGGCCGCGGGCGCGCAGCGCGTCGACGGCGCCCTGCCAGGAGAGCTCATAGCCCCCGAGATGCGGCGGATAGAGGTTGCCGACCGTGAGGATCCGCACGGCGCGCGGATGCTAGCTTCGCGGGGGCCGTGCCCCCGCCCGTCGCCGTCGCGGTCGTGTCCTGGAACACCCGCGACCTGCTCCGCGCGTGCCTGGAGTCGCTGCGCGCGGACGCCGATGCCGGCCGGGCCGCGGTGTGGGTCGTCGACGCCGGCTCCCGCGACGGCTCACCGGACCTCGTCCGGGACGGTTTCCCGTGGGTGACGCTGATCGAGCGGCCTGACAACCCCGGCTTCGGCGCCGCGGTGAACCTGGTGGCGGCCGCCGCGCGCCCGGCGCCGCGTGGATCGCTCCCGCCAACGCCGACGTCGCGCTCGAGCCGGGGGCGCTGGCCGCGCGCGCTCGAGGCGGGCGCGCGCGACCCCGCCGCGGGAGCCGTCGCGCCGCGGCTGCTGGGCCCCGGCGGCGCCACCCAGCACTCGACCCACCCCTTTCCGACCCTGGCCTTCACGGTGGCGTTCAACCTCGAGCCTCGGGGCGCTCAGCCGCCGCTGGGGGGACCGGATGTGCCTCGAGGGCGCCTGGGATCCGCAGCGCCCGCGCCGCGTGCCGTGGGCGGTCGGCGCCTTCCTGCTCGTCCGCCGGCCGGCGTGGGACGCGATCGGCGGCTTCGATCCGGCGCAGTGGCTCTACGCCGAGGACCTCGATCTCGGCTGGCGGCTGGCGCGCGCCGGGTGGGCGACCCGCTACGAGCCGCGCGCGCGGGTCCGCCACCACGAGTCGGCGGCCACCGGGCAGGCGTGGGGCTCCGACGAGCGCACCGCCCGCTGGCTGAGGGCGTCGTCCTGCTCGACTCTACCAGGCGTCGTGCGCCCTGCCGCGCCCTGGGCCACCTGGAAGGCCTTCGCGCGCCGCCACGCCGGTCAGCTGCGCGTGCTGCAAGTCGACGTTGACGAACACCTGGCGACCGCCAGGACTTCGGCGTGCAGAGCCTGCCGACGCTCATCATCTTCTCCGACGGCACCCATGGGCGGGGGGCCGTCTGACCTCAAGGCGCTATCGATCCCGCAACAACAAGTGCTGCAGAACTCGGGGTTGGTCCGCGCTAGCGTGGTCGCACCCGTCGAGCGCGGTCAGGTGCTCGACGTTCGCACGGTCGCCGGCGTCGAGACGGCTCCCCGGAGAACCACGTCGAGGATCTCGCCGAGCAGCGCCGGCGAGGTGGTGCGGCGACAGCGCGAGGACGTTGGCGTCGTTCCAGCGCCGGGCGCCGTCGAGTAGGCGCATCGGCGCAGGGCGGCGCGGACGCCCGGCACCTTGTTGGCGGCGATCCAGGCGCCGGTGCCGTCGGCAGCAGACGATCCTGCGCGGCGCGGCCCCTCGGCGACGTCGCGCGCCGCGGCCTCGACGCCCACGCCCAGTCGGGCGGTCGCCGTCGGCAGGCGCTCCATGCACATTTCCAGCTCGTGGCCGCGCGCCTCGAGCTCGTCGACGACCGCGCGGGCCACGCCGGTGTCCTCGTCGGCCGCGACGGCGATGCACGTACCGGAGGCTGGAGCAGAGTGCCGGCGGTAGCTTCGAGGCTGAAGAACGGGAGTCCGCGCGGCGAGCAGGCGGGCCGGCGCGGCGGCGCCCACCGCGTCGGCCGCCATCTCCGCCGCCGCGCCGCCGGGCCAGCCGCGCGTAGGGCAGCGCGGCCGCGAGCGGCCAGGGCGAGCGGCACCGGCGCGGCGAGCGCCGCGCCGGTGAGCGCGAGGTCGAAGGCGGCGCTGCGACGGTCGCGGCGCCAGAAGCCTGGCGCAGCTCGGGCGTCTGGCGGACGAGGGTGGGGAAGTGCCGGACGCGGCGGCGCTCGGCGACGTACTCCCGCGCGCCGCGCGGGGAGACGTGGTGGTGGACGAGCGCGTCCGGCGCGTAGGCGACGCGGCCCCCGGCGCGGCGCACGCGCCAGCCGAAGGCGACGTCCTCCCCGAGGTGCTTCGCTGCGACCCGGGCGCGAGGAAGCGCTCGGGCCCGGCCACCACGCCGTCGCCGAGAGCCCCCGCCGCGTCGAACGCCGCGGAGTGACGAACCGGCTCGCGGTCTCGAACAGCGGGCTCACCCCGCCGACCGCGACCGTGCGGTCGTAGGGCCCGGCGGGCCGGCCCGGCGGACGCCGACCCTGCCTGGCGCTCGGCGTCGCCGAGCGCCCGCAGCCCGGCCGCCAGCCAGCCCGGCGCCCGGGCCGGCGCAGTCGGCGTCGGTGAAGGCCAACGCCGCGCCGGGTGGGGAAGCCGCCGCGCCGCGTTGCGGAGCGGCGGCGGGACCGGCGCCCGCGAGGCGGACCACCGTGGCGCCGGCCGCCGGACCGTGAGCGCAAGAGCGACCAGACCGGACAGCCGGTCGCCGGGCTCGACACGCTGTCGGTCTGACCGAGCCTGAAACGGGCGGCCGGCCGAGACACCGGCCGCCTCGTCGCTCGCCCACCGTGACAGACAGTGGCGGTTGTGGTGAGTTCCCCGCATGTGGCGCCGTAGGCGCGCGAGCTCATCAGTGCGGAGCGGACCACCAACGCTAAGTCCTCCAGTGTGCTGGAAGGTCAAGGGCCACGGCACGAGCCGCCGGCAGTGCCGGCCACGAAGAGTGCTACGCCCAAGGCTTCCAGGCAGATGGAATGTCAGGCCACCGAGGACGAACGCTTGACCTTCCACCGCACTGGAAGCGTAGTCTGACTCTCAGACGACCGATTTCCACGCTCAAGGGGGCGTCATGGAGCAGCTCAACCTCAACGTGACCGGCATGACCTGCACGGGTTGTGAGAACCGCATCGAGCGCACGCTCAAGGACCTCGACGGCGTCCGGCACGCCAATGCCGACCACGAGGCCGGGACGGTGACGGTGATGCTCGACGAGGCGCAGTCCGACGAGTCGGCGGTGCGCGCGCGCATCGAGCAGGCCGGCTACGAGGTTGGCGAGGCGGCGTGAGTCCGACCGCCCAGCAAGAGGAGCCGACGACCCAGTACTGGGAGGACGAGGGCCGCACCGACGAGGGTCTGGCGCGCGTCCGGGCGAAGATTGGCGGGCTGCACTGCTCGCTGTGCACGGGGACCATCGAGAAGGCGCTCGGCCGCCAGGACGGCGTGGAGAAGGTCGCCGTCAGCCTCACGCACGAGCAGGCGCTCATCGAGTACGACCCGGAGCGCGCGTCGCCCGAGCAGCTCGTCGGCACGCTGCGCGACATCGGCTACACGGTCTGGGACCCGCGCAAGACCCGGACCTTCGAGGAAGAAGAGGACGAGCTGGTTGGCGAGGGCCGGCGCCTGCTGACGATGTCAGCGCTCAGCGTGCTGGCCATCGCGCTGATGTTCTGGGAGCTGTTCGCCGACGCGCCTGGCTGGGTCGCCTGGACGGAGGCGGCGCTGGCCGTCGGGTCGGTCTTCTGGGTCACGCGGCACTTCTTGGCGATGGCCGCCAGCTCGCTGCGGCGCGGCATCCTCAACCAGCACGTGCTGCTGCAGGCCGGCGCGTTCGCCGGACTCATCGGCGGCGCCATCGGCTTGGCCGCCACGCCCGAGGACTACCCGACCGCCGGGTTCTTCGCGGTCTCCGTGCTCGTGGTCACCTATCACACGTTCTCGGAGTGGCTCTCGCTGCTGGTGCGCACGCGCAGCTCGCAGTCGGTCAAGAAGCTGCTGGACCTCCAGCCCGAAACCGTGCGCGTGCTACGCGACGGCGACGAGCGCGAAATCCCCGTCGAGCAGGTCGGTGTGGGCGAGCTCGCGCGCATCCGCCCGGGCGAGCGCGTGCCCGTCGACGGTCGGGTTGTCTCCGGGCGCTCGGCGGTCGACGAGTCGCTGGTCACCGGCGAGTCGATGCCCGAGGAGAAGCTGGAAGGCGACGAGGTCGTCGGCGGCTCCATCAACGGCTCCGGGACGCTGCTGGTCGAGGTCACGCGCGTCGGCGAGGAGAGCTTCCTGCAGCAGGTCGTGCGCCACATCGAGGACGCCCGGGCGCTCAAGCCCGGCATTCTGCATCTGGTCGACCGCATCCTGAAGGTCTACGCGCCCGTGGTCTTGGCGACCGCGCTGGCGGCCGCCTTGTTCTGGGGCTTCGGCGTCGAGCTGTTGGGCGGGGAAGGCGACCTCAACCGGGCGGTCTTCGCCGGCTTGAGCGTGCTGGTGATGGGCTACCCCTGCGCGGTCGGCATCGCGGCGCCGCTCGCGATTGTCCGCGGCGCGGGCGAGGCCGCCGAGCAGGGCGTGCTCATGCGCACCGGCGAGGCATTCCAGGCATTCCGTTCGGTCGACCTCATCGCGCTGGACAAGACCGGCACGCTGACCGAGGGCCAGTTCACCGTCCGCGAGCTGCACGCCGTCGGCGATGAAGAGGAGCTGCTGGCGGTGGCGGCCGCCGCCGAGGCCAACTCCGAGCACCCGATCGGGCAGGCCATCGTCAGTGCCGCGTTCGAGCGCGGGCTGATGTTCGGCAAGACCGAGAACTTCGACGCGGCCTCCGGCCACGGCGTGCGGGTCCGCCTCGACGGCGCTGACGTCGTGGTCGGCAAGCCCGCCTATGTCGAGGTGACGGGCGCGGACTTGGGCGCTCTGTCAGACCGGCTCGGCGAGCTGGAGCGCGCCGGGCGCACGGTCATCGCCGTCAGCCGTGACAGCCAGGCGCTCGGGCTGATCGCGCTCGGCGACGAGATCCGCGCGGAAGCGCGCAGCGCCATCGAGCAGATGAAGCGCGACCGCATCGTGCCGGTCCTCGTCACCGGCGACAACGAGCACGCCGCTCAGCGCGTCGCCGACGCGCTCGGCCTCGAGGACGTGCGCGCCCGGGTGCTACCCGACGGCAAGGCCGAGATCGTCCGCGAGCTGCAGGCCCGCGGGCGCGTGGCGATGGTCGGCGACGGCATCAACGACGCGCCGGCGCTGATGCAGGCCGACGTCGGCGTCGCGATGGGCGCCGGCACGGACATCGCCATCGAGTCCTCGGACATCATCATCGTCGGCAACCGCCTCGACGCCGTCCTCATCGCCCGCGACATCAGCCGGCGCGCAGCTACCGGCGCACCAAGCAGAACGTCGCCTTGGCGTTCGTGTTCAACGGCGTCGGCATCCCGCTGGCCGCCACCGGCCTTCTCTATCCCGTGTGGGCGATGCTCGCCATGGTCGCCAGCGTCACCAGCGTGTTCCTCAACTCGCTGCGCGGCGACCTGCCGCTGCTGTTTACGACCATCGCCAGCGTCGGGCGCCGCCAGCCCGTCGCAGAGCCAGCGCCGGCCGCGCAAGCGTGAGCGCGCGCTGGCCCAAGCTCGGCCAGGACGGCGGCCCGTAAGAGGGCGTCGTCCTGCTCGACTTCTACCAGGCGTCGTGCGCCCTGCCGCGCCCTGGAGCCCCGCCTGGAGGCCTTCGCGCGCCGCCACGCGGTCAGCTGCGCGTGCTGCAAGTCGACGTTGACGAGCACCTGGCGACCGCCCAGGACTTCGGCGTGCAGAGCCTGCCGACGCTCATCATCTTCTCCGACGGCACCCATGGGCGGGGGGCCGTCTGACCTCAAGGCGCTATCGATCCCGCAACAACAAGTGCTGCAAGAACTCGGGGTTGGTCCGTGCTAGCAGTCGCGCCCGTCGAGCGCGGTCAGGTGCTCGACGTTCGCACGGTCGCCGGCGTCGGGGGGACGGCTCCCCGGAGAACCACGCGTCGAGGATCTCGGCGAGCAGCGCCGGCGAGGTGGTGCGCAGCGACAGCGCGAGGACGTTGGCGTCGTTCCAGCGCCGGGCGCCGTCCGCGGTGGGCGCGTCGGCGCAGAGGGCGGCGCGGACGCCCGGCACCTTGTTGGCGGCGATCGAGGCGCCGGTGCCCGTCCAGCAGCAGACGATCCCCTGCGCGGCGCGGCCCTCGGCGACGTCGCGCGCCGCGGCCTCCGACGCCCACGCCCAGTCCGGGCGGTCGCCGTCGGCGAGCGCTCCGTGCACGACCGGCTCGTGGCCGCGCGCCTCGAGCTCGTCGACGACCGCGCGGGCCACGCCGGTGTCCTCGTCGGCCGCGACGGCGATGCGCATGCCCGAGGCTAGACGGAAGTGCCGGCGGTAGCTTCGCGCGAGAACGAGTCCGCGCGGCGAGCGAGCCCCAGGCCAGCGCGCGCGGCGCCCACCGCGTCGGCCGCGATCTCCGCCGCCGCGCCGCGCCAGGCCAGCCGCGCGTAGGGCAGCGCGGCCGCGAGCGGCCAGGGCGAGCGGCGCAGCGCGGCGAGCGCCGCGCCGGTGAGCGCGAGGTCGAAGGCGGCGCTGCGACGGGTCAGGAACACCCGGCGCCAGAGGAACGCCTCGCGCAGCTCGGGCGTCTGGCGGACGAGGGTGGGGAAGTGCCGGACGCGGCGGCGCTCGGCGACGTACTCCCGCGCGCCGCGCGGGGAAGACGTGGTGGACGAGCGCGTCCGGCGCGTAGGCGACGCGGCCCCGGCGCGGCGCACGCGCCAGCCGAAGGCGACGTCCTCCCGAGGTGCTTCGCTGCGACCCGGGCGCCGAGGAAGCGCTCGGGCCCGGCCGCCACGCCGTCGCCGAAGCCCCCGCCGCGTCGAACGCCGCCCGGGTGACGAACAGGCTCGCGGTCTCGAACAGCGGGCTCACCCCGCCGACCGCGACCGTGCGGTCGTAGGGCCCGGCGGGCCCGGCCGGCAGGACGCGGCCCTGCACCAGCTCGGCGTCGCCGAGCGCGCAGCCCGGCCGCCAGCCAGCCCGGCGCCGGGTAGCAGTCGGCGTCGGTGAAGGCCAGCGCCGCGCCGGGTGGGGAAGCCGCCGCGCGCGTTGCGGGCGGCGGCGGGCCGCGCCCGCGAGGCGGACCACCGTGGCGCCGGCCGCCTCCGCCAGCGCCGCGGTGGCGTCGCGCGAGCCGTCGTCGACGACGACGAGCGCGTGCTCGACGGCCTGCGCGGCGATGGCCGCGGCGCCCGCGGCAGCGTCGCCGCCGCGTCGCGCGCCAGGACGACGACCGCGATCACCGCCGCAGGCGCCGGCGCGGGGGGCGGGCGGCTCGGCCACCTGCGCCAGGTAGGCGTCGAGCTCCCCGGCCCGACGAAGATGCGCTCGCGCGCCGTGAAGGTCCCTCCACCACAGCACGCTCACGCGCTCGGCCTCGCCCAGGCCGCCCGCCGGGCGCCGCAGGTCCTCGCGGCCGTGGAGGATGTGGTGCTTGAAGACGAACTCGATCCGCGGCGGGTCGGCGGCGGCGTCGACGTCGCACAGCCAGTGGTGGTGCCCCCACCCGGTCCACGGCCCCTGGACGCCGAAGGACTGCTCCTCGCGCCGCGACGGCACCTCGACGTAGCCCGCGCGCGCCCGCGCGCGAGCTCCGCACACGCCCGGACGGGGTCGCGGACGTCCTCCAGCGTGTGCGAGCACACGCGAAATCGAAGCGCCCGTCCTCGAACGGCCACGGCTCGGCGGCGCAGATGTCGCGCTGGACCCACGTCTGCGGGCCGAAGCGCTCGGGCTCGCCCGCCGCCCCCTCGCTCCCGTAGAGGCCGCGGGTCGCGTAGGGCATGAGGTCGAGCACCCAGTCGGCGCGCGGGAACGGCGACGCCCAGCCGCCCACGTCGAGCACGACGGCGTCCTCGGGCAGCTCGGCGACGATCCGGCGGCGGCTCGCGGCCAGCACGGCTCAGGGCCGCCCGAGCCGCTCGCGCACCAGCCGCGGCGCCGCCCGGACCACGGCCCGGACCACCTCGCCCGGCGGGAAGTTGTGCACCCCGAGGCGCACGGCGCCCCGCCCGGCGTCGACCTCCGCCTGCGCGGCGGCGAGCGAGGCGAAGCGCTCCACCGCGAGGCCGTCGAGCGCCTGCCCGTTCGCCCCCACGCCGATCACCTGCGTCGGGATCTCCGGGTGGCCGATCCCGCACACCCACGCCGCGTCGAAGCCGCCCAGCAGCGAACGGACGCCCTCAGGGGTAAAGCGGAAGTAGTCGCTCGGATAGGCGTGGATCCCGAACAGCATCACGGAGGAGATCACGCAGATCCCGCCGTCGTGCGCGGTCACGCGCGCCAGCTCCCGGCAGGCGGCCGGCGGGTCCTCGCAGTGCTCGAGGGTGTCGAGGCACAGCGCGGTGCCGACCTCCCCGTCGCCGTAGCCGAGTGCCCGAAGGTCCTCGATCCGGTCGACGCCCGGGCCCCCGCGGACGTCGGTGCCGGTGAACGGCCGGCCGGCGAACAGCGGGCGCAGGTCGCCGTCCTGGTCGGGCTCGACCTGCAGCGCCCCGAACTCGACGACCGGGTCGGGCAGCTCGATCGCCCGGGCGAGCTCGGCGAGGAAGGCGCGGATCAGCGGCTGGGCCACGGGCTCGGGACCTTAGCTCCGGCGAGCTCGCGCTCCACCGCGCGGTGCCAGGCGGCCTGCGAGTGCAGCGCCGCGGTGGCGAGGCCGCCGGCGCGCAGGCGCTCGCGCAGGCGCGCGTCGGCGGCGAGGCGGTGCAGCGCGCGGGCCAGGTCGTCGGAATCGCCCGCCGCGAACCGCAGGCAGTTCTGGCCGTCGCGCAGGAAGTCGCCCGAGCCGCCCCGCCCGGTGGCGAGCACCGGGCGCCCGACCGCCATCGCCTCGAGTGCCACGAGCCCGAACGGCTCCTCCCACTCGACGGGGAAGACCACGGCGTCGGCGTCGGCGTACGCACGGGCGAGCGCGGCGCGGTCGCGCGGCGGCTCGATCGAGGTCCGGCCCGCCGGGTCGAGCGCGCGCAGCTCGGCCGCGTGGGCGTCGTCGCCGGCCCCCACGATCCGCAGCGTCGCGTGCTCGGGCAGGACGGCGAGCGCGCGCACCGCCGTGGCGATCCCCTTGCGCGGGTCGATCCGCCCGGCGTAGAGCAGCCGCCAGCCCCACGCATCGCTCGCCGGTGCCTGCCGGAACGCCGGGTCGACGCCGGGCGCGAGCAGACCGGTGTCGGGCAGGACGTGGCGGGCGAGCGCCGCGGCGCGCGTCGCCTCGGAGACGAACAGCCAGCGGGCCGCCGGCCCCAGCCGAGGTCCGCGGCGGGCGGGGAGGCGGCGCACCACCCGCTGCCAGGCGTCGGCCTGCGGCCCGTAGACCATCCAGTCGTCGTGCACGAAGCCGACGGCGGGCAGGCCCGCGCGGCGCACGCGCTCGATGAGGCCGAGCGACATGCCGCCCATCGACCACCAGGCGACAGCATCGGGCCGCAGCGCCGCCACCGAGCGCCTGAGCGCCTCGGCGTTGTGGCGCTCGATCGCCGCTCGCTCGCGCAGGCTGAAGCGCGGCCAGCCGTGGTCGCGCCAGTACCAGCGCAGGGCGCGCGAGACGTGCGGGGGATCGGGCGGCCCGCCGGGCGGCGGGGGCGTGTCGGTGGTCAGCACGCGGGCGTCATGGCCGCGGGCGCGCAGCGCGTCGACGGCGCCCTGCCAGGAGAGCTCATAGCCCCCGAGGTGCGGCGGATAGAGGTTGCCGACCGTGAGGATCCGCACGGCGCGCGGATGCTAGCTTCGCGGGGGCCGTGCCCCCGCCCGTCGCCGTCGCGGTCGTGTCCTGGAACACCCGCGACCTGCTCCGCGCGTGCCTGGAGTCGCTGCGAGCGGACGCCGCTGCCGGCCGGGCCGCAGTGTGGGTCGTCGACGCCGGCTCCCGCGACGGCTCACCGGACCTCGTCCGGGACGGCTTCCCCTGGGTGACGCTCATCGAGCGGCCTGACAACCCCGGCTTCGGCGCCGCGGTGAACCTGGTGGCGGCCGCCGCGCCCGGCGCCGCGTGGATCGCTCCCGCCAACGCCGACGTCGCGCTCGAGCCGGGGGCGCTGGCCGCGCTGCTCGAGGCGG
>JAUJPF010000082.1 GCA_030447275.1 Solirubrobacteraceae bacterium | reverse complement strand
GCGGTCGCAGCGGCGTGCCGAGCACGCTGTGGCGCTCCGGGACGGGGAACGGCGGCGCGTCGCGGGCGGGCTCGGGATCCCGGCGACGGAAGAGCGGCAGCGACATGGCGGAAGGGCCTTTCTCGCGCTTGGACCTGCGGTTGCAGCGATCATCGGAGACCCTAGGGACGACCCCTTACGAGAGCGTTACGACGGGGAGTGCCGCGCCCGGCTCGCCTGCGCTCAGCCGTTGGCGACGGGGACGCTGAAGCGGACACGCGTGCCGCGCTCGGCGGCGACGAGCTCCGTGCGGCCGCCGTGTGCCTCGATGATCGCGCGTGCGATGGCGAGCCCCAGCCCGGCTCCCCCGCTGCCGCGGGCGGCTCGCTCACCCGCCTGGACGAACGCGTCGAAGACCGTCGCGCGGTCCGCGTCGGAGATGCCGGGCCCTTCGTCGGCCACGTCGACCTCTACACGGCCGTTGGCGCGCGCGGCGACGACGGTGACCGTGCTCCCGACCGGCGTGTGCCGGATCGCGTTCTGCAGCAGGTTGAACAGCACGCGCTGGAGCTTCTCCGGGTTGGCGAGCACCTTGGCCAGGTCGTCGGGGATCTCGCACGTGATGCGAAGGCGCTTGGCCTGCGCATCGGTCTGCATCGCGTCGATCGTGTCGCCGACCAGCATGGCCAGGTCGACGGGGTGCATCGACCACGTCGTCTCGCCCGCCTCCAGGCGCGACAGCTCGAACAGGTCCTCGATCAGCGCGTGGACGGCCGCGATGTTCAGGCGGAGCCGGCCCACGTACTGCTTGCGCTCGGACTCCTCGAGGATCTCGTCGTCGAGCGCCTCGGTCACAAGCCGCATGGAGGTCAGCGGGGTGCGGAGGTCGTGGGAGATCGCCGCGATGAGGTTGCGCCGGGAGCGCTCCTCGGCGTCCAGCCGCTCCGTCATCGCATTCGCGGCGTCGGCGAGCTCGACGAGCTCAGCCGACCCCTCCGCCTCGATCCGCCGGTCGCGGCGTCCCGCGCCGACGTCGACCAGTCCGTCGTGCACGGCGCGGACGTCCGACACCAGCCGGCGCGTGGCCATGCGCGCCATGAGCAGCCCGAGCGTCCCGGCGAACACCGACACGAGCACGATCAGCACGGCGTCGTGGGTGCTGAAGAACATGATCCCCGCAAACAGCGCCGCCACCAGGACCATCTGGACGACCGGCAGCGCGACGCCGACGGTGATCTGCCGTTCGACGGTCCCCTGGCCCCCCCGCCGGCCGGCACGGCGCGCGACCTGCACCGACAGCAGGCCGACTACCAGCAACAGCGCTCCGGTGAGCGCTGCGGCGCGCATCGAGTCCACCGTCGCGACCGTCGCGACCGCCGCGCTCCAGACGACCAGCAGAGCGGCAACCAAGGCGTTCACGGCTGGAACCGATATCCGATGCCCCACACAGTCTCGAGCCAGCGAGGCGCGGAGGGCTCCCGCTCGAGCTTGGCCCTCAGCCGTCGCACGTGGACCGTCACGGTCGCCGTGTCCGTGTAGAAGGAGTACCGCCAGACCGACTCCATGAGCTGGTCGCGCGAGAAGACCTGCCCGGGATGGCGGGCGAGGAAGAGCAGCAGCTCGAACTCCCGCTGGGTGAGGACGACCTCCTCGCCGTCACGGGTGACGCGGTGACCCGCGACGTCGATGCGGAGCCCCTCGAAGCTCAGCTCGGTCTCGGCGCCAGTGCCATCCCCGGTCCGGCGCAGCACGGCGTCGACGCGCGCGATGAGCTCCGCCGGGGAGAACGGCTTGACCACGTAGTCGTCGGCCCCGAGTCGCAGGCCCGCCACCCGGTCGACCTCGTCGCCGCGAGCGGTCAGCAGCAGGATCGCCACCTGGTGTGTGCCGGCGTCCTCCCGCAGCCGGCGCATGACCTCCAGCCCGTCGACGCCCGGCAGCATGACGTCGAGGATGATGAGATCGGGCCGGCGGGCGCCGACCGCCGCGAGCGCGGCCGCCCCGTCGCCGACGACCTGCGTCTCATAGCCCGCCCGCCGGAGGTAGCGCGCCACCACGTCGGCAATCGTCGGCTCGTCCTCGACGACGAGCACGGAGCCCCGGGAGACGCTGTTCACGGGAAGGTCCTTTCTCCATGCGGGCTCCCGCAACCCTCCGCGTGTCCCGTTCATCGGATCGTCATGACGCCCGGCGGCGGCCGGGCGTCTCCTAACGCGCGGCCGGCGGCCGGACGCGCAGGATCCTGTCGTCCCTGGCGCCGACCGGGCTGCCGTACTGATCGCGGTTGCTCGTGGTCACCCACAGCGCGCCGTCGGGCGCCTCGACGACCGCCCGCAGGCGCCCGTAGCGCCCGGCGAGCAGGGTCTCGTCGCGGGTGACGCGGGTCCCGTCGAAGCGCAGCCGGTGCAGCTCGCGGCCCTTCAGCGCCGCGAGCACGAGGTCCCCGGTCCAGGCGGAGCCGCGGCGAGCGACGAAGGTGGCGCCCGAGGGGGCGATCGTCCTGCCGTAGACCTGGGCGGGCGCCTCGAAGCGGCCGTGGTCACGACCGCGGACGACCGGCCATCCGTAGTTGCCGCCGCGGCGGATCACGTTGACCTCGTCGTCGCCGCTCGGGCCGTCGAAGCCGCTCGGCCCGTGGTCGGTCGCCACGAGCCGGTTCGACCGCGGCTGCCACGCGAGTCCCTGCGGGTTGCGCAGGCCGAGCGCGTAGATCTCGGGGCGGCGCGTCCGACCCCTGTACTGCCGGGGCGTGAGCCGGAGGATCTTGCCGTTCAGCGAGGAGCGGTCCTGGGCGAGCCGCCGGCGCCCGGCGTCGCCGGTCGCCACGTACAGGCGGCGGTCGGGCCCGAACCGCAGCCGTCCGGAGTCGTGGATGGACCCCGCCGCGATCCCGCCGAGGACGAGCCCGTCGCGGCGGAGCCGGTTGCCGCGCATGCGCCACCGTTGGACCTGCATCCCGCTCGCGGTGGTGACGTAGAGGTAGACGAAGCGGCGGCCCGCCGCGAACGCCGGATCGATCGCGACGCCCAGCAGCCCGCCTTCGCCGCGGGCCTGCGTGCGCACGCGGGCCGCCGGCGAGCTCCGGAGCCGTCCGCGCGCGCTCATGATGCGGACGCGGCCCGGTCGCTCGGTGACCAGGGCGCGCCCGTCGGGCAGGAAGGCGATGTCCCACGGCACCTCGAGGCCGCCCGCGATGACCCGGACCGCCGGGCGCGGACCCTCCGCGCGCGCAAGCCGCGCGCTGCGGCGGGCAGGCGCCGGTGTCGCGGTCGCGGTCGAAGCGGGGGAGAGCGTCGCCGCCGGCGTGCGGGTCGAGGCCGCGGAGCTCGGGGCGACGGAGGACCTGCCGTTTTCCCCGCAGCCCGAGACGAGCACGCCGACGACGGCCGGCAGGATGGCGATGCGTCGGGTCATGCAGTCCCACGGTAGGCGCTCGGGCGCCGTGAGCGCTCCGTGTTCAGCGTCCTGTAAGGACTGGAGCAGCAGACTGTCGGCATGTCGCAAGCGACCGACATCCTGGCGCCCGGCGCCCGCTTCCCCGATCTCGACCTGCCCGATCACGACGGCCGCGCGCGCCGGCTCGTGGACGTCGCCGGCGGCGACCCGCTCATCCTGTGCTTCTCGCGCGGCTGGTGGTGCCCGAAGGAGCAGACCTTCCTGCGCGGGCTCGTGACGCTGCAGGACGAGCTCGAGGTCGCCTACGCGCGGATCGCCGTGGTGAGCGTCGACCCGCCCGAGGTCCAGGCCGCCTTCCGCGCGGGGCTCGGCGCGCGCTTCGTCTTCCTCTCCGACCACAAGCGTCGCTGGCTCGACCGCCTCGGGCTCGTCGAGTCGACCGACACCGTCCACGAGCCCTACCGGCCCCTGACCCTGACGCTGCGGCCCGACCTCACCGTGCACGCCGCCTACGAGGGCTACTGGTTCTTCGGCCGCCCGACCCTCGAGGAGCTGCGCGGCGACCTGCGCGCGATCTCCAAGGCGATCCGCTCGGACTGGACGCCGGCATGAGCGACCGCCCGTTCGCCGACCTGCACTGGGACGGCGAGGCGCTGTCGCCGCACGAGGGACCTGGCCGCCGCTTCGGCGTCGACCCGCGCTGCCTGCGCGGCGACCCGGTCGTCGGCGCGTGGGCGCACGTGTGCGCGTCGCCGGATCCCGAGGCGCGGCTGCCCTTCGACGCACCCGAGGTCCAGCAAGCCCGTCGCGACGCGCTGGCCTGGTGGTTCTCCCTGCTCGGCGACGCGCTCGTCTGCCTCTCGACCCTCTCCCTCGACGCGTCGCACTACGGGGGAGCGATCACCGTCGCGCGCACGCCGGAGCACTTCGCGCTCGACCCCTTCGCCCGGCTGTTCGCCGGCACGGCGGTGGCCACCGACCTCTTCTCCTGCGTGCTCCCACCGGCGGGACCGGTGATGGAGCGCTACTCGGGCGCGCCCTGGCCGGCCGGCCGCTTCTGAGTGCGCTACGCAGCGGTCGCGGCCCTGCTGGTGGCCGCCGGCGCCACCGCGCTCCTCATGCGGGCGCCCCTCGACATCCTCGGCTCCGAGGCCGCTCGGAGGGCCGCGCCCGGCACGCCCCCGACGACGCAGGCCCCTCCGCGTGCGCGCGAGCGGACCCGGCCGCGCAGGCGGTCGGTCGCCCTCGGGACACCGACCGCGGGCGCGCTGCGCGCGGGCGTCCGCCTTCCCGCCTCCGGCCCCGGCTTTCGGACCTGGGATCCGATCCTCCGGCGCGCGCCCAACCGGGGCTGGCGCCGTCACGGGACCGACCGGCTCGTCGCTCTCCTCGAGCGCGTCGCCCGCGCCCACGCGCGCGCGCATCCCGGCGCGCCGCCGATCGCGATCGGGGACCTGAGCCGGCCGCGGGGAGGCGACTTCGGCCCCCGCTACGGGATCGTCGGTCACACCTCACACCAGAACGGGCTCGACGCCGACGTCTACTACCCGCGCCGCGACGGGCGGGCGCAACCGCCGGCCCGCCCCGGAGACGTCGACCGCCGGCTGGCCCGCTCGCTCATCCGCCGCTTCCTGGCGGCGGGCGCCGAGCGGGTGCTGGTCAGCCCCGCGCTCGCCACGGGCTCGCCCAGCCGGGGCTCGTCCAGCCGGGCGCTGCGCCCCGTCGCGGGTCACGAGGACCACCTGCACGTGCGCATCGCGAGCCGCTGAGCAGGTCTCGGGCGTTCAGACCGCGCCGCCGGCG
>JAUJPF010000021.1 GCA_030447275.1 Solirubrobacteraceae bacterium | reverse complement strand
CGGGCGAGGGCGGCGCGGGCGCGGCCGGCGCGGCCCCGCCGGCCAGCGCCCGCTCGAGCCGGTCGATCCGCGCGAGCAGCGCCTTCGTCGACGCGTCGACCTTCGGCGCGGCGGCCTTGACGAGCGCCAGCTCGAGCTGCGTCCGCGCCTCGGCGCCCGCCTTGATCGCCTCGATCGCGGCAGCGATCAGCTCGAGCAGCCGGACGACGTCGCCCCTCGGGACCCGCACCGCCTGCTCGGCCAGCCGCGCGTCGCGGTCGGGCGTCATCGCCAGCTCGGCCGGCACCTCGCCGAGCGTCCCGACCACCAGCAGGTCGCGCGCGTGCGCCTCGAGGTCGCGCAAGAACGCGCTCGCGTCGCGGCCCGACTCGCTCAGGCGCGCGGCCGACAGCAGCGCGCGCCGGGAGTCCGATGCCGCGATCGCCTCGAGCGACTCGAACAGCAGGTCGGCGTCGGCGACGCCGAGCACGGCGAGCACGTCCTCGAGCGCGATCGACCGCCCGGAGTACGTGAGGAGCTGCTCGAGCGTCCCGAGCGCGTCGCGGAACGAGCCGGTGGCGTGGCGGGCGACGAGCGCGAGCGCGTCGGCCCCGATCTCGATCCCTTCGTCGGCGGCGACGCGGCGCAGGACGGTCGCGATCTGCTCCACCGTCGGGCGCGTGAAGTCGAACCGGTGGCAGCGGTCGGCGACCGTCGGGAGGATCTTGTTCGCCTCCGTCGTCGCGAGCACGAAGACCGTGTTCGGCGGCGGCTCCTCGAGCGTCTTCAAGAACGCGTTCCACGCCGCCGGCGTGAGCATGTGCGCCTCGTCGAGGATGTAGACCTTGTGCTTGCCGGACACCGGCGCGAAGGCGACGCGCTCGCGCAGGTCGCGGATGTCGTCGACCGAGTTGTTCGACGCCGCGTCCATCTCGATGACGTCGAGCGAGGCCGCGCTCGCGATGGCGCGGCACGCGTCGCAGGTGCCGTCCGGCTCGATCGTCGGCCCCGCCTGGCAGTTCAGGCACGCGGCGAGGATCTTCGCCATCGACGTCTTGCCCGTCCCGCGCGAGCCGACGAACAGGTACGCGTGATGGACCTTCCCCTGCTCGACCGCGTTGCGCAGGGTGCGGACGACGTGCTCCTGCCCGACCACGTCGGCGAACGAGCGGGGTCGGTGGCGGCGGTACAGCGAGGGGGCGTCGGACACGAAGCATCCAGTCTAGGCGCCGCGGCCGGCGGCGCCCCGGTCCCCGGCGCCCGCCCTACTTCAGGCTGTCGTAGAGCGCCTGCGCCTGGCTTGAGACCGGCATGTACGGCCCGTACATCGTCGTCTTCTCGGAGCTGTAGCCGTACGAGTTGACCGACACCAGCGGCTCCCCGGCGTCGCCGACGCTGTTCGCGTTGGTGTCGAGCATCCAGCCGCCGCCGCTCGATCCGCCGGTCATGTCGCAGCTGATCTGCATCGGGTCGAGCAGCGCGACGTCGTCCCACATGCGGAAGGGCGAGGCGCACACGTACTGCTGCTGGCCGTTGAACTTGCCGGCGGCCGGATAGCCGTAGCTGGTCAGTCGCTTGCCCGTCGGGTCCTGACCGAACGTGATCGGCCGCGTGCCGATCGTGCCCGCAAACGTCGCGGACGCGTTCGTGGTGTTCGTCACGCGGGCGGCGCCCACGTCGTAGCGGAAGCGGTCAGCGCCCTGCGCCTCCCACCCGGGCGTCGAGTCGAGCTGCGTGAAGGCCCAGCGACCGTTCGGCTCCTGCCCGTTGTAGTAGCCGGGAACGAACAGGAAGTTCGTCGCGTCTTTTCCGGCACCGTCGGTGACGCAGTGCCCCGCCGTCCAGACGAGATTGATGCCGGCCGACGCGTCGACGGCCGTGCCGGAGCAGACGTAGTTGCTGCCGCCGAGGGTGAAGAACACCTTGCCGTTCTTGCGGTTCTCCCCGGTGTACTGCCCGCCGGTGAGCGGCACCGCGGTGCGCGACCAGTCGCGCGTCCCTCCGCCCGAGCCTCCCCCGCCACCCGGCTTCGCCCGGTCGCGCGGCTTGGCGTTCTTCATGCGCTCGCTCGTCCAGTAGTCGGACGTCTCCTGCGGTGACTTCGCGTTCTCCTTCGCGGCGGAGGCCGGTGCGGCCAGCGCGACCGTGAGCACAAGGGTGAGCAGAGCGGTGATGAGCCGGGGCATGTCCGGAGCGTAGCTCGGATCGGCGCGTTCGCGCTACCCGCGGCTAGCGCACCGAACGCCGGGGTAGCGGGGAGCGCATGAAGAAGGCGCTGCTCGCGTACGCGATCCTGATCCTCGTCGTCGGCGCGCTCGTGACCGCCGTGATGCCGGAGACGGAGGCGACGGAGGAGGAGGAGCCCAAGGAGGCGCGCGCGGCGCTCGCCAACGCGCCCGAGATCGCCAGGCGCGTCGAGCGCCTGCGCGAGAAGCGCTTCCCCCGCGGGGCCCCGAAGGTCGAGCTGCTGCCGAAGGCCGAGCTCGACCGCGCGCTCGCGGCCGCGGGCGGCCCGCCCGACCAGGACGAGCGCCTCGGCGCCGCCGCCGCGCTGCTCCTCGCGCAGGTCGGCGCGCTCCCCGCCGAGGACGCCGCCGCGCTCGTCGAGCGCCGCCACCTCGGCCCCGGCGCCTACCTCCCCGAGGAGCGCGTCGTGCTGATCGAGGAGGAGCTGGCCAAGGAGCAGCCGAAGGCCGCCGAGCTCCTCGCCGCCGGCGAGCTCGCGCGCGCGCTCGACGCCGAGATGACGCCCGAGGCGCCCCACCTCGCCCCGCTCTTCCGCGACGACGAGGCCGCGCGCCTGGCCGTCAACGGCGGCGCCGCCGCGCTCGTCGAGCGCGCCTACGCCGAGGAGCACATGGGCGGCGACCAGCCGCCGACCGAGATCGCCCCCGGCGCGCCGCCGGCCATCCGCACCCTGGCCGCGTTCCCGCTCCAGGCCGGCGGCGGGTACGTCGCACGGCTCGTCGAGCAGGGCGGCGTCGCCGCGGTGGACAAGGCGCTCGCGGAGCCGCCGGAGTCGACGCGCGCGGTGCTCCACATGGACGAGGCCCGCGCGCCCGCCGAGCGCTCGCCCGACTTCGTCGTCGAGCCCGTGCTCGGCGAGGGCTGGACGCGGCTCTCGGGCGCGAACGTCGGCGAGCTCGACACCATCGCGCTGCTGCGCACCGGTCTGCGCGAGAGCCCGGCGGTGCAGGCGGCGGCCGGCTGGCGCGCCGGGCGCTTCGAGACGTGGACGCGGCGCGAGGGCTGCCCGCCGCCGTGCCGGCGCGAGAGCGCGTCGGTCGTCGTCATCCGCTTCGCGAACCCGGCCACCGCGCTGCGGTTCGTGCGCTCGATGCGCCGCGCGCTGATGGAGGGCGCCGGGGCGAAGCCGGACGGCGGCCGCGGCTTTGCCATCGAGGACGGCGGCGCCGCGCTCGTGCGCGCCGGGCGCTTCGCGGGGCTCACCTTCGCGGTCGACTCGCGGCAGGCGGGCGAGCTCGCCGACGCCGCGCTCGAGGGCTGACTACTCGTAGACGACGAGGTCCGGCGGCGGCTTGAGGTTCAGCACGCCGCGCGGCGTCATCAGGTTCACGTCCTCCTTGTAGAAGAGCTTGAAGCCGTCGTGGAAGCGGACGGCCTCCGACGTGAAGTCGCGGTACTTCGAGATCTTGTTCGGCCGGTCGCCGAACCCGTCGACGTTCATCGTGATCGCGAGCCCCGGCCGCTGCTTGACGCGCGCCTTGTCGACGATCATGTCCTTCGTGAACTGGTGGACGATGAAGAGCTTCTCCGGCAGGTTCTCCTCGCGCACGATGTTCGCCAGCCACGCGCTGACCGCGTTGACCTGCTGCGACGTCGCCGAGCCGATCTCCGTCCCCGGCTTGACGCCCGGCGTCTGCCACTCGGGATCGAGCGCGAGGCCGACGTCGGGCTCGCGCAGCCACTTCTCGAGCCGCCGGGCCTCGACGAGGAAGTCCGAGTGCCCGGGCTGGATGTCGAGGACGAGCAGCGCCTTGGCTCGCCGCGCGGCGCGGTGGTAGCGGTCGATGACGGCGGCGTCCTGGCGGTTGCGCCACATGTTGTCCGGACCCGGAGCGTTCGCGGCGATCACCGCGATCAGCTCCATCATCGGGAGCACCGGTCGCGTCTTGCGCTCGTACGGCTTGGCCTGGCGCTCGAGCTTGCGCGCGACGTCGCGCGGGCGGCCGATGCCGAGGATGCCGAGCTCGTCGTCCTGCGGCGCGCCGTAGAACCCGACGACGCGGTGGGCGGGGAAGATGCGCCGCCCGCCGCGCGGCAGCTCGCGCGGCTTCTCCGCCGCGGCCGCCTTCCCGCCCGAGCCGGGCGCGTCGTCGCCGCCGGAGCCGCCGCCGCCGCCGACGGCGGCGACCGCGACCGCGACGAGCAGGACGACGCCCAGCAGCACCGCCAGAGCGGTGGCCTGCCGGCGCCTGTAGACGCTCCGGGACTGGCGCACGCCAGGGGAGACTAGAGAGGACCGTGCACCCTCTGTCGAAGCGACGTCCCGGGCGTTGATGACCGTTCGCGACTCCGGCCCGGGGATTCCCGCTGCGCCTACCGACGATCGCTTAAGGCTGCTTCCTTCCGGATCTGACCTGGTTCACGGGCCGGCATCGCGCGGGGACCCGGACCATCGACGCCGCTCACGGCACCGCTGACCCCGTGGCCTCACCCCTCGAGAGGGAATTCAGCCCCGCTAGAGCGGATTGCGGGTGCAGGGCACCGCTACCTCCCCGCCTAGCACGGTCCGCGGCCGAGTCTAGCCGGGACCCGGCTCATCGCGGACCGGGTCCGCCTACGATCGCGCCATGCCCCTCTTCCGCCGCCGCAGGCCGCAGGGCGTGCCGTTCGATCCGACGGCTGGCGACCCGCGCGCGGCGCGTCTCGTCGAGGCCGTGGAGCGCGACGACCTCGACGCCCTCCGCGCCGTGCTCGGCGAGCCGGCGAGCCCCGAGGTGCGCGAGCGGCTGACGTCGCTGATGACCGACCTCTCCGGCCACCACGAGCTGTTCGACCGCTGGGTGGAGGCCGAGCCCGACCGGCCGCTCGCGTGGCTCGCGCGCGGCGCGTACGGCGTCGGCTACGCGTGGGAGGCGCGGGGCGGCGACTACGCCGACAAGGTCGGGCGCGACGCGTTCGAGCTGTTCTTCGAGCGGCTGAACGTGGCCGAGGACGACCTCAATCGCGCCGCCGACATGGACCGCGAGGATCCCGTCCCGTGGTCGCACCTGCTCGTGAGCGGGCGCGGGCTCCAGGTGCCGAAGGAGGAGCTGTGGATCCGCTACGAGGAGGCCCAGAAGCGCCACCCGTGGCTGGTCGAGGCGCACATGCAGCTGCTCCAGTCGCTGGCCGAGAAGTGGTTCGGCTCGGACGACGAGTCGCTCGCGTTCGCACGCGCGACGGTCCGCGACGCGCCGGAGGGCGCGGCGGCGCGCGCCGTCCTGCCGATGGCGCACATCGAGATCTGGCTCGACAAGGAGCGGCGCGACGGCGAGTTCCCGCACGAGTACCGGCAGAGCAAGGAGGTGCTCGAGGAGATCTGGGACGCCTCGAAGCGCTCGGTGCTCGCCGACGGGTTCACCGACGACCTGACGACGGCGTACGCACTCAACGTCTTCGCGATGGCGCTCAACCTCTTCGGCGACGAGGTCGGGGCGAAGGCGATCGTGCAGCGGCTGGGGACGCGGCGGACCGAGTTCCCGTGGGTCTACCTGGCCGACCCGGACGGCGTCTACGGCGGGCTGCTCGCCGAGTCGTGAGCGGCGCTCAGCGCCGGCGCCAGCGGCGCAGCAGGCCGGCGCCCGAGCCCGCCTGCTTCTCCGGGTCGATCGGCGGCTCGTAGCCCGAGGGCTCGGCGGTCGGCACGTGCAGCTCTGCGTCGATGAGCGCGTCGATCGCGGCGATCGCCTCCTCGCCGTCCTCCCACACCGCGGGGTGCACGAACAGCCGGACGCTGTCGCGCGCCCACAAGAGCCGCGCGCCGTCGTCGTAGGCCTGGAGCGCGCGGCAGTCGGCGGCGAGGACGGTGGTCGCCGCGCCTTCGCCGTCGCGGACGCTGACGCCGTCGGAGCCGACGATCAGAACGTCGCCCTCGAGGTCGTCCGGGACGCCGCGCGGGCGCGGGAACGGGCGTCCGCCGACGGCGGCCTCGGCCAGGTTCGGCAGCGGGCGGACGCGGCGGTCGTCGACGCCGATCGCCGACGGCACGAGCCACAGCGCCGAGCCGAGCGCCTCGCGCAGCGCGGCGCCGACCTCGTCGCCGGTTAGGGCGGCGAGGTCACGGTCGAGCTGGTCGCGCGGGATCGGCGTCCCGCCGAAGAGCGTCTCGAGCGCGTGGTGCTCGGCGGCGCCGACCGGCGCGCGCGGGTCGCGGCCGGCGCGCTCGCGCAGGCGCATGACCTCGGCCAGCTCCTCCTCGGTCACGCCGGTGCGCGCGAGCCTGTGCAGCTCGACCGACAGCGCGTCGCGGACGGACTCGGCCTCCTCCGGGAGCGTGTCGACGACGACCAGCAGCGAGGCGTCGTGGGCGGTCATCGGGTCGTAGCCGACGGAGACCTCGTACGACCGTCCCTCCGCCGAGCGCAGCCGCTCGTACAGGCGCTCCTGCAGGATCCCGCCGGCCATCCACAGCGCGTTGCCGCGCGGAGCGAGCAGCGAGACGGCGATGTAGCTGTCGGCCGCCGGGTACCAGGCGGGGAGCTTGTAGGGCAGCGGCTCGGGCCGCGCCGGCGGGATCAGGTCGCCCTCAGGGAGCGCCGAGAGGTCGAGGTTGTCCGGCGGCGGGGCGGAGAGCCACAGGGCGGCGTTCCCGCGCGTGAACCACCGGGTGCGCCACGCCTCGATCCGCTCCGGCGTCGCGGCGAACAGGCCGAGCTCGGGGAAGTCGACGAGCCCGTAGCTCGCGGGCCCGAAGCGCAGGCCGTGCGCGAGCGCGCCGAGCGAGCCGCCGCGCCGGCGGTCCTCGGTGCGCAGCACGCGCCGCTCGGTCTCGAGCCGGTCGTAGTCGAGGTCGGCGAGCGAGCGCGCGGCGCGCGTGAAGAAGTCGCCGAGCTCCTCGGGCTCGCCCTCGGCCTCGAAGACGGTGATCGTCATCGCCACCCGGCCGTTCGACGCGCGGTGCTCGGCGACGACGGGCGCGAGCGCGAGGTGCTCGATGACGTGCGTGAGCCCGCGGCCGATCAGCGTCTCGTCGCCCTGCCCGACGCGGAAGGTCAGCGCCCCCGTCATCGGGCCGGGCGTGTCGACGAAGAACACCGGGACGCCGTCGACCTCCGTCCGCTGAACGTCGCTCACCGGTTCCATCATCCCGGTCGGCCGCGCGGTGCGCGCCAGCGGGCTGACTACTATCGTGCGACCCCCTGAGGGCGCGTAGCTCAGTGGGAGAGCGCTCGCTTCACACGCGAGAGGTCGCAGGTTCGAAACCCGCCGCGCCCATCTTCTGAAGGCCCTGCATCTGCGGGGTCTTCGTCGTTCTCGGGCGCCTCCGCGGGGACGCCCTCGGGCGTCCGGATTGCCCGGTCAGTGCCCAATGGTGCCTGCTTTTTCGCGAGCCAGAGGACGGAAGCTCGGTTTGGGCGAAGTGGAAGTCATGTGATGTCGAGCCGCTGGTAGATCCAGCGGTCGCAGTACGCCCGCTCTCGGTCCTCTTCGCCAAGCACTTGGCGAAGCTCCTCTGCGGCCTCTAGGGCCAACCGCCTGCCTTCCTCGCCGTCACCTTCCGGGTGAGTGAACTCGTCCGTGATGCGGCCCCAGATGTTCCACAAGTGAGGACGAGCGAGTGCGCCAGCGTGATCGCCGCGCGAGCCGATTCACGCCCGTGGCGCCAGCCACCCAGGCGCGCGGCAAGTCACGAGCAGCCCTCGCGTCGGACGTCGCCCCCTCGCTCCTCCGTCGGCAGGCCGTGCCGAGGACACCGCTTGACGCTCGGTTTCCGATAGCGTAAAACTGTATTTATGACACACGAAACTGGCGGCGAAGAAGCGCTCCGGTCCGCCGACCCGCCCGTGCTCGCCATGATGGCGATGCTCGTCGTCGGCCTGCTCATGTCCGGCACGGGCGCCGGCCTGGCCGTGTCCGGCCTCTCCTCGAGCGGTGACGCCAGCATCGCCCAGTACCCCGACACCCCCACCATCGCGGGCAACCAGAACGACCTCCCCGACGCCGGTGATGTCCTCCCGGGCAACGAGGAGGGCGGCAACGGCGACGAAGGCGGCGTCCAGGGCGAGACCGACGAGTCCAACCCGGCGGCCAACCCCGAGGTGGGCGCCATGCCCGAGGGCGGCGCGGGCGGCGAGAACCGCGAGGCGGGCGCTCAGGCGACCCGTCAGGTCGAGGCCAACGGCGCCGACGAGCTGCCCTTCACCGGCTTCGCGGCCGTGCCGATCCTCATCGGCGGCATCGCGCTCATGGGCGGCGGCCTCGTGCTGCGGCGCCGCACCGCCGAGTAGCTCTCAGCCTCACTTCAAGCGGGATCGAAGGGCGGGCCTCCGGGCCCGCCCTTCGTCGTCTCAGGACCCCGGGAGCGGCAGCCGGCGGGCGATGCGCGGCCAGTTGCGGCGCTTGGCGTCCTCGAAGGCCTTCACCGCGCCCTGCACGAGCGTGTTGCGCGGGTTGAGCTCGAGGGCCCGGCGAGCGTGCGGGCGCGGGTCCTCCCCCGCGGCGCCGCTGACGAGCGCCAGCGCGTAGTGGAACTCCCAGTTGAGCGGGTCGCGGGCGATCGCGTTGCGCGCCGCCTGGATCGCCAGCTTCGGCTCGCCCTCGCCGATGTCGCAGTAGGCGATGAGCTCCCAGGGCTCCGGCCGCGCGCTGACCGCCGCGAGCGAGCGCAGGCCGGCGTCGATGACCCTCGGGCAGTCCTGCGGGGAGCTCTTCAGCGCGCGGACGCTCTCGTCGAGCGCCGCCTGGGAGCTCGCCACCTGGAAGGGGACGACGGCCAGGACGAGGAGGCCGATGCCGATCGCGACCCGGGCGTTGCGACCCGGTGAGGCCGGCCCGCGGGCCGGGACGCGCGCGGCCAGCGCGATGCCGCCGAGCGCGAACACCCAGACCGTCACCGCCGGCATCTCCCAGATCCAGTCCAGGCCGGCGTGGACGAACCACGTGAGCAGGGCGGCGACGATCACGACGTCGAGCGAGCGGTCGATCCCGCCCGCGGACCTGCGGCGGCGGTGCCCCCGCCAGGCCACCGAGACGAGCAGGGCGCCGAGCGCGCCGATGAGCAGGGCGAAGCCGACGATCCCGAGGTCGGAGAGCGTCTCGGCGTAGAGGGAGTGGGCGTCGACGACGTTGAGGTCGAGCTCGCGGTACTGGTTCCACTGCAACTGGAAGGTCCCGGCCCCCGTGCCGCGCACCGGCTCCCCCCTCCACGCGTCCAGGGCCACGGCCCACTGGTCGAGCCGGCCGTTGTTGCCCGGGTTCAGCAGCCGGGTGCGCTGGTCGTCGGTCGGCGTCGAGGTGCCCGCGACGAAGCGCTCGAACTGGCGCTCGGCGTAGGCGGGGGCGCCCAGTGCCAGCGGCACGGCGACGAGGAGCGCCAGGACCGCGGCCCAGGCGCCGGCGCGCACGGGGCGCCGGGCGGCCGGCGGCAGGGCGACGCGATGCAGCGGGCCGTCGAGCCAGCGGTCGGCGACGAGCCGGAGGACCAGGCCGGCCACCGTGCACAGCGCGACGCCGAGCGCGACGTCGTGGCCCTGGGCGACGGCGGTCGCGGAGCGGGCGTCTACCGTGGCCAGGCGGCCGGCGCCGAAGGAGACCACCAGCGCCACGGCGGTCGGCGGCAGCACGGCGAGGCCACCCGTCAGCAGCCCCCGGGAGTGCAGCAGGAAGGCGTAGGCCACCAGGCCGGCGATCGCCGCGAGGATCGCTCCCCGCGAGAACGTGAAGTACAGCGTCGAGGCGAGCAGCGGGACGGCCGCCGCTCCGAGCGCGCGCACCCACCGCGGTTCGCGCGCCGAGGCGGCCAGGTGGACGGCGAAGACGACGCCCAGCGCGGCGACCAGACCCTGGGCGTTCCAGTAGGTCAGCGGATAGGACAGGCGGTCGGGCGCCGCACCGGGTGCGACCTCGAAGAGGTCGGGCGCCACCCGGGTCGCCCAGCCCGTCAGGCAGACGACGTAGAACGCGACGACCAGGCCCCGGACCGCCACGGCGAGGCGGCGGCGATTCCAGGCCAGCGTCGCGCAGAGCAAGAAGGCGAGCAGGTAGAGCAGCGTCCGGTTGAACTCGAGCAACGCGCGGCCGGGGGCGTCGGACCACGCCGAGGAGACCAGGATCCAGGCCGCGTAGCCCGAAAGCGCGGCCGCGACGAGCACGATCGGGCCGCTCAGCGACGCGAACGGCCGCTCGGCGAGCGTGGCGCGCAACGCGAGCACGACCGCCAGCACGCCGGCGGCCGTGCCGGTCGCGCCCGGAAAGAAACCGCCGGCCTGGAACGAGAAGAAGAGGACGAGCGCGCCGGGCAGCAGGGCGCCCGCGGCGTCGAGCCGGCCCAGGAGCCGCGCGAGGCGCGGCGGCCGCCCGGCCGCTGCCGGGCCGGCGGACGCCGGCGGCGCCTCGGTGGGCTCCTGCGAAGTGGTCGTCTCCATCGGCTGCGACACGGCGTGCACCTTTGCACTATCGGTCACCGGAATCCGTCCCGTTAGCGCGAGGGGGCCGACAGGAGAGGGGGCGGCGCCGTCGAATGTCGAGCGGCGCGCCCCCGGCGCAGTCCAGCGCCTGACGAAACCCCCGCCCGTCCGCTCAAGGCGGAGGGCCCGCGTGCCGACGCCATGACCAGAGACCGCATGATCGACCTGCACTGCCATGTCCTGCCCGGGATCGACGACGGACCGGCCCACCTCGAGTCGGCCGTCGCGATGGTGCACGCCTACGAAGCCGACGGCGTCACCACGATCGTCGCCACTCCCCATCTGCGCTCGGATTTCCCGCGCGTGGTGCCCGGCGAGATCGCCGTCCGCTGCCAGGGGCTCGAGGCGACCGCGACCGCGGACGGCGCCGAGGTGCAGATCGTCCCGGGCGGCGAGGTCGCCCTCGGCTGGGCGCTCGACGCCTCCGACGCCGACCTGGAGGCCGCCTCGCTCGGCGGGCTCGGACGCGACGTGCTCATCGAGACTCCCCACAACCCCACCTCGGCCGGGATCGGCCAGGCCCTGTTCACCATTGCGCTGCGCGGCTACCGGATCACCTCGCGCACCCTGAGCTCTCCCCTCCTTCCAGCGCGAGCCGCACCGCCTGGCCGATCTCGCCCGGGGCGGGATCCTCCTGCAGGTCACGGCCGGCGCGCTGCTGCGCCCGGCGCGCCGCTCGCGCTCGGCGGCACTCGCTCAGCAGCTCGTGCGCGACGGCCTCTGCGCCGCGATCGCCTCCGACGCCCACTCGCCCGGCCCCTGGCGCCCGCCGCAGCTCAGCCGCGCGGTCGTCGTGGCGGCCTGTCTCGCCGACCCCGCCCGCGCCGAGTGGCTGGTGCGCGACGCGCCGGAAGCGATCCTCGCCGGAGAGCCGCTCCCGCCGCTGCCGTCGGCGCCGCCGACGCCCCGCGGGCGCGCCTGGCTGCCCGCCGCGCCGGCGTCTGAGCAGAGGAAGCGGACCGTGCACCCACCTGTCGTGGCCGGTCCCCGAGGCGCCTTCGCTCCTCCGAGCTCCGGTCGGGCCACCCCGCAGCGCCTACAGGGATCCGCTTAAGGCTGCTTCCTTCCGGACCTGACCTGGTTCACGGGCCTGCATCGCGCGGGACCCGGCCATCGACGCTCGCAACAGCGCGCTGACCCCGAGGGCCGAGCCCCTCGAGAGGGAATTCAGCCCCGCTAGAGCGGATTGCGGGTGCAGGGCACCGCTACCTCCCCACCTAGCACGGTCCGGGCGCCACTGTAGCGGGCGCTCTAGACTGCCGGGCCGATGGGCGCGTAGCTCAGTGGGAGAGCGCTCGCTTCACACGCGAGAGGTCGCAGGTTCGAAACCCGCCGCGCCCATCGTGAGAAGGCCCTGCATCTGCAGGGTCTTCGTCGTTTGCGGGCGTTTCCCCGGAGACGCCGTTGGACCGTTCGTTGGCCCGATCAGTGCCCAATGGTGCCCAATCGCGGCCCTCGACGAGCGCCTTCAGTCGCTCCTTGTCGCCCGTGTCGCGGCGCATCGCATGGGCGTAGACGCGCAGCGTGAACGCGGGGTCCGTGTGCCCGAGCTGGGCCATCACCGTCGGCGGGTCCTCGCCGCGGACGGACAGGATCGACGTGAACGTGTGGCGCAGCTTGTGGGCGGTCACGCCGGCGGGCAGCGCCTCATGGTCGCGCTCGGCGAGCAGTTCGTCCGCGCGCTTGACGACGGGCCGCACGACGCGTTCTCTGGCGTTGTCCTTGTCGCGGCGGCTGCCGCTGAGGTCGGAAAGACGAGATCGTCAGGTCCGGCTTGCTGGACGGTCGCGCGGTGCGCGGTCAGCTCGTCCTGGAGCACGGGAAGAATGTCGACGACCCGAAGGCCCGCGTCGGTCTTCGAGCGGCCTACCGTGATCTTGCCGCGCGCGAGGTCGATGTCGCGCCAACGCAGCGCGGTCGCCTCGCCGATCCGCAGGCCGGTGAACGTCAGCGTCGCGATGAGCGCCCGGCGACCCGCTGTGCGTGCCTTCGGGGAGGCGTCGAGTTCCGACGCGGCGTCGAGCAGCGCCTGGATCTGCTCGGCGCTGTCGAGCCACACCGGCCGCTTCAGCCTCGCCCTCAGCTTGCGGTTGCGGGTGTTGACGCGGACCGGATTGCGCGGGATGAGGTCGCGCTCCTCGGCGACGGCGAGGATCTGCCCGAGACGGGTGATCGTCTTGTTGATCGACTCGGCGGAGAGCACGCCCTCGCGGACCTTGAACTCGCGGTAGCGGTCGACCTCGGCGACGGTGATCTGCGGCAAGCGGTGCGCGTGGAAGAACGGGAGCAGGTGGTTCGAGAGCTGCCACGAGTAGTCGGCGATCGACGCCTCGCGCAACTCGCCGCGACGCGCCTCGAGCCAGGCTGACGCGAACTCGTGAAACGTCGGGATGCTCGGCTCCGCGACGGCGCGCTGGGCGGGCGGCGTCCACAGGCCGCGCTCGACGTCGGCGAGCACGTGCCGCAGCTCCGCCTCGGCCTTCTACGCGTCCATCCCTCCTCCGCGCCACCGAGCGTGACGAAGTGCCGACGGCCGTACGCGCGGAAGCGCAGCGCGAACACGCGGCCGCGAGCGGTCGTGCGCTCGATGATCTGGCCTGTCGGACGGGGAGCCGTCTCAGGATGAGGCGCTGCGGCGAGCGCGTTCGCCCCCGAGCGTACGCGGCGTCGGGCGGATGGGCAGCAGCGGCGCGCGCCTCCTCGGCGGTGGAGCCACGATGGCGGGACGCGCCGCGCGCTCCGTGAGCAGACGCTGCGCGGCGACGCGGGGTCGAACCGCAGGCGGGGGCGCCGGCCGAAGCCGAGCCGGACGACGCCCAGCTCGTGCGCGTGCGCGTAGACCCAGCTGCGATCGACGCCGAAGCGGGCTGCGACCTGGCCCGCGGTGAGGAGCGCGCGCTCGCCCGGCGCGTCGCGTCGCAGGAGGTCGGCGACCTCGTGTGCGATCGCTTCGAGCGTTGCCCTGTCCAGTGGTGCCTCCACATCTTGCAAGTCGCGCGAGAGGCCGTTCAACCCCCCTCTGGATTCCGTCGGTTCGCGCCAGCGGAACCTCACTGACACGCAGCGGAGGCGGGCGAGCCTGTCACCCGCAGGGCGCGCGAAGCGCGAGGGCGAAGCCCTTGACTGGCTCGGCCGCCGGAGCTACGCCGTTGCCTCATGGCCCGAGGTCGAGCCCGACGTCGGGCGCCAGGTCAGGCTCCGGCAGTGCGAGGTCGGACGTCGCCCCTCGCTCCTCCGTCGGCAGGCCGTGCCGAGGACACCGCTTGACGCGCGGTTTCCGATAGCGTAAAACTGCGTTTATGACACACGAAACTGGCGGCGAAGAAGCGCTCCGGTCCGCCGACCCGCCCGGGCACCTGAGCACTCGTCAGGCTGCCGGTCTGTGGGCGGCCGCCGCACTCGCCGTCGTGCCGAGTCTTCCCTTCGTGCAGTCCGAGGCGACCGCGTTCCTGCGCTTCCACAATTGGGCGCTGTTCGCCGCGGGCCTGCTCTTCGGCTGGGTCCTCGCGACCGCCCGAGCGACGCTTCGGTGATGGGCGGGACAGCGGCGACGAGCACCAGCGCCAGCGGTCGGGGCGAGCAGCGCCTTGCCGGCGTGATGGTCATGCTGCTGGTTGCGCTCGCCGGTTCGATCGCCACCGCGGTGCCCCTCTTCGTCGACTCGGTGCGGGAGAGGCCGGCGACCGGCCCGCTCGTCTACGTCCACGTCGCGTTCGGCTGCGCGTTCTTCGTAGCGCTCAGCCTGAAGGTCGTAGCCCTTCGGGGACGCGCGCGGCCCGCACGCGCGCGGAGGCTGTGGACGTCGCTCGTCGCTCACATCGCCGCCCTGCTCTCGACGTACACGCTCGTCACTGGGGTGCTCGTCATGGTCAGCGCGGTATGGGCCGATCAGCACCTGGCGGCATCGTTCTGGGCGGTCGCGGTGGTGCTCGCGCACGGCCGGCACTACTGGCGGCCGGCCATAAAGCTCGTCCGGTCGCTCGGCGTGTCGCGGGTGCGCACGGCGAAGCTCGACCGCCCGGCGGGCGGAGCCCAAACCGGCACTGCGCTGCTCGGCGCTCTCGCGAACCTCGACGCGGGCGAGCGCGCCTTCCTCGACCTGTCGCTGATGCGCGGCATCGGTGACGACAGGCTCGCCAGACTGCTGCGAACCCGGCCCGAAGAGGTGGCCGGGCGACGAGCCGCGCTGATCGCGCGGCTAGTCGAGACGCTGGCACGCGACGCCGCGGCGGACGTCACGCAGGCGAGAGCACTGCTTCGCGAGCCTCTGGCGAGCCGTCACGTCACACCGATCAAGGGACGGCAGACGAGACGGCGGCTGGTCGTCATCGGCGCGGGAATGGCCGGGCTCGCCGTCGTAGAGGAGGCGCTCCGGGACCGGCCCGCCAACTGGCACGTGACGATGCTCGGAGAGGAGCCGGGCGTCGCGTACAACCGGATCCTGCTGTCCAAGCTGCTGGCCGGCAGCTGCCAGGAGTCGGACGTCGTGCTGCGCTCGCCGTCGTGGTTCGACGCGCATGGCGTGGATCTACGCGCGGCGTCGCCGGCCGCCTCGATCGACGTCGAAGGGCGGACCGTCGTCGATGCGCGTGGGGCGGTCCATCGTTACGACGCGCTCGTCCTCGCCACGGGCTCGCGTCCCGTCGTGCCGCCCGTGGAGGGATTCGAAGGCCCGCACGTCTTCACCTTCCGGACCCGGAGCGACGTCGACCGGATCGCGGCGCGCGCGCGGAACGCCCGAGCGGCGGTCGTGATGGGTGGGGGGCTGCTGGGGCTCGAGGCGGCAGCGGGGCTCCTGGCAAGGGGCGTGCCGGTGACCGTCGTCGAGGCGGCGGACCGGCTGATGGCCCAGCAGCTCGATGCCCAGGCCGCGGCCACGCTGGACGCCGCGCTCACGCGCCTGGGAATACGCACGCTCGTCGCCTGCCGGGTTCATTCGATCGGCTGCAAGAGCGTCGCGCTCGACGACGGGAGGGAGCTCGATGCCGACCTGGTGGTCGTCGCCGCGGGGATTCGGCCCGAGACCTCCCTTGCGCGGGCCGCCGGGATCGAGACCGCGCGCGGGGTCGTCGTCGACGACCAGATGCGCACGAGCGCGCCGGCGGTCTGGTCCGTGGGCGAGTGTGCGGAGCACCGCGGAACGGTGTATGGGCTCTGGGCGCCGCTGGCCGACCAGGCTCGGGTCGCCGGCGCATCCGCCGGCGGCAGGTTCGCCACATTCTCGGGGGCGGTGCCCGCGACGACGCTGAAGGTCGCCGGCGTCGACCTCTTCGCCGGTGGCGCGCAGGCCGCGAGCGCCGACGGGAACGAGCTCGTATGGAGCGACGAAGATCGGGGCGTCTACCGGAAGCTCGTCCTGGACGGCGACCGCCTCGCTGGCGCTCTCCTCGTCGGCGACAACGCGCCCGCAGCCGAGCTGTCAGAGCTGCTCGCCAGCGGCAGTCCGGTGCCGCGTCGCCTGCTCGCCTGGTCGGCGGATCCGACGGCGCCCGCCGCCAACGGCCAGCGCAGAGGTGACGCGCCCGAAGTCGTCTGCACGTGCCGCCAAGTGCGGCGCGCGAACATCATCACCGCCATCCGCGCCGGTGGTCTGACGACCGTGCCGGAGATCGCCCGCGTCACCGGCGCCTCGACCGGCTGCGGCGGATGCGCCCCGCAAGTCGAAGCCCTCCTCGCCGCGACGAGCGAGCGCGAGGACGAGTTGGTCCTGACGGCCTGAACCTCGTCGCGAGCAGAGACCAGCGGATCATGATGAACGAACACGCCACGAGACAGCAATGTGTGACCCCCCACAGAAGGGGTCGCGATGACCACGCACGGCGCCCGTTGAGTGCCCTGCTCGAGGACTGCGCGCAGGGAATCTTCGCCGCGCAGCGCCACGAGGGCGGCTGCTCCGGCTGTGCCGCGCTTGCCGAACGGCTCGGACTCTCACCGGCGTCGACCGCGGACACGGTCGAGCTCCTGGCTGAGCTGGGGCTGGTGCGCTCGAAGCCGACCGGCGGCCTTGCGCTGACGCGTACGGGCCAGAAGGTTGCGCTCGAGGTCATCCGACACCGGCGGGTGCTCCACGCCGAACTCACGCACGCGCTCCCCGAGAACAGAAGTCACAACCAACAAGGAGGAAGCAGAACATGCGCAGGATCCACGCACACATCTTCGCGGTAGCGGTCATCGGCGCGGCCGCCTTCGCAGTGGCCGCTCAGGCCCACACGACGTCGTCGAGCGACCGGTTCAGCGTCGTCTCGGTCAAGGTGCTCGATGCCTTCACCGCAGACGTGACCTTCAGTCACCAGCTCGCGACCGGGACCACCGACGCCTCGCGGCGCCACTTCTACGGCGACCACCTCGACCACGAGGTTCCGCACACGCACGACGTCTCGCGCGTCGCGCTGGTCAACGATGGCAAGACTGCGCGACTCACGTTCTCGCGCGGCCTCCATCCCGAGGAACCGCCGTGCGACGAGCCTCTTCCGAAGTGCTCCGACGACGAGATCCCGCTGATCATCCGCGACGTCGCTGACATCCACGGGCACGTCCTGAGCAACGACGATTGGGAGGTCTGGGCCGTCGGCGCCGACGACTAGCGAGGCGTCGGCGTGTCACGCCCCACCGCCGCGTCCTCATGGCGGTGGGGCGGTCGGCCGTTGCCGCTCTCGCCTTCGCATCCGGGGCGGCAAAGGGAGAGAATCGTGGACGTGGAGCGCAACGCTCAAAGGAAAGGTGAAGAGACGACGCACGGTCACGAGCGGCGTGGACGCGAGCTCCTAGGCCGAAGGACCGAGGCCGTCGAGGACTACGCGAAGGCCATCTTCTCCTTGCAGAGACGCGGGAACCGGGGGGTCAGCACCAATGCGCTGGCGGAGCATTTGGGCCTCTCCCCGGGCGCGGTTTCCGGCATGCTGAAACGCATGGACGAGATGCACCTCGTCGTCCACGAGCGGTACCACGGCGTGCGGTTGACGGCGGCCGGCGAGAAGGTGGCGCTGGAGGTGCTCCGGCATCACCGCCTGATCGAGGCCTACCTGGCCGAAGCGTTCGGGATGTCGTGGGACCGGGTGCACGCCGAGGCGGAGGTGCTGGAGCACTACATCTCGGACGAGCTCGGGGAGCTGATCGCGGAGGCGCTCGGCGATCCCGAGCGCGACCCGCACGGCGATCCGATCCCTGACCGGCAATTGACGCTGCCGCAGGACGAGACGCGCGCGCTCGTGGAGCTCGAACCCGGCGAGAGCGGCGTCTTCACCGTCGTCTCGGACAGGGACTCGAGCATGCTGCGCTATCTCGCGGAACGCGACATCTGTCCCGGGGTGGAGCTCGAGGTGGAGGACAAGCAGCCGTTCGAAGGGCCCGTCCTCGTGCGAGTCGGCGACCAGGTGCACTCGCTCGGCGGTGCGCTCGCCCGCTCGATGCGCGTCTCGCCGGCTTGAGAAACCGCATGCCGGAACGCGAAGTTGTCGTGGTTGACGCGCTGCGCCGACTCGGAGTAAGACCCCCAGCGGACGGCTGAAGTCCCTGTAAGACCACGCGATGGCGCCCGAAGGGGCCCGGCGAGTCAACGGCTGCGCGCTGCCGTTCCGGATCGAGTTCGGGCACGAGCTGCTGAAAGAGTTAGAGCGCGGCTGAGCGCCGCTCATCGGGCATCAGTGCCCAATGAGCCCGAAATCCGCCGGGATCCACCCAAACGCGGCGCAGGTACGCGCACGCACGAACTCGCCACAAATCAGAACAATCGGCCCTGTTCCGGCGGCTGGGCATCAACACCCTCATCGCGCTTCACACGCGAGAGGTCGCAGGTTCGAAACCCGCCGCGCCCACCCGGAACCCTCGCATCTGCAGGGGTTTCTTGCTCCTCGGGGGCTTCGGTCGGAGGCGCTTCAGGGGCCGCTTGGACCTCGCTGGTGCCCCAATCACGGCCCTCAACGAGCGCTTTCAGCCGCTCCGTGTCGCCCTCGTCGCGGCGCATCGCGTGGGCGTAGACGCGCAGGGTGAAGCCCGGATCGGTGTGCCCGAGCTGGGCCATCACGTACGGCGGATCGTCGCCGCGGACGTAGAGGATCGAGGCGAAGGTGTGGCGCAGCTTGTGCGCCGTCACGCCGGCGGGGAGCGGCCGGTGCCCGCGCTGGGCGAGCAGCTCGTCGGCACGCGCGACCACCGGCCGGATCACGCGCTCTCGGGCGTTGTCCTTGTCACGGCGGGTTCCGGTCGAGGTCGGGAAGACGAGATCGGTCGGCTTCGCTCGGGCAGTGGCGTGCCGGTGGCTGGTGAGCTCGTCGCGCAGGGCGGGGAGGATGTCGACGAGCCGGACGCCGGCGTCGGTCTTCGAGTCGCCCACGGAGATGCGGCCGTTGGGCAGGTCGATGTGCTGCCACCTGAGAGCGGTCGCCTCGCCGGGGCGAGGCGGCTCCTTGCCGAAGGTCGCGAATCCTTCCGACGGCTCGGCCTGACGAGCGACCGCCTACTCGAATGGGGTAGTGACGTCGTTCTGTTTCCGTGGGTCGGGGATAGAGCCCTCGACACACTCGCCCTCATGCTCGCTCACGCCGGCCTCGACGCCGCGCGGGACGGCGCCGCGGTTCTCGTCTCAGGCGCTGGTCGCGAGGACGTGCGTTCTGCCCTGACGCGGATCGTCGCTGCCCCGCCCTCGTCCACCGAGCTTGCCCGGCATGTGCGTAACAAGCATGTCGAGAAGCATCACGGCTTCCTCGGCGACGCGCTTCTGGACGCCGACTACGCGTCGAGTCGCATTGATGTTGACGGTGCGTGCGAGGCCGTCCGCGCCGCGCTCTGAGGTATTGGGGCTCTCGAGCCAGCCTCGCTCGGCCTGCGGCGGAGCCGGATCAGTATTCCGTGACGAGGAGCCCGAACGCGAGTCGGGCGAGGCGCAGCCGGGCAGGGCCAACGTTTGCCGGGCGATCGAACGAGAGGGGGGCTTCGGCGTCGCGCAGCCACCGGCGTTCGGACTTCTTCAACTCGCTGGCCATGGCTCGGGGATCATCGCCGAGCGAAAGCAGCAGCAGCAGATCCTCACGCTGGGACTCAGGGTCGTGGTGAACCACGAGCGATCTCGCCTTGATGAGGATCGCGCCGAGCAGGCTCGGGCGGCGCAATGTGAACGTGCGCTCCCCCAAGCGGACCGTGATCTCCTCCTGACGGGCAAGCGCCTGTGAACCGCCCGGCACGCCGATCGCAGCCCGCCCTGTGCCGAGCGCGGGTGGCGGCTTGATGCCGTCGGGCGCGAGGAGGTCGACGATGAGGCCGTCGCGGGAGTAGCGGAACGCGTAGCCGTCGAGATCGGGTGGCTCCTGCTCGAAGCCATCCGCGCGAAGGGCCTCGTGGATCGCGCGCAAGGGGTCCTGGGGTCGTGCTTGACCCAACACGTCAATGTCCGTGGTGGCGCGCACGTCCTCGACAGCGTGCTCCAGAGCGTGAATCTGGACCATCAGTCCGCCGATCAACACCCAGCCGGGTGGAAGCAGTTCGGTGAGGTCGCCGACGCTCGCCCACAGCCGGGCGCTCTCGTCGTCGGGCGGGTCGACCTTGATCTGCGTCATCCCTTCTCGAGCGCCCGGCTCGCTTCGCGTCGCGCACGCGGGTCGTCGTGCTCGAGCAAGTCGACGAGCACCGCGGCGCGCGGAGCGACGTCGGCCTGCACCGCCGGCCACAGATCGTCGGGCACCCAGCGGATGAGGACCGGTCCGTCCCCTGGTTCGAGGCCGTGGGCGGACACGAGCGCGCCGCGCCGTCCGGCCGGCGCGTACAGCTCGACATCGCCTGCGCCGCCGTGAATGCCGACGACGCCTGCCGCCGAGATTCCCGTCGGCATGACGTCCGGCCGAGAAGCAAGACGTGGAAGTTCGGACGGGTGCGCAGCAAATGACTCGCGCTGCGCTCGCGCGCGCAGGCGCACCGCGTGCTCGCCGAGCGGGTGCGAGGCGAGCCATCGCCGGGCGCGCGAGGGATGGTGGTCACCCTGAGCGAGGGCGTCGGGCTCGGGAGCGTCCGAGGCGAGGACGAGCACCGACCACGCCATCGGTGCGGACAGTGGCCGCCCGGGGCCGGGCTGATGGCGAAGGCGGCGCTCGACGGCGCGGCGATCGATCCACCACGCTCTGCCGCGTTTGATGGCGTCGATTTCCCCCGACGACGCCATCAGACGAACCGCGCGCTCCTCGACGCCGAGCGCCTCCGCAGCGTCACTGGCGCTCATGACCTCGTCGACGTTCATGGACGAAATTCTACCGATACCGGAAGTATTCTGTCCGGGGGAGCGAGGGAGCGCCGGTTCAGACGCCGCGCGCTTCGGGCCCGGCGCCGCCCGCGCGAACCAAAGCGACCGTGTCGATCAGCGGGAGACCGACCCGGAACTCCGCAGCAGCGCCGAGTCGAGGTCACTTCGAGCTGCGTAACCCAGGTCTGCCCGCACGAGCTCGTCGGCGAGTGCATCGTGCTCTAGGCCTCGGGCGCGCGGCTTCCTGTACGAGCAGGTCGTAGGCGTCACGCTGGAGTCGCACCGTGCGATCTCGGGTGGCCATACCGCGGAGTCTACGGTTCGCCCAGGCCACCGTTCGATTGGGCACTAGTGCCCGAATCGGCTGGAATCGGCCACAACGCCGGTCGGCGACGAGATGGACAGCGAGCCGCGAAACGCCGCGCAAATCAGAACAATCTGCCCTGCTCCGGCGGCTGCCCGCCATCGCCGTCATCGCGCTTCACACGCGAGAGGTCGCAGGTTCGAAACCCGCCGCGCCCATCCCGCGAAGCTGTTCGGCATCCGCTGCATCCTGCCGTGGTGAGGCCTCCGCGCCGTCTCCCGCAGCCGACCGGGCTGCCCCTACGCCTCTGGGGCACGTGGCGTGGCGGCGTGATCGTTCGGGTAGCCTTGAGCGTCTCGCCGCCAGGCAGAGCGTCTGCGGCAGAGCGAGTTCCGTCGGGTCGCAGCGGTCTCGCCCGAACGGACAGAGCAAGGTCGACCGCGCTCGAGCAGGAGACATCGGTGAGCGGAGCGTTACCGGGGGTTCGGGAGACGGACGAGAAGGCGGCCGGCCGTGCGGTGCTCGAGGTGGTCGACCTGCACGTGTCGTACGCCGGCGTCGGCGCGCTGCGCGGCGTCTCGGTGACCCTGCCCGAGCGCGGCATCGTCGCAGTGCTCGGCAACAACGGCGCAGGGAAGAGCACCCTGCTCCGCGCCATATCCGCTGTCCTGCCGCTGCAAGGCGGCGCCATCGACGATGGAGAGATCCGCCTGGCGGGAGAGCCCCTGCCGGAGGATCCCGCAGCGGTCGTTCGCGCGGGCGTGGTGCAGGTGCCCGAGGGGCGGCATGTGTTCGCCGACCTGACGGTCGAGGAGAACCTGCGCGCCGGCGCGCTGACGGCGAAGGGCAAGGACCGCAAGGCCGAGGCGCGGGACCGCGCCTTCGAGCTCTTTCCGCGACTCGAGGAGCGGCGCAACCAACGCGCGGGGCTGCTGTCCGGCGGCGAGCAGCAGATGCTCGCGATCGCCCGGGCGCTGATGTCCGAGCCGCGCGTGCTGCTCCTCGACGAGCCGTCGCTGGGCCTGGCCCCGAAGCTCGTCGAGCAGATCGCGGAGATCGTCTCGCGGATCCGCGAGCAGGGCACCGCCGTGGTGCTCGTAGAGCAGAACGCGTCGATGGCGCTCGCCGTCGCCGACGACGCCTATGTGCTGGAGGTCGGCGAGGTCGCGGTGAGCGGCCCGGCGCGCGATCTCGCGGCGAGCGACGAGATCCGCGCCCGATACCTCGGGGTGGCGGGCGAGGAGGCCGAGATGGAGGTCCATCCGGTCGAGAAGACGGCTCCGGTGGGGCGGAGCGAGCCGCAGGAGCTGGTGGCCGAGGGGGTCACCGTCCGCTTCGGCGGCCTGGTCGCCCTCGACGACGTCAGCCTGACCATCGCCCCCGGCTCGACGCACGCGGTGATCGGCCCGAACGGGGCAGGCAAATCGACGCTGCTCAACGTGCTGACGGGCGTGTACGCGGCGACGGAAGGCTCCGTGCGCTACGGCGATGAGGAGCTCACGGGGCGCAACCCCAACCGGATCGCCAAGCTGGGCATCTCCCGGACGTTCCAGAACATCGCGCTGTCGCCGCACATGAGCGTGCGCGACAACCTGCGCATCGGCCGGCACAGGCTGACGAAGACCGGCTTCGTCGCCGCCGGCCTGCGGCTTCCGAGCGCGCGGCGCGAGGAGGCGGCCCAGCGGCAGGTCATCGCGGAGGTGGCCGAACTGCTCGGCCTCACCGACCGCCTCGACCGGCCCGTGGCGCTCCTGCCCTACGGCGACCGCAAGCGCGTGGAGCTCGGCCGGGCGCTCTGCGCGGAGCCGTCGCTGCTGCTGCTCGACGAGCCGGTCGCGGGCATGAACGCCGACGAGAAGCAGCGGATGGCCGACGCGATCGCCCGGGTGCGCGAGGAGCTCGGGATCTCCCTGCTGCTCGTCGAGCACGACATGCGGTTCGTCATGGGCCTCGCGGAGCGCGTGACCGTCCTGGACTTCGGCCGGCGTATCGCCGACGGGTCGCCCGAGGACGTACAGGCCGACGAGCGGGTGCTCGAGGCCTACCTCGGCACCGCCGGTGCGACCACCGCTCCCGAGGATGACCCGCCATGAACCAGTTCTTCACCGCCCTGGCCCTCGGCCTCTCGCTGGGCACCATCTACGCGCTGATCGCCATGGGCTTCGTGATCGTCTTCAAGGCGACGAACGTCGTGAACTTCGCCCACGCGTCGGTCCTGATGCTCGGCGCCTACGTCGTGGCGACGACGAGCGACGACCTCGGCTTCTACCTGGCGGTCCTCGTGGCGGCCGTCGTGTGCGCGGTCGCGGCGGCGCTGATCGACATCGTCCTGGTGCGGCCGCTGCGCCGGCGCCGCGGCGGCATCGACGCGCTCGCGATCCTCACGATCGGCATCAACGTCGTCCTCGCCACGGAGCTCACGCGGCGAGTCGGAACCGACATCCTGCCCACCGGCGCGCCGTGGGGCCGCGACACCGTCGAGTTCCTCGGCATCACGGTCCCGCAGACGCGCATCGCGGCGGCCGTCGCCGCGACGATCCTCATGGCCGCCTTCGCCGTAGCCTTCAAGTACTCCGACTGGGGCATCGCGATGCGCTCGACGGCGGCCGACCGCGAGACGGCGGCGCTCATGGGCGTCCGCCTGTCGCGCGTCGCCGCCGGCGCGTGGGCGGTCAGCGGGTTGCTCGCCGCAATCGCCGGAGTGTTCTTCACGAGCTTTCCCGCCTCGGGCGTGACGACGACGACGTACCTGCTGGCGCTCACCGCCATCCCCGCCGCGGTGCTCGGCGGCCTCGACTCGGTCGTCGGGGCCGTCGTGGGCGGCCTCGTGATCGGCGTCGCCGTGAGCATGACGACGAGCTACCAGGGCGACCTCGCGTTCCTCGGGCGCGGCCTCAACGAGATGGTGCCATACGTCGTCCTCCTGCTGGTGCTGCTGTGGAGACCCTCGGGGCTCTTCGGCTCGAGGGAGATCACGCGTGTCTGAGCGCCTGCGCTCGCCCGGCGCCAGACGCGCGCTGCTGCTCGCGGGCCTGGTGGTCCTCCTGATCGTCCCGTACTACTTCGAGGCCTTCTGGCTGCAGGTGGGCTTGTTCTGCATCGCCGCGGCCATCGCGGCGGTCGGCCTCACGCTGCTCGTCGGCATCGCCGGCCAGCTGTCTCTCGCCCACGCGTTCTTCGTCGCGATCGGGGCCTACGGCTACAGCTACCTCGCCGCCGACCCGACCCCTGACATCGCCGACGCCCCCGCCGGCCTCGGGCTCCCACCGGTCGTCGCGATGATCGGCGCCGTCCTCCTGGCCGGTGTCGCCGGCGCGCTGTTCAGCCCCATCGCCGGGCGGCTCAGGGGCATCTACCTCGGCCTGGCGTCCCTCGGCCTCATCTTCATCGGCCAGCACATCCTCTTCAACGCGACGGCGCTCACCGGCGGGTTCAACGGCCGCGACGCCGAGCCGTTCGGCCTCTTCGGATTCTCGTTCTCCAACGACAACCCTGACGACCTCGTCGTGCTCGGCGTGCCGTACGGGATGCTCGAGCGGCTGTGGTACCTCGGGCTCGCGCTGCTGGCGCTCTCATGGTGGTACGCGCGCAACCTGGTCGCGAGCCGGCCGGGTCGCGCGATGCAGCAGGTCCGTGACTCCGAGGTCGCGGCCTCGGTGATGGGCGTCAGCGTTCCCGTCTACAAGGCCGCGGCGTTCACGGTCAGCTCGATGTACGCGGCGCTCGGCGGCGTCTTCCTCGCACTGGCGTTCGGGCGCATCGTCCCGGACTCGTTCGGCTTCCTCGTGTCGATCGACTTCCTCGTGATGATCGTGATCGGCGGACTGGGCTCCATCTGGGGCGCCGTCGCCGGGGCCGTGCTCATCACCGCCCTGCCGCCGGTCCTCCAGCGCTATGCCGACGCCCTGCCGCTGGTCGTCGAGGCCGGCGGCGACGGGCTGCAGGCCTCTCAGGCGGCGCGGCTGCTCTACGGTGCCGCGGTCGTCGCCGTCTTGATCTTCGCGCCGCAAGGGCTTGCCGGTTTGGGCCGCAAGCTCGCCGCACGCCGCACACTGCGTCCCCCCACCACCAAGGTCCAACCGAAGGAGCACACCGCATGATCAGATCCACGAGAGTGGTCGCCGGCTGGCTCGCCGCCGGCGTCGTCCTGGCTGGGGCCGTCGCCGGTTGCGGCGGCAAGGGCGAGGAGTCCGGAGGCGGAGGCGACGGCGGAGGAGGCGGAGACACCGCCCAGGTCAAGACCGGCCCCGGTGTCACCGACAGCCAGATCACCCTCGGCCTGCTCACCGACCTCACCGGCGTCTTCGGCGCGCTCGGCAAGCCGATCGTTCAGGGCACCCAGCTCTACTGGGACCAGCAGAACAAGAACGGCGGCGTTTGCAATCGCCAGGTCAAGCTCTCCGTCAAGGACCACGGATACGACCCGCAGCGGGCCGTCGTCCAGTACCGCGACCTGTCGCAGAACGTCGCCGCGCTGCAGCAGCTGCTCGGCTCGCCGATGACCGCGGCACTGCTCTCCCAGCTCAAGACCGACCAGATGCTCTCGGTGCTGGCCGCCTGGCCGTCGAACCTGCTCGACCAAGAGGTCGTCGGCATCCTCGGCGCCACGTACGACATCGAGATGTACAACGCGCTCAACTTCCTCAAGCAGCAGGGCAAGCTCAAGCAGGGCGCCAAGATCGGGCACATCTACTTCGAGGGCGACTACGGCGAGAGCGGCCTCGAAGGGTCCAAGCGCTTCGCGGAGGAGAACGGCGGCGAGGTCGTCGAGCAGAAGATCAAGGCCACCGACGAGGACATGTCCGGGCAGGTCGCGGCGCTCAAGCGGGCGAACGTCGACGCCGTGGCGCTCTCGACGTCGCCGACGCAGACAGCGTCCGCGGTGGGCGTCGGCGCCGCGCAGGGACTCACCGTGCCGTATGCCGGCAACGGTCCGACCTGGGACCCGGCGCTGTTGAAGAGCCCGGCGGGCGAGGCCGTCAAGAAGCTGCTCTTCGTCTCCGGCTCCACCGCGCCTTTCAACAAGGACGCGCCGGGCCCGCAACGGGCCGCGGAGGCGTTCACGTCGAAGTTCCCGAAGGAGACGCCGAAGGTGTCGGTCCAGCTCGGCTGGGCTCAGGGGCGCCTGATGTCCGAGGCGCTCAACCAGGCGTGCGAGAACGGCGACCTCACGCGTGAGGGCATCGTCAAGGCCTTCCACGAGATCCAGGGCACCGACCTCGACGGCCTCGTGGCCGGCCCGCTCGACTACACGAACCAGGGCGAGCCGGCGTCGCAGGTGACGCACATCTCGCAGCCGGCGGACGCCCCCGGCGGGCTGAAGATCCTCGCGACGGCGGGGGGCAACGAGTCCCAGTAGGAGAGGGTGCACCGGCCGTCTCGCATGCCGCGAGGCGGCCGGGCGCTCCTCGCGCCTCGCGCGACGCGGTGACGATCTGCGGCCGTGTCGGTCACCGCGGGCAGCTAGGTGCAGCGGAACGCCCCGAGCGCCGACGCCCGATCACGTCCCGGATCGTTGAGCGTCGCCCGGATCACGGCGATGACGGTCACCACCGGCAGCGGCGCCGAGGCGACCTGCATGGCGGGGTCGGCGATGCCGACTGGATGCCACCAGGCGCCGTCGGCGGTGAGCGTCGGCTCAGGCCACAGGCTGTCGAGCGTGAGCTCCACGCCCCAGTCGGCGAAGCCGGTGCGGGCGACCCGCCGGATGAGGCGGTCCTCGCTCGGGATTCCGTCGGCGTCGAGCAGGACCTGCAGGCTGCGTTCCTCCGACGCGTCGGCCTCGTCGACCGTGGCGGCGACGCGGACGCGGAAGCCGAGTGAGCGCAGGAGCTCGATGCCGGCTCGCGCGCGCTCGAACGACCCCTCGCCGCGGTGGCGGTCGTGCAGGTCGGCCGTTCCCGAGTCGAGCGAGACCTGCATGACCACTCGTGCGGGGTCCAGGCCCTCGAGCGTCCGCCGGCGCGAGCCGCGCCCGAGGAGCATCGCGTTGGTGAGGATGGTCACCGGCACCCAGCGGGTGGCGGCGGCGACGATCTCGTCGAGGTCGGGGGCGAGGAACGGCTCGCCGCCGGTGAGCAGGATCTCGCGGCCGCCGAGGCCGGCGAACTCCTCGCAGGCGCGCCGTGCCACCTCGGCAGGCAGCCGGCGCGCCGGCGCGTGCGGCGAGGACTGCGAGCAGCAGTAGTCGCACGCGAGGTTGCAGTCGAAGTTCGTGTACAGCCAGAGGCGGCTGCCGAGCGGCGGGGCGCCCGGCGGCGTCGCGGCGCCCGGGAGGGATGGCACGTCAACGCTCGTCGGCATGCTGTTGAATCGTTGGCTCCGTAGAAGGTCAGCATCGGGGAGGCAGAGTGCCCGCCCGATCATTTGCGCCCGGCCCGCGAAAGGATGCCATGAAGACCGATGTGAGTTCGACTCTGCCGCTCGACGCGATAGCGGCCGACGCAAGCGCCGTCGACGTCGAGGCCCGCTTCCCACAGACGGGCATCGACGAGCTGGCGCGCGCGGGGCTGCTGGGGCTCGGCCTGCCCGAGTCGCTCGGCGGGATGGGTGGCGGCCCGGTGGAATTCGTCCGCGTCGCCGAGGGCGTCGCCGGCGCGTGCGCCTCGACGGGCATGGTCTACGTGATGCACGTGGTCGGGGCGCAGACGCTGCTGGCCGGCGTGAACGGTGACGCGGACGCGGGGAGCACGAAGGGCGCCGCGCTCGCGGCGATGGCGACGGGGCGCCACCTGACGACGCTCGCGTACTCGGACCGGGGCTCACGCGGTCACTTCTGGGCGCAGGTCAGCCACGCGGTGCGGGATGGCGACGACGTCGTGGTGGATGCCGACAAGACGTGGGCGACATCGGCCGGCCAGGCGGATTCCTACGTGCTGGCCGTAGGCGCTCCCGACACCGACGACCCGCTGTCGACGGAGCTGTACCTGGTGGCGTCGGACGCCGAGGGCGTGACGATCCCCAGCCACTTCGACGGGCTGGGTATGCGCGGCAACGCGTCGGCGCCGCTGCAAGTGCGCGGCCTACGGCTGAGCGCGGACCAGCGGCTCGGCGGCGAGCGCTCCGGGTTCGCGCTGATGATGACCGCCACGCTGCCGTGGTTCACGCTCGGGTCGGCGGCGTGCAGCGTCGGCATCGCCGGCGCGGCGCTCGATGCCGCCATCGCCCACGCCGGCCGGTCGCGCCTCGAGCACGAGGGCTCGTCGCTGGCGCAGATCCCCGGCGTGCGGGCGCGGCTGGCGTACGCGCGCGTCCGTTTCCGCGAGTCGCGCGCGCTGCTGCACGAGGTGGCCGCGGCGGTCGCGGCCGACGACCCGTCCGCGCAGGAGGGCGTGCTGGCGGTCAAGGCGTCGGCCGCCGAGATGGCCATCGAGGTCAGTGACCTGGTGATGCGCGTGGGCGGCGGAGCCGCCTACTCCAAGCACGGGCCGTTGGAGCGCCACCTGCGCGACGCGCGCGCGGCGGCGGTGATGGCTCCGACGACCGAACTGCTGCACGACTTCCTCGGCAAGGCCATCACCGGCCAGGAGCTCTTCTGATGGCTGCCTACAAGCTGGGCGCCGTCGTCTACCACCCGAAGGTCAGGCAGATCTGGCACGAGTTCTCGGGCTGGTTCGCCGGGCAGGGCCTCGAGCTGGAGGCGCGCTACTTCGACCGCTACGAGGACCAGGTCGACGCCCTCCTCGACGGCGAGCTCGACACCGCTTGGAACACCAACCTCGCGCACGTGCGCCTGCTGCAGCGCACCAACGGGTCCGCCGAGGCGCTGGCCATGCGCGATACCGACCGCGGGTGGCGCTCGCACCTGGTCGTGCGCGCGGACAGCCAGGTGCAGGAGCCGCGCGACCTGTTCGGCCGCCCGGTCGGCTTCGGCGACGCCGACTCACCGCAAGCGCACATCATGCCCGTGCACGCGCTGCGCGCGGAGGGGATCGACCCCGACCGCGACTTCCGGGCCGAGCGCCTGGACCGCGACCTCGGCAAGCACGGCGACACCGGCGGCGCCGAGCTCGCCCAGCTCGCGCGCGTGCGCGCCGGCGAGCTCGACGCCAGCGTCATCTCCAGCGTGACGCTCGACGCCGTGCACCGGCTCGGCGACGCGGCGCAGCTGCGGACGGTGTGGACGTCACCGCCGTTCCACCACTGCTGCTTCAGCGTGCTCGACGCCGGCGGCGACGCCCATCAGCGGTTCCGCGAGCTCCTGTTCGGCATGGACGCCAGCGATCCCCGGCTCTGCGAGCCGATGGAGCTCGAATATGTCAACCGCTGGGTGCCGTTCGACCGCGCCGGCTACTCGGAGTTCGAGGCCGCCGTCGCGGCGGGACCCATCATCGTCGGCGACCCGGCAGCGGCTTGAGCGCCGGCGTGGGGACGGTTCGTCGTCGGTGTGCAATCCCGATCTACTATAGTGCCTAGTAGATCACTGTTCGAGATGAGGAGCACGACATGAGGAAGCGACGCAGCCTTGTCGCCGCCGGCTTCGCCGCGCTGGCGGTCGCGATGGCCTCAGGCGCCGGCTACGCCGGGAGCGCGCCGGCCCAACCGGCCGACCGCCCGCTCGGCATGGCCTGGACCGTCCGCGGCGACACGCGCAGCCGCAGGCGCCCGCCCGCCGGCGGCGTCGACCGCGCCGCCGCCGCCGGCGCCGTCGCGCACGACGGTCGCGAGGCGCGCGGCGGGAACGGCAGGTCGGCGACGATGCTGGTCTCGAGGTAGTCGTTCTCGAGCGGCCCGTTCCCGTCGGGGCTGAGCCCGTCCGCGGTCTGCTCGAGCTCGGGCCGCGGGCCGTCCGGCGCGACCCACGGGACGAGGCCGAGGAACTCGCGCTTCGGCCCGGCGTTCGGGCGGACCGGCAGCGTCTCCCCTCCGATCGCGAACGTCTCCGGGTCGGTGCCGGGGAGGAACCGGCCGCTGCCGACGTAGTGGCAGCCGCCCGTGCCTCCGGCGCCGAGCCCGCGCTGCGTGATCGCGGTCTGCCCGTCGAACGGCAGGTCGGCGAGGTTGCCGACGAGGTGCGGCGTGACGTTGTAGTCGAAGCGCACCGCGGGGTCGACCACCGCGCGCCACGTCGACGTCATCCAGCTCATCGTCTGCCACGCGCCGTTGTCGGGGCTGTCCTTCGCGGTGTACGACGCCCACTCCCCCGGGTTCGCCTCGTCCTGCATGACGAGGTTCGTCCCGAGCCGGTCGAGGCAGCGCATGTAGAAGCGCGCGGCGTCGGCGCACGGGTCGGCGCCCTCGGGCAGCTCGCCGTAGACGAACGCCGGCAGGCTCGTGGCGAACGAGATCCGCGCCTGTGTCCCCGGCAGCTCGTACGGCTCGAGGTTCTCGATCGCGTCGGGGCCGGACCGCGGTCCGTTCTTGATGTTGAGCAGCTCCTCGATCGGCGTGACCGGCACCTTCTTGTTGCGCGCGACGACGTTGCGCAGCGGGCGCGGGCCGGCGCGCTTGACGTCGCGCGGCCCCCACATGAAGACCTCGTTGTAGACGTCGGGCGACGTCGCGACGAACACCGAGGACGGCGGCTGCGGGAGGTCGGGGTCGGCGAACACCTGAAGCTCGGCGGGGTCGGTCGACTCGCGGAACAGCGGCTGGTTGTTCGAGCCGAGGATGTAGACGTCGTAGCGGCGCGCCATGTCCGAGAACGTCTGCATCCAGCCGCGCGCGAACGTGTCGGTGGTGGCGACGAAGGTCGAGCTGAGCGGGTTGTCGCCGGGGAAGCGCGCGGCGTACGCGGCGGTTTCCTTCGTGTACGCCGCCTTCACCGCGAGCAGCGCTCCGAGCGCGCCGCACGGCGCGCCGGCCGAGCCCGTGCAGCTCGGCGACGTCTCCGGGCTCGTGAAGATGTCGCGCGCCACGCGGCCGCGCGTCCCGGTGGCGATCGTGGCGAGCCCGATGTCCTCGTCGAGCGCGACGACGTCCGGCCGGTCGCGCGCGAGGTGGGGCAGCACGAGCTCGCGGATCGTGCACTCGATCTTCGTGCGAAAGGTCTCGTAGGTGACGACGTGCCGCGCGTCCTGCTTGAACTGGATCGCGTGCACGCGCGGCGCGCCCGGCTGCGGGTCGAGCGCCTGCACCGGCGGGAGCGTGCGCGATGCCCGCGCGCGCCGGCACGCCTCGTCGCTCGGCGGCGCCGGCATCGGCGGATCGGGCGGCGCGACGGCCTCCATCACCCGCGCCGCGAACGTCGGGTCGTCGGAGATGACCTCGTCGACGCCGATCGCCGCGGCGCGGCGCAGGTCCTCCTCGAGGTCGAGCGTGTACGGCACGACCTGGAGCCCCTCGGCGTGGGCGCGCGACACGTACGCCTGGTCGGGCGGGTCGCCGGGCGAGACCCACTCGTACCCGCGGCCCCGCGCCCCCTCCGGCCCGAGCTGGTTGAACTGCACGAGCGTGAGGACCGACGTGGTGAACCCGCGCTGCTCGGCAACGTCGAGGTTCGGCGGCCAGAAGCTCTGGACGAGGATGAGCGAGCGCGGGATCTCCGCAGCGTCGATGGCGTCGAGGACCGGCTGCGGGTACGAGGGCACCGGCGCCGCGTCGAAGTCGTTGTCGGTCGGCTGGTTCTTGATCTCGATGTTGAGCCGCACCTCGCGGTCGCGCGCGAACGCGAGCACCTCGGCCAGCGTCGGGACGCGCACCTGGGAGTCGGGCACCGGCTCGACCGGGAAGTCGCCGGCGGTGCCCGGCGAGCCGAGGACGTCGGCGCGGCACTGCGCGGCGACCTGCTCGGCCGTGAGGGCCGACACCGGACCCGTGCAGTTCGTCGTGCGGTCGAACGTGTCGTCGTGGATGACGAGCGGGACGCGGTCGCGCGTGAGCTTGACGTCGAGCTCGAGGACGAACCCGTCGTCGGCGGCGCGCTGGAACGCGGGCATCGTGTTCTCGGGGAACGTGGGGACGCGGTCGACGTACGAGCCGCCGCGGTGCGCGTGGACCTGGATGACCGCGCCGGCGGGCGTGGCCGCGACGAGCGCGGCGAGAAGCGCGGCGGCGACGAGGGAGACGGCGCGGGCCATCAGCCCGCCAGCCGCGGCGTCGTGCGGCGGGCGCGCGAGCGGCGGCGGCGCCGCGGCGGGCGGCAGCGGCGCTGGGCCTTGCGCGCGCCGCGCGGCCGGCGGCGGCGGCGGCGCGGCCCGCCGGCAGCACGGCCAGCACCTCGGCCGCCGCGCGCTCGCCGGAGCGCACGGCGCCGTCCATGTAGCCGTTCCAGATCGTCGCCGTCTCCGTCCCCGCCCAGTGGATGCGCCCGGCCGGCGCGCGCAGCTCGCGCCCGTAGTCGAGCAGGACGCCCGGCGGCGCCACGCCGACGTAGCACCCGCGCGACCACGCCTCGTCGGACCAGTCGCGCTCGACGTAGTCGCGGACCTCGCGCGCCTTCGGGCCGAAGTACGCGGCGAAGCTGTCGATGACCGCGGCGCGCCGGTCGGCCGCGCTGCGCCGCGTCCACTCGCGGGCCAGCTCGCCCTCGATGAACCCGAGCAGGATCCCGGGCGCGCCCGACGGCGGCGAGTTGTCGAAGGTGATCCGCACGGGGTCGGCGTCGCCGACCGCCTGCCCGGTCAGCCCCTCGTCGCGCCAGAACGGGCGGTCGTACACGGCCTGGATCTTGATGACGTTGCCCATCGGATAGCGCTGCGTGAGCTGGTCGCGCAGCCCGGGGAGCTGCGGCTCGTAGTCGATGCGCGCGGTCAGCGCCGGCGTCATCGCCACGATCACCCGGTGCGCGACGACGGTCACCCCGTCGGCGTGCAGCGTCACCGCGCGGCCGTCCTGCACGATCCGGCGCACGGGCGCGTTCAGCACCACGCGGTCGCCGAGGCGCTCGGCCATCCTCAGCGGCAGCGTCTGCGCGCCCCCGACGAGCCGCGACTCCTGCGCGCCGCCCGCCGTGTTCAGCAGCCGGTTGAAGTCGCCGGGCGTGGCCTCGTTCCCCGCCGCAGCGATGTAGAAGAGGACGAAGAGCAGCGAGAGGTCGCGCGGCTCGACGGCGAACACCGCCTCGATCCCCACGTCGAGCAGGAACCGCCCACCCTCGGAGACGGCGTTGGCGTTGCGGAACGTCTCGAACGTCTGCCCGTCGTGCTCGCGCGCACCCGGCGCCGTCCACGGCGCGTCGCGCGGAACGCTCTGCGCCATGTCGTTGAGCAGCGCGATCGCCGCGCCGGCCTCGCCGGCGCCCGGGACCTCGGGCGGGACGGGGCCGAGCGGGCCTCCGGTGGCGTAGCGCTGGCGCTCGGGGACGTTGCCGCGGCGCAGGTAGACGTTCTCGCCCTCGTTGTGCGTCGCGAAGACGCCGACGCCGTGCTCGCGCGCCAGCGCGAACATCCGGTCCTGCGTCGGGCCGATCCATTGCCCGCCGACGTCGAACCACGACCCGCCCGGCCCCGGCAGCGTCTGCACGCGCCCGCCGACACGGTCGCGCGCCTCGAGCACCGCAACGCTCCGGCCCGCCGCCGCGATCGCCCGCGCCGCCGCGAGGCCCGCGTACCCGGCGCCGACGACGGCGACGGCGGCGACGAGCGCCGTCGTCGTCGCGGCGGCGGCGGCCACCTCGGCCTCCCGCGGAAGCGACGCGGCGAGCGCCCCGGCCGCGGCGCCGCCGAGCAGCCCGCGCCGCGTGATCCCGTCCCCCGCCTCACCCCTCAGCATGCGCACCGGCGCGAGTATCGCGGCGACCCGCGGCGCGCGCGCCACACCGCGTCACGCGGTGACGTTCGCGCCCGCGTCGGCGTCGCGCTCGCGCGGCGGCCCGCCGTGCCAGTCGAAGCACATCGCGGTCGCGTCGTCCTCGAGCTCGCCGCCGCTGGCGCGCACGGCTCCCTGGATGAGGTGCTGCACCGCCTGGCGCGGGTGGTCGCCGCGGCTCGACGCGAGAACCGCCCGGACGTCGACGGCCGCCGCCTGGCGCTCGAGGACGCCGTCGGTGACGAACATCAGCCGGTCGCCCGGGAGCAGCGGCAGCGTCTGCGTGCGGTACCTGTGCCCCGGCGTGGCACCGAACGGGGGCTCGGGCTCGAGCGGGACCTCGTCGACGACGCCGTCGCGGAGGCGCAGCGGCGGCGGATGGCCGGCGTTCACGATCTCCGCCGCCCCGGTCGCGAGATCGACCCGCACGATCTGACCGGTCACGAACTGCGAGCCGCCCGCGTGCTCGGCCAGCGCCTCGTCGGCCAGACAGGCCTGCTCGGCCAGGTCGGCTCCCCGGCGGCGACCGTTGCGCACGCTCCCGACGAGCAGCGTCGCCAGCAGCGACGCGTTGACGCTGTGGCCCATCGCGTCGGTCATCGAGAAGGAGAGCGCGTCGCGGTCGAGCGAGAAGTCGAAGGTGTCGCCCCCGACCTCGCCGGCGGGCTCGAGCCAGGCGGCGAGCGTGAACTGGCCGGCCTCGCACGTGTACGAGCCGGGCAGCAGCCGGTGCTGGATCTCCGCCGCCAGCGACAGCGGGACGGAGCGCTGTCCCCACTCGAAGAGGTCGGTGTAGCGGCGGTTGGCGATGACGATGTACGCCAGCGCGTGCGCCGCGCGACCGACGTCGGCCACGGTCTGCTCGTCGGGGGCGTCCGCGAGCCGAAGCTCGAGGACGCCCACCGCCTCGCCGCGGCTCGTCACCGGCGCGTACAACCACGTTCCGTCGTCCTGTGCGACGACCTCGACCGACTGCGACGCCAGGGCGCGTCCCTGCGGCGTGCCGTCGAGCGCGACGCGGTCCGCCGTCTCCCGCCCCACGCGGCGGGTCGCGGCGCCCGGGCTCGAGTGCCCCAGCCGGATCAGCGAGTCGCCGCTGTAGTCCGCGATCAGGAAGCTCGTCTCGACGGCGCCGACCATCTCGCCGAGCGCGGCGCCGGCGACGTCGGCCGCCGCGACCGGCGGCGCCGCCTCCACTGCTTCGAGCAGCGCGCCGATGTCGAGGCGGGGTGCGGCGTTCGTGTTGCCGTCGAGCGTCACGGGGAGGAGCTTGTCATGGATACGCGCGAGGGACGCAACGAGGACCTGCCGCCGCTCGAGCTGCGGGAGCTGCGCACGCTCGATCTCGACGCGCCGGTCGTGGAAGGCGGGCCGTCGCACCTGTCCGCTGCGAGCGGCGTCGTCCGGCGCGGCGACTTCGTCTACGTGATCGGCGACGACCTCCCGGCGCTCGGTGTCTTCCACGGAGCCGAGCTCGTGCCCGGGACGCTGCGTCCGGTGTTCGAGGGGGTGCGCCTCGACGGCAAGCCCGATCTCGAGGCGCTGACCGTGCTGCCGCCGTTCGACGGCGCGCCGTACGGTGCGCTGCTCGGCCTCGGCTCCGGGTCTGGCCCCGGCCGCGACCACGGCTTCGTCTGGCCGCTCGCGGCCGACGGCTCGACCCGCGGCGAGTCGCGCACGCTCGACCTCGCGCCGCTCTACGGCCGGCTCGCGCAGGAGGTCGAGAGCCTCAACGTCGAAGGCGCGTGCGTCATGGAGGAGCGCCTGTGGCTGCTGCACCGCGGCAACTACGGCGAGAAGACGAACGTGATCGCCGAGCTGGCGCTCGACGCGGTGATGGCCTCGGTCGAGGGCGACCTGCGCCTCGACGTCGAGGAGTTGGCCCGCGTCCGCTCGTACGACCTCGGGACGCTCGACGACGTGACGCTCACGTTCAGCGACGCGACGCCCCTCGACGGCCGCGTGCTCGTGTTCACGGCGTCGGCCGAGGCCGAGGGCGGCATCCACGGCTCCGTCGTCGGCACGCTCGGCCTCGACGGCGACGTCCAGCGGCTGCGCACGATCGACCGCCGCTTCAAGGTCGAGGGCGTGCACGCGGCGATCGACACGGGCGTGATGGACCTCGTCTTCGTATGCGACCAGGACGACCCGGACGTCGCCTCGCCGCTGCTGTCGGCGACGATGCCGGTCGACGGGCGCTTCGAGCGCGAGGAAGGCTGACGCGCCGATCTGGTGCACCGCCAGTCCGACGCGGCGCGCCGTGGGTTCCTACAGGCATGACGATGCGACGCCGTCCCCTCAGCGCAACCCTCTTCGCCGTCCTCGCCCTCGTGGCGATCTCGGTCTCGGGCGTCGGTCTGGCCGTCGCCGCGGCCCCCGTGGCCACGACGACCGCGGCGACCGACGTGACCGCGACCACGGCCACGCTCAACGGCGAGGTCGAGCCGAATCAAGAGGACACCACGTACCGCTTCGAGTACGGGACCACCACGGCGTACGGCACGCAGACGCCGGTCCAGGGGCCGATCGGAGGCAACCCGAAGCGCAAGGTCGACGCGAACGTCACGGGCCTCGCGCCGAGGACGACGTACCACTACCGCGTGATCGCCACGAACCCGTCCGGCACCGTCTTCGGCGCCGACATGACGTTCACGACGCCCGCGGCGGGCGCTCCCGGCGCGAACTCGCTGACGATCAAGGCCAGCCCGACACGGGTCACGTTCGGCCGCTCGACGACGATCAGCGGCCAGCTCACCGGGACGGGGAACGCCGGCGTCGAGGTCACCCTCGAGGCGAACCCGCACCCCTTCACCGGCGGATTCAAGGCGACGAACTCCAAGACGACGACGAGCGCCACCGGCACCTACTCGTTCGCCGTCACCCCGGCCCTCAACACGCGCTACCGCGTCTCCGCCAAGACGAGGCCGCCGGTCACCAGCGCGGAGGTCACCGTGAACGTGCGAGTGCGTGTCTCGTTCCGGCTCAGCGACCGCACGCCGGCGGTCGGCCAGCGCGTCCGCTTCTCGGGCATCGTCACGCCTGGGCACGACGGCAGGATCGCCCGCATCCAGCGGCGGACGAGCACCGGCCGCTGGGCGACCGTCGCCCGCGCCACGCTCAGGGCCGCGACGCCCGTCAACGGCGTCGCCCGCTCCCGGTACGCCAAGCGCCTGCGGATCAGGCGCAGCGGCACGTACCGCGTGCGAGTCACGCCCGGCGACGGCGACCACGTGCTCGGCACGAGCGTGCGCCGCAGGGCTCGCGTCCACTCCTAGGCGGGCGGTTGGCTGCGCCGCATGCGCAGGCTCCTCGCACCACTGATCGTCCTGCTCGCCGCCGCACCGGCGGCGAGCGCCGACGTCCGGCGGGGGCCCGCCGGCGACGCGTTCTACACGCCGCCGGCGAAGCTGCCGGGCAAGACGCACGGCGACCCGATCTGGGCTCGGGGCGTCAGCGCACGCAGCGCGAAGCTGCGGGGCGCGCGCACCAACCGCCTGCTCCTCTACCGCTCGACCAGCACGAACGGCAAGACGATCGCCGTGTCTGGCACCGTCCACATCCCGCGCGGCCGCGCGCCGCGCGGCGGGTGGCCCGTCCTCGCGTGGGGCCACGGCACGAGGGGCATCGCCGACAGCTGCACGCCGTCGAAGGGCTACGGCACCTTCTCGTCGGAGACGCGGCTGCTCGAGCGCTGGCTCGCGCGCGGCTACGTCGTGACGCGCACCGACTACGAGGGCCTCGGCACGCCGGGCGTGCACCCGTTCCTCGTCGGGCGCTCGCAGGGCCGCGGGATCCTCGACAGCGTCCGGGCGGCGCGCAGGGCGCACCGGGGGATCGGGAAGCGCGTCGTGATCGCAGGCGAGTCGCAGGGCGGCCAGGCCGCGCTGTGGGCCGCGGCCGACGCGGCTCCGTGGACGCCCGAGCTGCGCGTGCGCGGCACGCTCGCCTTCGCCCCGATCTCGCAGCTGCGCCAGCAGGGCGAGATCTTCCCGACGCTCGAGTCGGCGCCGCAGAGCTTCCCGGCCTACGCCGCGCTGATCATGCGCGGCATCGAGGCGGCGAAGCCCGGGCTGAGCATCACCTCGATCCTCTCGGACCGCACGCGGCCGCTCTACCCGTTCGTCGACGAGGAGTGCCAGTCGCGCCTCACGCAGGACGACCGCTTCGGCACGGTCAAGCCGAAGGAGTTCTTCCGCGAGGGGGCCGACCTCAGGCCGGTGCTCGCCGCGCTCGAGTCCCACGACGCCGGCAACCTCAGGCTGCGCCAGCCCGTCCACCTCGCACAGGGGACCGCCGACGGCACCGTCTTCAAGCCGTTCACCGACGAGCTGGTCAAGGAGCTGCGGGCGAACGGGGCGCGGGTCGCCTACGGGGAGTACGAGGGCGCGGGCCACGGCCACGACCTGCTGAAGGTCCCGGCCGTGCAACGCGACGCGCTCGCATTCGCGAAGAAGCGCGCCGGGCGCTAGCCCGCCGCGCTCAGCCGTAGCGGCGGCACAGCCCGAAGCGGCGCAGGACGGTGATCGTCCGGGCGCGGCGCCCGCCCGCCGTCCGCGCGCGGACCCGCAGCGCGAACGCGCGCCGCGTCGGCCTGCGCACGGTCACGCGCCGCACGTCGCGCCCGCGGACGCGCTTCACCGTCCGCCGCCCGCGCGTGACGCGGACGCGCACGATCCGCCGGCCCCGGATCCGCGGGAGCCGGAGCGCGACGGTGCGCGAGCAGCTCGCCACCGGCCGCCCCGCGCCCGACCCACCCCCGGCGGGCGCGCACCCGAGCCGCAGGTCGAGCGGGCCGTCGCTGCGCAGGTCGAGCTCCGGTGCGCAGCTCAGCCGCGCGCGGCGCAGGTCGACGGTCGCCGAAGCGAGATTCTCGGCGCGCACGACGAGCCGGTCGCGGCGCGCGCCGGGGCCGGCGGGCCGCCAGTCGCGCGCCCGGCGGTCGTACGGCATCGGCCCGAGCGAGCCGCCCTGCACCGCGCCGGCCGAGCGCTCGACGTCGAGCACCTCGGGCTCCCCGCGCCCGAACCCCTCGGAGCGCGCGTCGATCGTCGCCCGCTGCTCGGCCTCGGGGTCGCGCGGCCGCAGCCCCGACAGCCAGTACGCGTGGTCGGCGACCGCCCGCGCCGGCACCGAGTCCTCGCGCGGGTCGACGACGTACGTCACGCGCTCGGGGTCGCGGTCGACGCGGTGCTCGCCCAGGAACTCGGCGGCCGGGCCGTACTCGTCGTTCGTGTAGAGCGTCAGGTGGTCCGAGGCGGCGAAGAGGAAGTGCGAGAACCGCAGCCGCAGGGCGGTCATGACCTCAGTCGTCTGCTCGGTCTCGGTGACCGGCACGAGCTCGTCGCCCGACGCGGCCCACGACATGATCGGCGTGTGGCGCAGCGACGCGAGCTGCTCCTCGACGCTCCCCCCGGACCCCACCGTCGACATGCCGCGGGCGAAGAGGTCGGGCCAGCGCGCGAGCATCCGGAACGTCCCGAGCCCGCCCATCGAGTACCCGCTCACCGCCGTCCACTCCGGGTCGACGTCGTAGTGGCGCGCGACGTCGGCCCACACCTCGAACGTGTCGGCCTCGGGGATGCCCATGTAGAACCCGTCGGGCCCGCGGCCGCTCGGGGTGGCGACGAGGCTGCCCGCCCCGCGCTCGCCGAACTGCGACTGGTACTTGCTGGCCAGGTACTGGTTGTGGTTGGCGGCCAGCGAGTGCAGCAGCATGGTCAGGCCCCAGCCGCGCGCCGGGCGCGAGCGGTCGGGCACGTAGAGCGCGTAGGGCTGGAGCTGCCCGACGAACCGCCCCTGGCACTTCGTGCCCTCGCTGCGCAGCGACCGGATGTCGAAGCACACGCGGGAGTGGTCGATGCCCTGCCCGAACTCGTGCCGGCTCGCGAGGATGCGGTCGATCGGCCCGGTGCGCGGCACGCCGCTCTCGTCCGCGACGCCGGCGCGCAGCTTCCCGAAGTCGACGTCGGCGTGGAACGCGGAGACATCGCCCAGGCGCATGTCCTCGGCCTGCCGGCGCTCGCGCCACCACGAGCCGTCCAGCGACGCGCCGAAGCCGGCGTCGACGATCGTCACCCCGCCGCCGTCCTGGTCGGTGTTCGGCAGCGGCTCGTCGAAGCGGAAGGCCATGTTGAACAGCGCCGGGCTCGTCGGGATCGCGCCGCCCGGCGTCTCCGCGGTGCGCCGGCCGGGCTGGGGCTGGAGGTAGCGCCCGTTCGCGCCGTTCCACAGACCGGCGCCGGCGGCGAGGCGGACCGTCCCCTCCCCCGGGTCGAACGCCGCGTGCGCCAGCCGGACGTCGACCTGGCGCCGCGCGAGGTCGACGCTCGCGGTCGGGGCGGGACCGCGCACCTCGCCCGACGCGGCGTCGCGCAGCTCGGCGGTGCTCCCGTGGACGGTGAGGAACAGCTCGGCCGGCGAGCGGACGCCGGCGCCGTGCGGCCACGCGCGGGGCGACGCCGAGGTCCCGAGCGCGATCGTGAACGCGGTGCGCTCGGGGTCGATCAGCGTGTTGAGCGTGACCCGGAACGCGGTCGCGTCCTGCAGCGGGCGGACGCGCAGCTCGACGAAGTCGGCGGCGTTGTTCGCGTACACCGGGTCGGCCGGGTACGTGATGCGACCGAAGGTCGGCGCGAACGTGAACGTGGTGACGTCGGCGAACGGGTCGGAGGAGTCGCGGCCGCCCGCCGCGCCGTGGTCGTCGTAGAGGAAGTCCTGGTAGACGTACTCGCCGTCGCGGTAGGCGCTCGTGCCGGAGACGAGGATCGGCGGCGCCCGCCACGGCGCGACGTTCTCGAGCTGCGGGGCGTCGGGCGGCGGCGCGTAGAGCGCGTCCGGCCCCGGCCGGTGGCCCGAGGCGACCGCCGGCAGCGACGCGTGCGCCGGCACGGCCGCGCAGGCGAGCGCGGCCAGGGAGACGAGGAGCGCGGCGGCACGGCGCACGCGCGCGGACGCTAGCGGTCACCGCGCGCGGATGCCGAGCTTCGCGCCGGTGTTCGGGAAGAAGTGGGCGCCCGACACCCAGACCCAGCTGAAGCAGGTGACCGCCGCGATGACGAGCGTCAGGGCCAGCAGCGGGACGTCCGAGCGCAGCGCCCGGCGCATGGCGTACGCGGCGAACAGCACGAAGCCCGCCAGCGCCGGGTGCAGGTAGCGCGGGAGGAAGATGGCCCAGTTGGCGCCGAGCAGCGTCCAGACGATCAGCACCACCCCGAGCAGCAGCGGCGCGGCGAGGATCGCCAGCCGCGGCCACTCGCGCCGCGGAGGCGGCCGGACGAGCACCAGCGCCGCGGCGAGCAGGAGCGCCACCGGCAGCAGCGTGAACGCGACGCCGCGCTTGCCGAAGTAGTCCGACCACCACTCCTGCGGCAGGGCGACCTTCAGGAGCTTCGGCATCTCCGAGCGCACCTCGTCGAGCCCGTACTGCTCGCGGATCGGGTTGACGACCGGCTCCTGGAGGGCGCGGGACTGCTCGTCGGCGGTGATCGTCCCGTAGCGGTCGAGGTTCGAGGCGACCCACGGCGCCAGGATCAGCGCGGGCAGCACGCACGCGACCGCCGCCGCGGCCAGGTCGCGGCGGCGCAGCGCCGGCACCAGCGGCACGAGGAGCAGCGGCGCAAGGTACGCGAGCGTGAGCTTCGTGAGCAGGCACGCGCCGAGCAGCGCTCCGGCCGCGACGAGCGCCCGGCGGCTGGCGGCGGTCGTCGCGCGCCATACGGCGAGCAGGTACGCGAGCGCGAGCGGCAGCTCGAGCGCGGCGTTGGAGACCGTCACCGACCGCGCGACCACGCCCGGCCACAGGAGCACGGCGAGCACGAGGCAGAACGGCAGCAGCCAGCGGTCGCCGAAGACCTCCCGCGCGAGACGCGCCGCGAGCGCAACGCCGGCGAGGAGCAGCAGCAGGCCGAAGGCGCGCAGCACGAACAGCTTGTCGCGGTGGTCGCCCGGCACCGCGAACACGGGCGCGGCGACCACGTAGTACAGCGGCGGCTGGAACGCCTCGTAGCTGATGCCGCCGAAGGGGAGCGTCGCGGGGTCGGCGACGCTGCGCCGCGGCCACGTCCCGGCGGCGATGGCCTCCGCCTGCCACGACACCCGGTCGCGCTCGAGGTTCGGCAGGCGCTGCTCCTCGGCGACCTCCTGCACGTAGTCGTAGTGCGCGCGCTCGTCGACGTCCGCGAAGACGCGGAACTTCGCGACGGTCACGACGCCGACGACGACGAGGGCGACGGCCAACAGGACGGCGAGCGCTGCGAGCGGGCTGGGTCGCGGCAACGCCGCGAAACGTACCCGCGCGGAGGCTCAGTGGTGCACGAGCCCGACCGCCATCTCGCGCTCGCCGAGCGCGGCGTGGAGGACCTGGTGCGGCTCGGCCCGCCCGTAGCGCAGCACCGTCGCCCCGCACTCGTCGAGCAGCTCGGCCGCCCAACCGTCGAGGCGCGCGTCGGCCGGCACGAGCGCGAGCACCCGCGTGCGCCGCGTCGCCGCGATCGCCACCTCCACCGGGATGTCGCGCTCGGGGCTGATGAGGTCGCACACGACGACCTCCGCCTCGGCGACGCGCGCCAGCCGGTCGGCGTGGAGGCCGGGCTCGTCCCCGGCGGCGGGGACGTAGGTGCTGTAGCCGAACTCGGCCAGCACGGCGGCGATGCGGGTGTCCCGGCGGCGGCGCGTCGATCCACCGCCCGCGGAGGCGACATAAGCGAGGGGGTCCATGCCGTCAGGTTTCCCGCTCGTCCCCGCCTACCCGCGCAACCTGGACGGTTGGTCGATACTCCCCGGCATGGAGAGGACCGAGACCGAGCTGGACGGGACCCGCGGCCGCATCGCCGTCCACGTGTGGCAGGAAGGCGAGCCGCGCTTCGTCGTGCTCCTCGCGCACGGCTACGGCGAGCACGCCGGCCGCTACGACCACGTCGCGCGCCGGCTCGTCGCCGAGGGAGCCGTCGTCTACGCCCCCGACCACCAGGGGCACGGCAAGTCCGAGGGCGAGCGGGCGCACATCGAGGACGGCGAGGAGTTCAGCACCGACCTGCACCGCGTCGCCGAGCAGGCGCGCAGCGCGCACCCCGACCTTCCCGTCGTGCTGCTCGGCCACTCGATGGGCGGCCTGATCGCGACGCGCTACGCGCAGAAGCACCTCGGCACGCTCGACGCCCTGGTGCTCTCGGCCCCGGCGATCGGCGGCAACCCCGGCCTCGAGATGCTCGTCGGCCTCGACCCGATCCCCGAGGTCCCGATCGACCCGGACATCCTCTCGCGCGACACGTCGGTCGGCCGCGCCTACGCGGACGACCCGCTGGTGTGGCACGGCGGGTTCAAGCGCTCGACGCTGCGGGCGCTCATCACCGCCGTGCAGGCCGTCGCCGACGGGCCGCGGCTCGGCGCGGTGCCGACGCTGTGGATCCACGGCGAGGAGGACCAGCTCATCCCGCTCGCGATCACCCGCGAGGCGATCGCGCGCGTCCGCGGCGAGCGCTTCGAGGAGCGCGTCTACGAGGGCGCGCGCCACGAGGTCTTCAACGAGACCAACAGGGAAGAGGTCCTCGACGACGTCGTGGCGTTCATCCAACGGTCGCTCGCGGGGTAGCCTGAGTCCCCAGATGTCGACGCGCACACTCCCCCCGAACGTCGCGCCCGGCTCGTTCAGCGTCCCGCGCCGCAACGAGGACGGGTTCGACGAGCTGTGCCACCTGGTCGAGGAGGACCCCGACACCGCGCTCTGCGGCGAGGACGTCACCGGCTACCCGTGGAACCCGCCGTGGCCGCTGTGCGAGGCGTGCCTGGCGATCTCCGCCGGTCGCCAGAACTAGCACCCGCCGGTAGCGTCCGGCCCATGCCCGGCACGATCTCCGTCGAGCAGCGCGGGCGCGTGCTGCTGGCGACGCTCTCGAACCCGCCCCACGGCCTCATGGACCAGCCGCTCGTCGCGGCGCTCGGCGACCTCGTCGCACGGGCCGAGGACGACGACTCCGTCGGCGCCGTCGTCCTCACCGGCGACCACCCGGAGCGCTTCGTCGCCCACTACGACGTCTCGGAGCTGCTCGCCGGGGCGGAGGGAAGCCCGGCCGTCAGCCCCGGCCCCGCGCGCGTCGCGCTGCGCGCCGTCGAGGCCGCGCGGAGGGTCCCGGGAGCGGAGGCGGCGCTCGCCGGCACGCCCGTCGGCGGGATGGTCGCGCTCGAGCGCTTCCACGAGGTGTTCCTGCGCATGAACGCATGCGGCGCGGTCTTCGTCGCTGCGCTCAACGGCAGCGCGATGGGCGGCGGCTGCGAGCTGGCGCTCGCCTGCGACGTGCGGATGATGGCCCGCGGCGACTTCGGCATCGGCCAGCCCGAGATCCTGTTCGGCTTCCCGCCGGGCGGCGGCGGGACGCAGCGCCTGGCCCGCATGCTCGGCACGGCGCGGACGCTGCGGCTCGTGCTCGACGGGGGACCGCTCACGCCTGACGAGGCGAAGGAGCTCGGCCTCGTCGACGAGGTGGTCGAGCCCGGCGAGCTGCTCGACGCGGCGCTCGCCCGCGCGGCGCACCTCGGCGCCCGGATCAAGGCCGCCGTCGCGGCGAGCAAGCGCGCGGTCTACCTCGGCGGCGCGCTGTCGCTGCCCGATGGGCTGCGCACCGAGCAGGCCGAGTTCCTCAGCACGCTGGGCACCGAGGACGCACGGGTGGCCATGCGCGCCTACGTCGAGGGGACGGAGCGGACGGGCTCGCTGCCGGGCTACGACCGCGAGACGATCGAGGCGGCCCTCGCGCGCGGCCGCTTCGCGTAGCGGACGACGGCGCAGCACTCCTCGAGCAGCTCGGCCGCCCGGCCGTCGATCGCGGCGTCGTCGGGGACGTGGGCGACGATCGGGAGCCCGCGCGCTGCGGCGTCGGCGACCGCGCCGGGATCGTGCCGCCGTCGGCCACCTCCCACTGGATCGGGCGCGGCGCGGCGCTGGTCAGGGGAGGCATGGCTCCGTTCTCCCCGCTCCGGGACGCCGCGCGCCGATGCTGGACGGGTGGTCGACCCGCCGTCCGAATCGCTCGGTCCACTACATGTGTGTTTGGCGCGCATGCGCAGGACGGGGAGACGTGAGACGCGGCGCCGGCCCGACCGGCGCGGCGTCCAGCCCGGCGACCGCCGCGTACCGACCGAGTACCCGCCTGTACCTGTAGGGTACGCGCGGTGGCCACCGGGTCCGGTCTCGTCGCGCGCCACGCGACCCTCGCGCCGCGCCTCGGTGCGCGCAGCGACGACACCGCTCGCGGGCAGCGCGCGCGCGCTGCTGGCGGCGATGACCGACGTCGTCGCCGACAAGGGGTACGCCGCGGCGACGGTGGCCGACGTCGTCCGCACGGCGGGCGTGAGCCGGACGACGTTCTACGAGCAGTTCCGCTCGAAGGAGGACTGCTTCGTCGAGGCCTACCGCCATGGCGTCGACGTCCTCATCGACGAGGTCCGCGCCGCGGTGCGCGCGAGCGAGAGCGACTGGCGGGCGCAGCTGCGCGCGGGCATGCGCGCCTACCTCGAGACGCTCGCCGCCGACCACCGCTTCGCCCGCACCTACCTGCTCGAGATCCACTCCGCCGGCCGGGCGGCCCTCGACGCACGCGCCGAGGCGCTGCGCCGGTTCGCCGACCGCTACCGCGCCACCTACGAGCAGGCGCGCGCGAGCGACGACAGCCTCCGCGAGCCCGACCCCGACGCGCTGCTCGTGCTCTGCTCGGGGATCGAGCAGCTCGTCGCCGAGCGCCTGCGCCGCGGCGACGACGCCGCCCTCCTCGCCCTCGAAGACGTCTACTGCTACTGCGCCGAGGCGGGGCTCGTGCACCGCCGCAACGACTCGGAGCCACGACCGATGGACCTCTCATTCACCGAGCAGGAGGCCGCCTTCCGCGACGAGCTGCGGGCCTGGCTGGCCGACAACCCGGCGGGCGAGGCGCCGCCGGACGAGGACAGCCAGTACGCGTGGCGGCGCGACTGGCAGCGCAAGCTCAACGACGGCCGCTGGGCGGGCGTCCACTGGCCCGAGGAGTACGGCGGGCGCGGGGCCTCGCTGATGGAGACGGCGATCTTCTTCGAGGAGATGGGCAAGGCGGGCGCGCCGCTGCCGGCCAACGTCCTCGGCCTGCTCCTGGCCGGCCCGACGATCATGATCTGGGGCACCGACGAGCAGAAGGACCGCTACCTCGCGCCGATCCTCTCCGCCGACGAGATCTGGTGCCAGGGCTTCTCCGAGCCCGACGCCGGGTCGGACCTCGCGTCGCTGAAGACGCGCGCGGTCAAGGACGGCGACGACTGGGTCGTGACCGGGCAGAAGGTGTGGACCTCGGGCGCCCAGTACTCGAAGTGGTGCATGCTCGTCGCACGCACCGACTCAGACGCCCCGAAGCACAAGGGGCTCAGCTACTTCCTCATGGACATGGAGCAGGACGCCGTCCAGGTCCGCCCGCTCACGCAGATCACCGGCGACCCGGAGTTCAACGAGCTGTTCATCGAGGAGGCGCGGATCCCCGACGAGAACCTCCTCGGCGGCGTCGGCAACGGCTGGAAGGTCGCGCTCACGACGCTCATGAACGAGCGCGCCGGGCTCGGGTTCTTCCTCCAGGTCCGCCTGCGCCAGCTCCTCGACGACCTGTTCGACGAGGCGCTCAGGACCGGGCTGCTCGACGACCCGCGCGTCGCCGACAAGCTCGGCGAGCTGCACGTGCGCACGGAGATCCTGCGCCTGACCGCCTACCGCGGCCTGAGCGTCGTCGAGCAGTACGGCCAGCCCGGTCCGGAGGGGTCGCTCGTCAAGTGGCTGTGGAGCGAGACGAACCAGATGCTCACCGAGCTCGCCCCCGAGATCGTCGGCCCCGACGCGCTCACCGGCGGGACGAGCTGGGCCTACGAGCTGCTGCGCGCCCGCGGCAACTCGATCGAGGGCGGCACGACCGAGATCCTCAAGAACATCGTCGCCGAGCGCGTGCTCGGGCTGCCCCGCGCGGGCCGCTAGGGAGGCAACCGAGAATGCGATTCACGCTGTCGGAGGACCAGCAGGAGATCAAGCGCACCGCGCGCGACCTGCTCGGCACGCGCTCGACCTGGGAGAAGGTGCGGACGAACGCCGACGCCGCGCGGTACGACGACGCGCTGACGCGCGAGCTGGCCGAGCTGGGCTGGCCGGGCATCGCCGTCGGCGAGGAGCACGGCGGCCAGGGGCTCGGCATCGTCGAGCTCGCCGCGCTGCTCGAGGAGCTGGGGCACGCGTGCGCGACGGTCCCGTTCCTCGGCACCGTGTGCGCCGCGCTGGCGATCGAGCACGCGGGCTCCGACGAGCAGCGCGCGACGTGGCTGCCGCGGCTGGCGAGCGGCTCGGCCCGCGGAGCGCTCGCCACTCCGGGCGGGCTCGCGCCCGACGCCGCGGGCGCCGACGTCGTCGTCGTGGTCGACGGCGACAGCGCGACGCTGGTGGAGGGCTCAGCCGTCGAGCCGGTCGCCGCGATCGACCCGACGCGGCGGTACGGCCGTGTCGCGGCCGGCGGCGACCCGTTGACCGGCGACGTGCAGGCGGCGGTGGACCGCGCGCTCGTCGCCGTGAGCGCCGAGCTCGTCGGCGTCGCCCAGCGCGCGCTCGACATGACGCTCGAGTTCGTCAAGGAGCGCAAGCAGTTCGGCGTCCCGGTCGGCACGTTCCAGTCGGTCCAGCACAAGGCGGCGCAGATGCTGCTCGACGCCGAGGCGGGCCGGGCGGCGACGTACTACGCGGCCTGGGCCGCCGACGCCGACCCGGCGCAGCTCCCGGGCGCGGCGTCGATCGCCAAGGCGTGGACGTCCGACGCCGGCCGCTCGGCGACCGGCTCGGCGATCCAGGTCCACGGCGGGATCGGCTTCACGTGGGAGGCCGACGTCCACTGGCACTACAAGCGCGCGCAGCTCGACGCCGCGTTCCTCGGCGGCGGCGGAGCGCACCGCGCACGGGTCGCGGCGCTGGCCGCGCGCGACCGCGAGCGCGTGACGGCGTAGCCGGCTGGCCACGGAGCTCTAGGGTTCGCCGCCGGTGAGCTCCGCCACCCGCACCCCGCGGCGCCTCGCGCCCGTCCTGCGCGAGAGCGCGCGGGTCAGCCCGCTCGAGCTGTTCTTCGACCTCGTCTTCGTGCTCGCGCTCACGCAGTGCACGCAGTACATGGCCGACGACCCGTCGTGGGAGGGCGTCGCGCGCGCGATGCTGATCCTCACGCTGCTGTGGTGGTCGTGGAGCGGCTACGTCTGGCTGACCGGCACCGTCGACCCCGAGGAGGGCGCGGCGCGGCTGGTGATCTTCGCGGCCATGGCGGCGTTCCTCGTCGTCTCGCTCTGCGTCCCCGAGGCGTTCGACGACTCCGCGCTGCTCTTCGCCGTCGCCTACGCGGTCGTGCGCGTCGCGCACCTCGGCCTCTACGCGCTGGCCAGCCGCGACGACCCGCAGCTGCGCCGGTCGGTCGCGATGCTCGCCATGAGCAGCAGCGTCGGCATCGCCCTCCTCGTCGGCGCCTCGTTCGCCGACGGCGCGCTCCAGGGCGCGCTCTGGGTCCTCGCGATCGTCTTCGACTACGGCGGGCCGTACTTCTTCGGCGTCGAGGGCTGGCGCATCATGCCCGGCCACTTCGCCGAGCGGTTCGGACTGATCGTGATCGTCGCGCTGGGCGAGTCGATCGTCGCGATCGGCGCGGGCGTGGAGCGCGAGGTCGACGCCGGCGTGATCGTCGCCGCGGTCCTCGGCACGGCGGTCGCCGCCGCGCTGTGGTGGCTGTACTTCGACGTCGTCGCGCTCGTCGCCGAGCGCCGCCTCGCGGAGGCCGAGCCCGGCCGCGAGCAGAACTCGATCGCCCAGCACTCGTACGCGTACCTGCACCTGCCGATGGTCGCGGGCATCGTCCTCGTCGCGCTCGGGATGAAGAAGACGCTCGGCCAGGTCGACGAGCCGCTGAAGCTGGTCCCGGCCGCCGCGCTGCTCGGCGGCGCCGCGCTGTACCTGCTCGCCCACGTCGCGTTCCGCCTGCGCAACGTGCACACGCTCAACAGGCAGCGCCTCGCGTGCGCGGTCCTCCTCCTCGCGCTGATCCCGCTCGGCAAGGAGGTCGACGCGCTCGTGGCGCTCGGCGGGCTCACCGCGCTGCTCATCGCGCTCATCGCCTACGAGGCCGTCCGGTTCGCCGCCGCGCGCGCCCGCGTGCGCCACCAGCTGATGCACGAGCCGCAGGCCGACTAGATTCCGGCGCATGAAGCTCTACGTCTGCTGGGGCACGTTCCCCACTCCGCGGCCGGGCGGACACCCCTGCCGCAACGCGCATCAGGCGCTCACCGAGGCGGGCCACGCGCCCGAGGTCGTCAAGGCCCACGGGCTCGGACTGCTGCCCGACAAGCCGTTCAACCAGACCGCCGGCCGCAAGCGCGCGAAGGAGCTGAGCGGCGACGCGTGGGTCCCGGTCCTCGAGCTCGACGACGGGACGGTCGTCTCAGGGTCGAAGAAGATCGTCGACTGGGCGGCGGCGAACCCGGCGGCGTAGCGCCCCGCCGCCGGCGAGCAGCACCAGCCCCGCGCCCGCGACGAGCGCGAGATCGAGCCCGGTCAGGGCGAGCGTCCCGCCGTCGTCGCTCGCCCTCCCCTGCGCCGGCGCGGCCGCCGTGCGCGTGCGCCTGCGTGTGGCGCTGCGCGTCCCGGTGGTTCGCTGCCGTCGCCGCCGAGCGGCGGGAGCGTCGGCGCCGTCGCCGCGCTGCGCCTGGGCGCACGCGCTCGACGCCCGCGCGTCGACGCCCGGCGCCAGCTCATAGCCCGCCGGGAGCACCGGCGCGGCACGCCCGAGGACCGTCGTGCAGTCGGGCGCCTCGCGCACGGGCAGCCGGAGCTCGAGCCGGCGGACGTCGACGCGGTAGGGCGCGTTCGAGGGGCGGGCGTACGGCGCGTCGTTGCCGACCAGCTCGAGCCGCGCGACGTGGCCGCGCTCGAACCGCCAGCCGTTCGGATGGAGCTGGAACACCTCGGTCCCGCGGCCGGACGGGCGGTAGAGGCCGCGCGCGACGAGCGTCTGCGTCGCGCCGCCGGGGGCGACGTCCCACAGGCGCGCGGCGACCTGCGCGGTGTCGCGCTCGCCGGTGAGCGCCATCTCGGCGACGATCGTCGGCGCGCCGAGCAGCGTGTAGCCGTCGCCGGTCGCGGCCAGCAGCCGGTACGAAGCGGTGCCCGGCGCGTCGTCGGGCCGCGTGGTCGCGCACGCGTCGCCGCCGCCCGTCGCGGGGTCGACCGCGACGCCGACCGCCGGGTCGCCGCCGGCCGGCAGCACCGACTGCGGCGCGTCGCTCGCGAACCGGACCTCGCCGCGCGCCAGCGCCTCGAACGTCTCCGCGGCGAACGGCCCCTCCGACGGCGCGTCGCGCGGGCACGTCTGCGTCGACGCCGTCACGCCGGTCGGCGGAGCAGGGGCGTCGCCGCGGACGTGGTGGTCGAGCCACGCGTGGACGCCGTCGAGCAGCCGGAGGCGGTCGGCCGGCTTGTTCGACGCGCGCTGATGGCCGAAGTCGGCGAGCATCAGCGAGAGCGGCACGGCCGGGTGGTCGCGCCGCATGCGGTTGGCGAAGCGCGTCACCTCGTCGACCGGGAACAGGTCGTCGGTGAAGCCGCTGGCGATGAACAGCGGCGCGGGCGGCCGCGACGCGTCGAGGTGGTACGCGGAGTGGAAGCGCGTCAGCGTGTCCACGATCGCCCGCGCGGTCGGGTCGGTGTACGGCGGGCCCGCGCTCGCCCGCGCGACCCATGACGTCACGTCGGCCTCGGGGTCGACGCCCGGCGGCGCGAACCACCCCATCGGCCGGCCCGGGACGAACGGCTCGCCGATCGGCTGGCCCGGCCCGATCGCGTGCTGGCCGGCCGCGTACACCGCCGCGGCGACCGACGCCTTCTCGACGCCCACCGGTGAGCGCGACGCATCGGTCGGCGCGATCGCGTAGGTCAGCGTCGAGCCGTTCGGCGCGATGGCGTAGATCAGGTCGGTCCACGGAATCACCACCGCGGCGCCGGCGATCTCGAGCGGCGTGCCCGCAGGGCTGCGCCACGGGACGAGCGTTCCGTCGGGCAGCACGACGCGGTCGCGCAGCGCGGCGAGCATCAGCGACTGGCCGCCGCCGTAGGAGTCGCCGGTGACCCCGATGCGGCGCGCATCGGCCACGCCCTCGTCGACGAGCCGCCCGGCCAGCTCCTGCACGTCGCGCGCCTCGTAGCGCACATCGGCGAGATGGATGTAGCCCCGGGCGCAGGCGGCGGGCCGCGCCGCGCGGGCCTCCGGCGTGCCGCACGAGCCCCACGTCCCGCGGGCGGTGTGGGTGAGGACGGCGTAGCCCGCGCGCGCCCACGCGTACGCGTTGTCGGTGTACGCCGTCGACGCCGGGTCGAGGTACTCGTGCTTGGAGTTGGCGAAGCCGTTGATCGCCACGACGAGCGGCAGCCCGGTCGCGCCCTCGCGCGGCAGCGTCACCGTCGTGTCGAGCGGGACGCCGTCCCACGTCTCGACGAGGCCGGAGCACTGGTGCACGCCCTCGCGGGGCGCGCAGTCGCTCAGCCCGAGCGGCGCGGCGGACGCCGCGGGGGGAAGCAGCAGCGCGGCGAGGGCCACGGCGATCACGGCGCAGAGCGGCACGGCTGCATCCTCCCGCTACGGCTAGCCTGCCGCGTCAGTGCGCATCTCCGCCAAGGCCGACTACGCACTGCGCGCCGCCGCCGAGCTGGCGACCGCCGACGGCGGCCCGGTCAAGGGCGAGCAGCTCGCCACGCGCCAGGACATCCCGCCGAAGTTCCTCGAGAACATCCTCGGCGACCTGCGCCAGGCCGGCCTCGTGCGCAGCCAGCGCGGCGCCGACGGCGGCTACTGGCTCCAGCGCCCGGCCGCCGAGATCACGCTGGCCGAGATCGTCCGCGCCGTCGAGGGACCGCTCGCGACGGTCCGCGGCCAGCGCCCGGAGGACGTCGTCTACACCGGCGCCGCCGAGCAGCTCCAGCGCGTGTGGATCGCCGTCCGGCACAACCTCCGCGACGTGCTCGAGGAGGTCACCGTCGCCGACCTCGCGGCGGGCCGGCTACCCGACGGCGTCGCGCGTCTTGCCGACGACCCCGACTCCTGGGTCACGCGGTAGCGGCGAGCGCAGCCAGACGATCGCGCCGTCGCGCAGCTCGAGCGTGTCGGCCTCGGCCTTCGTGAGCTGCGCGACGACCTCCTCGCCGCCGGTGCGCACCAGCTCGACGCGGACCTCGAAGCCCAGGTGCACGACCCGCGCGACCATCGCCTCCTCCGCGCCATCGACCGGCTCGTCGCTCAGCAGCAGGTCGTGCGGGCGCACGAGCGCGCCGTCGAGGCGGCTGACCGGGCCGATGAAGCCCATGACAAAGTCGTTGGCGGGGTGGTCGTAGACGTCGCGCGGCGAGCCGGTCTGCTCGACGCGTCCATCGCGCAGCACGACGAGGTTGCCGGCTACCTCCATCGCCTCCTCCTGGTCGTGCGTGACGAGCACGGTGGTGACGTGAACCTCGTCGTGCAGCCTGCGCAGCCAGGCGCGCAGGTCGGCGCGGACGTTCGCGTCGAGCGCGCCGAAGGGCTCGTCGAGCAGCAGCACCCGCGGCTCGATCGCCAGCGCGCGGGCGAGCGCCATGCGCTGGCGCTGGCCCCCGGAGAGCTGCGCGGGGTAGCGGTTCTGGAAGCCGGCCAGCCCGACGAGCTCGAGCAGCTCGTCGACCTTGCTCTTGACGTGGTCCTTCGGGCGCTTGCGGATCGTCAGGCCGAACGCGACGTTGTCGCGCACCGTCATGTGCTTGAACGCGGCGTAGTGCTGGAAGACGAAGCCGACGTCGCGCTTCTGCGCGGGCAGGTGGGTCGCGGCCTCGCCGCCGACTTCCACCTCTCCGTGATCAGGCTGCTCGAGCCCCGCGATGACGCGCAGCAGCGTCGACTTGCCGGAGCCGGAAGGGCCGAGGAGCGCGGTGAGCGAGCCGTCGGGGACGTCGATCGAGACGTCGTCGAGGGCCACGAAGTCGCCGAAGCGCTTGGTCACGTTGTGGACCTGGATCATGTGCTCTCTTCCCTGCGCCTGTTCAGGATGGTCATCGCCGCGAGCGTCACCAGCGCGATCGCCGCGAGCAGCGCGGACGCGGCGTATGCGCCCGCGAGATCGAAGTTCTGGAAGCGCTTCTCGACGAGCAGCGTCAGCGTCTCGGTCTCGCCGGCGATCTTCCCGCTGACGACGCTCACCGCGCCGAACTCGCCGATGGCCCGCGCCGTCGCGAGCACGACGCCGTAGACGAGCCCCCAGCGGATCGCCGGCAGCGTGACGCGGCGGAAGGTCTGCCAGCCGTTGGCGCCGAGCGTCGCCGCCGCCTGCTCCTGCTCGTCGCCGATCTCGCGCAGCACCGGGGCGACCTCGCGCGCGACGAACGGCAGCGACACGAAGATCGTCGCGAGCACGATCCCGGGCACCGAGAAGATCACCTGCACGCCCAGCCCACCGAACCAGCCGTCGACGCCCCAGACGAGCAGGAGCGCGAGGCCGACGACGATCGGCGACACCGCGAACGGCAGGTCGATCAGCGCGTCGAAGAGGCGCTTGCCCGGGAAGCGGCCGCGCACGAGCGCGAGCGCGGCGAGCACGCCGAAGATCGCGTTGAGCGGGACGGCGATCAGCGCGACCTCGAGGGTCAGCCAGAACGCGGAGATCGCCGCGGGCGTCGTGACGGAGTCCCACACCGCGCCGAGCCCGTTCTCGAACGTGCGGTAGAAGACGACGGCGACCGGCACGACGAGCAGCGCGCCGAGGTAGCCGAGCGCGACGACGCGCAGCGTCAGGCGCGCCATCGCTCGAGCCCCCTGATGCCGAGCAGCACGGCGAGCGCGACGACGAGCAGCACGACCGAGACCGCGGCCGCCCCGTCGATGTTGTCGCTCTCGATCTGCTTGAAGGCGTAGACCGACGAGACCTGCGTGTCGAACGGGATGTTGCCGCTGAGCAGGATGATCGAGCCGAACTCACCGAGCGCGCGGCTGAACGCGAGCGCCGCGCCGGACAGGATCGCCGGGACGAGGTTCGGGAAGATGATGCGGCGGAAGGTGGTGAACGCCGAGGCGCCCAACGACGCAGCCGCCTCCTCCATCTCACGATCGAGCTCGATGAGCACCGGCTGGACCGAGCGGATCACGAACGGCAGCGTCACGAACAGCAGCGCCATCGCGACGGCGACCTTGGTGAACGCGACGTTCACGCCGATCGGGCTCGACGGGCCGTAGAGCGCGAGCAGCGTGAGGCCGGCGACGATGGTCGGCAGCGCGAACGGCAGGTCGATCAGCGCGTTGACGAACCCCTTGCCGCGGAAGCTGTCGCGCACGAGGACCCAGGCGACGAGGGTGCCGAAGGCGGCGATGATCGCCGCGACGACGAGCGAGACGATCAGCGTGAACTGGAGCGCGTCGAGCGCCTGGCGGGTGGTCGCCGACGCCCAGAAGTCGCCGAGGCCGCGTCGAGCGAGCGCGCGACGACGGCGGCGAGCGGCAGCAGCACGATGAGGCTCAGCCACAGCGTCGAGACGCCGAGGGCGAGGGTCCCCGCCGGCGCACCCCTTCGGGCGCGCCGGCGGGAGCGCGGGGCTGCGACGGCGGCGCTCACTTGGCCGTCGACACCCCCGCCTCCTCCTCGATCTTCGCGATCCTGCCCTTCTCGGGATCGAACAGCTCCTCGTCGACCTTCTGCCAGCCGCCGAACTTGTCGATCGTGAACAGGCCCCTCGGCGTCGGGAACCTGTCCTCGTTCGCCGCGAGGACGGTCTCGTTGACCGGGCGGTAGCCCCAGTCGGCGAACGTCTCCTGGCCGGCGTCGGAGAGGACGTAGTCGAGGAACGTCTTCGCCTCGGCCGGGGCGGTCTTCGTCGTCGCGACCTCGATGTCGATCTTGATCGTGTCGTCGGGGATGACGTAGTCGACCTTCTCGCCCTTCTTCTGGGCGGTGATCGCCTCGTACTCGTACGAGAGCAGGACGTCGCCGGAGCCCGAGAGGAAGTTCTGGAGCGCCTCGCGGCCGGACTTGTCCTGGACCTTCACGTGGTCGGTGATGAGCGTGCGGACGTAGTCGAGGTCGTTCGCGCCGAGCGCCGCCAGCAGGTTCCACTTCGCGGCGCCGCTCGAGAACGGGTTCGGGGTGAGGACCTCGACGCCCGGCTTGACGAGGTCGGCCCACGTGCTGATGTTCTTCGGGTTGCCCTTGCGCACCACGAAGGAGACGACCGACGTCGTCGCGAGGCCCTCGCCCGGAGTCGTGCTCTCCCAGTCCTCGCCGACGATGCCCGCCTCGACGAGGCGGCGCATGTCGCCCTCGGTCGAGAACGAGACGTAGTCGGCCTTCAGGCCTCCCTCGACGGCGCGGCTCTGGTCCCCGGAGGCGCCGAACGAGGTCTTGAAGTCCACGCCCTGGCCGTCGGGCGTCTGCTGGAAGGCCGGGATGATCTCGTCGTAGACCACCTGCGGCGTCGAGTAGGCCACGAGCGAGAGCGTCTTGCCGCCGCCGCCCCCGCTCGAGGCGGAGCCGCCGGCGTCCTTGGTGTCGGCGGCGCCGCCGCACGCGGCGAGGAGCAGGACGGCGACGAGCGCCGGGATCAGGGTCTTCATCTTTCTCTACTGACATGGTAGGGAAACCAATAGCACAAACCCCACCGGGATTGCCGGGAACGGCCGGAACGGCGTGGGCGGCGGCGAGTCGGCGGCCGCTCAGCTTCCGACCGCGACCGCGATCCTCTTCGCGCCGCAGCGGCGCTCGAGGCGGTCGCGGACGCCGAAGCCGGCGCGGGCGGCGCCCTTCACGCACGCGACGAGGATCGGCTGCGGCGGCGTGGCCGAGGGCCGCCACGTCACGCGCGCGGACGGGCGCCGCGCCGTCCCCTTCAGCCGTGCGCGGCCGAGGCGGGTGATCGGGGCCGAGGCCTCCTGGCCGCCGTAGAGGACGACCTCGCGGCCGGCGGCGCGCAGGTCGGCGGGCCCGCTGACGGTCACGCGCGCCGACTCGCGGCGGCCGATCAGCCGCTGCCCGCCGATCCGGATCCGCGGCGGCACGGCCACGACCAGCTCGCCTGCCGCGCGCGCGCCGGCGGCGTCGAGCGCGTAGCGCGTGTTCCGCGTCGGGCGGCCGTCGAGCAGCGCGATCCCGTCCGCCCCCGCCCGCGCGCGCCGGACCGCCCGGTGCGCCCGTCCGCCGCGTCGAGCAGCGACAGCTCGTACCGCCCGGCGCTGCCGCCATCGCTGACGACGGCGAAGGCGCCGCCGACCCCGACCGCCGGCTCCTCGAAGCGCTCGGCTACGCCGTCGGTGGTCGCCGTCCACGCGACCGCGCCCGTCGCCGCATCGAGCGCGACGAGCCCGGCGCGGTCGGTCGTCGCGAACGCCTTGCCGGCGCCGATCGCGCTGACCTCGATCCCGTCCGTGTACTCGCGCGCCCACGCGAGCTCGAGCGGGCCGCGCGCGACCTCGGCGTCCATCGAGCGCGTCCCGTCGAGCGCCCACGTCGCCGCCGGGTCGACCGGCGGCGGGTCGGCGCGCTGCGCGCCGGCGGGCGCCGGCAGCGTCGCCAGGAGAGCGATCGTGAGGAGCGCGAGCCTCATCGAAGTCAAGGCTACGCCGTGAACCGGGCGCGTAGGGATGCATCCGGCGAGGGGTCGAGCTGCGAACACCCTGCATGAACATCGCACGCACCCTCACCACCCTCGGCGCCACCGGCGTCCTCGCGTTCGGCGCTGCTGCTTGTGGCGACGACGAGAAGGAAACCGCCGGCGGCGGCTCCACCCAGTCCGAGCAGGCCAAGCCCGAGCCCGTCGCGCAGATCGACCAGCTCAGCGGTCAGGTCACGGCCGTCAAGCTCGACGCCGGCTTCGCGGAGGCCCTCACCGCGCTGAAGGTCACGCCCGGCGTCCTCGGCGACGCGAAGCTCGAGAACGGCTCGCTCAAGTTCCCGATCACCGGGGGCAACGTCACCTACTACAAGCCCGGCACGGTCAACCCGTACGTCCAGGGCATGATCAACCACCAGGGCTCGGGCTTCAGCCTGACCGCCGGCGGCAAGAAGGTCGACCTCGAGAACTTCGACATCGACCCCGGCAAGTCGGTCCTCACCGGCAAGGTCAGCGTCGACGGCAAGGTCGCCGCGAAGAGCGCCCCGCTGTTCTTCCTCGACGGCCGCACGCTTCAGCCGCTCCGCACCACCGACGACGGCCGCGCCGTCCTCGAGGGCACGACGGTCAAGCTCAAGGAGGAGGCCGCCGCGCTCCTCAACGAGACCTACGGCATCCAGGACCTGAAGGCCGGCATGGTCATCGGCGTCGCGAAGATCACCGTCAACACCCAGTAGCACAACCCCCCACGGCGGTCCCCATACGGCGTCCGAGCTCGCGCACCAGCGCGGGTTCGGGCGCCGTCCGTCGTTGATGACGCCGCGGGCGTGGCGCGCATCCGCTCGCTCATGCTCCAACGATGCGGGCGTTGGCGCGTTTCAACTCCCGACATGGCTGTCGACACATACATGGCGGTGCCCCGCCCCACCACCCTCGCCGCTCGCTCCGAGCTCCTCCACGACGCACGCGCGATCATGGAGGAGGAGTACGCGGACGACCTGAGCCTCGACGACGTCGCCGGACGCATCGCGACCTCCCGCCGCCAGCTCCAGCGCGTCTTCGCCGAGCTGGCCGGAACCGGCTTCCGCGAGGAGCTCGCCGCGATCCGCATGGACCGCGCCGCCGAGCTGCTCCGCGGCCCGCTGCCCGTCGGCGAGGTCGCGCACCGCGTCGGCTACCGCCAGCCCGCGCAGTTCGCCAAGGCGTTCCGGGCGCACCACGGCACGGTGCCGTCGGAGTACCGCGCCCGCGTGCGCGGCTTGAGCTAGCGGCCGAGCAGCGCCTTCGCGATCCGCGCGCTGTCGAGCAGCGGCCGGAAGGCGCTCGGCTCGCCCTCGTAGATCGCGCGGATCGGGACCCACGCGACGGGAACGCCCGCGCGCAGGCACCGCTTGAGGTGCCGCGTCTCGGCCTCGAACCGGCCCTCCGGCGGCGGGATCTCGTGCAGCGCCCGGCCGCGGAGCAGCCGCATCCGCACTGCGTGTCGCGCACCGGCCGGCGGGCCTTCATCGCCATCGCCGCCGACGACGCGACGTTCGCCGCGCGCCGGGCGGGCGGGATCCCGCGCAGGTCGCCGAAGCGGTCGCCGATGACGAGCTCGGCGTCGCGCGCCGCGTCGACGAAGTCGGGATCGCCGACGGCGGATGCTGCCCGTCGCCGTCGATGACGAGCACGGCGTCGGCGCCGTCGCGCACGAGCCGCGCGGCGCCGCGCGCGACCGCCGTCCCCTTGCCGCGGTTGCCGCCGAGCCGCAGCACGCGCAGGCCGCGCAGCCGATCGGCCTCCGCGGCGCCGAGCCCGTCGTCGACGACGAGCACGGCGTCGACGTGCGCCTCGATCGCCTCGAGCAGCTCGAGGCTCGGCGCGCGGACGTGGCAGGGAACGACTGCGCGGACGCTCACGCGGTCGGCGCGCGGCGCGCACGGCGAGCGCCACGCCGGCCCCGACCGCGGCGCCGAGCGCCGTGAGTTCCCGGACGAGGTCCAGCATCAGACGCAGCCCAGAGTAGACGAGGGCGCCGACCGCGGCTGCGACCGGCGCCCTCGTGACACCTCCGGGACGAGGTGGTCCGTCACTGCTGGCGCGTGCCCTTGAGCAGGCAGAGGTACCGCGTCGACGTGGCCGCGCCGCCTGCTCCTGCTGCTGCTGGCCGGTGGTCGCGGCCACCGTGTCGAGCAGCGAGCCGGTCGTCGTGCGCCGCTCGGCCTTCGCCGCGCTGGTGAACCGCCCGCGGTCCCTCGACTTCCCGTCCTCGGCCTCGAAGCGGAAGATGTCGAGGCCGCGGTTGATGTCGTCGGCGCGCTCGATGAACGGCGTCTTCGCCGACCACGCGTTGGCGTCGGGCATGACGTAGTGGCCGATCTGCCTCATCGCACCGCCGATCGCCTGCTCGCCCTGGCCGACGCCGATCGGCGCGCTCGCGAGGCCCGACAGGTCGACGACCCCCACGCCGCCCATGTAGTAGGCGATGGTCATGATCTGCTCGTCCTCGTGGATGTCGAAGACGTGCGCCGTGCAGGTGTCGAGCGGACCATGCGGCGGCGATGTCGTCGATGTTCCAGTAGCCGACCTTGATCGGCAGCGCCTCGTTCGAGATGTCGCTGTCGCGGAGGAGCTGGACGTCGCCCTGCGTGATCCCGCAGTCGTACAGGCCGACGCGCCTTGTGCGCGCGGGGTTCGTGATGTCGAAGATCTGCACCCCGTTCTTGTACGAGCCCGCGAACGAACGTCCACCCGGTTTCTTGCGGACCGCGGCCGGGGTAGGCACGGCGGCATGGACGACGACCGCGACTTCGAGGCCATGGCGCCCGGCGACGAGGCCCCTCCGGGCACCGGCGGGGCGTAGGCTCCGCGCATGCAGCACCAGCGCAAGGAGCGCATCGAGCTCGAGACGGGCCGTCACCGCATGATCGGCTCGGTGACGCTCTCCCAGAACGGCTTCCGCAGCCGCGTCTCCGATCTGCTCAACGCGTCGGAGCGGGAGTTCATCGCGCTCACCGACGTGACGCTCGAACCACTGGACGGCGGTCCCGCGATCAAGCGCGACTTCGTGGCGGTTTCGCGCCAGCACATCGTCTTCGTCGCGCCGGTGCGCGACGAGGCGCCCCCGGCGAGCTAGACTGAGATCAGGTCAGCCGTTCTCCCCGGGGCAGGGGGCAGCCGGGGGGCCTCTACTCGTTTTCGCTACGGCCGAGCGCACGCAGGACGCGGGCGCGAAGGCGTATCGCATCCACATCGCGACACGCTTGGAAACCGTACATGGACGCACCACTCATCGAGACCGCGGTCGAGCGCCCCGCGTCGCGGCCCATCCGCCTGCTCGACGCCGAGCCGGACTTCGGCTACGGCGTGCCCGAGGCGGAGCTCGCCGCCGCCCGGCGTCACACGATCGCGCCGCTGATCACGGTGCCCGTCGGCCCGTGGTCGCCCGCCGACCTCGGCGAGGCCGCGACGCCGACCGGCGCGTTCGCCGCCCTCGTGCTGCGGGGGCTGCTCTCGCGCGACGTCGTGCTCGCCGACCGCGTCGCCACGCAGCTCGTCGGCGCGGGCGACGTCATCGCGCTGTGCGGCTGGGACGACGGCTCCGCGCCCGTCCACAGCGAGTGGCGCGTGGGCGCCGAGACCGAGCTCGCGATCCTCGATTCCCGCTTCCTCGCCGCGTCGCAGCGCTGGCCGTGGCTCACCGCCCGCATGGTCGAGCGCGCGAGCCGCTGGGCCGACCGCGCCGCGATGCTCCAGGCGATCACCCAGCTCGGCCGCGTCGACCTGCGCCTCGTCGCGCTCTTCTGGCACCTCGCCGACCGCTGGGGCCGCGTCGGCCCCGACGGCATCGTGCTCCCGCTGCGTCTCACGCACGAGGCGCTCGGGCGCCTGGTCGGCGCCCAGCGTCCGACGGTCACGCTGGCGCTCCGCGACCTGCGCGAGCAGGGCGCGCTGGTGCGCCACGGGACCGGCTGGCTGCTCGCCGCCGACAGCCGCGAGCTGCTCGAGCCCGCCCGCCGCGACCTGCGGCTGCACGACGAGACCGTCGCCGTCCTCGACGTGCCGGCGGTCGCCGACGAGACGCCGCTCGCCGCCGCGGGCTAGCCGGGCTCGTCGTCGGTCACAGCGGAGAGGGAGGGATTCGAACCCTCGAACGAGGTTGACCCCCGTTACGCGATTTCCAGTCGCGCCCGTTCAACCGCTCCGGCACCTCTCCTGGGCCGTCGGAGGGTAGCCGCTCGCCGGCACGTCACCACGGCCGGCGCCGGCCGCGTCAGGGGCCGGCGACCGGCGGGTCGTCCCGAGCGGCCGGCCGCGGCGCGGGCGCGCCCTTGACGTCGAGCTCGAGGTGCAGCTCGCGGAGCTGGCGTGGTGAGACCGGCGCGGGGGCTCCCATCATCAGGTCCTGCGCGCGCTGGTTCATCGGGAACGCGATGACCTCGCGGATGTTCGGCTCGTCGGCCAGCAGCATCACGATGCGGTCGATGCCCGGCGCGATGCCGGCGTGCGGCGGGGCCCCGAGCTTGAACGCGCGGCCCAGCGCACCGAACCGCTCGTCGACGTCCTGCGGCAAGTAGCCAACGATCTCGAACGCGCGGTACATGATGTCCGGACGGTGGTTGCGCACCGCGCCCGACGACAGCTCGTAGCCGTTGCAGACGACGTCGTACTGCCACGCCTTGATGTCGAGCGGGTCGAGGGTGTCGAGCGCGTGGAGCTCACCCTGCGGCATCGAGAACGGGTTGTGGCTGAACTCGAGCTCGCCGGACTCCTCGTCGATCTCGTACATCGGGAAGTCGACGACCCAGCAGAACCGGTAGCCCTCGCCGAGCAGCCCCAGCGTGTCGCCGACGTGATCGCGCAGCAGGCCGAGGAGCCGCTGCGCCCGCGTGCGGTCGGGGTCGGCGATCATCAGCAGCGCGTCGTCCGGCTCGGCGTCGAAGGCCGAGACGAGGCTCGTGTGCAGCTCCGCCGCCATGTGCCGGGCGAGCGGCCCGCGCAGCGAGCCGTCCTCCTGCACCACGAACCACGCGAGTCCGGCCGCCCCCAGCTCGCGCGCGTGCGCGTCGAAGCGGTCGAGCTGCGCGCGCGACAGGGCGCCCTCCGCGCGAACGCGCATCGCCGCGACGTGGCTGTCGGCGAAGGCGCGGATCCCGGCCCCGCCGACGAGCGGCGTCGCGTCGCGCATGCGCAGCGGGTTGCGCAGGTCCGGCTTGTCGGTGCCGAACTGCTCCATCGCCTCCGCGAAGGGGATGCGCGGCCACGGCGGCGCCGTGGTCTCGCGGTCGGGCCGGAACTCGGTGAACAGGCCGTGGAAGACGCGCTCGACGACCTCGAAGACGTCGTCCTGCGCCGCGAAGCTCATCTCGAGATCGAGTTGGTAGAACTCACCCGGCGAGCGGTCCGCGCGCGCGTCCTCGTCGCGATAGCAGGGCGCGATCTGGAAGTAGCGGTCGAAGCCGGACGCCATCAGCAGCTGCTTGAACTGCTGCGGCGCCTGCGGCAGCGCGTAGAACTGGCCCGGATGCACGCGCGACGGGACCAGGAAGTCACGCGCGCCCTCGGGGCTCGAGGCGGTCAGCGTCGGCGTCTGCATGTCGAGGAAGCCCTCGCCCTGCATGCGCGCCCGGATGCTCGCGATGACCTTCGAGCGGAGCACGATGTTGCGGTGCATCCGCGACCGCCGGAGGTCGAGGAAGCGGTACCGCAGCCGCGTCTCCTCGGGCGCGGCCTCCTCCGGGAAGACGCCGAACGGCAACGGCGACGCCGGGCCGAGGATCTCGATGCTCTCCGCGAGGAGCTCGACCTGCCCCGTCGGGAGGTCGGCATTGACGGTGTCCGCGGAGCGCGCGACCACCTCGCCCGCGACGCGCACGACGGTTTCCTTCGGCACGTGCGCCGGGTCGGGGTCGAGCCCGGGGCGCGCGACGATCTGCGTGATGCCGTAGTGGTCGCGCACGTCGACGAACACGAGCCCGCCGAGATCGCGGCGGTTGTGCACCCAGCCGCCGAGGCTGACGCGCTGCCCGACGTGCTCCGCGCGCAGCTCGCCGCACGTGTGCGTGCGGATGCGCGTCGACAGCTCGGACGGACGAGGTGGCGGCGTCGTCATGGCGCGGAACCGTATCGAGCGCCGGTCGCCTAGATGCGCCAGCGGCCTTCGACGAGCACGGGGACGCGGCGCCCGTCGCCGGTCACGCCCGTGACAGCGACGTCGGGGGCGCCGATCATCACGTCCACGTGGATCGCGCTCTCGTTCGCGCGGGCGCGGTCGGCCTCGTCGTCGACCGTGAACTTGTACGCGGAGCCGAACGCGATGTGGCTCGCCGCGTTCTCGTCGAGCAGCGTGTCGTAGAAGATCGTGTCGAGCGGGCCGATGCGGCCCTCGCCGTCGACGAGCGCGACCTCGCCGAGCCGGCCCGCGCCGGCGTCGCGCTGGACGCTGCTCGCGAGCGCGTCGCCGTTCTCGTCGGCGTCGACCTCGACGGCGCGCCCGCCCTCGAACTTGACGCGCAGGCCGCGGATGATCGTCCCGTTCAGCTCGCGCGGCTTCGTCGAGCGCACGTGGCCCTCGACGCGCGCGGGGTCGGGCGTCGTGAACACCTCCTCGCTCGGGAGGTTCGGCATGTGGACGACGCCGTCGACGGTCTCGAAGCGCGCGGCCATCCACGACGAGCTGGGGAGCAGGCCGACCACGAGGTCGGTGCCGGGGCCCTCGAAGTGCAGGGCGTCGAGGCGGTTCTCGGTCAGCCGCCGCGCGACGCCGGTGAGCGTGTCGGCGCGGCGCTTCCACACCGCCACCGGGTCGTCCTCGTCGAGGCGCAGCACGTGCAGGATCTGGTCCCACAGCCGGCTCTCGGCCTCGCGCGGCTCGACGTCGGCGAACACCAGCTCGGCCCACCCCGGCGACGGGCCGGCGATCGCGCACCAGTTGGTCGTGCGCTGGTTGACGACCTGCGCCGCCTCGGCGAGGAACGGCAGCTGGTCGCGGCCGGCGCGGATCGGGTCGACGCCGTCGAGCGCATGCGGCTGCGCCATCCCGCTCAGGCCGATCCGCGCGCAGTGGTGCTCGCCGATCGCGAGCACGCGCTGGCCGTACCACGGCGGCACGTACTCGAGCGTGTCCTCGTCGGCGTGCAGCAGGCGCTCGCGCTTGACGTAGAGGTCGTTGTAGGTGACGTCGACGAACTTCGCGCCGTGCTCGTAGGCGCTGCGCGCGATCGCGCGCACGAGCGGCTCCTGCCCCAGCTCGCCGCCGACGGCGACGACCTGGCCCCGCTGCACGTTCGCGCCGAAGCGGACCGCCAGCTCGGCGAGCTTCCGGATCTCGGCCGCGCGGTCGCTCACGAGCGCTCCGACTCGGCCTGCTCCTCGAGCTTCTCGCGCAGGTACGCGGCGCGCTCGGCGCGGCGCTCGTGCGCGTGCTCCTCGGTCGGATCGGCGGCGCGCTCGGCCATCGTCCGCTCGGCCTCCTCGCGCTCGGCCTGCACGGCGCGCAGCTCCTCGGTGGAGGGATCGCCGTCCGGCCCGGGCACGGCGCTCAGCGCGCGGTCGCCTCGGCGGGGTCGTCGACCATCTCGATCACGCCGTCGATGCCGGCGATCTCGACGATGCGGTGGACGGTGGTCCCCTCGGCGCCGCGCACGCACGTGAACCGCCCGCCACGATCCTCGGCGGTGCGGTGCGCGCCGACGATCACGCGCAGCCCGCTCGAGTCGATGAAGTCGAGCGTCCGCAGGTCCAGGAGCACCCAGCCGCCGCCCTCGAGCCGGGGCATCAGCGCCTGCTCGAGCTCGGGCGCGCTGGCCATGTCGAGCTCGCCGCGCGGCGTGATCTCGACGCGCCCATCGTGTTCGGCGACCTCGATCGCGAAGGGTTCGACCGCTTCCATGAGGCGCCGCAGTCTACGGCGCGCGGCAGCGTCGCGCGATCGGTGCGCGCGGTTGCGTTCCAACGGGCAGCGGTTCGCGCCCAATCCAGTTGGGGCAGGCGACCGTATGCATGGCTGCGATGCCCACGATCGACGCTTCCCAATCTGTCGCTCCGCCGCTCGGCCGCGCGGCGCGTGACGCGCGCTGGCGCCGGCTGGTCATCCGCTACCAGGGCGGCGACCGCGGCGCGGGCGAGCAGCTCGTCTCAGAGCTCATGCCGCTGGTCCGCCACCTCGCGAGCCGCTGGTCGGCCAAGGTCAGCCGCGACGACCTCGTCCAGGCGGGGCTCCTCGGTTTGACGAAGGCGCTCGACCGGTTCGATCCGTCGCACGGCGCGTCGTTCACCGGCTACGCGGTGCCGACGATGCTCGGCGAGATGCGCCGCCACCTGCGCGACCACGCGTGGGCCGTTCGCGTCCCACGCGCGCTCCAGGAGGACGCGATGCGCGTCACCAGCGCGATCCAGGCGCTCGAGCCGAAGCTCGGCCGCTCGCCGACGCCGCAGGAGATCGCCGAGCAGCTCGGCCTCGACCTCGAGACGGTGATGGAGGCGATCGTCGCCGGGCGCGCGTACCACTCGTCCTCGCTCGAGCAGCCGGCCGGCGGCGACACCGACGGCCTCTCGCTCGGCGACAGCCTCGGCGCCGACGACGACGAGCTCGAGCGCACCGAGATCGGCGTCCTGCTCGAGCACGTGCGCCACGTGCTCGACGACCGCGAGCGCTACGTGCTGCACCTGCGCTTCGAGCGCGACATGACGCAGACGGCGATCGCGCAGCGCATCGGCGTGTCGCAGATGCAGGTCAGCCGGATCCTGCGTGCGACACTCGCGAAGCTGCGCGCGGAGATCGAGCGCCGGCCGGTTCGCATCGCGGCCTGAACCCACCCCGACGGGTTGCGCCGTAAGATCGGCGGTTCGGTCTGAGCATCTGCGGGAAGGCTGCCCGCCGGGGCCCACGCGACTTAGGAGGAGAACCCACCCGATGGCGGACCCAGGCGCACGCGAGCAGAAGCTCATCCAGTACCTCAACGAGGCGTACGGCAAGGAGAAGCAGCTCGAGACCGTGCTTCAGGCGCAGATCGGACTTGCCAAGAGCGCCGATCGCAAGCCGCTCCAGAAGCGGTTCCAGGATCACCTGAAGGAGACGAAGGCGCAGTCGCGCGGCATCGAGCGCCGCATCAAGCAGCTCGGCGGCAAGGCCGAGGCGCAGAGCCTTCCCGGGCCGGACATCGTGTCCGGCGCCGCCACCGGCGTCGCGAACGTCGCCAACCGCGCGCTTGCCGCGGCCAAGGCTCCCGTGCAGGCGCTGCGCGGCACGAGCGAGGCCGACAACCTGCTGCGCAACGTGCGCGACGCGGTGTGGAACGAGGCGGAGGAGATCGCGCACTACGACGCGATCGAGGCGCTCGCCGAGAACCTGAACGACAAGGACACCGCGAAGCTCGCGCGCGAGCACCGCCGCCAGGAGGAGCGGATGCAGAAGTTCCTCCGCGGCCAGATCGCGCAGCTCGTCAAGGCGGTCGTCAGGGAGGAGATCCCGGCGAAGGAGCGCTCCGGCAACGGCGGGACGTCGCGCTCGTCGTCGTCGCGGTCCTCGTCGTCGTCGCGGTCTTCGTCGTCGGGCTCGCGCTCGCGCTCGGCGTCGTCGGGCTCGTCGTCGCGCAAGTCGAGCTCGGGCTCGTCGTCGCGCAAGCCGAGCTCGGGCTCGTCGTCGCGCAAGTCGAGTGGCCGCTCGCCGTCGGTCAAGAAGGCGGGCGCCAAGGGCGGCCGCGCGAGCGCGTCGCGCCGCTCCGGCGGCTCGTCGGGCGGCGGCAGCTCCTCCTAGTCGCTGGGCGCTGCCTGGAGGCTCTCGCCGCCAGGCAGCCCGCCCGCGACGATCGCCGCCTGGAGGCGCCGCATCCCGGCGAGCCAGCGGTCGTAGTCGGACGCCTTGCGCTGGAAGAACGTCAGCACCTCGGGGTGCGGGACGATCAAAAAGCGCTCCTCACGCACCGCCTCGACGACCTCGGCGGCGACCTGCTCGGGCTCGAGGATCGCGCCGGCCGCGCTGACGACGGCTGCGGCCTGCTCGGCCTCCTCGCCGCCGGTGAGCAGCGGCGTGTTGACGCCCATCGGGCACAGCACGCTCACCCGTACGCCGGCGTCGCCGTAGGTCACCGACAACCACTCGGCGAAGGCGACGGCGCCGTGCTTGCTCACCGCGTACGCCGCCGACCCGATCTGCGTGAGCAGCCCCGCCGCGGACGCCGTCGAGAGGAAGTAGCCGTTGCCGCGCTCGACCCAGCCGGGCACGAGCCGGCGCGCCGCGTAGACGTGCTGCATGACGTTGACGCCGAGCGCGGACTCGAAGCCGTCGAGCATCGTCCCGCCGCCGACGCCGGCGTTGGCGGCGAAGAGGTCGACCGGCCCGACCTCCTCCTCGACGCGGTCGATCAGCGCGATGACCTGCTGCTCGTCGCTGACGTCGCAGTCGATCCCCAGCGCGCCGATCTCGCTCGCCGCCTCCTCGCTTCCGCGCAGGTCGGCGACGACGACGGCCTTCGCGCCCTCCTCCGCGAAGCGCCACGCGAGCGCCCGCCCGATGCCCGACGCGCCGCCGGTGACGACGACCACCTTTTGCTTGAGCTCCATCGCGGGGATCATGCCGACGGATGGGCGAGGAGGTCGCCGCCAAGGAGTTCACCCGCGCGGACCGGCAGCGGTACCGCGACAAGGTCCACCGCTGCCTCGACGCGTTCGCGCGGATGCTCACCGAGCACCGCTTCGAGGACAAGCCCGGCTCGGTCGGCCTGGAGATCGAGCTGAACCTGACGTCGGACGACGGGCTGCCGTCGATGTGCAACTCCACGGTCCTCGAGCGCGTGGCCGACGCCGACTTCCAGACCGAGCTCGCGCAGTTCAACGTCGAGATCAACGTCGCGCCGCGGCAGCTCGGCGGCCGCGTGCTCTCCGAGCTCGAGGAGGCCGTGCGCGGCACGCTCAACAGCGCCGACGAGAAGGGGCGCACGGCGGGCGCGCACATGATGCTCATCGGGATCCTCCCGACGATCGACACCGAGCACCTGAACGCCGGCGCGCTCAGCGCCAACCCGCGCTACGCGCTGCTCAACGAGCAGATCTTCGCGGCGCGCGGCGAGGACCTGCACATCGACATCGCAGGGCCCGAGCGACTGACCACGTACGCGGACACGATCGCCCCCGAGGCGGCGTGCACGAGCGTGCAGCTCCACCAGCTCGTCCCGCCAGAGGACTTCGCCGAGCACTGGAACGCCGCGCAGGCGATCGCCGCGGTGCAGGTCGCGGTCGGCGCAAACTCGCCGTTCTTCTTCGGGCGCGAGCTGTGGCGCGAGACGCGGATCGCGCTCTTCGAGCAGGCGACCGACACGCGGTCGGAGGAGCTGAAGGCCCAGGGCGTGCGCCCGCGCGTCTGGTTCGGCGAGAAGTGGGCGACGTCGATCTTCGACCTGTTCGAGGAGAACGTCCGCTACTTCGGCGCGCTGCTCCCCGAGCTCTACGACGAGGACCCGTTCGCGAAGCTCGAGCGCGGCGAGACGCCGCGGCTCGGCGAGCTGCGGCTGCACAACGGCACGATCTACCGCTGGAACCGGCCGATCTACGACGTCGTCGACGGCTGCCCCCACCTGCGCGTCGAGAACCGCGTCCTCCCCGCCGGGCCGACCGTCGCCGACATCCTCGCCAACGCCGCGCTCTACTACGGGCTGCTCCGCGTCGTCGTCGACGAGGACCGGCCGCTGTGGACGCGGATGGCGTTCCAGACCGCGTACGAGAACTTCACGACAGCGGCGCGCGACGGCATCGACGCGCGGGTCTACTGGCCGGGCGTCGGCGAGGTGCCGG
>JAUJPF010000081.1 GCA_030447275.1 Solirubrobacteraceae bacterium | reverse complement strand
GGCGCATGCCGGCGATCGTCGCGCGCGGCGTTCCGGCGCCGCTCGCGGTGCAGCTGCCCGCCGCTGCCGCGCGCGGGCGCCGGATCCGCGTCCGCCAGCCGACCGGGCCGCAGATCGAGATCGCGCCGCAGGAGGCGGACGGCGGCCTCGAGGCGCAGCTCGTGGCCCGCCGTCGCGGGCGCTGGACGCTGCCGCCGGCGGCCGTTCGCGTCGCGGGTCCGCTCGGCCTCGCGAGCTGGGATCACCGCGCGGGCGAGCAGGCAGAGCTGCTCGTCTATCCCGACCTGCCGGCCGCGCGCCGGCTCGCGCTCGCCGTCCGCTGCGGGCGGTTTCGCGAGTCCGGGCGCCAGTCGCGCGGCCCGCTCGGGCTCGGAACCGAGTTCGAGTCGATCCGCGAGTACCTGCCCGACGACGACATCCGCCAGGTCAACTGGCCCGCCAGCGCGCGGCTCGGCCGGCCGATGAGCAACCAGTACCGCATCGAGCAGGACCGCGACGTCATCTGCGTGCTCGACTGCGGGCGCTTGATGGCCGCGCCGCTGAGCGCAGGCGCGACGCGCCTGGACGCGGCGATCGACGCCGCGACTGCGGTCGGGCTCGTCGCCGACGAGCTCGGCGACCGCTGCGGCACCGTCGCCTTTGACGCCACCGTCCATCGGCGCCTGGCGCCGCGCCGGCGGGGCGGAGACGCGCTCGTGCGCGCGGTCTACGACCTGCAGCCGGCGCCGGTCGACTCCGACTACGAGCTCGCCTTTCGCAACGTCGCGTCGTCCAAGCGGGCGCTGGTGATCGTCTTCACCGACCTGATCGAGGAGGTCGCCGCGCGCTCGCTCGTGATCGCGGTGCCGGTGCTCGCGCGCCGCCACGAGGTCGTCGTGGCGGGCGTCGTCGACCCCGACCTCGACGCGGCGCTTCGCACCCGCCCCGCCGACGAGCTCGACGTCTACCGCGCGGCCGCGGCGCTCGACGTGCTCGCCGCCCGCGAGCGGGCCGCGGCGCGCGTGCGCGGCGCCGGCGCGCGGGTGCTGGAGACCGCGCCACCGGACCTCGCGCGGGCCTGCGTCAGCGCGTACATCAGCGCAAAGGCGCGGGCGCGGCTGTGAGCTTCGGCGCCGCGCCCGCCCGCGGCTGCTGCGGCCGCCCCCGCACGACGACCAGCGTCCAGTAGACCGCGCCGACGCCGACGCCGAGCACGATTCCCGGGATCAGCCCGAAGCCCGCGCGCGTCACGAAGCCCTCGATGATCCCGGCGAGGATCACCCACGGGACGGTGCCGAGCACGATCACGATCGAAGAGCGCGCCTCCTCGGCGAGCGCACGCGCGCGCGGCCGCGGCCCGGGCGCGACGATCGCGTAGCCGATCCGCATCCCGGCCGCGGCCGCGACCGCGATGCACGACAGCTCGATGATCCCGTGCGCGGTGACGAACTCGGCGAACTCGACGCCGTTGCCGTTGGCGATCGCGCCGCCGGCGACGGCGCCCAGCACGGCGCCGTTGTAGGCGACGACGACCGCTGTCCCGAGGCCGAACAGGATTCCGGCGGCGAAGGCGAGGAACGTCACCTGGACGTTGTTCGTCATCACCGCGGTCGAGAAGGCGGCGGTCTGCGCCGTCGTCATGCCGGTGTCGCCGACCGGTTCGACGGCGCCGCGGAACTGCTCGGGCACGAGCCCGACCGCCGCACCGGTGTCGCTCAGCGACCAGCCGATCGCGAGCGCCGCCGGCACGAGCAGCAGCGCGATCGCCAGCAGCAGCGCTGCCGGACGCTCGCGCACCCGCACCCAGTACGTGCGCCCGAAGAACGTGCGCAGCGACCCGCGCGGCGGCTCCTCGGCGTACACCGCCTGTCGCGCGCGCGCGACGAGCGACTCCAGGCGCGCGACGATCGGGTCGCCCGGATGACCGCGGCGGGCGAGCGCGAGATCGGCCGCCGCGCCGCGGTAGAGCGCCGCGAGCCGCAGGACGTCGAGGGCCGATCTGCGGCCGCGGCGCAGGCGCGCGCCGGCGCGCAGGAGCTCGTCGAGCTCACGCCAATCGTCCTGCCGTTCGCTGATGAAACGCTCTACCTTCATCCGATGCAGTACGAGGATCGCATCACCATCCCGACGCCGGAAGGCGTGGCGCTCGAGCTGACGCTCGCCGGGCTCGGGTCGCGGGCGGTCGCGGGCGGCGTCGACCTCGTGTTCAAGGGCCTGATCGTCGGGCTGCTGCTGATCGTCCTGCTCGCGGCGTTGGGGGCGAGCGGCGCGCTCGTCATCGTCCCGGCGATCGGCCTGACGCTGCTGCTCTACGACGTCGGCTTCGAGACGCTGCGAGGCGGCCGCACGCCCGGCAAGTCGATCGTCGGCCTGCGCGTCGTGCGCTCCGGCGGGGGCCGGGTCGACCTCACCGCGAGCATGATCCGCAACGTGCTGCGGCTCGTCGACGGGATCACGCTGAGCTACGTGCCGACGATCATCTCGATCGTCGCGACGTCGCGCAACCAACGCCTCGGCGACCTCGCCGCCGACACCGTCGTGATCCGCGACCGCCGCGCGATCGACGCGGCGCAACCGGGCTTCGCGGCCGGCGCGCGGCCGGCGCGCGCGGAGCCGATTCGCGCCGCGGCCGGCGCGAGCTGGGACGTGAGCGCCGTGCCGGTCGAGGACCTCGCGACGGTGCGGGCGTTCCTCGAGCGCCGCAACGGGCTCGGGCGCGACGCGCGCGCGCGCCTGGCGGCGCAGCTCGACGGTGCGCTGCGCCCGCGCGTCGGCGGCGCCGACGTGAGCGATCCCGAGCGGTTTCTGGAGATCCTCTACGACGCCAAGCGGGCGCGGAGCTGAGGTTCGCGATGGACCTCGGCCTGCATGGGAAGGCCTGCATCGTCACCGGCGCGACGCGAGGGATCGGCCTTGCGAGCGCGCGGATGCTCGTCGACGAGGGCGCGCGCGTGCTGCTCGTCGCGCGCGATCGCGACGAGCTCGCGCGCGTCGGCGCGCAGCTCGGCGGCGGCTGCGAGCTTCTCGCGGCGGACGTGACGGAGCCGCGCGACGACGAGCGCATCGTCAACGCCTGCGTCGAGCGCTTCGGTGGCGTCGACGTGCTCGTCAACAACGCCGGCACCTCGTTCGTGCGTTCGCTCGAGCAGCTCAGCGACGACGATTGGCAGTCGCAGTGGGACCTGCACGTGATGGGGCCGATGCGGCTGATGCGCGCCGCCGGGCCGCGGATGGCCGCCGCGGGCGGCGGCCGAATCGTCAACGTCTGCTCGTCGGCCGGCAAGCGCCCGTCGCTGACGAATCCCGCCTACGCGGTCACGAAGGCGGCGCAGCTGTCGCTCTCGCGCGTGTTCGCCGACCGCTACGCGGCCGACGGCGTGCTCGTCAACGCCGTCGCCCCGGGGGCCGTCACGTCGCCGCTGTGGACGGCGCCGGGCGGGCTCGCCGATCAGGCCGCCGCGGCGCGCGGCATCTCGCACGAAGAGGCGCTGCAGGCGCAGGCGGCGAAGATCCCGCTGGGTCGGCTCGCCGAGCCCGAGGAGGTCGCGGCGGTGATCGTCTTCCTGTGCTCGCAGCGTGCCTCGACCGTCACCGGAGCCGCATGGTCGGCCGATGGGGGGACGGTCGCGACGATCGTCTGAGCCGCGCCGGTGCGACGCGGCGCGGGCCTGCTAGAACTCCCGCGCGTGGCCGTCAACACGGGCGTCATCGGCAAGACCTATCCGCCGGCCCACTACGCGGTCGGGCGCGAGAAGGTGCGCGAGTACGCCCAGGCGGTCGGCGAGTCCAACCCGCTGCACCTCGACGTAAAGGCGGCGCGCGCAGCCGGCTACGACGACGTCGTGGCGCCGCCGATGTTCGCGGTCGTCTACGCCCTCCCGGCGCTGTGGCCGGTGCTCTTCGACCCCGACGTCGGGATCGACTTCTCGCGGATGGTGCACGGCGGCCAGGAGTTCGAGTGGGGCACGCTGGTGGTCGCGGGCGACGAGATCACGACGACGGTGAGCGTCGCCGACGTCAGCGAGCGCGCCGGCAACCGCTTCTACGTCTTCACGTCGGAGTCCGCCAACGGGCGCGGTCAGACGGTCTGCTCGGGACGCTGGTCGAACATCGTGCGCGGGGCACGATGAAGCCCGGCGACGAGATCCCGCCGCTCGCGGTCACGCCCGACAGGTACCTCACGGTCCGCTACGCCGGGGCGTCCGGCGACTTCAACCCGATCCACATCGACGAGCAGTTCGCGCAGCAGGTCGGGCTGCCGGGGCGGATCCTGCACGGCCTCTACACGATGGCCCAGGTCGCGCGCGCTCACACGGAAGCCGGCGGCGGGCCGCAGTCCCTGAAGCGCCTGAGCGTGCAGTTCCGCGGCATGGGCCTGCCCGAGCAGGAGCTCGTCGTGACGGGGAAGGTGCGTTCTGTCGACGGCGGCCTGGCCGTCGTCGAATGCGGCTGCGAGCAGGGCGGCAGGCGGATCATCCGCCACGCCGAGGCCGAGCTGCGGCTGCCGGATTCCTAGTGCCCGTCGCGCCCGGCCTGCTCCTCGCAGCCCGGCGCGGCGGCGAGCTGTACGTGCTCGGTCGGGGCGGATGTCGCGGCCGTCGAGCTGGAGCTTCGGGTTGATCTCCGGGCGCTCGAGGCCGGCCTCGCTGATCAGGTCGAGGACGTTGTCCTCGTGCTCGCTGCGCGTCGGCGCGGCACCGTCGGCGATGACGGCGCGCAGCTTCGCGGCCCCCGGGTGGCATGGGTGGCGGTGCAGGATCTCCAGCAGCTGGCGGACGTTGACGTGCTGCTCGGCCTGCGCCTGGCGCACCATCCGGCGCAACGGCTTCTGCGGCTTCGTCGCGGCGATGTCGAGGATCGTGCGCGCAGGGCTCGTGACGGCGATGTTCTCGCGCGTCCAGACGTCGCGCCCGTCGAGCTTCGAGCGGTGGGCCTTGATGCCGTCGATCCTGCGGCCCCCGGCGCCGGCGACGATGACCTCCGGGTCGCGGTCGCCGCCCCATCGCATCAGGCCGAGGTGCGCGGCGGCTGCATAGTGGCTCAACACCGCTCGCGCGCCGCAGGCGAGAACTGCGGCGGCGAAGAGGGCAGTCTGCGTGAGAGCGGCGTGGCCGGCGGCGTAGACGCCGCGAAACACCGGGTGCAGGTTGCCTCTGGCGACGCGCACCCTGATCGCGTCGTTATCGACCCCGCAAGCCTTCAGCTGGCGCGTCGCGATAACGCCGTGCTGCTCGGCCGCCAGAAGCGCGACCTCGACGTCACGGCGCGTGGCGCCTTTGTCGGTCTGACCCCGACCAAGGCGCCACGCACGCTCTCGTTCGGCTGCAATCGCGGGCATCAAGCGGATCGTCTCGCCCCGAGCGTCACGAAACCACGCCCGTCTGCCACAAACCGATCAGCAAACGCAGACGGCCCGCCGGATGGCGGGCCGCTCGCGAACGTCGGAACCTGCAGTAGGGCCTAGCTGACGCCGAGCTTCTCGGCTGCGCGGCGCGTGCCCTCGACGCGGTTGGC
>JAUJPF010000020.1 GCA_030447275.1 Solirubrobacteraceae bacterium | reverse complement strand
AGACGTTCGTCCTGCAGTTCGTGCTCATCCTCGTCTTCGCGGTGACCGAAGGGTTCCACCTCGACGACGCTCTGGCGGCGGCACTCTTTCTGATGGGGACGGTCGCGATCATCGTCGGCTACCCGGTGATCTTCGAGACGATGACGCGGGGGCGAACCCTGGGCAAGATGGCGCTCGGCCTGCGGGTCGTCCGCGACGACGGCGGCCCGATCCGGCTCCGCCACGCGCTCGTCCGCGCGCTCGTGGGTGTCCTCGAGATCTGGACCCTGTTCGCGGTGCCCGCGGTGATCGCGTCCCTGATGTCGAAGTCGGGCAAGCGGCTCGGCGACCTCGCCGCCGGCACGGCCGCGGCGATCCGCTCGACCAGCGCGTCGCGGTTGGCGAGGTAGATGTCGGTCCAGATCGCGGAGTTGGCTCCCGCGACCCGGGTGGCGTCGCGAAACGAGGGGCCGGTCGGCGGGATCGACTCCCCGTCGAGCGCCGCGGCCGCCTGCGCCACGAGGACGTTGGCCAGCACGTGCGGCAGGTGCGAGACGCCGGCCATGAGCCGGTCGTGGGTCTCGGGGTCGATCGACAGCGGCCGCGCGCCGAACGCCGCCACCGCGCGGTGCAGCCGCTCGAGCAGGATCCCCGACGTCCGCGCCGCCGGCGTCAGGTACCACACCGCCCCCTCGAAGAGGTCGCCGCGGGCGTTCGCCACGCCCGACGTCTCCGCGCCCGCCAGCGGGTGCCCGCCGCAGAAGCGCTCGTCGTCGACCGCGACCGCGCGCTTCGTCGACCCCACGTCGCTCACGACGCACGAGGGAGGAGTGGCGTCGAGCACCTCCCTCACGAGCCCCGGCAGCACGCCGACGGGCGCGGCGACGAACGTGAGCTCAGCGTCACCGACCGCGGCGGCGAGGTCGGGGGACGCCTCGTCGATCGCGCCCCGCGCGCGAGCGGCCGAGAGCGCGTCCGGCGACGGATCCCAGCCGCGCACCGACGCCCCCAGGCGCTCCCGCGCCGCGATCCCGATGGACCCTCCGATGAGCCCCACCCCGACGACCGCGACGCGCAAGCGACCCAGACGGTCTACGCGGCCGCGCCGCTCAGCGTCTTGCCGGCGACCGCGGCCGCGCGCTCGAGCTTCTCGACGTACGCGGCGAACCCGTCGGTCTCGAGCTGCTGCGGGCCGTCGCAGATGGCCTCCTCGGGCTCGGGGTGCACCTCGACGATGATCCCGTCCGCCCCCGCGGCGGCCGCGCCGAGCGACAGCGACTCGACGAGGCTGCGCCGCCCGGCGGCGTGGGACGGGTCGACGATGACCGGCAGGTGGGTCATCTCCTTGAGCACGGGGATCGCAGTGAGATCCAGCGTGAACCGGTACGCGGTCTCGAACGTGCGGATGCCGCGCTCGCAGAGCATCACGTTCTCGTTGCCCTCCTTGAGCACGTACTCCGCCGCCATCAGCAGCTCCTCGAGCGTGCTCGACGGGCCGCGCTTGATCAGCGTCGGGACGCCCGAGCGGCCGATCTCGGCGAGCAGCGCGTAGTTCTGCATGTTCCGCGCGCCGACCTGGATGACGTCGGCGACCTCGACGACCGCCTCGATGTCACGCGTGTCCATCAGCTCGGTGACGATCGGCAGCCCGGTCTCCTCCTTGGCCTCGCCGAGGATGCGCAGCCCCGCCTGGCCGAGCCCGGCGAACGCGTACGGCGACGTCCGCGGCTTGTAGGCGCCGCCGCGCAGCATCGTGCCGCCGGCGGCCTTGACCACCCGAGCCGTGTCGAGCGTCTGGTCGCGCGACTCGACCGTGCACGGGCCCGCGATGAGCGCGAAGTGGTCGCCGCCCACCTTGCGCCCGGCGACCTCGAGCACGGAAGGCGCCCCGCCGCGAAGCTGCGGCGACGCGAGCTTGTACGGCTTGAGGATCGGCACCACGCGATCCACGCCCGCGGAGCCCTCGAGCCCGAGGCGCATCACGTGCTCGCGGTCGCCGACCGCGCCGATCACGGTGACCTCCTCGCCGCGCGAGAGGTGGGCCTTGGCGCCCACGCCCTCCACGCGCTCCACGACGTGCTGGATCTCCTCCTCCGTCGCGCCCGTCTTCATAACGATCATCATCCTGCCGACACCTTTCTACACCCGGATCTCTGAGGAAATTGTCCTGCGGCGCTCGGCTTCCGTCTGTGAAAGACGGCAAAGGTCTCCGGCCGAACGCCTAGAGAAATCGCCAGGCGTAGAAGCGCCCGCCGGACGCATGAGAGCTACGAGTGGTGGCGGGCCGCGGACTCATGGCGTTGCGCCAGAGTAGCCGATGCCGGGCGACGCGTCACGCGCTAGAGCAGCGCCGCGAGCTCGCGCAGGAAGCGCGCGTTGTCCTCGGCGCGCCCGTACGTGACGCGCAGCGCGCCCTCCTGCCCGAGGCCGGTGCCGCCGCGGACGAGGACGCCGCGCTCGGCGAGGCCGTCGGCGACCGCCTTCTCCTCGACCCCTTCGGGCAGGTGCAGCCAGCAGAAGTTCGCCTGCGACGCGGCCACGCGCAGCCCGAGCCGCTCGAGCCCGCTCTGCATCTCCACCCGCGCGAGGACCGCCCGCTCGACCCGCTCGGCGACCGCGTCCTGGTGGCGGAGCGCCTCGATCGCGGCCGCCTGCGCCGCGGCGTTGCAGAAGAACGGCTGGCGGACCTGGTCGACGGCCTGCACGAAGCGCTCGCTCCCGCAGAGCGCGAAGCCGACGCGCATGCCGGCGAGCCCGTAGACCTTGCTGAACGTCCGCATGAGCACGAGGTTCGGGTGGCGCTCCAGGAGGTCGATCGACGCGTCGGGGTCGTCGAGCAGGCTGAACTCGCAGTACGCCTCGTCGAGCACGAGGGCGACGTGCGGCGGGACCCGTTCGGCGAACGCCGCGACGCCGGCGAGCGGCAGCGCCGTCGACGTCGGGTTGTTCGGGTTGCAGACGATCACGAGCCGCGTCGCCGCGGTGATCTCCTCCATCATCGCGTCGAGGTCGTGGCGATCCCCGCCGTCGAGGCCGACGGCGATCGCGCGCGCCCCGCTCGCGGCGGCGAGGTGCGGGTAGATGCCGAAGCTCGGCCACGCGTAGACCACCTCGGCCCCCGGCTCGAGCAGCGCCTCGCCGGCGGCGAGCAGCAGGTCGACGCTCCCGTTCCCGATCGCGATCCGGTTCGCGGGGACGCCGTAGCGGTCGCTGAGCGCCCGCCGCAGCCGAGCGTTCGCCGGATCGGGGTACCGGTTGAGGTTCGTCAGCGTCCGCTCGATCGCGCGAACCACCTGCGGCAGCGGCGGGTCGGGCGACTCGTTCGAGGCGAGCATCGCCACGTCGTCGGGCAGCGAGTAGCCGCCCGCGGCGGGGTAGACCGGGATGCGACCGATGCGTGAGGCGAACTCGAGCGGCACGGGGGCGGATGATCGCACCATCCGCATCTTCGGCGACCACGACGCGGCGACGGTCGCCCAGCTCGAGCGCTGCGTCGCCGGCGAGGAGGGAGCCCGCGGCGTCCTGTGCGCCGACGGCCACCTCGGCTACAGCCAGCCGATCGGCGGCGTCGTCGCGTACCGCGAGCACGTCTCGCCCTCCGGCGCTGGTTTTGACTTGGGCTGCGGCAACAAGGCCGTCCGCACCGAGCTCCGCGCCGCCGACCTGCGCCCCGACCTCCCGCGCGTCATGGACGAGGTCGTCGGGCGCATCTCGTTCGGCGTCGGCCGCAGCGCCGGCACGAAGGCCGACCATCCGATCCTCGACGAGATCCGCACGACCGACCTCCGCCCGCAGCGCAAGCTCTACGACCTCGCCGCCGACCAGCTCGGCACCGTCGGCAGCGGCAACCACTTCGTCTGCCTGTTCGAGGACGAGGACGGGTTGGTGTGGGTCGGCGTGCACTTCGGCTCGCGCGGCTTCGGGCACAGGACCGCCACGCACTTCATGGAGGGCGCGCCGAGCGGGATGGAGGCGCCGCCGCTGCTGCTCCACGACAAGACCGACGTCGGCCAGTCGTACGTCGCGGCCATGGGCCTCGCCGCGCGCTACGCGTTCGCCGGGCGCGACGTCGTCGTCGACGCCGTGCTCGACATCCTCGGCGCCGACGCGGTCGACGAGATCCACAACAACCACAACGAGATCTGGCGCGAGACCCACGACGGCGAGCAGTGGTGGGTCGTCCGCAAGGGCGCGACGCCGGCGTTCCCCGGCCAGCGCGGGTTCGTCGGCGCCTCGATGGGCGAGCCGTCGGTGATCCTCGAGGGGACCGAGGCCGCCCGCGGCGCCCTGTTCTCCACCGTCCACGGCGCGGGACGCGCGATGTCGCGCACCGCCGCGGCGGGCCGGCCGCGCAAGCGCTGGCGCAACGACGTCGACCACGACCTCTACATGACGCGCGCCGAGGCGCAGGCGGCGCCGCGGGCGCGGAAGGTCAAGTCGGTCCGCGTCCGCGAGGGCGGCGCCATCGACTACGACACCGTGCGGGCCGAGCTGCGGGCCAAGGGGATCGAGTTGCGCGGCGGCGGCGCCGACGAGGCGCCCGGGGCGTACAAGCGCCTCCCGCAGGTGCTCGCCGCGCACGAGGGGACGGTCCGCGTCCTCCACACGCTCATCCCGATCGGCGTCGCGATGGCGGGCGCCGACACGTACGACCCCTACAAGGACTGACGCAGCCGCTACTGCGCGGCCTCGAAGTCGTCGCGCAGCCCGCGCGCCTCCCCGAGGTAGACGTGCTGCGTGCGGTGCGCGTCCGACGCGTAGTAGTGCATGAGGATCCGGATGATCTTGGGGAGCGCGCCCGGCACCGGGACCTCCCGCGCGCACAGGAGCGGCACGCGGTCGAAGCCGATCTTGCGCGCCGCGACGGCGGGGAACTCCGCGTCGAGATCCTCGGTGAGCGTGAAGATGCAGCTCACGACGTCGTCGGGGATCAGGTCGTTGCGCCGCATGATCTCGCGCAGCAGCCACTCGGTCGCGCCGAGGATGGCCTGCGGATCGTTGCGGTCGACGGACGACGCGCCGCGGAGGGCGTAGAGGCGCATGGAGGCGTCGGTTCTATCAGGAGCGGCGGCGCAGCCGGTCGAGCTCGGACCCCGTCAGCCGCCGGGCCCGGCCCGGGGGAAGGTCCCCGAGCCGCAACGGCCCGAACGCGATCCGCTCGAGCGCGACGACCGGGTGGCCGACCTCCTCGCACATCCGCCGGACCTGGCGGTTGCGGCCCTCGTGGATCGTGATCTCGAGCACGTCGCGCCCGTCGCGGCGCACCCGCGCCGGCGCCGTGGGCCCGTCCTCGAGCTGGACGCCCTCGCGCAGCCGCCGCACGGCGCGGTCGCCGACCGGGGCCCGCGCGACCCGCACCCTGTACGTCTTCGGGACCTCGTAGCGCGGGTGCGTGAGCGTGTTGGCCAGCTCGCCGTCGTTGGTGAGGAGGATGAGGCCGGTGGTGTCGGCGTCGAGGCGGCCGACCGGGTACAGCCGCGCGCCGCGCGACTCGACGAGGTCGACCACCGTCCGCCGGCCGTGGGTGTCGCGCGCCGTCGCCACGACGCCGGCGGGCTTGTTGAGCGCCCACACCACGCGCTCCTCGGCGCCGGCCACGCGCGCGCCGTCGACGGTGACCGCGTCGGCGTCGCCGACGTCGCGCGCCGGGTCGGTGACGACCTCGCCGCCGACGGTCACGCGGCCGCCGCGGACGATCTCCTCGGCGGCGCGCCGGGAGGCGACGCCGGCGTGGGCGAGGTACTTCGCGAGGCGCATACCCTGGGAGTGTGGACCTCGCGCTCTTGGAAGCGACGCTCGCCTCCGCCGGCCAGCCCCGGTTCCGCGCCAAGCAGGTGTGGGAATGGGCCGCGCGCGGCGCGACCGGCTACGAGGCGATGACGAACCTGCCCGCCACGCTGCGCGAGCGGCTCGCCGAGGCGGTTCCGTTCTCGACGCTCACGCCGGTCCACGAGACGCAGTCGCGCGACGGCACGCTCAAGGTGCTCTTCCACACTGCCGACGGGCGCCCGGTCGAGGCTGTCCTTATGCGCTACCGCGACGGCCGGCGCTCGCTCTGCCTCTCCTCGCAGTCGGGCTGCCCCCTGACGTGCACGTTCTGCGCGACCGGCGCGATGAAGTTCGGCCGCAACCTGAGCGCCGGTGAGATCCTCGACCAGGCGCTGCACTTCCGGCGCATCGAGGATGTCGACCACGCGGTCTTCATGGGCATGGGCGAGCCGCTCATGAACCTCGAAGGCGTCCTCGCCGCCGCCCGCCGGCTGCCCGACCTCGGCATCACCCATAGGCGCACGACGATCTCCACCGTCGGCTGGCTGCCGGGCATCGAGCGGCTGATCTCAGATCCCGCCCCGATCCGCCTCGCGCTCAGCCTCCACGCGCCCGACGACGCGCTGCGCTCGCAGATCATGCCGGTGAACGAGCGCTACCCGCTCGCCGACGTGCTCGCGGCCTGCCGGCGGTGGAACGAGCGCAAGAAGCGCCGCGTCTTCATCGAGTACGTGATGCTCGCCGGCGTCAACGACCGCTACGAGCAGGCGCTCCAGCTCGCCGAGCTGCTCGGCACGGACACGTTCAAGGTCAACCTGATCCCGTACAACCCGACCGGCACGGCGTACGAGGGCTCCTCGCGCGAGGCCATCGACGCCTTCCGCGCGGTCCTCGAGGAGCACGGCGTGCCGGTCACCGTCCGGCTCACGCGGGGGCGCGACATCGACGCGGCCTGCGGCCAGCTCGCTGCGGCGCGCGCCTCGGTGACCTGCTCACGGGCCTGCTGAACGGCGGAAGAGCGATGTCCGGTCTGCGCCGGCGCTGTCGGTCTTCCACAACTGAAGGCTCCGGAGGGAGGGCTGGACGTGTCGGACGGTAGATGCCGGTTCGGGCGCGCGCGAAGCGTGAGATTGGTTTCGCGCCTGCTCGTCGGCGAGCAGGCGCGCGTGATCGCGCGGTCGATGGGCTGCTTGCCGACGACGGTCACCACGGCGCGCGATCGGTGGCTTGAGGCGGCGAGGAGGAGGGACGAGCGGGCGATGGTGTCTGCCGCGTCGGCCGGTGGCGAAGTCGTGTCGGTGGGCGCTGTCGGCCGAGCAGGGCGGGCGATGCTCGAGCCGAGCGAAGATCATCTGCGGGCCGATGCGCCTGACGCTGCTGACCGGCCGGCAGCGGTCGACGTGCTGGAAGGTGCTGCACCGCCACGGCGTCAGCCGGCCGGCCGGCGAGCGTCAGACGCACCGCCGCTAGGAGATGCCGCCAAGACGGTCGTGATCGGCGTCGACGATCACCCGCGGCTGGCCTGCGAGCTGCACGCAGAGGAGAGCGCGAGATCCTCACCCCGCCTACACCCCTCGCTGCAACGGGAAGGCGAGCGCTTCTTCGGCACTGCCCGCCACGCGTGGTCACACAGCCGCATCTCGCCCAATTCAACCACCCGCGACCGCGCGCTGTCAGCGTTCATGCGATCCTTCAACCGCAGGCGAGCGCAGTCACCCGCCGCGCCCGACCTCCCATCACCCTCGTCCAGCACGTCCGCGGGCGGGACACCTAGATCCGCTCGAGCACCCGGACGCCGAGCGGGTCGAGCCCGGCGCGGAGGGTTGCGGCGGTCGCCTCGCCACCTCCGCCCGCCCGCAGCAGGCCCCACGTCGCGTGACACCGCAGCAGTGCGGTTGCCGCGGCATCGGGACCGCCGCGATATGCGTGGATCAACCAGCTGAAGGTGACCGTGGATTGGGGGCGATCGGGCGCACGTCTATCGCGGGTGAGGCCTCATCTTCGCCTCGAGGTTTCGTTCCAGCTCAGCGACGACAAGGAGCTCTGTCAGCGCCGATCGCACGGTGCCCGCCGCGGCGATCATGCCGAGCAGGAGGTGCTCGGTGCCGACGTAGTCGTGACCACGGCATCGCGCTACCTGCTCCGCCGCATCGATCGCCCTCGCTCGATCTCTGGCCGTAGGCGTGTAGTCGCTGGCCTCCATACGTTCCCTGACAAGGCGGCAGGCGGGGTCCTTGACCCCTAGCTCATCGAGTGCCAGAGCTCCAAGACCATGTCCCTCCCGGCACATGGCGAGAAAGAGGTGCTCGGGGCCGGCGAATCGATGTCCCAGCTTTTCCGCTTCGTGGTCAGCGAGCCGCGCAACGACGCGCGCGCGGGGTGTCTGCGCAATGCCGCTCATCACGCGGCTGTCGCCGTCGAACCTGTCGTGGCTAGCACTTGTGGATGGTGAGCGAGCTCCCAACGCGTCCTGTCTCGATGACGCGTGCGACCTGTTGGTACACGCGCCAATTGTGCCCCGCGATCGGCGTACCACGTTCGGGGAATAGATGCGAGAAGCGGCACTCGTACGCACCGACTCCCGGCGGGATGTAGCACGAATCGGACGCGCCGTCACCGTATTCGAACGTCAGGGTGAACGAGCGACGTGGATCCTGGCCTACGAAGACCACGTATCTCGCTGCTCCGAACTCTGAGCCTTCTGGTACGACGGGTGGCGCAACGACAGGTACACCCAGCCACACCTCATCGATCCGCACCGGGACCCACATCCAGCGGCCCCCCTCGTACCGACACTCCCCAGAAGCATCGCGACGAGGCCTGGCATCATCAGGGAATGCTGCTCAGACACCGGCGAGTCTCCACACGCGCTGCGTCTGCGCGTGCGAAACCGTCGGATGTGGAGTCAGCACCCGACATCGAGCCGATGCCTCCAAGGCTCCGACGAGCACGAGCTTGACCAACACCGCCGGATTGCCCGACCGGGCGGCCGAAGTCCGTACCGCAAAGCGTCGAAACGGGTCCCCGCTTCAATGACGCGCCTCCTAGCGCGCCTCGCTCGTCGCAGGCGCCACGCCCGCGCGCGCCTCGCCGGCGCGCAGCAGCCGGTCGCGCAGCTCGCCCTGCTCCTCCGGCGTCGGATCCCAGCGGGAGGGGTCCGGCAGCTCGTCGAGCGACTGCAGGCCGAAGAGCTTGAGGAAGAGCGGCGTCGTCCGGTAGAGCACGGCGCCGAACTGCGAGCGGCCGGACTCCTCGATCAGCCCGCGCTCGAGCAGCGTCGCCGTCGCGGACTCCGACGCGACGCCGCGGATGCGCGCGACCTCCGGACGCGACACGGGCTGGAGGTAGGCGACGAGCGAGAGCGTCTCGGCCTGCGCCGGGCTCAGCGGCGGCGTGCGCGGCTTGGCCAGCAGCCGCCGCGCCGCCGGCTCGGCGATCGGGTCGGTGGCCAGCGTCCATCCGCCCGCGACGTCGCGCAGGACGATCCCCCGCCGCCCCTCGGCGAACGCCTCGCGGAGCTCCTCGAGCACGGGCACGAGGTCGTCGGGCCACACGTCGCACGCCGACGCGAGGTCCTCCGCCGCGACCGGCTCCGGCGACAGGAACAGCAGCGCCTCGACGATGCGCGTGAGCTCGCTCACGGCGTCGCCACCTCGGCGGCAGGCACGTCGGCCGGCGCCTCCTGGGGCGCGATGGCGATCTCGCCGAACGGCTCGGCCTGCTCCCACGTCGCCTCGCCCTGCTTGTACATCTCGAGCAGCGCGAAGAGCGTGATGCAGACGGTGACCCGGTCGGCCCCGCGCACCGCCTCGTCGAACGTCGTCGCCCCCCGCCTCAGCAGCGAGCGCAGGACCGCGAGGCGCTCGGCGACGCTCACGCGGACCTGGCCGAGGTGGGTGACGTCGACCCGCGGCGGGTGGCGCAGCAGGCCGCCGAGCGCGGCGCCGAGCCGGTCGCCGGAGTACACGCCCTCGGGAAGCTCGTCGAGCCCGCCCCGGCGCAGCCACGGCGGCGGCGGGGCGCTGCGGTACCGCACGCCGTCCTCGGCGGCGAGCAGCTCGCGCAGGTGGTCGGCCGCCGAGCGGTACCGCTTGGCCTCGATCATCCGGGCCAGCAGCTCCTCGGCGGCCTCGGCCGGCTCGAGGTCGAGCAGCTCGTCCTCCGCCCGCGGCAGCATCAGCCGCGACTTCAGCTCGAGCAGCGCCGCGATCAGCACGAGGAACTCCGTCGTCACCTCGAGATCGAGCTCGCCGCGCGCCTCGAGGTGGTCGAGGTACGCGAGCACGACCTCGGCCAGCTCGACCTCGAGCAGGTCGACCTCCTCGCGCAGCACGAGCGTCAGCAGCAGGTCGAACGGCCCCGAGAAGACCTCGAGGTCCAGATGGAGGTCGGCCACCGCGGACACTGCGCCGGGAGGCTAGCGGCGGGCCCCGACGACCACCCCCAACCCGCCGAGCGTCGACTTCGTCGTCGTATCGACGACGAACTCGACGGTCGGCGGTCACGCGCCCGGCGCGCCGGCCGCTCGGAGCCGCGCGAGCGTCTGCTCGGGCCGCTTCATCGCCTGCTCCCACGTCACTCTCAGGACGCGCTCACCGTGGGCCTCGAGCAGCGCCTGGCGCGCCGCGTCGTCCTCGCGGGCGATCTTGTGGTCATGGAACGCGCGCCCGTCGGCCTCGACGACGAGCTGCGCGGACGGCCAGCGGAAGTCGGGGACGACGACGCGGCCGCCGAGTCGCAGCCCGACGTTGACGTCCGGCCGGGCCAGCCCGCCCCGGTCGAACAGGTCGAGGACGACGTCCTCGAGCACGCTGCGCGTGGGGACGAAACCGCTGGCGACGACCATCGCGAACCGCCGCGAACCGCGCCGCGGCCCGAGGCGGCGGAGGATCCCGATGAGCTCGTCGAGGGTGACCAGGCGCTTGGCGAACGCCTCCCTCACCAGCCTCCTCACGGTCGGCTCCGGCACCACCGCCGCGCAGTCGAGCAGCGTCCGCGCCGGCGACGTCACCGGAATCCCCTTCCATCGCCGCCGGTCCACGGCTTCGAGCGCCGCGGTGCGGTGCACGCGGATCCCCCGGTGCAGCCGTGTGCCGGCGCCGACGACCGTCACCTCGGGGCACGGCACCTCGTCGATCAGTCCGTACAGCCACGCGGCGCCGCGATGGCTGGCGACGGCGGAGGGCCCACAAGCTTTCACGGCGGCGAGGATCCGCGCCTCGGGCGTGAGACCCGGGTGCCCGACCGCGTAGACCCCGCGGTAGACGACGTGCAGGCGCCCCGCAGCGACCCGTTTGTGGATCGCCGTCCGCGACAGCCCACAGGCCCGCAACTCGTCGAGGGAGAGGATTCCGAGGCTCGCCGCCGCTGCCCACGCCGCGCGAGCGTCGAGTTTGTCGTCGATAGGACGACGAAGTCGACGCTCGGCGGTCGGGCGTGGAGGCACGTGCGGAGCATCGGGCGCATATCGCGGCGAGAGTGCGCCGCGCCGTGCCGACTCAGCCGCCGGGTGGCCCGACGCCCATCGCGCGCCGCACGTCGCGGAGGGTTTCCGAGGCCAGCGCGCGGGCCTTGCCGGCGCCGGCGGCGAGCGCGCCCTCCAGCGCGTCCTCGTCGGCCCGCAGCGCCTCGTAGCGCTCGCGCACCGGCGCCAGCCACGCCGCGACCTCCTCGCCGACGGCGACCTTGAAGTCGCCGTAGCGGGCGTTCGCGAAGTCCCTCTCGACGTCGGCGGGCTCGCTGCCGCGCACCGAGGCGAGGATCTCGATCAGGTTCGTGATGCCCGCCTTGCCCGCCCCGCGGCGGATCGTCGGCGGGTCCTCGGAGTCGGTCACAGCCCGCTTGAACTTCTTCAGGACGACGTTCGGCTCGTCGAGCACGAGGACCGTCCCCTGCGGCGTCCCGCCCGTCGTCGACATCTTCCGCTCCGGCTCCTGGAGGTCGCGCACGCGGGCGCCCACCTCCGGGATGCGGTGCTTCGGGACCACGAGCAGGTCCCCGTAGCGCGCGTTGAACCGCTCCGCGACGTCGCGCATCAGCTCGAGGTGCTCGCGCTGGTCCTCGCCGACCGGGACCTCGTGCGCGCGGTAGACGAGCACGTCGGCGGCCTGGAGCACCGGGTACATGAGCAGCCCCGCGCTGACGAGCTCGCGCTGGGCCACCGACTTGTCGCGGAACTGGTGCATGCGGTTGAGGCGCCCCAGCTCGGTGACGCTCGACAGCAGCCAGCACAGCTCGGTGTGCTCGGCGACGTCGCCCTGCCGGAAGAGGACGCAGCGGTCGGGATCGAGCCCGGCGGCGATGAGGATCGCGGTCGTGTCGAGCACCCGCTCGCGCAGCTCCGCGGGGTCGTAGGCGACCGTCGTCGCGTGCAGGTCGACGATGCAGTAGATCGCGGGATTGCCGCGATCCTGCCCGGCCACGTACTGCGTGATCGCGCCGATGTAGTTGCCGAGGTGCTTGCGCCCGGTCGGCTGGATGCCGCTGAAGATCCGCACGATCCCGCGCATCTTGCCGCAGCGCAGCGCGGCGCGGGGCGACGCGAAGCCGGCGGCCGCCGGCAGACTGGCGGCCGCCCCGCTTCGTGGGTGCTACCGGCGTGCGCCCCGGAACCCGTACCCGCCGGTCGACGGGAAGCCGACGAGCAGCACGAGGATCGCCGCGATGGCGGCGACGATGACCGGGAGCCCGAGGGCGGTGCACAGCCAGAAGACGACGGCTGCCACCAGAATGGCGATGAGAAGACCGATCATGAGTACCCCTTCCTCCGTGGGTGGTCAGTGGCCCTTCGCGAACATGAACGCATCGACCTGGATCCGGTTGGCTAGTTGTGCGCTGGTCCTCTGCGCGGCGCCGGCGGCGCACTCGCGGACGATCCCGGCGGCGGACGGGCTGCACGCCGCGCGCGCCTACGCGAAGGAGCGCGAGCGCACGCCCGGCGCGCGCGTCTCGTGGGCGGTGATCGACACGCGCGGCCGGCTGTACGCGCGCGGCGGCGCGCGCCACCACCGCTCGGCCAGCCAGACGAAGGCGATGCTGCTCGTCGCCTACCTGCGGCGGCTGCGCAACCGCCCGGTCCCCCCGGCCGTCCACCGCATCCTCGCGCCGATGATCGTCGTCTCCGGCAGCCGCGCCGCGTCGCGCATCCACGCGCTCGTCGGCGACGCCGGCCTGACCGACGTCGGCCGCGCGGCGGGCATGCGGCGGCTCAGGCTGAACGGCACGTGGTCGGAGGTCGAGATCACCGCCGCCGACCAGGCGCGCTTCTTCCGGCGCTTCGACCGCCTCGTCCCGCGCCGCCACCGCGCGTACGCACGGCGACTGCTGTCGTCGGTCGTCCCGAAGCAGACGTGGGGGATCGCGCCGGCCGCGCGCCGGCGCGGCTACACGACGTTCTTCAAGGGCGGCTGGCGGCGCAGGCTCGTCAACCAGGGGGCGCTGCTCGAGACGGCGGACGGCCGGCGCATGGCGCTCGTCGTCCTGACCGACGGCCTGCGCTTCGGCGCGGGCGTGCGGACGATCGCCGGCGTCACCCGGCGGCTGCTGGGCGCCGTCAGCCCGCGACCGTGACGCGGTCGCGGCCGTCGCGCTTGGACGCGTAGAGCGCGGCGTCGGCGGCGCGGATGAGCCCGAGCGGCTCGTTCGCGTGGAGCGGGAACGACGAGACGCCGGCGCTGACGGTGACGGCCGCCCCGAGCTCCAGCGCGGCGACGCGCGTGCGCAGCCGCTCGGCGGCCGCGAGGGCGTCGGCGGCGTCGAGCCCCGGGAGGACGACCGCGAACTCCTCTCCGCCGTAGCGCGCGACGCTGTCGCCGATGCGGACCTCGTCCTCGAGGCAGCTCGCCACCGCGCGCAGGACGTCGTCGCCCGCGAGGTGGCCATGCGTGTCGTTCAGCAGCTTGAAGCGGTCGAGGTCGACGAGGACGAGGCTCAGCGGGTCGTCGGCGCGCGCCGCCCGCGCGAGCTCGCGTGCGAACGTCTCGTCGAACGCGCGCCGGTTGGCGACGCCGGTCAGGCCGTCGGTCGTCGCCGAGCGCTTCAGGCGGTCGACCAGCCACGCGTTGGTCAGGGCGAGCCCCGCCTGCGAGCCGTACCGCTCGAGCATCGACACGACGCGCCGCTCCAGCCGCGACCCGCGCCGCAGCGCGTGCTCGCAGACCATGACGCCGACCGTCCGGCCGTCCGCGTGCAGCGGGACGAAGACGAGGTTGCCCGGCTCGGGCATCGCGGCGGCCAGCGCGGGCTCGTCGGCGGGCTCGAACCCCGCGACGAGCAGCGGCTGCGCGCTCTCGGCGGCGTGCGCGAGCGCGCCGTCGGCCCGCGGCTCCAGGCCGCCGTCGAGCGCGAACGGCACGAGCCCGCGCCCGGCGAGCAGCTCGAGCTTGCGCTCGGGCGCCCCGAAGAAGGCGACCCGCTCGAATCCGAAGTCGTCGGCCACGGCGTCCGCGAGCGTCGCGGCGACCCCGCCGGCGTGGGCCGCGCGCTCGAGCCGCTCGGCCAGTCCGCCAAGGGCTTCGAGGTCGTAGCGCCGGCGGCGCAGCTCGCGCTCGTTGGCCGCGCCGAAGCTCGCGGTGGCGATCGCGACGAGCCAGTACGCGACGGCCTGCGCGAGCAGCGTGCGGTACTCGAGGCCGCCGAGGGCGACGGCCTCGCCGCCGCCGGCGGACTCCAGCACCCCCGCCTCCTGCGCGTGGAAGACGGCGAGCAGCAGCAGGGAGTGCCACAGCGCGAGCTTGAGGCCGGTTCGGAACGACGCGAGCAGCGCGACCGCGACGAGGTGGAACAGCACGACGAAGCGCAGAGGAGCGTCGGCGTCGACCAGCAGGTACGCGCTCCACGCGAGGTACACCGCGTCGAGGACGACGAGCGCCCCGAACAGCGGCAGCGCGCGGCGCGAGACCATCCGCCAGATCGCCTCGCCGGCGAGCGACACCCCGAGGTAGCCGCCGGTGACGCCCAGCGCGACGGCGAGCGGCTCGCGGCGGAGCTCGGGCAGCGCGACGCAGGCGCCGACGACCGCGAGCGCCGCGAGCAGGCGGAAGATCCGCATGTAGCGCATGCGGTCGGCGAGCGGGACGAGCTCGTGGGTCGCGTCGGCGGTCCGGACCCTCATTCGCCCGGCCCTCCGAGGCGCAGCGGGGTGAAGGGGAGGTCGGTCTCCGCGTGCACGGGCGCGAGCGCGAGCTTCGGATCGCGCTGGTCGATGCGGTGCTGCGCCGCCAGAAAGATCCCGATGACGAGCAGCAGCACGAGCGGGAACGCCGCGCGCTCGCCGACGTCGACGGCCGCCGCGGCGAGCGCGTCGAACGCGCGCCGGAGCCCGCCGGGTGCATCGGCGGGCGCCCCGGGGCCGCCGGCGCCGCCGGCGCCAGAGCCACCGAGCCCGCCGCGATCGCCGGCTCCGCCGCCCGAGACGCCGCCGCGCCCGCGGTCGCCGCCGCGAGCAGCGCGGCCGCCGCGGGCGTCGGGACCGCGCGTACCGCCGCCCGCACCAGGCGTTCCCGGCGCGACCGGCCCCGGCCGCCCGCCGGGCACGCCCGCGGGAGCCGGCGGGCCGCCGCCCGGGCCGCCGGGCCGCCCGGGCCGCCGGGACCACCGGGACCATGCGGCAGGGACCGCCGTCGCATGCCACGTGAACGTCGCCGCCGCGTGGTCGTCGCGCTCGGGGAGGTCCGATGCCGCGGTGGCGGTGAAGCGGTAGGTGGCGGCGTCGCCGTCGGCGGCCCGCCACGCACGTCCGTCCGCCGCGGCGAACTCAGCGAGCGTCCCGGCGAACACCCGCTCGCCGCGGAACCCGCGGCAGTGCTCGAAGGATCCCCCGCTCCCCGCTCGACGACCAGCGCGATCCGGAAGGCGAGCGTCGTGCCCCGGATCCGTCCGTCGAGACGGACGCTGCCGTCACCGTCGCCGGCGTAGCGGAGGCGGATGCAACGCGACGTCGACCGCCCCGGCGCGAGCGCCGTCAGCGCGAACATCGGCGTGCCCCCGTCGTCGTCCATCACGCCGGCCGCGCTTGCTGGCGGCGGCGCGGACCGGGGCGTCGCCGTCGCGGGCGACGGCCAGGCCGAGCGGGACGGCGACGACCACGACGACGACCGGGAGCGCCTGGAGGAGGCGGCGCCGCATCACAGGCTCCAGATCCTGCGCGCGAGCAGGCCGCGAGCGCGATCCCGCCGACCGCCACCAGGAGGAACCGCCCGATCGGCTGCCCGAGCCACCCGATCGCGTACCCGGCCTTCGGCAGCCGCTTCGCGACGCGCCCGACCCGCCCGTCCGTCGCGACCCCCAGCGCTCGACGCCGGTGTTCGCGTCGCCGCGCGTGACGAACGCCCAGCGCCCGCCCCGCTCGAGGCGCCGCGAGACGACGCGGTGCGTCACGAGCCGGCCCGCGTCCGGGCTGTGGAAGCTCACGACGTCGCCGACCTTCGCCTTGCGCGGCGGTACGACCTCGCTGACGAGGACGTCATGCCGCGAATGGCAGGGCCATCGAGTCGCTGTGGTCGACGAGGACGCGGTAGCCGAGCGGCTTGGCCAGCGCGACGCCGCCCAGCACGAGCAGGACGAATGCGCACAGCGCCGTGAGCCCGGCGTGGGCGAGGTGCGTGGGGACGGGTCGCACGATCGGCCCCGTAATCGACCGCTCAGCGGAATTCTCAAGCTCACACGATTTCCGCCGACCAAAGCATGCAAGCCCCACCGAACGACGTGGGGCAGTTCCCCGCCTACGCGGAGAAGGACGCCATGGCCACTCCCCCAGCGAGCCCCGCTCGACCGCAAGACCAAGTCCGCGCTGATCGTGTTCCTGATCGGCGTGATCGCGTCGATCGCCGGCCTGGCCACGTGGTCGGCCTTCAGCGCGACGACGAGCAACGCCGGCAACGAGTTCCAGACCGGCTCGGTCGCGCTGAGCGACAACGACAGCGGCACCGCGATGTTCAGCATGACCGGCGCCGGCCCCGGCGATACCGTCTCGAAGTGCATCACGGTGAGCTACACCGGCACGCTGACCTCGAACGTGCGCCTCTACGGCGCGGCGACGGCCGGCAGCGGCCTCAACCAGTACCTCGACCTCAAGGTGACCCGCGGCACGTTCTCGGGCGCCGCATGCCTACGAACATGGCGTGCACCGACAGGGCGGGCTCGAGCTTCGTCGCCGACGGCGCGACGTACGGCGGCGGCAACGGCGCGGGCGCGAACGGCGTCCTGTTCAACGCCCGGATGGACCAGTACCCGACGACGTGGACCGGCGGCATCTCCGACGCCCCGGGCGGCACGCCGAGCCGTGGACGAACCCCGAGGCGCACGTCTACCGGTTCGACGTCACCGTCGCGAACGACCAGAGCGCGGCCAACAAGACCCACACCCAGACGTTCACCTGGGAGGCGCAGGACGCCTAGCGCGTCGCTGACCTCCGAGGGCGGCGAGCGGGGCCGGGTGGAGATCCACCCGGCCCCGCGGCCGTTCTAGGGCTGGGCGACCTCGTACTCGATCAGCACGCCGTCGAGGATCGGCAGCGGCTTGACGTCGGTCGAGTAGCCGAACCGCGCGACGAGTCCGTTGAGCGCCGGCTGGCTCCACTCCGCCTGCGGCGCGACCGTCGCGCTGTAGTCGCGGCTGTAGGCGTTGTTCGCGGCCCAGTCGCCGGACCTGATCACCGACTCGCGCGCGCCGTCGAACACGCTGAGCTTCGCGTTGTTGGCGTTGTTCGTGGCCTGGGAGTGCGTGGTGAAGTAGCCGCGCACCGCCCGCGCGCACGGCTCCGCGGTGTCCTCGAACGCGATCTGCGCGTAGCTCGAGGCGGACGCCGCGGTCTGCTGGAGGAAGTCGACCGTCGACGTGGCCGGGATCTCGTCGAGCCGCGCCCACGAGCCGGCGTCCACCGTCGATCCGTCGTCGTCGCGCAGCGCGCTGCTCGACGCGGTCGAGCCGTTCGGGCGCAGGACCCCGACGCGGCCGTCGCCGACCGGGTAGTCGGCCGCTGCGTGCGACAGGAGCACGTCGTCGTAGTGCGCGGTGAACGTGTCGGACGTGATCGTGCCGAAGCGCGCGTAGTGCAGCGACTCAAGCCCGCCGGCCACGGCGGCCGAGGGCTGCGCGACGCCGTCCACCGACCAGTCGGCGGAGTGCCCGGCGCCCACGTCGTAGCGGACGTCGACGATGTGCCAGGCACCCGTGGCCAGCGCCGGCCCGGTCACGGCGGCGCTGCCGCCCGCGGCCGAGTTGAGCGTCAGGCGCAGCGACTGCGAGGACGAGTCGAAGCCGATGCGCACGGCCGACTTGGAGTACGTGTCCATCCGGAACAGCTCGGCCACGTCGGCGGCGGGAGCGGCGTCGAGCTTCATCGCGAACCGCGCGACGCCGGCCCGGGGGGCGGTGGGCCACATGAACCACTCGTTGCCGGCGGCGCCGGTCGCGTTCACGCGCAGCCCGTACGCGCCGTTGCGCGCCGCGGCGGGTGTGACCGATGCCCCGGTGCCGCTCGGAATGAGGTTGGTGGCGCTGTAGCCGGCGCGACCGTGCTCGAAGCCGGTCAGCGCGGCAGGCGCCAGCGGGGTTGTGGGACACGCCGCAGCAGCGGCACTCGGTGCGGCGAGCGCGACGAGCACTCCACCAATGGCAGCGATCCTCCGGGACACGACTCCTCCTTCGCTGGGGCATCCGTGCCCGTTGGACTTCCGTGCGTATCGGCGGCGAGGTGGCGCGGGTCCGATCGAACATCTGTCCAGGTTCCTGTGCATCGCTGGACGCCCTCCGACTACGCATGAGATGCAGGCCGCCGCGCTGAAGATCGCGATCGCCGCCGTCGCCGCCTGCTGCGCGGCGGCGCTGGTCGGCCACACGATCTCGGCGTTCTCCAGCACCACGGCGAACTCCGCGAGCACGTTCGCGACGAAAGCGTCGTTCTTCACCTGCCCGAACCAGACGGTGACCGGCGGCTACACGACCGGCCTCGAGTACGGCCGGCTGCCCTACAGCTCGGACAGTCTCTTCGCGGCGGGGACCGGCGCGTCGGTCGACGGCACCGTCGCACGGACGGGCGGCTACTCGCTGAAGGTGGCGGCCGCGGCCGCGGCCGGCCACGCGTACCTGTTCGTCACTCCCGCGCAGCCGACGCAGGTCGTGCGCTTCGCGCTGCGGCTGAACAGCCTGCCGGCGGCGAACGTGCAGCAGCTCCTCGCTGTCCGCCGCGGCGGGGCGAGCCTCCATCTCCGCTACGTGGCCGCGTCGCAGAAGCTCGCCGTGGCGATCACGGGAGCGACGGGCGGCACCCCTGTCGTGGCGACGGCGGACGCGACCGTGACCGCTTGGCCCTGGCAGGTCGTGGAGATCCGCTATGCCGTCGGGACCGCCACGCACGCCGCCGCCTGGCAGATCGACGAGGCCAACCAGCCCGGTGCGACCGTCGCCGGCACCGCCACCACGATCTCCCAGACCTACTTCGGGACCCGGGTCACCGACACGTTCACGGCCCACTACGACGACATCCTGACAAGCAGCAACGGGACCCAGTACCCGCTCGGCGACGGGCGCGTCCGGTCGCTGAGCCTCGAACGGGATGGGCACCCACGTGGGCGCCGCGAGCTTCCAGGACAACGACGGCACCGCGATCGACGCGATGTCGTGGCAGCGCCTCGACGAGATCCCGCTGAACACGACGACCGACTTCATCCAGCAGGTCACCGCCAAGGCCAGCAGCTACGCCGAGATGACGCTGGCCAACACGACGGAGACGTGCATCCGCTCGGCGCACGGCTACATCACGATCCACTCGACGGCGAGCCAGGCCAACGCCGCGAAGCTCTCGATCTTCGACGGCACGACCGAGAGCATCGTCAAGAGCGGCTCGTTCACGGCCAACAACACGCTCAGCCGCGACGCCGCCAAGCCGCTGACGCCGTCGACGTGGACGCAGGCCGCGCTCAACGGGCTCGTCGCGCGCTTCGGGTACGCGACCGACGTCGCGCCGCTCCCGATCCTCGACGGCGTGATGGTCGAGTTCGAGGTTCCCCAGTAGACCACGAACTGGGCTTCATTACTCTGCTTTAAAGCGTTTACACTGGTCGGCTCCGTCACCTGGCCCGGTGACGCGGGAGGCAGAGGGCCACCGATCAAGGAGCGATCGCTTTGCGCCGCACCGTTTCCCTGCTCGCGTCCGCTGCCGCGGTCGCGGGCCTGTTTGCCGCCTCCGCCGCCTCGCCTGCGGCCGCCGACGTCGTCTGCCCCGACGACATGACCCCTGCCCCCCGCCGCGCTCGTGAACCAGGGCACGAAGAAGGACCAGAACGACAACGGCGTGATCTGCATCAAGCCGACAACGTGCCTGGAGTCGAGCGGCCCGATCTGCCACGGCGGGCCCGACGACGACATCTACGGCGACGTGCCGCTGCTCGGCACCGACGGCACCTGGTACTACGTCGTCGACGACGTGTAGCCCCGGCAACACCGGAAGTTCGCGGCCTCCCGTGCCGGGGTAGCGGCACGGGATGGCCGAAAGCATCGACGAGACCCCGACGCACCCGCTCGACTACGCGGCGATCAACGCCGCCTGGCTGGCGCGGCTGGCCGGCGTGCTGGCGTGCAGCCGCACCGACGCGCCGGCCGCGGCCGAGCTGCCCGTGCTCGGGCTCGCCTCGTTAAGCCTCTGCAAGGCGCTGGCCAAGGAGAAGGTCGGCTCGTGGGCGCGGGCACCGCTCGTCGACGAGAGTGACGGGCGGCCCAAGGGCAGCCGGCTCCAGTACGCCGTCGGCGAGCTCGTGACCTGCACCCGGTGCCTCGGCACCTGGAGCTCGCTCGGCCTCGTCGGGCTGCGGGTCATCCGGCCGCGCGAGGGCCGCATCGTCGCCAGCGTGCTGGCGACGGCGGGCATCAACGACTGGCTCCAGGCGATGTTTTCGGCGGCGACGTCGAAGGCGAACGTCGAGAAGAAGCTCTCCGACGCGCCGCTCGAGGAGTGGCCGTCGGTCGCCGACGCCCGCTAGGGCGCCGGCGACCTGGCCGTTACCGGGTCCTACGCGCGACCGGCGTTGCGCTTCGCCGAGAAGCGCGTCCGCAGCCGGTCGTTGCCGAAGAACCGGGCGCGGACCGTGAGGGTCCGGCCGCGGATCCGCGACAGCGCGTTGAACGTCACCGACGACGTGTACCGGCAGTTCCTGCGGATCTGCGTGATGCGCGTCGAGACGGTCTTGCCGTTCGCCTTGAGCTGCACGGCGACGAAGCCGAACGTGCACGCCTGGGCGGCGGTGAGACCCGCCGGCAGGAGCACGCGCCCGTTCGAGCGCAGCCGCAGCGAACGCCGCGTCGGCCGGTCCTTACGGACCCTCAGCGTCAGGCCGCGCGGGTTGACCCGCGGGAACGCCGTCGGCACCAGCACCGTCTCACGGATCACCGTCGGCGGCGTCGGCGGCTGCTCCTCCCCCGGCGGAGGCGGCACGAACTCGTACGCGCCGATGTCGCAGCGCGCACCCTGAGGCCGCGTCACGAGTCGCTGGTCGGTAGCCGGGCACCCCTCGTTGGTGCCGGCGTCGATCGCCGGGCTGAACGCAGCCAGCGCCAGCGTGTCCGTAGGACCGCCGTTGTTGGCGCGCCCGAGCAGACCCGCATCGGTGTTCGTCTTGTCACCGGGACCGTCGAAACCGCAACCGTCACCGTCCTCGAGGTTGTTGCCACGGGAGTCGACCAGCGCGCCGGAGGTGCAGTTCGGTCCTCCGTTGGCGCCCGTGTTGTCAGCGATGATCGTGTTCCTGACGGTGAACACCGGGCTGACGCCGACACGGTTAGGGCCATCGAAATGGACGCCGCCACCGATGGTGTCGGCCTCGTTGAACGCGATCGTCACGTTCATCGCGTCGGTCACGCCCGTGATCTCGTTGCCCGCAGGCGCCGTCTCCACGCCGTCGTCGCCGAGGGAAAGCGCGCCCCCTGAACTTCCGAACTGACCAGCGGCATGGTTGCCGGCGAACGTCGTGTTCAGGAGGGAGAGGCTGTCGTTGCTTCTGATGCCCGCGCCCTTGGCATCGCCTCGGGTGCTGTTGCTCGCCACGAGGCTGTTGATCAGCGACACCTCGCCTTCGCTGTAGATGCCTCCGCCCTCACTGTCGCCCGAGAAGTTGTTGGTGATCGCGCTTTCCCGCACGGTGAGCCGACCGTCGAAGTCGGTGTTGTCCGGATCCCCGTCGCAGTTCCCAGCGCCGTCATCGATCTCGATGCCGCCACCCTCATCACGCTCCCTGCCTCGGGTCACGCGCAGGTTGCGGATCTCCAGGTTCGCTCCCGGCACCTCGCGGCACGTCGCCGCGTCCGCAGGGTCGAACGCCTGCCCGCCCTCGAGGTCGAAGATCCGGCTCAGGATCAGGGCGCCGCCGGGGCCCATCCGAGCGCGAATTGGATGTCAATCAAGTCTCCGGTCGCACGGCGCGGCGCTCGCGCTTTCCCTTGCGCAGCAGCAGCACGTCGTCGGCCCCGAGCTCAGGCAGGGGCGTCGCCTCCGTCACGCGCTCCTCCCCCGCGTAGAGCCCGCCGCCCTTGATCAGGCGCCGCGCCTCCGACAGCGACGACACGAGCCCGGCGGCGACGAACACCGCCGGCCAGCTCGACAAGGCGTCGCGCGCCACCGGCACGGCCTCGGCCTCGCCCCGCCCGCCGAACAGCGCCTCGGTCTGCTCGCGCGCCTCGCGGAGCCCCTCGTCGCCGTGCACGATCCCGACCAGGTGCTCGGCGAGCGCCCGTTGGGCCGTCCGCGACTCCGGCGGCGCCGCCTCGAGCTCCTCGATCTCGTCGCGCGAGAGGAGCGTCAGCCGGCGCAGCAGCGTCCCGACCTGGTCGTCCGCGGTGTTGAGGAAGAACTGGAAGAACGCGTAGGGCGACGTCCGCTCGGGGTCGAGCCAGATCGCGCCCTCCTCGCTCTTGCCGAACTTCTGCCCGTCGGCCCGCAGCAGCAGCGGCGTGGTCATGCCGTACGCGCCGTGGCGCTGCGTCCGCTTCAGGAACTCCACACCTGCCGTGATGTTCCCCCACTGATCGCTGCCGCCGATCTGGAGCCGGCACTCGTGGCGCTCGTAGAGCTGCGCGTAGTCGTAGGCCTGGAGCAGCATGTACGCGAACTCGGTGAACGTCATGCCCTCCCCGTGCACGCGCGTCTTCACCGACTCCTTCGCCAGCATGTAGCCCATCGGGAAGTGCTTTCCGACGTCGCGCAGCAGATCGATCGCCGTCAGCGGCTCGAGCCATGACCGGTTGTTCTCGTAGATGGCGTCGTCGCCGAGCAGCCGGCGGATCTGCGCCTCGATCCGCGTCGCCCACGCCTCGATGGTCGCCTCGTCGTGCAGCGCCCGCTCGGCGTTCTTGCCGCTCGGGTCACCGATCAGCCCGGTGCCGCCGCCGGCGAGCGCGATGACCCGGTGCCCCGCGTCGCGGAACCTCCGCATCGTGATGATGAGCTGGAGGTTGCCGGCGTGCAGGGAGGGCGCCGTCGGGTCGTAGCCCGCGTAGAGCGTGATCGGGGCGGCGAGCGCGGAGGCGCCGAGGCCCTGCGACCGATCCTGGACGAGACCCCGCCAGACGAGGTCCTCCCAGAGGCTCACTGCTGGCGGATGACAGGCCGCTTGGCCGCGCCCGCCTCGTCGAGGCGCCGGACCGGCGTGTCGTACGGCGCGTTGCGCGCGACCTCCGGGTCCTCACGCGCCTCGCGCAGGATCGCGCCGACGGCCTCGGCGAAGGCGTCGAGCGTCTCCTTCGTCTCCGTCTCGGTCGGCTCGACGAGCAGCGCCTCCTCGACGAGCAGCGGGAAGTAGACGGTCGGCGGGTGGAAGCCGTGGTCGAGCAGGCGCTTGGCGAGGTCGAGCGTCTTGATCTGGAGCTCGCGCTTCATCGGCGCGCCGGACAGGCAGAACTCGTGCAGGCAGCCCCTCTCCCCGAAGGCCACCGGCAGCAGGTCCCCGCACTCCTCGCGCAGCCGCGCCAGCAGGTAGTTCGCGTTGAGCACCGCGGTCTCCGACGCGTCCTTGAGCCCCTCGGCCCCGAGCGAGCGGATGTAGGCGTACGAGCGCACGAACGTGCCGAAGTTCCTGGAACCCGCGCAGGCGGCCGATCGCCTTCGGCGCGTCGCTCGACAGCGCGAACGACGGCGCCGTCCCGTTCCCGTCGCCGGCCGAGCGCACGATCCGCGGCACCATGAGGTACGGCTGGATCCGGTCTGAGCACCGCGATCGGCCTGCTCCCCAGGCGCCGCCGCCGTGCGGCTGCGTGAACGTCTTGTGCAGGTTGAAGTGGACGATGTCGAAGCCCATGTCGCCGGGCCGCGTCCGCCCCATCACCGCGTTCAGGTTCGCGCCGTCGTAGTAGAGGATCGCCCCGACGTCGTGGACGATCTTCGCGATCTCCTCGATGTTCGGGTCGAAGAGTCCGAGCGTGTTCGGGTTCGTGAGCATGAGCAGCGCGACGTCGTCGTCGACCTTCGCACGCAGGTCGTCGAGGTCGACGCCGCCATCGGCGTTCGTCCCGACCTTCACGACCTCCAGGCCGGCCATCGTGACCGTCGCAGGGTTCGTGCCGTGGGCGGTGTCGGGCGTCAGGACCTTGCGGCGCGTCTGCCCGCGGTCCTCGTGATAGGCGCGCGAGCAGCACGCCGGCCAGCTCGCCGTGGAGCCGGCGCTCGGCTGGAGCGAGACGTGGGGCAGGCCGGAAACCTCCGAGAGCGCTCGCTCGAGATTCCACATCAGCTCGAGCGCACCCTGGCGCGCCGCGGGTCCTGGAGCGGGTGCAGCCGCCCGAAGCCGGGCAGCCCAGCCACGCGCTCGTGCAGGCGCGGGTTGTGCTTCATCGTGCACGAGCCGAGCGGATAGAAGCCCGAGTCGAGGTCGAAGTTGCGCTTCGACAGGTTCACGTAGTGGCGGACGATCTCGGGCTCGAGCATCTCCGGCAGCCGCGGCGCCTCGGCGCGCCGGAAGCGCGCGGGCAGCAGCTCGTCCTTGGGCCGCTCGGGGACGTCGAGCTTGGGCGCGACGAACGCGCGGCGGCCCTCCCGGCCCTTCTCGAAGATCGTGACGGTGTCGCTCACGCGCCCACCTCGACCGCGGCGGCCGAGCGCTCCGCGGCGACCGCGGCGCCGAGCACGTCCGCCAGGCGGTCGATGTCCGCACGCGAGCGGCGCTCGGTCAGCGCGACGAGCAGCCCGTCGCCCTCCAGCGCGAAGCCGGGGTTGACGCCCTTGTCCTGGCAGCGCTCGATGACCGTGGCCACCGGCGCGGCCAACCGGACGGCGAACTCGCGGACCACCGGCTGCTCGTGCAGCAGCTCGACGCCGTCGAGGGCGGCGAGCCGGTCGCGCGCGTACGCCGTGCGCTGGAGCAGTTGCTCGCCCAGCTCGACGATCCCGCGCCGCCCGAGCCAGCTGAGGTAGACGACGCCGGCGAGCGCGTTGAGCGCCTGCGAGGTGCAGATGTTCGACGTCGCCCGCTCGCGGCGGCTGTGCTGCTCGCGGGTCTGGAGCGTGAGGACGAAGCCGCGGTTGCCGTCGACGTCGCGGGTCTCGCCGGCGATGCGGCCGGGCATCCGGCGCAGGTAGGCCTCGGTCGCCGCGAAGAACCCGAAGGACGGCCCGCCGAAGTCGGGCTTGTTTCCGAGCTGCTGGCCCTCGCCGACCGCGACGTCGACGCCGCACTCGCCGGGCGGCTTGAGGATCCCGAGCGTCAGCGGGTCGACCGCGGCGACGACCACGGCGGGCGACGCCTTGGCAGCGGCCGCGAGCGCTTCGACGTCCTCGACCGCCCCGAGGAAGTTCGGCTGCTGGACGAACACCGCAGCGGTGTCCATGTCGATCGCCGCCGCCCACGCTTCCGGGTCGGTGACGCCGTCGCGCAGCGGGACCTCGACGACCTCCATCTCGTAGCCGTGGGCCTTCGTGCGCAGCGTCTCGAGGCTGTGCGGGTGCACGCCGGCGCTGATCACGAACCGCTTCTTGCCGTTGGCGAGCTTGGCCAGGTAGCCGGCGGCGGCGAGCGCGCTAGGGCCGTCGTACACCGACGCGTTGGAGACGGGCAGCGCCGTCAGCTCGCTGATCGCCGTCTGGTACTCGAACATGACCTGGAGCCCGCCCTGCGAGATCTCCGGCTGGTACGGGGTGTAGGGCGTCAGAAACTCCGAGCGCTCCTGGAGCATGTCGACGATCGCCGGGACGTACGTGTCGTACATGCCGGCGCCGAGAAACGTGATCTCGTCCTCGGTCGAGGTGTTCTTCGCCGCCAGGTCGCGCAGGTGCTCGTAGACGGCCTGCTCGGGCAGCCCCTCGGGGAGGTCCAGCGCGCGGTCGAGGCGCACGCCGGCGGGCACCTGGCGGTCGAAGAGCTCGTCGATCGAGCCCACGCCGATCGTCGCGAGCATCTCGCGCAGGTCTTCGGGGGTGACGGCGGTGTAGCGGCTCATTCCAAGGTCTGTACGTACGAGGCCTGGTCGAGGAGCGAGTCCTTCTCGGCCGGGTCGGAGAGGCTGACCTTCACCAGCCAGCCCTCCCCGTACGGGTCGTCGTTGATCTTCTCCGGGTCGTCGCCCAGGGCGGTGTTGACCTCGACGATCTCGCCGCTGAGGGGCGCGATCACGTCGGAGACCGCCTTGACCGACTCGACCTCAGCGTAGGACTCTCCCGCGGTGGTGCTGGAGCCGACCTCCGGGGGGTCGAAGAAGACGACCTCGCCGAGGGCGTCCTGCGCGAACCAGGTGATCCCGAAGGTGGCGATGTCCCCGTCGAAGCGCACCCAGTCGTGCTCCGGGTGGTACAGCAGCTCCTCGGGGTACGAGGCCTCGGCCATCTAGCTCTCCTCGGGTCGGTACAGGGGCCTGCGCTCCACCCGCGCGGAGCGGGTCTTGCCGCGGACGTCGATCTCGAACTCGGTGCCCGGCTGGGCGCGCTCGGCGGGCAGGTAGGCCATGCCGATCCCGACCTCGAGGCAGGGCGAGAGCGTCCCGCTCGTGACGACGCCGCCGCCGGCGACCTCGTTGCCCTGGCGGGCGATGCCGGGCCCCGTCATCACGAAGGGGACGAGCTTCTCGCGCGGGCCGGCCTCGCGCGCCGCGCGCACCGCGTCGGCGCCGACGAAGCCGGTGGCCTCCTTGCAGCACCAGCCCAGCCCGGCCTCGATCGGGCCGCGCTCCTCCATCAGGTCGTTGCCGTAGAGGTGGAAGCAGACCTCGAGGCGCAGCGTGTCGCGCGCCGCGAGGCCGGCCGGCGTCGCGCCGCGCTCGACCACCGCGTCCCACACCCGCACCGCCTCGCCGGGCGGGAGCAGCAGCTCGACGCCGTCCTCGCCCGTGTAGCCCGTGCCGGCGACCAGCACCCCGTCGAGGTCGGCGCTGCGGAAGCGCTCGGGCAGCTCGCCGCCGAGCGCCTCGGTCACGATCCCGCGGGCGTCGGCGCCCTGGACGGCGAGCATCGCGTAGTCGGCATGCCGGTCTACGACCTCCACGTCCGCCGCGTCGCGCGCGTGGCGCTCGAACCAGGCGAGGTCCTTGTCGTGGTTGGAGGCGTTCGTGACCGTCAGGTAGCGGTCGTCGGCCAGCCGGTAGGTGAAGAGGTCGTCCAGCACCCCGCCGTCGTCGCGGCAGAGGACGCTGTACTGCGCGGCGCCGACGGCGATCTTCTCGACGTCGTTGGACAGCAGACGCTGGAGGAACGCCGCCGCGCCGGGGCCGCGCGTCTCGATCTCGCCCATGTGGCTGACGTCGAAGACGCCGGCGCCGCGACGCACCGCGATGTGCTCCTGCCGGATGCCCCCGTACTGGACTGGCATGTGCCAGCCCGCGAACGGCACCATCTTCGCGCCGGCCTCGACGTGACGCTCGTGGAGCGGGGTGCGCTTGAGCGTGTCGGCGGACGCGGCCATCGGCCCGTCGAGGCTACCAACGGGAACCGCCGCTCCGGCTCCGCTGCGGGCGGTGAGTCCTCAACGTTCGCAAAGGGCGAACCTTGCAATGACTCTAGTTTTCTGATTAGGGTCGCCGCAAATGTCATCACGCAGATGGTCAATCCTCGCGGCGGCGCTCCTCGCGACCGTCGCCGCTGCAGTGCTCGTCGTCGTCCTCGTCGGCGACGACGCCGAGAAGGCCCGCAAGGACGACGGGGCGCGGGTCGCGAGCCGCTTCGCGAAGAACCACCCGTTCGTCGTCGAGTCCAGCGGGCGCGGGCGCGTCGCCGCCGTCTCGAGCCACAGCCGCCGCTCGCCCAACGCCTACAGCGGCATCGAGCCCGGGCAGCAGCGCTACTCGTCGTGCAGCGACCCGTGGGTCACCGCCGCCATCCGGCGGGTGATCAACACCGACCACAACGCGGTCGGCAAGGCGTGCGACCCCTACCTGTACGGCCGCGCGCGGTGGACGACGTTCGACGACCTCGTGGCGAAGGTCCGCACGCGGCTCGCCGACTGCCGCGACCCGTGGGTCACGCTCGCGGTCATGGAGGTGTTCAACCGCGTCGCCCAGCCGTTCGACTGCGACCTCAGCCAGTACGGCGGCGGGCGCTGGAACGGCTACGAGCAGCTCAAGAATCTCGTCGCCGACAAGACCAACGGCAACCACCCGCCGCCGGACCGCGACTGGAAGGTCCTCGTCCTCGTCTACGTGAACACGCAGCTGCCGGCGATGACGTTCCCCGACGGTCGCGCCGTCTCGGGCACGCCGCTGAGCGCCAGCATGACCAAGCCCGACGGCTCGAAGTCGACGGTCGATCACGTGCGCCAGACGGCGCGGGAGTTCGCCTCGAAGGCGCGGTCGCTCTCGGGGCAGCGGATGAAGGTCAGGCTCTTCATCGCGGAGATCAGGCGGCCCATCTCGTCGCTGACGCCGGAGGGCAGCGGCCATTACCTCGGGCCGAGCGACATCCGCCAGGAGCTCGACGCGTACGCGCCGGAGGGCAGGTACGACTCGGTCATCGCCGTCTGGCGCAACGACGACGGCACCAAGCAGGGGCCGAACCTGTCCGGCGTCGGCTCCACCGGCCTCGGCCTCGCGACCGCCCGCCTGATCGGGACGCCGCAGGCCCGGTACACCGACGGCACCAACGGGGCCACCTACGCGATGGTCACGCTGCCCTACAACCACGGGCGCTTCGGCGGCGGGGTCGAGCCGGCGAGCAGCATCCTCCTGCACGAGTGGCTCCACGGCGTCGAGGCCGTGTACCGCGACTGGACGCCGCAGTGGGCGAACGCGTTCCCGAACTGCGGCGACGTGTTCCTGCACTGCGCGGGGAGCTACGGGTTCACGTTCCAGACCGGCCCCGGGTGGGACCGCTGGTACGAGCAGCAGATGCGTGGGACCGTCAGCGGCCGCTTCGGCGTGCCGGCCGACGCGTGGGCGCGCGGCGGCCCGCGGACGCAGCGCTGAACCGCACAGCACGGGGCGGGCGGGGCGCGACGCGCCTCGCCCGCTAGCTGTTCTGGGAGTCCTTGGTCCGATAGACGTGGCAGAGCAGGTCGGTGAGGAGCTCGTCGAGGTCCTCGCGCGACGCCACCGTCAGAAGCGACAGGTGCTCGGCCAGTTCATCCGTGGTCATCTTGATCGGCTGTTGCACACTGCCGACCCTCCCACGCTCGGCAGACCCAGTGCAATCCCCGAAAGTGATGATCTTCGGGGCCCGACTTCCCCGTGGTACCGCGTTCTCAGCGGTCGCGGAGGAACGGCGGGATGTCGATCTCGTCGTCGCTGATCTCGAGCGACGAGCGCTGACGGTCGTCGAGCCGGACCTCGCGGTCGCGGCGCGGCGCCCGCAGCTCGTCGCGGACGCGCGAGCGGCCGGCGCGATCGAAGCCGGTGGCGATGACGGTGACGCGGACGTCCTCGCCCATCGTCTCGTCGATGACGGCGCCGAAGATGATGTTCGACTCGGCGCTCGACGCGCTCGAGATGATCTCGGCCGCCTCGTTGACCTCGAACAGGCCGAGGTCGCGACCACCGGTGATGTTCAGCAGCACGCCGGTGGCGCCGTCGACCGACTCCTCGAGCAGCGGCGAGGCGATCGCCGTCTTCGCCGCCTCGGCCGCGCGGCTCTCGCCCGAGCCCAGGCCGATGCCCATCAGCGCCGAGCCGGCGTCGGACATGATCGTCCGGACGTCGGCGAAGTCGAGGTTGATGAGGCCCGGGATGGTGATCAGGTCGGTGATGCCCTGGACGCCCTGGCGCAGGACGTCGTCGGCCAGCCGGAACGCGTCGAGGATCGACGTGCGCCGCTCGACGATCGACAGCAGCTTCTCGTTCGGGATGACGATCAGCGTGTCGACCACCTCGCGCAGGCGCGCGATGCCCTCCTCGGCCTGGCGCGTGCGCTGCGTGCCCTCGAAGCCGAACGGCTTCGTGACGACGCCGACCGTCAGCGCGCCGATCTCCTCCTTGGCGATCTCGGCGATGACCGGCGCGGCGCCGGTGCCGGTGCCGCCGCCCTCGCCCGCGGTGACGAAGACCATGTCGGCGCCCTTGAGCGCCTCCTTGATGTCGTCGCGCGACTCGTGCGCGGCGCCCGTGCCGACGTCGGGGTTCGCGCCGGCGCCGAGGCCCTTCGTCAGCTCGTGGCCGATGTTCAGCTTGATGTCGGCGTCGCACATGGCCAGCGCCTGCGCGTCGGTGTTCGCGGCGATGAACTCGACGCCACGCAGACCCGCGTCGACCATGCGGTTGACCGCATTGGTGCCGCCGCCGCCGACTCCGACGACTTTGATGACGGCGAGGTAGCTGCCGCTCGATTCCATGGTGACGTCCGACCCTTGAGTTAGCGTTGAGAGTTTCCAGCGCGAGGAGCGCCCAAGGGCGCAAGCCACGGTATGCACGGGCTACGACGAAAGTCAACGCGGAGTCTAGCGCTGCAACGGCTGTTGCAGATCGGGCAACCCTCGACGTGAGCAGGAGAAACGGCGTTCCGGTGCAGTCCACCTCGACTCGAGGTCGAGGGTACGCTCAGGGGACCGGGGCGGGCGTCGTGGGCGACGCCGGTGCGGGCGCCGCCGGGTCGACCGGAGCGGCGGCCGCCGGGTCCTCGGCGGGCGGCGCGGCGGGATGCGGAACGGGATTCGTCGCGCCCGGGACCGGCTCCCCCGTCGGCTCCTCTTCGTCCTCGATGGGCGCCAGGCCGCCGGCCGCCGTGCGCTCCGGCACGCGGACGTCGATGTAGGTCGCACCCTCCGCCGTGGGGTCCGCCAGGACCCGCGCGGCGGCCGACCACTTGGCTGCGAGATCGGTCGCGCTGCCGAAGTAGACCTCGGGGCCGTCGGCCATGCGCACGGTCAGCCCGCGTGAGCCGGTGAAGGCGCGATCGGCGCGGCGCAGGAGCGGCCGGGGTGCGGTGCCGAGCAGCCGGAGCACGCGCTCGTCGCGAGCGTCCTCGATGAGCGGCAGGTCGTCCGGCGCCGTCGCGCCGCGCAGGAGCGTGCCGCCGGCGGTGACCGGCATCCGGTCGTCGCCGCGGGCCACGACGGCGACCGGCTCGCGCTCGACGACCTCGATGCGCAGCGCGTGCGGGAAGTCGCTCTGGATCTCGAGGTGGCCGACCGTCGGGAACGCGTCGACGGCCTGGCGCAGCTCGTCCTCGCGGACGTGCAGCGTGGTCATGTCGCGCGCCACCGAGCGCAGCGCGGCCTCGATCTTCGGCGCGTCGGGCCCGCTCGCGCCGGTGACCGACACCTCGGAGACCTCGACCAGGGGCGAGTCGCGCAGCCAGAGGGCTGCGGCGACGAGGACGGCGACCGCGCAGGCGGCGACGAACAGCCACCCGCTGCGCGGGAGGGTGGACAGGCGGCGCATCCACCCCGGGCATTCGCCGCCGCGCCCGCGAATCCTCCCGCCGCGTCAGCTCCGGGCGCCGTTCCCGTTCCCGTTGCCGTTCTTGTGCGACCGGGTCGCGAGGACGGAGTCGATCAGCCCGTACTCGACCGCCTGCTCGGGCGTGAAGAAGCGGTCGCGCTCGATGTCCTCGCGGATCTCGTCCTCGGCGCGGCCGGTGTGCTCGGCGTAGATCTCGACCATCCGCTGGCGCAGCGCGAGCGCCTCCTGCGCGTGGATCTGGATGTCGGTGGCCTGGCCCTGGAACCCGCCGTGGGGCTGGTGGCTGAGGATCCGGCTGTTCGGCAGCGCGAACCGCTTCCCCTTCGTACCGCCCGCGAGCAGCAGCGAGCCCATCGACATCGCGATGCCGACGCAGGTCGTCTGCACGTCGGGCTTGATGAACTGCATCGCGTCGTAGATCGCGAAGCCCGCGTACACGACGCCACCGGGCGAGTTGATGTAGATCGAGATGTCCTTGTCAGGGTCGTCGGCCTCGAGGTGCAGCAGCTGGGCGACGACGAGGTTCGCGACCTGGTCATCGACGGCGGTGCCGATGAAGACGACGCGCTCGCGCAGCAGGCGCGAGTAGATGTCGAACGAGCGCTCGCCGCGCGCGTCCTGCTCGACGACGACGGGGACGAGCGGCACGGCTAGAACCCCACCGTCGGCGCGTCGCCGGCGAGCCAGCGCAGGACCGCCGTGCGCGAGAAGCGCCACTCGTCGCCGATCCGCCGGCCGGGGAGCTCGCGCGCGTCGGCGAGCTCCTGCGCGGCGTCCTCGTCGATGAGGAGGAGCTCGGCGACCTGGGCGAGGGTGAGCACCTCGGTCGGCGCGGCGGGCGTGAACGAGTGGCTCCCGGTGGCGATCGCGTCCTCGCCCGCCTCGATGACGACGCGGCGCAGCCGGTCGGTCGAGTCCGGGCCGACGTAGCGGCCGATGAGCCCGCTCACGATGTCCTGCTTGGAGGCCTTGAGCTCGAACGCCGCGCGGTCGAGCCGCTCGGCGTGGGCGCTGGGAAGGCGGACGTACAGCGGCGTTCGGCCTGACATATCGAGATATCACGATAGCAGGCGGCGCCCCAGCGCGTCGACGTCGCCCGCGCCGAGCACGAGCAGGACGTCCCCCTCGCGAAGCTCCGCGCGCAGCACCCGCTCCGCCGCGTCGAAGTCCGGCAGCCAGAGCACGCGCTTCCCGCCGCCGGCGTCGGCCGCCGCCTCGGCGATCAGCCGCCCGCTCACGCCCGGGAAGTCCCCGGCGCGCTCGCGCGCCGGGTAGACCTCGAGCACCGCGGGCAGGTCGGCCGCCGCAAGCGCCTCGCCGAAGCGGCGGAACAGGTGCTGGGTGCGCGAGTAGAGGTGCGGCTGGAAGATCGCGACGACCCGCCCGAAGCCGAGCTCGCGGGCCGCGGCGATCGTGGCGGCCACCTCGGTCGGGTGGTGGGCGTAGTCGTCGACGACGACGGCGCCGCTCGCGGTGCGCCCGAGCGTCTCGAAGCGCCGCCCGGCGCCGCCGAACGTCGCCAGCGCAGCGGCCGCCTGCTCGCGCGGCGCCCCCGCCAGCACCGCCGCCTCGAGCGCCGCCGCCGCGTTGCTGCGGTTGTGCCCGCCCGGCACCGCCAGCTCCGGCCCCGCCCACCCGCCGAACTCGACGCTGCGACCCGCACCGCGAAGCGGCAGCAGCTCCGGCGGCAGCACCGCGAGGGGGGCGCCGTCGAGGAACTGGCGAAACGCGTCGCGCAGCGCGGCGAGCGACGGCCACTCGGTGTGGTGGTCGAGCTCGACGTTCGTCACCACGGCGACGTCGACGTCGATCGCGAGGAACGACCGGTCCGACTCGTCGGCCTCGACCACGAGCCACTCGCCGCTCCCCCACGCGGCATTCGTCTGAGTCGTCGAGAGCGTCCCGCCGATGACGTAGGCGGGATCGAGCCCGCACCCGAGCAGCGCGTGGGCCACCATCGACGACGTCGTCGTCTTGCCGTGGGCGCCCGCGACGGCGATCGTGCGCTTCAGCCGCGTCAGCTCGGCGAGCAGGTCGGCGCGCGAGAGGACGCGCAGCCCCCGCTCGCGCGCCGCCTCCAGCTCCGGGTTGGACGCGGGGATCGCCGTCGACACCACGACCTCGACGCCCTCGCCCGCCGGGACGTTGGCGGCGGCGTGCCCGATCGCCGCCTCGATCCCCGCCGCGCGCACCCGCTCCAGGTACGGCGACTCGGCCCGGTCGGAGCCGGTGACCGCCGCCCCGAGCGCCCGGCAGACGATCGCGTACGCGCTCATCCCCGCGCCCGCGATCCCGACGACGTGCAGCCGGCGGCCGCTCCAGTCGCTCATCCAGGCCGGGCGACGCCCTCGATCGCCGGCCTGACGATCGCCGGCGCCTTCGGCATCCGCCACGACTCCAGCTCGACCGCGAAGCCGGCGCGCGCGAGGGCCGCCGCGGTGTCGCGGTTCGGGTGGCAGCCGTGCCCGACGAACCGCCACGCGGGCAGCAGCCGGTCCTGCCACCTGGCCACCTTCGCGTCGTGCGAGCGCACGTGCTCGAGGAACAGCAGCCGGCCGTCGGGCTTCAGCACGCGGCGAATCTCTTCAAGCGCCCGCTCCTGGTCGGGAACCGTGCACAGGACGAGCGTCGAGACGACGGTGTCGAACGAGTCGTCTGCGAACGGCAGGCGGTCGGCGGGGGCCTCGACGACCTCGCCGCGCGTCAGCCGCGCGCGCAGCCGGCGCGCCATCGGCTCCTCGGGCTCGGTCAGCACGAGATCGGTCGCTTCGGGCCCGTAGTGCTCGAGGTTCAGACCGGTCCCGGCGCCGATCTCGAGCACCCGGCCGCGCGCCTGGGAGACGATCGCGCGGCGGTGGTCGCGCAGGCCGGCCTCCTCGGTGCCGGCCAGCATCCGGTCGTACATCGCCGCGAAGACTCGTGCGCCTAGCTTGCTCATGGCGCGGATACTCCCGCAGCGGCGACGACTTCGCGAGCGATCGCGGCGGCGGCGTCGGCGCGCGCGAGCGCGCGCGACGCGGCGGCCATCGCCGCCAGCCGACCCGGGTCACCGAGCAGCGCGTCGACCTCGCGCCGCAGCCGTTCCGCCGTCAGGTCGGCGTCGGCCACCACGATCGCCGCCCCCGCCCGCTCCATCCACCGTGCGTTGCCCGTCTGGTGTTCGGCGGTGGCGTGGGGATAGGGGACGAGGATCGCCGGCGTGCCGTGGGCGGCGATCTCGAACACCGACCCTCCGGCGCGGGCCACCGCGAGGTCGGCGGCGAGCAGCGCCTCGCCGAACCGGTCGAGGTAGGGCTCGAGCGCGTAGTGGTCGCCGGGCACGCGCGAGCGGAGCGCCTCGTAGTCGCGCCGGCCCGCGGCGTGCAGCACGCGGTACGGCGCGTCGGCGAACGCCTCGACGGAGGCCTCGTTGATCGAGAGGGCGCCGAGCGAGCCCCCGAACACGAGCACACAGCGGTCGTCCTCCCCCAGCCCGAACCGCGCGCGGGCCGCGTCGAGGTCGGTGGCCGGCGGCGGCACCGGCCGCCCGGTCACGAGGTACCTGCCGCCGTCGCGGCCCCCGAGCGGGAACGCGAGGCAGACGCGCCGCGCGAACGGCGCGAGCATCCGGTTGGCGATGCCGAGGTGGCTGTCGGCCTCGGCGAGCACGAGCGGGATCCGGCGCCCCACGGCGGCGAGTCCGACCGGCCCGGCGACGTAGCCGCCGCCCCCGAGCACGGCGTCGGCCCGCTCGGCGCGCAGGATCCGCGCCGCCGCCGCGGTCGCGCGCGCGGCGAGGGCGCCGGCGCCCGCCGCGGCGAACGGGTTGGTGCGGCTCAGGCCGCGGACGCTGATCGGCCGCAGCTCGAAGCCCGCAGCTGGGACCAGCTCGGCCTCGGCCCGCTCCCCGCCGACGAACGTGACCCGGTGCCCGTCAGCTCGCAGCGCTTCGGCGACCGCCAGCGCCGGCACGACGTGGCCCGCCGTCCCGCCCGCTGCGATCACCACGCTTCGCTGCATCGCCCGATCGTGCCCTATCCGGCGTCCGGAGCGCCTTCAGGTCGCTCCGCCCCCCGCCCGCGACGTTCAGCAGCAGACCCATCGCGGCCAGGAGCACGAGCAGCGACGACGACCCCGAGGAGATGAACGGCAGCGGCACGCCCGTCAGCGGCGCGAGCCCGAGGACGGTGAAGACGTTGAGCAGCGCCTGGCACAGGATGAGCGAGGTCACGCCGGTGGCCAGCAGCTGCGCGTACGGCCCGCGTGCCGTCTTCGCGACGCGCAGCCCGGCGAACGCGATCAGCCCGTAGAGGAAGAGCAGGCCGAGGACGCCGACCACGCCCAGCTCCTCGCCGATCACCGCGAGGATGAAGTCGGTGTGGGCCTCGGGGAGGTAGAAGATCTTCTGCACCGACTCGCCGAGCCCGCGCCCGAAGACGCCGCCCGAGCCGAGCGCGATCTGCCCCTGGACCGACTGGAACCCGGCGTCGCCGGCCTGCGACCACGGGTCGAGGAACGACGTCAGCCGCGCGCGGCGGTACGGCGCGGCCATGGCGAACAGCAGGATCGCCGCGACGGCCGTGCCGCCGAGGATGGCCAGCACGCGGACCGGCATCCCCGCGGCGACGAGCAGCGCCGCCATCGCGAACGAGCAGACGAGCGCGGTGCCGAGGTCGGGCTGCGACGCGATGAGGACGGCCGCGCCGCCGGCGACGAGCAGCAGCGGGCTCGCCACCTCGCGCACGCTCTGCACGACCTTCGGGCGCAGCGCGAGCAGGTGGACGGCGTAGAGCACGAGCGCGAGCTTCATCAGCTCCGACGGCTGGAACTGGATCGGGCCGGCGCCGAGCCAGCGGGTCGCGCCGTTGACCTCGATGCCGATGCCCGGCACCTTGACGAGCGCGCAGAGGACGAAGGCGACGCCGAGCAGGATCGGCGTCGCGCGGCGGACGACGTCGAGGTGCAGCCGCGTCGCCAGGTGGAGCGCCACGAAGCCGATCGCGCCGTAGGTCAGGTACTTGACGAGGTACATCGTGCCGTCGCCCTGGCCGGTCAGCAGCGTGCGCGCGCTCGAGGCGCTGTAGACCATGACGGCGCCGCCCGCCAGCAGGCAGAGCGTGGCGGTCAGCAGGATGCGGTGTTCGATGGACTGCTCGGCGGCCTTGCGAGGCGGCGAGCGGCGGCGGCTCACCGGACCCCCTTCGCCGCGTCAGCCCACGATCCTCCGGAAGTGCTCGCCGCGCTCCTCGAAGTCGGCGTACTGGTCGTAGCTCGCGCACGCGGGCGAGAGGAGGATGACGTCGCCGGGGCGGGCGAGGCTGCGGGCGTGGTCGACCGCGCGCCTGAGGTCGCCATCCAGGTGCGTGAAGGCGCTCGCGGAGGTTCGGCTCTGCCGAGCCTCCAGCGATCGCAGAGCGTCAGCGATGCGATCGCCCGACTCGCCGATGAGGTGCACCGACGCGCAGCGCTCGGCGACGAGCCCGCGCAGCGGGCTGAAGTCCTGGCCCTTGCCACGGCCGCCCAGGATGAGCCGCACCCCGGACGGGAACGCCCGCAGCGCCACGATCGTCGACTCGACGTTCGTGGCCTTCGAGTCGTTGACGTAGAGCACGCCGTCGTGGGTGGCGACCTCCTCCAGCCGGTGCGGGACGCCGGCGAAGGTCCGCAGGCCGGCGACGATCTCCTCGCGCCCGGCGTCGAGCGTGAGCGCGACGGCCGACGCGGCCATCGCGTTCTGCACGTTGTGCGCGCCCCGCAGCCGCACCTCCTCGACGGCGAGCAGCCGCTCGCCCTGCCACCACAGCCAGCCGCCCGCCAGGCGCAGGTCGGCGGTCTCGGCGCCGCCGAAGCGGATCCGCCGCGCCTCGCCCGGCGCGCTCAGCCCGTCGGGCAGCACCGCGACCTGGTCGGGCCCCTGGCGCACGAACGCCCGCAGCTTCGCCTCGCGGTAGGCCGCGAGCGTCCCGTGGCGATCGAGGTGGTCGGAGCCGAGGTTGACGAGCGCCGCGACCTCCGGCGCGAAGGCGAGCGTGTCCTCGAGCTGGAACGACGAGGCCTCGGCGACGACGATCACGTCCTCGTCGACCTCGAGCGACGACAGCGCCGTCCCGACGTTGCCGGCGACGACGGCGCGCTCCCCCAGGATGTGGCCGAGCAGCGCGACCGTGGTCGTCTTGCCGTTCGTGCCGGTCACCGCGACGAACCGGTTGGGCAGCAGGCGCCACGCCAGCTCGAGCTCGCCCATCACCGTCAGCCCGCGCCGCCGGGCCTCGACGATCACCTCCGCCTCCTGCGGGACCCCGGGCGACTTGACGACGACCGCGGCGTCGTCGAGCTCGTCGAGGCCGTCCTGCCCCTGGCGCTTGTCGACGCCGGCCGCGTCGTGGCCGCGGGCCCGCAGCGCCTCCAGCGCGGCGATCCCGCTGCGCGCGAGCCCGACGACGAGATACGGACCGGGCTCGAGCGGCGGGCGGCCGCTCACGCGATCGACTGCTGGTACAGCGTGAAGCCGATCGCGCTGCAGATCGCGGCGAGGATCCAGAAGCGCAGGATGATCTTCGTCTCCGACCACGCCATGAGCTCGAAGTGGTGGTGGATCGGGGCCATGAGGAAGACCCGCTTGCGGAAGGTCTGGAACGAGAAGACCTGGATCAGCACGCTGAGCGCCTCGACCACGAAGATCCCGCCGATGAGGATCAGCATCAGCTCGGTCTTCGTCATGACCGCGAGCCCGGCTATCGCTCCGCCCAATCCGAGCGACCCGGTGTCCCCCATGAAGATCGTCGCCGGGAACGCGTTGAACCACAAGAAGCCGATGCACGCCCCGACGAGGCAGCCGGCGAGCAGCGCGAGGTCCTTCTGGCCCGCGGTGATGAACGTGATCCCGATGTAGGCGAGCAGCACCGCGGCTGCGCAGCCCGCCGCGAGCCCGTCGAGGCCGTCGGTCAGGTTGACCGCGCTCGTCGTCCCGGCGACGACCAGGTAGATGAGGATCAGGTACGGGATGCCGCCCAGCATCCCGAGGTCGATCTGGTAGTCGATCAGCCGGAAGCGCAGCGTCTCGGGCAGGTCGGCCTGCTCGGTGGCGATCCACCACAGCCCGATGCTGATGGCGATCGTCACGCCGAGCTTCGTCCGCGCGCGCAGCCCGAGCGACCGGCGCTTGATGATCTTCGTATAGTCGTCGGCGAAGCCGAGCAGCGCGCACGCGATGGCCGCGCCGAAGACGCCGATGGCCCGCCAGTCGTAGTCGGTGAGGATCAGGAACGGGACCGAGACGGCGGTGAAGATGATGATCCCGCCCATCGTCGGCGTGCCCGCCTTCTCGTGGTGGCCCTCCGGCCCCTCCTCGCGGATGTTCTGGCCGAACTCGCGGTTGCGCAGGAACGCGATGAACTTCGGGCTGAGGAAGATGCAGATGAGCAGCGCGCCGGTCCCGCCGATGAGGATCTCGCCCATCCCGGTGCGGAGCTCGCCCATGTCAGGCCGTCTGCTGCAGAGCTTCGGCGACGACCTCGAGCCCGACCCCGCGCGACCCCTTCACGAGCACCGTGTCGCCGTCGGCGAGCAGCTCGGGGAGGAGCGCAGCAGCCTCGGCGGCGTCGGCCACCGCCTGGTCGCCGTCCATGGCGGCGGCGCGCGGGCCGACGGTCACGAGCAGCTCGACGCCGCGCTCGCGCGCGTGCTCGCCGATCTCCCGATGGAAGCGCTCGGAGTCCGGGCCCAGCTCGAGCATGTCGCCGAGCACGGCGACGCGCCGGCCGGGCGCGGCGGCGGCGAGGTCGTCGAGGGCGGCGCGCATCGACATCGGGTTGGCGTTGTAGCAGTCGTTGACGATGGTCAGGCCTCCGGGCAGCTCGAGCCGCTGGCCGCGCAGGTCGCTGAGCGCCACCTCGATCGTCCCCCGCGGCTCGACCCCGACCGCGCGGGCGGCGGCGAGCGCTGCGGCGGCGTTCAGCTTCATGTGCGCCGAGGGGAACGGCAGCTCGATGTCGCCCAGGTCGTCCCCCGGGCCGAACTCGACCACGGCCACGTCGTCGCGCAGGTGCGGCACCAACAGCGGTTCGTCGCGCGGGACCACGGCGGTCCCTCCCGGCCTCAGCTCGGCGATCACCGCGGCCTTCTCGGCGGCGATCGCCTCGAGCGACCCCATCTGCTCGAGGTGGACCGGGCCCACGTTGGTGACCACCGCCACGTCGGGCTCGGCGATCCGCGCCAGCTCGGCGATCTGGCCGTGCCCGCGCATCGCCATCTCGAGCACGAGCACCTCCGTCCCCGCGGGCGCCTCGAGGATCGTGAGCGGCAGCCCGATCTCGGTGTTGTAGTTGCCGCGCGTGGCGACCACCGGCCGCTGCTGACCGACCATCGCGGCGATGACGTCCTTCGTCGACGTCTTGCCGGTCGAGCCGGTCACGCCGATCACGTCGGCGCCGAGCTCGCGGCGCCACGCGGTCGCGAGCCGCTGGAGCGCCGCGAGCGCGCCGTCGCCGTGGATCGCGCCCCACGCGCCGCGCTCGAGGGCCTGCTCGACGAACTCCGCGCCGTCGACGTTCGCGCCGCGCAGCCCGACGAACAGGTCGCCCGGACCGACCTCGCGGGAGTCGATGACGGCGCGTGACGGCCCGTGGTCGCTGCGCGCGCCGACGATCTCCGCCCCGGCGGCCTCGGCGACGCGCTCAGGCGTCCACGCGCGCACGCAGCGCCTCCCGGGCGACGGTGACGTCGTCGAACGGCTCCTTGCGGCCGCCGGCGAACTCCTGGCCCTGCTCGTGGCCCTTGCCGGCGATGACGACGACGTCGCCCGCCGCCGCGGCGCGGATCGCCTCGCGGATCGCCGCGCGCCGATCGACTTCGACGACGGCCTCGTCGTCCATCCCCGCGGTGATCTCGTCGATGATCGCCAGCGGATCCTCGGAGCGCGGGTTGTCGCTCGTCACGATCTGGACGTCGGCCAGCTCGCCGGCGATCCGCCCCATGACCGGCCGCTTCGCGCGGTCGCGGTCGCCGCCGCAGCCGAACACGCAGATCACCCGCTCGCCGGCGAGGCCGCGCGCAGCGCGCAGCACGTTGGCCAGCGAGTCCGGCGTGTGCGAGTAGTCGACGATGACGGCGAAGTCCTGCGCCTCGTCGACCGGCTCGAACCGCCCGGGCACGCGCCCCGCGGTCGCGAGCGCCCGCGCGATCGTGTCGTCGGCGACGCCGAGCGCCCGCGCAGCGTGCATCGCCGCCAGCGCGTTGAGGACGTTGAACGCGCCGGGGTGCGGCGTCGCGAACCGGGTCCCCTCGAACGTGAAGCGCGAGCCGGTGAAGTCGATCTCGAGGTCCTCGACGTCGCGCAGCGAGTACGTGATCGCGTCCGAGTGGTCGGCGGCCAGCCGCCGGCCCCACTCGTCATCGACGTTGATCACCTTCACCCGCGGCCCGGCGTCGAACAGCCGCCGCTTGGCGCGGAAGTAGTCCTCCATCGACGGGTGGAAGTCGAGGTGGTCCTGAGACAAGTTCGTGAACACGGCGACGTCCCAGTGGATGGCGTCCGCACGGCCGAGCGCGAGCGCGTGGGAGGAAACCTCCATCGCGCACGCCGCGTCGCCGCCCGCGCGCATCTCGGCGAAGGTGCCCTGGAGGTCGATCGCCTCCGGCGTCGTGCGCTCCGTCGCCCGCTCCTCGCCGCCGACGAACGACGTCACCGTCCCCAGGAGGCCGGTCTGGGCGCCACCCGCCTCGAGCAGCTCGCGCAGGATGAAGCACGTCGTCGTCTTGCCGTTCGTGCCGGTCACGCCGGCCATGCGCAGGTCGGCGGTGGGGTCGCCGTGGAAGCGCGCGGCGGCGGGCGCCATCGCGGCGCGCACGTCGTCGACGACGACCTCCGGCGCCCCGAGCCCCAGCGGGTGGTCGACGACGAGCGCCGCGGCGCCGCGGGCGACCGCGTCGGAGGCGAAGTCGTGGCCGTCGCGCGTGAAGCCGCGGACGCAGAAGAACAGCGTCCCGGCCTCCGCCCTGCGGTTGTCGTACGCCAGGCCGGTGATCTCGACGGGCGCGGCCTCGACGGCGAGCACATCCCCGAGGAGCATGCGGTCGAGGCTACTCCGGCGGGATGCGGAGATACGGCAGGGCGAACTGCATGATCGACTGGAACGCGGGGGCCGCGACCTCGCCGCCGTAGATCGCGCCGTTGGGCTCGTCGACCATGACCGAGACGAGCAGCCGCGGGTTCTCGGCGGGGGCGAAGCCGACGAAGGACGCGACGTAGCGGCTCTCGGAGTACTCGCCGCTCGTCTCGTCGACCTTGTTCGCGGTGCCGGTCTTGCCCGCCAGCTCGTAGCCCTCGACCGCCGCCTCGCTCGCGGTGCCGCCCGGCGCGAGCACGCCCTTGAGCATGATCCGCAGCGCGAGCGCGGTCTTCGAGGAGATCACGCGCTTGCCGCGCGCGAGCGGCGGCCGGCGGCCGTCGACGGTGCGTACGATCCGTGCCGGGCGCAGGACGCCGCCGTTGGCGATCGCCGCGTACGCGCTCGCCATCTGCATCGGCGTGACGCTGACGCCCTGGCCGATCGGCAGGTTGCCCATCGACGAGCCGGAGTACTTGCCGAGCGCGCAGCACCTGGCCCGTCTCCTCGCCCGGCAGGTCGACGCCGGTCTTGCGCCCGAACCCGAACCGGCGCACCCAGTGGTCGAAGCGCTTGGCGCCGAGCTCGTCCTTGCCGATCAGGATCGCGCCGACGTTGCTCGACTGGGCGAGGATGTCGGCCGTCGAGAGCGAGACGTAGCCGCGCGGATGCGACTCGCCGATCGTCCGGTCGGCGACCTGGATCTGCGGCGGCAGGCCGAACATCGTGTCCGGCGTGACCTTCCGGTCCTCGAGCGCGCCGGCGACGGTGAACGCCTTGAAGGTGGAGCCCGGCTCGTAGTTGAAGCCGACGGCGCGGTTCTGGCGCGTAGTCCGGCGCGCCGCCGACGTCGTTGGCGTCGACGCGCGGCCAGTTGGCGAGAGCGACGACCTCGCCGTTGCGCGGGTCCATGACGACCGCCGTCGCGCCCTTGGGGCGGAACTTCTGGCCGAGCTCGGCGAGGACCTCCTCGGTCTTGTCCTGGATCGTCGCGTCGATCGCCAGCTCGATGCGCGAGCCGGGGCGGGCGGGCACCGGGTCGCGGACGCTGATCGGCTTGCCCAGCGCGTCGCGGATGATGTGGCGCTTGCCGTCGACGCCGTGCAGGCGCTTGTCGTAGGCGTACTCGAGCCCGGAGAGCCCCTTGCCGTCGGTGCCGACGGTGCCGATCACCTGCGACGCCAGCCACTCGCGCGGGTAGACGCGCCGGTTCGCCGGCTCGAAGGCGAGCCCGGCGATGCCGAGCTTGTGGACCTTGCGCGCCTGCGTGCTCGGCAGGCCGCGCGCGAGGTAGACGAAGCCGGTGTCGCGACGGGTCAGCGACTTGAGGACCGCGGCCTCGGGCTTGCGCAGCAGCGGCGCGATCTTCTTGGCCACGCCGCCCGGATCCTTGACGAGGTACGGCGTGGCCGACACGTCCTCCGCCGGCTCGGTGACGGCCAGCTCCGTGCCGCGGCGGTCGAAGATCTCGCCGCGCCGCGCGGGCACGGTGACGCGCTGGTCCTGCTGGGTGACCGCCGCGTTGCGCAGCGAGCCCGCCTTGATCGTCCCCAGGTACATCGCCCGCAGCCCCGCGAACAGCAGGAGCAGCAGGAACGCGGCGAAGAGAAGGCCGATCCGCTCCTGGATCAGCGCCACTTACCCCGCCCCGGCGCCGCTGTCGGCGTGGCGGTGGTGGGCGCCGCGGTGGCCCTGGCGGCGCCGGCCGCCGCGGTCGTGCCCGTGGCGGGCGCGGTGGCGCCGGTCGTGCCGTCGGCGGGCGGTGCGGTGGCGGTCGCCGGGGGAGCGGTCGTCGCCGTCCCGGTGGAGGGATCGACGGGAGCGGTGGTGGCGCCGGTGGCCGGATCGGCCGTGGCCGTGGCGGCCAGCCGCCGATGGCGAGGTCGTCGACGGGGGCGCGCGCATGACGGCGGCGGCCTTGCGCGCGTCGCGCTCGCCGCGGACCGTGACGTAGCGCACGTCGCCGGCTGTTGGGCATGACGAGGCCGTGCTCGCCGGCCACCGAGGCGATGCGCTCCTCCATCGAGAGCTTCGACACGTCGGCGCGCAGCTCCGCGTTCTGGCGCTCGAGCGTGCCGGCGCGCTCGATCGACTGGCCGATCCCCGAGTTCATCTCGAGCAGCGTCACCTGCATGGCGACGATGCCCATCAGCGCGCCGCCGATCAGGATGATCCAGCCCTGGCCGCGCAGCAGGCGGTCGAGCCAGCGCGCGTCGGGAGGGTGCGCAGCGCGTCGAGGACCCGCTGGAGCCCGAGGCCCGGAAGCGCGGCGGCGCCGGCGGCCGGGCGCGCGGCGGTGCGAGCGCGGGCCGGGCCGCTCACCGCCGCGGCGGCGGGGCGGGGCGCAGACGCGGCCGCGTGGGCGTGCGCGGGCGCGGTGCGGTTGCGGGTGCGGGCTGAGCGGCCACTAGGGGTGGACCTCCAGGTCGGACAGCTTCCGTGCGGCGCGCAGGCGGGCCGACTTCGAGCGGGGGTTGGCAGCGACCTCGTCGGCGGCGGGGACGATCCCTCCGCGCGTGAGCAGGTCGGCCTCGGGCTCGTGGCCGCAGACGCAGACCGGAAGCTCCGGCGGGCAGACGCACCCGCGGGCACGGTCGGCGAGGAACCGCTTCACGCGCCGGTCTTCCAGTGAATGGAATGAGATTCCTGCAAAACGGCCACCAGGGCGGAGGATGTCCCAGGCAAGAGGCAAAGCGCGATCGAGCTGGCCGAGCTCATCGTTCACGACGATCCGGACGGCTTGGAACGTCCGCTTGGCGGGATGGCCGCCACCGAAGCGCGCCGGGGTAGGGATCGCCGATGACACGACGTCGACGAGCTCCTGCGTCGTCTCGAGCGGCTTCTTGCGCCGGCGGCGCACGATGGCGCGGGCGATCTGGCGTGCGTAGCGCTCCTCGCCCAGCTCCTTGAGCGCGGTGATGAGCGCGCGCTCCTCCCACTCGTTGACGACGTCGCGCGCGGTCAGGCCCTGCGTGGGGTCCATCCGCATGTCGAGCGGCGCGTCGTAGACGTAGGAGAAGCCGCGCTCGAGCGTGTCGAGCTGCATCGACGACATCCCGAGGTCCACGTAGACGAGATCCGCGCGCGACTCCTCCTGCGCGAGGACCTCGAGGCCCTCGGCGAACGACGCGCGGATGAAGCGGGTCTGGCACGCGACGTCGGCGGCGAGGTCCGCGAAGCGCTCCTCCGCGATCGGGTCGCGGTCGATCGCGATGAGCAGGCCGGTCGGGCCGAGGCGGTTGGCCACCGCGCGCGCGTGCCCGCCCCCGCCGAAGGTGCAGTCGACGGCGGTCTCGCCCGGTTGCGGATCGAGCACGTCGACGACCTCGTCGAGCAGGACGGGGACATGGGCGGCTCGGGTCATCTCCAAGAGCATGGCGTCAGGCGGTCAGGCGGGAGGTGATCTCGTCGGCCTCGGCCGCGAGCGCGTCGTTGTAACGGGACCACTCGCCGCGGTCCCAGATCTCGAGGCAGTCGTCGGCGCCGGTGACGACGACGTCCTTCTTCAGGCCCGCGTGCTCGAGCAGGAACGGGGGGAACGAAACCCGCCCCGCCGAATCCAGCTCGGTGTCATGGGAGTTGGCGGCGAAGAAGCGGCGGAGCTTGCGGGCGTCGGGGCTCGCGCGGTTGAGCGGGGCGAGCGCGGCGCTCGTGAAGCCCTCGTAGTCGGTCGGGACCCAGAGCTGCACGCAGGGGTCGGTGGCCTTCGACATCACCACTCCGTCCGCGAGCACCGCGCGGAAGCGCGCGGGAACCGTGAGCCGGTTCTTGGCGTCGAGGGTGTAGTCGAAGGTGCCGCGGAAGCTGGCCACATGCAGGTGCGTGGTGGGGGTTCACGAGCCGGGGTGGAGGAGTGGGAGGAGCCCCTCCACCCCGGTTCGCTGTCGCGACGGTACCCCACTCTCTCCCACTTCGCAACCCACTTTGCACCCGATCTCCCACATTGGCGCTGAAACGAGATCGCGGCGGACGAAACACCGGCACCGACGCTGGGGATCTGGGGTGGGAGAGCGTGCCGGACGGAACGGGCCGATCGGCGCAAGCACCGTTGCCGATCGCGGGCCTGGGCGGCGCGTTGCGCGACGGTTGAGAATGCGCCGCCCCCCGTGGGACGGCCTGGGGCGCTGGTACGTTGCGCGTCCTATGTCGCTCTCCGCTCGACTTCTCCGTTCCGCCGCCGGCCTGCTCGCCGCCGCCGCCGTCACCGTCCTCGCCGCGTGCGGCGGCTCGGGCGGGGACCCCTCCGCCGACCCCGCCGCGCTGGTCCCCGCGCGCGCGCCCGTGTACGTCGAGGCCAATCTCAAGCCCGGCGACGACGTCGAGGAGCTCGCGCAGAAGCTCTCCGGTGAGGAGGATCCCGGCGGCGCGATCAAGCGCGCGATCGAGAAGGAGGCGCGCGAGAACGACAAGAGCTTCAAGTACGCCGACGACATCGAGCCGTGGCTCGGCGACCGCGCGGCGTTCTTCCTCGTCGGGCTGCGCACCGGCGGCGACTCGCCCGTGGGGCTCGTCATGCCGACCGAGGACGCCGACAAGGCGAAGGAGTTCCTCGAGCGCTCGCTGCGGAGGGCGGGCGAGGACGGCGAGAAGCCGCAGGTCGTCGAGCGGACGCACCGCGACACGAAGTACCTCGTCGACACGAGCGACGACGAGGGCGTCGCGATCATCGACGACTACGCGGTGTTCGGCAGCGACGCCGCGCTCAAGGGCGCGATCGACGCGCGCGAGGGCGAGTCGCTGAGCGAGAGCTCGGAGTACGACAAGGCCCGCAAGTCGGTCGAGGAGGACAAGGTCGGGTTCGTCTACGTCCGGCTCTCCCAGCTCTTCAGCGGGCTCGGGCCGCAGGGCGCGGCGGCGCGGCAGGCGCTGAGCGGCCTCGGCGAGACGTTCGCGGCCGGGCTCGACGGCGACGCGAACGCGATCAAGGTCGACTCCACCTCCCTGGGTGTCGACGGCGAGGCCGTGGGCCCCGGCGGTCCGGGCAAGGTCTTCTCCCAGCTGCCCGCGAGCTCGTGGGCAGCGGCGGGCGTCGCGGACTTCGGCGGCCAGCTCCAGCGCGCGATCGAGCAGTTCACGCAGCTCGGCGCGCTCGGCGGCCAGGACCCCGAGCAGCTCCTCGACCAGCTCGAGGCGCAGCTCGGCATCGACCCGCGGCGCGACCTGGCCGCGTGGATGGGCGACGTCGGGTTCTTCGTCTTCGGCGACAAGCCGGCCGAGCTCGGCGGCGGCCTCGTGGCGACGACCAAGGACGCTGCGGCCACGCGGCGGTCGATCCCGCGGCTCGCGACGTTCCTCGAGCGCGTCGCCAACGTGCGGTCGCGGCCGCTCAACCGCGGCGGCGTCGACACCGGCGTGACGCTGACGGCGCCGCAGCTGCCGCTGCCGATCCACATGGCGCTCACCGACGACGACCGGTTCATCGTCGCGGTGACCGATCCCGCGCTCGAGCAGACCCTGCGCACCACCGACCCGCTCGGCGAGAACCAGGCGTTCAAGGACGCCGCGGGCGCGCTCGGCGGCGGGCTCGAGCCGACGTTCTTCGTGGACTTCGAGCCAATCCGGAGCCTGGTCGACGCGACGGGCGCCGGCGACGACAAGAACGTCGCGCAGATCAGGAAGGGGCTCGACAAGCTGACGACGCTGGTCGCGGGCACGAAGCGCGAGGGCGAAACCGCGCGCGGCCGGCTCGTCGTCGGGGTGAGGTAGGCGGGACTTACGTCGCGGTGACGAGGGCCACGACGAAGCCGTCGTGGCCCTTCGTCCCGACGGTCTGGATCGCGGTCGCGTCGACGCGCGGGTCGCTTGCGAGCGCCTCGGCGAACGCGCGGACGCCGCGGACGCTCGGGTCGTCGCTCGTGGCGTCGGCGACGGCGCCGTTGCGGACGACGTTGTCGGCGACGATCAGGGTGCCGGGCCGCGCGAGCCTGAGCGCGTGGTCGAGGTACGCGGCGTTGCTGCGCTTGTCGGCGTCGAGGAAGACGAGGTCGAACGGGCCGTCGAGGCCGGGCAATGAGTCGAGCGCGGGGCCGACGGTGATGGTGACGCGCTCGCCGAGCCCGGCGCGGTCGATGCTTGCTCGGGCGACCTCGGCGGCGCTTGGGTCGCGCTCGAGCGTGATCAGCTCGCCGTTGGGCGGGAGCGCGCGGGCGAGCCAGATCGTGCTGTAGCCCGCGAGCGTCCCGAGCTCGAGGATCCGCCGCGCGCCGACCACGCGGGCCAGGAGGTGGAGGAGCTTGCCCTGGAGCGGCGAGACCTCGTGGGCGGGCAGCCCCGCGGCGGCGCCCGCGTCGAGGGCGGCGTCGAGCGCCGGGTCCGGCTCGACGAGCAGGTCGGCGAAGTACCGGTCGACCGTCTGCCAGTCGTCGTCGGGCACCGGCGGAGGGTGGCAGAGTCGCGCGCGACGCCGGTTCAGAGCAGCGCGGCCACGAGCGCCGCGGCGACCATCAGCAGGACGGCGGGCACGAGCAGCAGCGCGACGACGAGCTGGATCTTCGGCGCGGCCCGGCCGCGCTGTCGCGGACGCGGCGGGCGCGGTCGCCGCGCGCCTCGGCGGCCAGCGCCCCCAGTGCCGGGCCGAGCGGCGCGCCGTGGCGGTCGGCGCGGCCGAGCGCGGCGACGAGCGCGTGGACGCCGGGGACGGGGGCCCGGGCGGCGAGCCCGTCGAGGGCGTCCGCGCGCGCGGACGCCGAGCGCGGTGCGCGCGGCGAGTGACCGCAGCTCCGCGGCGAGCAGGCCGGGATGGCGGCGCCCGACCTCGGCCACCGCGCGCGCATCGGCGTCAGCCCGGCATCGACCGCGACGCGCAGCAGCTCGGCGACGTCGGCCAGCTCGAGCGCGATCGCGTCGGCCCGGCGGCGGGCGGCGCGCCGCAGGGCGAGGTCCGGCGCGAGGAAGCCGAGCAGCCGGCGCCGCCACCATGACGACGACGCCGAGCCGCCCGGGCGCGAGCGTCCCGAGCGTCAGCGCGGCGAACCCGCCGCTAGCGAGCGCGGTACCGGCCTTCAACGCCATCAGGTCGGCGACGGCCAGTCCGAGCGGCGCGCCGGCCGCGGCGAGGCGCGCCGCGAGGTCCTGCGGCGGCACGGCCGCGCCGGCCCGGCGCCCGATCCGGGCGAGGACGGCGAGCACGACCGTGACCGTCTTCCCCCGGTCCCGGGCGGGAACGGCCCGCCGCCCCTCGACGCGCAGCGTCGCGGCGTCGACGATCGCCACGGCGACGAAGACCCCGGCGGCGGCGGCGAGGAGGGGCGCGGCGCTCATCCGACCACCCTCGCGATCCTCCGCACGGCGAGGATCGCGGTGACCTGGAGGACGGCGGACGCGGTGAGGAGCGCCGCCGTGAGCGGCTCCGCGATCAGCGAGGCGATGGAGCCGGGGGAGCCAAGCTCGGCGAGGACCGCCGCGCCCGCCGGGAGCGCGGCGACGAGCCACGCCGTGAAGCGCGCCTGCGCGGTCGCCGAGCGCGCGTCGGCTTCGGCGCGGCGGGCGCCCTCGAGCCGCTCGGCGAGGCCGCGGAGCAGGCGCGCGAGGTCGCCGCCCGCGTCGCGCTGGAGGAGGATCGCGGCGACGAGCGTGTCCCAGCCGGGGTCGGCGGAGCGGCGGCGCAGCACGTCGAGAACGTCGTCGGTGACGGCGCCCGCGTCGAGGGCTCCCGCCGCCGCGCGCGCAGCTCCGCGCCCGCGGCGCCGGTGAGCCCTCCGCCGGCCGCGGCGGCGGCGATCGCTCCGCGGACGGAGTGGCCGCCTGCCAGCGCGTCGGCGAGCGCGCGCGCGACGGCGGGCGCGGCCGCGGCCAGCTCTGCTCGGCGCCGCCGCGGGCGGAGCGCGAGCGCGCGGTTCGCGGCCCACGGCCCGGCGGCGCCGAGGGCGAGCGCCGGAAGCGGCCCGGCGACCAGCCAGCCCGCCGCGCACAGCGCGCCGGCGGCCACCGCGGCGAGCCGGCGCCGCTCGACGGCGCTCGGCTCCCGGTCGGCGCGCAGCGGCGCGAACCAGCGCCCGACCGCGCGCGCGGCCAGCCGCTGGTCCACAGCGGCGAGCGCTTCCCACGCGGCGAGCACGCCGAGCGCGCCGGCGAGCGCGGCCATGGCGGAGGCCGCCGTCACGCCGTCACGCCGCCCCCGCTACGCCGAGCCGCTCCGCGAGCGCTCCCGCGCGCCACACCGGGCGGCCGTCGCGCAGCGCGTACACCTCGCGCGCCGCCGGGCCCGCGGCCACGCGCACGACCTCGGCGACCGACACGACGGCGCGCGCGCCTCCCGGCACGCGCGCCTGATGGACGACGAGGTCGATGGCCGCCGCGACCTGCTCGCGGACGGCTTCGTGCGGCAGTCCGAGGCCGGCCATGAGCGCGAGCGTCTCGACGCGGCGCAGGGCCTCCTCGGGCGAGCCGGCGTGGACGGTGGAGAGCGAGCCGTCGTGGCCGCTGGACATCGCGCTCAGCATGTCGAGCGCCTCGGCCCCGCGGACCTCGCCGACGACGATCCGGTCGGGGCGCATCCTCAGCGCGTTGCGGACGAGCTGGCGGATCGTCACCTCGCCGCGCCCCTCGAGCGACGGCGGGCGCGCCTCGAGGCGGACGACGTGGGGCTGGCGAAGCCGCAGCTCCGCGGCGTCCTCGATCGTCACGATTCGCTCGCGCTCGCAGACGAACGCGGAGAGCGCGTTGAGCGTCGTCGTCTTCCCCGACCCGGTTCCGCCGCTGACGAGGACGTTCATCCGCCCGCGGACCGCCGCGCGCAGCAGGTCGTGCAGCGGCGGCGACCACGAGCCGGACGCCACGAGGTCGGCCGGCGCGAGCCCGCGGCGGCGGAAGCGCCGGATCGTGAGCGCGGCGCCGTCGAGCGCGAGCGGCGGGATCACGACGTTGACCCGCGACCCGTCGGGGAGCCGCGCGTCGCACAGCGGCTCGGCCTCGTCGACGCGCCGCCCGAGGGGCGCGAGGATCCGCTCGATCGCGTGGCGCAGCTCGGCGTCGCCGGCGAACCGCACGGCGGTCTCCTCCACCCGGCCGCCGCGCTCGACCCACACGCGCCCGGCGCCGCTGACCATGATCTCGTCGACCGCGGCGTCGGCCAGCAGCGGCTCGAGCGGCCCGAGCCCGAACGAGCGCTCGGCCACGCGGCGGACCAGCTCGTCGCGCGCGGCGGCGTCGAGCATGCCGGCCTCGCGGTCGACGAGCGCGCGGACGCGCGCCGCCGGCTCCGCGCCGGTCTCGTCGGCGTCGGTCAGCAGCCGCTCGCGCAGCGCGGCGGCGAGGGCCTCGAGCGCGCCGGCGCGGGCGGTGGGGTTCACACACGCAGAAGGGGCGAGCCCTTGCGGACTCGCCCCCTCGGCGAAGCGTTGTGCGTTCTGGCGGCGCAGCTACGGCGCGGGCGTGATCGGCGGCGGCGGCCAGGGCAGCGGCCGCGGGTACTGGGCGTTGATCGGGATGTCGCCCGCCGGGCCCATCCCCAGCTCCTTGAACGGCGCCCAGGCATCGTCGAGCGTCGTGGTGATGTACAGCGAGCACGTCGGCGACTCGGGATCCGGCAGACACGGGTTGTGCGGCTGGACCCACCGCGGCCGGGGATCCTCGCTCGCGTCGAACTTGTCGGGCAGCGGCTTGCGGCGGTCGTAGTCGTCGATGTTCGCGTAGCCGTCGTGGTCGAGGTCGTCCTCGCCGTCGAGGCGCCCGTCGCCGTCGCTGTCGGCGTCGAGGAAGTCGAGGTCGGCGTACTCGACCGGGTAGGGGTTCTCGTCCTCCATGAACGTCGCCCACCAGCTGCGCTGCATCCGGCCGTTGGCCTCGAGGTGGTTGTAGAGGCCGTCGGCGTCGACGTCGCGCCGGTCGTCGGTCAGGCCCGAGGCCGGCTCGCTGCGCTGGGTGCCGGCGCTGTAGTTCAGGGACGTGGCGGCGTTCCCGTACTTGACCCACATCGCGTGCTCCTGCCAGCCGAGCATGCCGTCGCCGTCGTAGTCGACGTTCTGGTCGGCGTGGAGCGGGTTCGGGTACGGCCGCTTGCCCGGGTACGGCAGCGCTCTGAGGTTGAGGTCGAGCGCCGACTGGTACTCCCAGAAGTCCGACATGCTGTCGCCGTCGGTGTCGAGCTTGCAGCGGTGGGTACCGATGGCCGTCTCGAACGCGTCGCTCATGTGGTCGTTGTCGTCGTCGCCGTCGAGGTCGTCGACGATCTTGTCCCCGTCGCAGTCGGGCGGCGGGCCGCCGGCGGGGTTCGCCGTGCCGGCGCCGCCGGGGCCGACGACGGTCTTCGCGATCGGGGCGATGACCGGCGAGGCGGAGAGGGCGGTGTAGCGCTTGCCGAAGCGGCGGGCGAGCACGCGGATGCGGAACTTCGTCGGAAGCTCGGCGCCGGAGCGCGTGTTCAGGAACGGCCGGACCTTCTCGGGCACGACGACGCGGATCCGGGCCGTCGTGGCGGTCACCGCCTTGGCGAAGATCGCGCGCTGACCGTCGCGCTTGAACACGACGGTGTTGAGGTTCTTGCCCGACCGGAAGCCGCGCCCGGTGATCGTCATCGTCTCGCCGATGCCGAGGTTCAGCGGGTCGATCTTCGTGATCGTGGGGTACGTCGTCCGCGTGGTCGCGGCGTCAGCGGCGGCGGCCGGAGCGAAGCTCGCGGCGACGGCGACGGAGAGGATGGAGAGCGCGCGCACGTTCATGGGGATCGATCCGTGCTGTCGGTAGCCCACCGGGAGTCTTGAGCGAGGGCGGCGGTCCAGTGGACGATCAGCCCAGGTCGGCGCCGTAGCTGACGGGGCCCGTGCGGCGCCGGTCGCCGTGCGCGCGGGGCAGCAGGCGCAGCTCGCGCGCGAAGCTCTGGGCGGCGGCGAGGTAGACGGCCTGGCGGAGCGTCACGCGCAGCGAGGCGGCGATCCGCGGCGGGCCGGAGTCCGCGGGCGCGGGGGTCGCCGCGAGGACCTCGACGTCCTCGAGCGCGAGGTCGGTCCCGCCCGGCGCCCCGGGCCGCGGCTCGCGTGTGACGAGGACGTCGACGCGGGACCCCGCGACGACGCTGTCGGGCGGACCGGCCGCGACGACCTCGGCGACGCGCTGGCCCCGTGTGACCGGCGCGCCCGCGGGCGGCTCGGCCGGGTCGGCGAGGGTCGACGCCGTCACGTCGGCGCCGGCGGCGACGCCGGCCCGCAGCCGCTGGCCCGCGAGCTGCGGCGGGGCCGCGAAGGCGCAGCCGGGGCGCGAACCGCGCGGGGACGTGACGGACGGCGAGCCGGCGCGGGTCGACGCGGTCGCCCGCCGCGAGCGGAGCGCGCGCGACGACCACCGGCACGGTCGGGCCGAGCCGCCGGTCGAGCGCAGCCTCGCGCCCGGCCACGTCGGAGGCCGCCAGCCCGCCGAGCAGGAGCGCGAGCCCGGCGAGGACGAGCGCCCGGCGGCGGCGGGCTGAAGCGCTCATGCGGGGGCTCCGTACGGCGGCGGCCTGCCGCCCGGCTCCGTCGGCGCCTCCGGGTCCACCTCGGCGAACGCGGCGGGTCGGCGGGACGATTGCGCGGGCTGCGCTTGCGACGCGGCCGGCCGCAGCGCTGGCAGGTCCAGGACGAGGCAGGCCCCGCGGGCGGCCGGCGCCGGGCCGAGGTGGCCGCCGTGGCCGCGCGCGATGTCCGACGCGATCGCTAGGCCGCGCCCGCGCTGGCCGCGGCCGGCGCGGGCGCCGCGGACGAGGGCCGGGATCGGCGCCGGGAGCCCGTCGCCGTCGTCGCGCACCTCGACGCGCACCCGATCGCCGTGCGCCGCTGCGCGCAGCTCGATCCGCGAGCCGCCGTGCTCGATCGCGTTCGCGATGAGGTTCCCCATCGCCTGGGCGAGGCGGACGCCATCGCCCCGGACGATGAGGCCCGAGCCCGCGGCGACGCGCATCGAGGCGTCGTGGGTCGCCGCGAAGCCCTGCCACGCGAGTGCCTGCTGGGCGAGCAGCGCACCGACGTCGACCGCCCTCGCGCGGTCGCGCGCGCGGCCGGCGCGCGCGGCGTCGAGATCCTCGAGCGCGCGGCCGGCACGCCGCAGCTCGAGGTCGATCGCGGCCAGCCGCGCTGTGCCGCCGCGCTCGCGCCGGGCGGCGTGGAGCGCGAGGCCGGCGGCGTTGAGCGGCCCGGCGATCTCGTGGACCGCGCGCGCGACGAGCTCCGACCGGCGGCGGAGGACGGCGAGCAGGCCGAAGGCGCCCAGCCAGCCGAGCGCGGCGAGGGTGGCGAGGGCCGCGAGGGCGGGGTCCGGCGCGGCCGCTCCGCCGAGGGCCGCGAGGGCGACGGCGACCACGCCGGTCACGCGCCCACCGGCCCGTCGACCAGCCGGTAGCCGACGCCCCAGACGTTGACCACGTACCGGTCGCCGTCGCGGCCGAGCTTCTGGCGCAGCCGGCACGCGTGCGAGTCGAGCGTGCGCGTGACGCCGAACGAGCGGAAGCCCCAGACGCCGCGCAGCAGCTCCTCCTTCGTGAACACCCGCAGCGGCTCGGCGGCGAGGGCGCGGAGCAGCGCGAACTCCTTCTGCGAGAGGTCGACGCGCTTCCCACGGACGGTGACCTCCCGCGACGGCGGATCGAGCTCGAGCGTCCCGACGCGGAGCCGCCCCATCCCCGGCCGCCGGTGCGCCCGGCGCAGCAGCGCGGAGACGCGGGCGCGCAGCTCGGAGTACGAGAACGGCTTGACCACGTAGTCGTCGCACCCCTTCTCGAATCCGCGGATCCGGTCGAGCTCGCCGCGGCGCCCGCTGAGCACGAGGATCGGCAGCAGCGGATCGACGCGCGACGCGACGCCGTCGGCCTCGCGCACGCGGCGCACGAGGTCGAGCCCCGATCCGTCGGGCAGCCCGACGTCGACGAGCGCGAGGTCGGGGAACTTCGTCTCCATCAGCCGCCAGCCGTGACGCGCGCAGTCGGCGGTGATGACGTCGTGGCCGTCGGCCAGGAGGTTGTCGGCGAGGAACGAGCGCGTCGCGTCGTCGTCCTCGACCAGCAGGATCGTGGAGGCGTCGTCGGTCATGCGCGAAGGAGGCGCGCAGGACCGCGGACTCGCCCCCTCTAGCCCAGCACAGCGACCTCGTCGCCCACCCGCAGCACGCCGCCGCCCACCACGTCCGCGCGCAGCCCGCCGCGGTGCACGAGCGCGCGGAGCACGCCGGGGCGCGTCAGCCGCTGGAGGTGCGCGCACGGCTCGCACCGGCGGCGGCCGACGCACTCGACCTCCCCCACGCGGAAGCGCCGGCCGATGAGCGCGTCGAGGTCGATCCCGCGCACGACGACGTTGCGCCGCGCCTCGAGCGGCGCCACGCCCGCCGCCTCGAGCGCGGCCGCGTCGACCAGCGTGATCTCGCGGCCGTTGCCGCCGCCCGGCGAGAACGTCCCCGCGCCGTCGTGGTAGCGGTCGCCTTCGAGCCCGCGCCCCGCCACCGCTCCGATCGCGTCGGCGGCGACCATCGGCGCCTCGGCGGCAGGCGCGATCAGGACGTGCTCGACGACGCCTGGCACGGCCGGCGCCGCCACGATCCGGGGCGCCGGTTCGTGCGCCGCGACGACGTAGGCCTCCGCGACCGCGTCGCCCTCCACCGAGCCGAACACCACGCCGGGCGGCACCCCGAACAGCACGACCCACTCCCCCGACGGCCAGCGGCCGAGGTAGCGCCCCGGCCAGGCGAACCCGGCGGGGTCGGCGACCTTCACGAGCCCGAGCCCGCGCGCGGCGAGCCAGTCGGACGCCGCGTCGTCGGAGGGCGGCGCCGCGCCGACGATCTGCTCGAGGCACTCCGCCAGCGAGCTCAACCGGGCTGCCCCCGCGGGACGATGAGGACCTCGCTGACGTTGACGTGGTCGGGCTGCGAGACGGCGTAGAGGATCGAGGAGGCGATGTCGTCGGCCGTCAGGATCTGCCCGATCTTCTCCTTCATCTTGTCGGTCGCCTGCATGACCACGTCCTTGTGGGCGTTGTGGCCCTGGAGCTCCGTCTCGACGAAGCCGGGCTCGATCGCGGTGACGCGGATGCCGGAGAAGAGCGCCTCCTGGCGCAGCGCCTCGCTGAACGCGGTGACGCCGAACTTCGTCAGGTTGTAGACGGCGGCACCGAGCGTCGCGCGGCGCCCGGCGACCGACGAGACGTTGACGATGTGGCCCGTCCCCTGCTCGGCCATGACCGGCAGCGCGGCGTGCGTGCACCACAAGAGGCCGAGGCAGTTGACCTCGATCATCCGCCGCCACTCGCTCGTGTCGGCCCCCATCACCGGCCCGAGGAGCATCACGCCGGCGTTGTTGACGAGGACGTCGAGCCGCCCGAGGTGCTCGTAGGCCTGCTGCACGAACGCGCGCGCCTCGTCGTCGACCGCGATGTCGGTCGGGACGGCGAGCGCGCGCCCGCCCTCCTCCTCGATCCGTGCCGCGACCTCCTCGAGCCGATCGGCGCGCCGCCCGGCCAGCGCCACCGCCGCGCCCGCGCGCGCCGCCATCACGGCCGTGGCCTCGCCGATCCCCGAGGTGGCACCTGTGATCGCGATGGTCCGGCCGGAGAGATCCATGGGCGGCGACTCTAGGGAACTTCATGCAACTTCCCTTTCAACCCGCGAAAGGGAGGAGGAACCATGCCTAGGATGCCGACGCCTCGGGGCAGGACAGGGCAGGGCGGCGTCACACCCGCCCCACTTCGCATGGACACGACTCCCAACGATCAGCGACGCGGCAACTACGACTCCGGCGAGGACTTCGTCCTGGAGTACGGCGAGCTGCGCTTCACCTTCAACGAGCGCGACTTCGGCGAGCGCTGCGAGCAGGCCGCGCGCAAGCTCGGCTTCGTCCGCGAGCACCTCGCCGAGCAGGAGCGCGAGGACCTCGTGAACCTCGCCGTCAACGGCGAGATCCAGGACCCCGCCTCCGGCCTCGGCGAGCACGTCAACGACTGCTGGCCCGAGCTGGTCGGCCCGGCGGACCGCAGCCTCGTGCACTGGCTGCGCCGTCTGGTCTTCCGCTCGGCCTGGCTCGACCAGCGCGTGAAGGAGGGCGAGCTGAGCATCTCCTTCGACGATCGCTCGCTCCAGTTCAGCTATGTGCAGCCGGATCGCAACGACGAGGCGATCCAGCTCGCGCCCGAGCCGAGCTGGTCCAAGGTCGCCTACGCCCGCCGTTAGCCGCTGAGCGCGGCGGCGCGCGCCTGCGCGATCGCGTCGGCGCCCGCCTCGCCGACCAGCAGCTCCGGCCGCAGCGCGCCGCTGCCGACGAGGTCGAGCGCCGGCAGGCGCCCGGTCGACGTCAGCGTCGCGTCGAGGGCGATCACCGTGGTCTCGCCGCCGAGCGGCAGGTCCGCCGTGGCGACGATCGTCAGCGACCCACCGTCGACGATGTTGCGCGCGGGCGCGAGGATCCGCCGCGCCGCCCGGGCGTCGACGTAGCTGAGCGTGTCCACGAGCACGACCGCGTTGCCGCCGCGCGCGGCGACGCGCTTCGCGGTGTCGACCGCACGCTCGATGGCCTGCGCCTGCGCGTCGGGCGACGCGGCGAGGGTCAGCGTCGTCGCCGCCTCCACCCCGGCCTCGCGCCACACAGAGACCTCCTCGGGCCGGACGCCGGCGAGGACGACCGACACCTCGAGGTCCTCCTGCGCCGACAACGCGCCGGCCAGCCGCCGCAGCGCCTCGGTCTTGCCGGCGCGGGCGCCGCCGACGATCGTCGCGCGCGAGCCGCGCCCGATCGGCGTGAGCCACTCGATCGCCTTGAGCGTCGCGTCGTCGGAGCCGAGCGCCAGGCGCTCGTTCGGGAACGCGGCGGGCAGCTCGTCGAACGGCGTCCCCTCGGCGACCTCGTCGGCCGAGCGGCCGTTGATCGTGTCGACGCGGACGAGCGACGGGTAGCGCTCCGAGCGCCGCGGCGCGCGCACCGGGCCGGCGACGCGGTCGCCGGTCACGAGCTCGCAGCGGCGGACCTGCGCGGCGGAGATGTAGACGTCGTCGTCGGAGGGGTCCGGCGGGCTGATGCGCAAAAAGCCCGAGCCGTTGCCGAGCAGCTCGACGGTGCCCTCGGCGGTGACGTCCTCGGCCTCGTCGGCGTCGCCGCCGCGGTCGGCGTCGGCGTCGCGGCGCCCGCGCGCCGCCCCGGCCGCCGCGCGAGCGGCGCGCGGGGCGCTCCTCGTCGTCGTCGGAGTCGTCGGCCTCGGCGACCGCCTCGGTGGCGTCGCCGTCGTCGGCCTGCGCGCTCCCGCGGCGGCGGCGTCCGCCGCGCCGGCTGCGGCGCCGCGGCGCGTCGTCCTCGTCCTCGTGGTCGTCGGGCGTGGAGACCGGAGCGGCGAGGTCGGCGTCGACCTCGTCGCCGGCCTCGACCGCCTCGGCCGCGTCGGCGTCGTAGGCGGCGGCCGGCTCCTCGCCGGCCTGGCGGGCGATGATCGCCTCGACGATCTCGGCCTTGCGCAGACGGCGGAAGCCGTCGATGCCGAGCTCGCGGGCGAGCACGTGAAGGTCTGCGAGCGGGCTGCCCTCGAGGGCGTCGCGAGAGAGAACGGCCATGGGGATCCTCCTGGGGGGGACGCTGGAATCGTTCGGCATCCGGCCGCGTTGCGACAGCGACCGGCGATTCGCCGGTGTGCTGGCGACATTAGCGCGCGCGGCGGCGATTCCTCCCCACAGAGAGCAAGTTCGTGGCGTCCCGCACGTTCGGGAAGGCATGTCTCGCGCCGCCTGATCGCTGCTCGCGCTCGCCGCGACGCTCGTCGCCGTCGCCCCGGCCTCCGCCGCCGAGCGCATCATCCGCTTCGATCCCCAGCCGGCCAGATCCGCCCGCCGCGAAGGCCAAGAAGCCGAAGAGGACCGTCAGCCGCTACTAGGCGGCTCGCGGCGCAGCTCGTCGGCGAGCGCGAGGTCTGAGGGAACCTCGCGGTCGCCGCGCAGCGCCGCGCGCACAGCGAGGAAGTCGGAGGCGGCGGCGACGTCGTGGACACGCAAGACGTGCGCCCCGGCGTCGGCGCCGTGCGCGAGCGCGGCCAAGGTGCCGGCGCCGCGCTCGGCCGGCGAGCGGCCGGTGAGCGCGCCGATGAAGTCCTTGCGCGAGATCGCCAGCAGCAGCGGGAAGCCGAGCTCGTGCACGGCGTCGAGGCGGCGCAGGACGGCGACGGTCTGCGCCGGCGTCTTCGCGAAGTCGGGACCGGGGTCGACGAGGATCTGCTCGCGCGCGACGCCGTGGTCGAGGGCCACCTGCACGCGCTCCTCGAGGAAGGCGACGACGTCGGCCACCACGTCGTCGTAGGCGTCCGGGTGCTGGAGGCGCTCCTTCGGCGCCGCGCGGGTGTGCATGACGACGAGCGCCGCGCCGGTGCGCGCGCAGACGTCGGCGAGCGCGGGGTGGCGCAGGCCGCTGACGTCGTTGACCATCGCCGCCCCGGCCGCGATCGCCGCCTCGGCGACGGCCGGCTTGTACGTGTCGACCGATACGAGCGCCCCCGCGCTCGCATAGCGCTCCACGACCGGCAGGGCGCGGGCGAGCTCCTCCTCGACGCCCACCGGCGGCCGGCCGGTGATCGCCGACTCGCCGCCCACATCGACGATGTCCGCTCCCTCCACGTCCCCCCCGGGGCCCGAGAACGAGTCGGGGCTCGCGTTGACGACGCCCATCAGCCACGGGCGGGCGCCGAGCTCGCAGGTCCGCGAGCCGGCGCGCAGCGTGCGGCGGGGCGCCACCGCTAGAGGCGCAGCTCGCGCCTGATCTCGGTGCGGGTGCCGGCCTTGTCGACGCCGATGATCCGCAGCGTGTAGCTGCCGCCGTTCGGATACGTGTACCGCGTGCGGCGGCCGATCTGCACGCGGCGGCCGTTGCCGAAGCTCACGACGATGCGGTTGATGCCGCTCGCGCCGGCCCCGCGGTCGGAGAAGCGGCGGACGCGGACCGACACCGACCGGCCGCGGCGGCCGATCGAGGCGCGCAACACCGGCGGCGTGTTCTCGACCCGGATCGTGCGGCGCGGGCCGGCGGTCTGCTGGCCGCGCCGGTCGATCGCGATGACGTTCCACGAGTGCCTGCCGTCGCCGACCAGGCCGGGGCGGTACGGCAGCGCCGTCTCGCCCGTCTCGGCGATCTGGCGCCCGTCGACGAACACGCGGTAGGTGATCGGGCCCCACAGGTCGCGGGCCGACGCCCACTTGAAGCGCTCGAGCCGGCGCTTGTTCGTGGTGTTCTGCCCGAGCGGCCGGGCCGGCGGGTCGTCGTTGACCGCGACGACGAGGCGCCGCTCGGTCGCCGAGCCCTGGACGAACGCGACGACGTGGTCGGAGACGCGGGTGGAGCCGCCGGCGAGCCCGGCGTCGACGTCGATCGCGCCGAAGGCCGGGTTGCTCAGCGTCGCCTCGGGCTCGAGGGTGAGGGTCTGGATGTCGTCGAAGCGCCTGCCGCGGACGGTCGCGTCGCCGGTGCCCGTGCCGTCGAACCACACGAGCGCGCCGTTCTCGTTCTCGCCGGCCAGCGGGACGGGGCGCGGCGGGATCCCGCTCGGGTCGGCGTCCCAGCGCTGCATGCGGTCGAGCTTGTTGTTCCAGATCGCCGCGCCGTGCACGCGGTTGTCGGTGCCCTGCGCGGCGGTGATGCCCTCGCCGCGGCCGGTCAGCGTGATCCGCCCGGCGCTGGACGGCACGCCGGCGTCGATCGGGAACGGCGGGTCGAACTGCGAGCCGACGAGGCGGCGCCCGATCACGCGCGGCCCGCCCTCGGCCAGCTGCTGGCGGAAGGCCACCTGGGCGAAGCTCGAGTCGTCCTCGATGTCGATCTCGGGCCGGTCGGCGTCGGTCGCGCGCTGGCCCTCGAACTCGCTGAGAGAGAGGTCCTCGATCGCCGTCGAGAGACGAACCTCGAAGATCCGGCGGCCGAAGACGTGGTTGCGCCCGTCGGAGCCGCGCTCGCCCCACACGGCGACGGCGCTGCCGTCGGCGCTGACGGCGATGCGCGAGCGGCTGTCGCTGCCGCCGCCGGCGTCACGCGCGGGGTCGAAGTCGAGCGGCGCCGGGATGACGGCGAAGTCCTGGCTGTCGCGGGAGGCGCGGGCGACCTTCACGTCGCCGTTCTGCGTGTACGAGATGTACGTCGCGCCGTTGATCGACATCCCGATGTCCGGGTTGCTCACGCCGCCCTCGGCGATCACGCGCGGGGCGCCGAAGCCTGGCGCGCCCCGCGGGCGGACCGCGGCGAACAGCGTGCCTCCGCTGATCCATGCCGCCGCGAGGCGGTCGGGGTTGGCGCCGGCGATCACCGGCTGCGACGCGGCGGAGACGATGCCGTTGTCGATGCGGACCGGCGTCTCCCAGCCGCCGCCGACCATCCGCGCGAGGAAGAGGTGCTCGAGGCCGGCGTCGCGCTTGAGGTAGGCGACGGCGGCCATGCCCTCGCGGGCGACCTCGACGTCGGCGACCGACACGATGTCCGCGCTCGGCCCGTCGATCGACTCGGCCGGGAACCACGCGGCGCCCGCGCTGGACGGCAGCGCGAGGGCGGCAAGGGCGAAGGCGGGGATCAGACGGCGACGCATGGGCAGGGCGGTTCCTCCGACGGGGGCTCGGGCGACCGACTCAGAACACGGCCGCCGCTGCGAAGTAGCGCAGCTTAGGTGGCCCGGGTGACGACGCTGCCCTCGGCCGCGGCCTCGGCGGCGAAGCCCTCGACCTCGGCGTCGACGCGGCGCTCGTCCCATCCCAGCTCGCGGCCGGCGGCCTCGGCGACGCGGCGGACCTTCTCCGGATCCTCCTGGAGCTCGCGGGCGGCAAGGAGCCCCAGGCGGGTGCGCCGGAAGAGGACGTCGCCGACGCTCGTGACCTGCTCCTTGCGGGCGGCGTGCGCCGCTTCGGCGAGCAGGTCGGGCAGCCCGGGGACGATCGGCTGGGCCAGCTCCCCGCGCTCCTCGGCGACGCGCAGGACGTCGTGGGCGGCGTGGCCGTAGCGGCCGGCGAGCGCCCCGTAGGCGTGCTCGGGGACGCCCTCGATCCGTGGCAGGTCGTCCGGCGCGATGGCGTAGCCGAGCGGGATCTCGTGCGTGCGGCACGGGGCGTCGCGGTTGTCGCGCTCGACCATCCGGTCGACGGCCAGCTTCGCCATCCGCCGCCAGGTCGTGAGCTTGCCGCCGGTGATCGTGATCATCCCGCTCGAGGTCTCGTACAGCTCGGCCTTGCGCGAGATGTCGACCGACTTCTTGGGGTCGCCGGTGCTGATGAGCGGCCGGACGCCGGCGTACGCGCCCGTGATGTGGCCCGCGTCGAGGGCGGTCCCGAAGAACGCGTTGGACGCCTCGAGCAGGTAGTCGACGTCCTCGCCGGAGGCCGGGATGTGGTCGAGGCTGTCGCCGTCGTAGTCCTTGTCGGTGGTCCCGATCAGCGTGCGGCCGAGCCACGGCAGCGCGAAGATCGAGCGACCGCCGGCGGCGGGGACGATCGCGCCGGCCACGAGTGGCAGGTCCTCGTGGCGCAGCGTGATGTGGGTGCCGCGGCTGGGGCGGATCCGCGGGACCTCGGCTTCGTCGTGGAGCTCCTCGGGGCGGATGCGGTCGGCCCAGACGCCCGTGGCGTTGACGACGTTGTCGGCGCGGATCGTGAACGCCTCGCCCGAGTGGACGTCGCGGACCGAGACGCCGGCGGCGCGCCCCTGCTCCTCGCACAGCTCGAGGACCTCGACGCCGTTGGCCATGACCGTCCCGAAGCGCTCGGCCTCGCCGAGGACGGTGAAGACGAGGCGGCTGTCGTCGGTCTGGCAGTCGTAGAAGAGGTAGCCCGCGGTGGGCTTGCGGCCTTCGAGCGCGGGGATGAGACGGACGACCTCGTCGCCGTCGATCGTGCGGTGGCGGTCGGGGCTCCACTCGGCCGGCTCGGCCTCCTGGCGGCGGAGGCGGCGCGGGCGGCGGCTGCGCAGCTTGTCGACGCTCATCACGTCGTAGAGGTGCAGGCCGGCGCCGACGGTGCGGTCGGGGCGCTGGTTGTCGAAGGCGGGGACGACGAGCGGCAGCGGGTGCACGAGGTGCGGCGCGAGCTGGACCATGAGCTGGCGCTCGAGCAGCGCTTCCCGTACGAGGCCGAGGTCGAAGTTCTGGAGGTAGCGCAGGCCGCCGTGGACGAGCTTGGAGGACCGGCTGGACGTCCCGCTGGCGTAGTCGGCCCTCTCGACGAGGGCGACGCTGTAGCCGCGGGTGGCGGCGTCGAGGGCGACGCCCGCGCCGGTGATCCCGCCGCCGATGACGACGATGTCGAAGTGGTCGGCGGCGAGGGCCTGGAGGGCGTCCTGTCGGGCGATCATCGCGGGTGCGCAGCCTAGCCGGGGCCGGTCACCCTCCGGCGTAGGCCTCCATCCGCCACAGGTACTCGGGGTCTTCGTCGTCCGCCCGCAGCGTCCGGTGCTCGACTGCGGCCTCGACCGGCATCAGCCGCTGCTACGCCGGGACGCGCGGTCGTTCCCACTCGCGTCGCGCGCGGTCGAAGCGGTCCCAGTCGAGCGGGCCGGTGTCGTCTCCGGGGTCGTCTCCGGGATCGTCGCCCGGGTCGTCGCCGCGGGCGTGCCAGAACGCCAGGCACAGCGCGACGACGCCGGCGATGAGCAGCAGCCAGGCTCCGGAGCGCTCGTCGGCGAGGGCGAAGATCGCGCCCGCGTAGAGGACGGCGGAGGTCGCGCCCCAGAGGCGGGCGATGGTCACGTCGCGCTGGTCGGGCGGCGGGCCGTAGAGGGCACGCCAGATGCTCACCACCATGAGGACGGTGACGGCCGCCTTGATCGCGAGCGGCAGACCGGACATCGCCACGGGAAGTTTGGCTACTGGAGGGGGCGATGCGCAAGGGGCCTCCGCCAGCGGGCGGTTCCGGCGGCGTGGGTCTCGGTCGCTGGGGTTGCGATGCGGACCTCGCTGGGGCGCGTGCGGTGGCCGGCGCGTATGCGGACGCGCCACCGTCCCCCAGCGCACGGCCGCACCTAGGCGAGGCCTCGCCCAGCCCGACGTCCCGACACCCGCCCGCCGCGGCGCCCGAGCATCTGAACCAGGGGCTGCGGTCAAGGCCGAGCCCCGCGTGACTTAGCCCTGCGCGAGCTTCCGGGCGCGCGGCGCCGAACCGTTTCCTTCCGCTCTGGCACCTATGGTGGCGGCAGCGATGGACGCCGTCCGCTCTCCCCTGACCGCAGTCGACCTCTTCGCAGGAGCCGGCGGGCTGAGCTGCGGCCTGGAGCAGGCCGGATTCGATGTTCTTGCCGCAGCCGACCATGATCCTGACGTCTGCGCGACGTACCGCCTGAACTTCCCGACGACACGGCTCGTTGAGGGCGATCTCACGAACCGCGAGAACCGAGAGGTGGTCATCGATGCCGTCGACGGCGAACTTGACCTGCTGGCTGGAGGCCCGCCGTGTCAGGCGTTCAGCCAGATGCGCAACCACGACCGGCTGCTCGCCGACCCGCGAAACCGCCTGTACCGAGAGTTCGTCGATCTACTGTCGGTCTTGCTCCCCAGGGCTCTGGTGCTAGAGAACGTGCCTGGCATGGATCAGCTGAAGGGGGGCGCAGTTCGACAGCAGATCGAAGAGGACCTGTCCCTCGACGGTGAGTACGACGTGACGTCGGGGGTGCTTGATGCGGGCGACTTCGGCGCGCCCCAGCGCCGTCCGCGACTGGTCTTCATCGGCGTGAAGCGCGGTCTCGGCGCGCCAGAGTTGCCGGCGGGGACCGGGATCACGCGACTGCTGCGGAACGGCCAATGCGGCGGCCTCCGCCCCGATGAGCAGCGCGCGTACTGGGCCGAGGTGCTGCGCAATCCCGACGACGCGCGGGCTGTCACGGCCGCCCAAGCGCTCAGCGACCTTGTCCTGCCCGGCGACGAGTACACGACGGAGCCGGCATCGGCCTTCCAGCGCGCGATGCGCGTTCGCAGCGCCGGCCCGCAAGACCACGCCCCCTCGCGGATCCGCGACGACACAGTCGCGCGGCTTGAGGCCATCCCGCCGGGAGGCAACGTCTACGACCTGCCGGAACGCCTGATGGTCCGCCATCTCGGAGAGAGAAAGTGGGGCCCGGCCGGCAACGGCGAGCGGTTAGCGCGGCGGCACTACTACGCCTACCGACGGTTGCATCCCGACTGGCTAGCTTGGACCGCCAACACGAAGGCCGACTTCGCCTACCACTACAGCGTCCCCCGCGGGCTCTCCGTCCGGGAAGCCGCACGGATCCAGAGCTTCCCGGACACGTTCCACTTCACCACGGCGCCTCCCGGGACGCTGGGTCAGCTCAAAAACGGCGCCAGGCACTCTCGTTACCGCCAGGTCGGGAACGCCGTCCCGCCGTTGCTCGGAGCAGCTGTCGGCCGCGCAGTAGCTGACATGCTGGGAGCGCGGCGGCGGGACGCAACTCCTGCTGTCGCCGTATGAACCCAGCAGACGTCGGGCCCTTCAGCCAGCCCAGTCGGGTCGGCCTAATCGACGCGTACTTCGGGGAGCGTGAGGTCGACCCGTCGACTGCTTGGAGGGACGTCTACCGCCTGTTGCTGTGGGCGGACGCGACAACCGGGCTAGCTCACTGCTACGAGTCCGATAAGGCGCAGCCCGGACGGCCGTGGTACGGCAGGGCGCTCGCGTTTCACGCATGGCTCGCCGAGCAGTTCGGCGTTAGCGCGACCGAGCTCGCGGAGCATCTCGACTGGATGTTTCGTCAGGTGATCATGCGGGTCGCGGACGAAGAGGCCGCGCGGCGCGACCGACGGGGGGCGCGGGCGTCCGATCAGCTCGCGCGCTACGAAGACGCGATGCCGGCTCCGGATGACGACCCCGAACTGCGAGAACTCATCGAGCCGCTGCTGCCTACCGATCCTCGGCTACGCCCCGACGACGACTTGATCCGGGACGTCCTTCGCCGGGTCCGCACCTACATCGGGTCTGAGAACAAACGCAAGAACCTTCTTGGCCGCGGCTTCGAGGACGTGCTGGCTGGTGTCGTGAAGAGACTGCCGGTCCCCCCCGAGCACCTCGGGACACAGACGCCGATCGAGGCCATCCCTGGCTTCCGCGCAATGCGTGCAGACGACAAGACCGAGAAGGTCGACTTGTGGGTGGGCTCCTCTAGTGGTCGGCGCGTCCTCGTGTCAGCGAAGTGGTCCGTTCGCGCTGATCGCGAGAAGCAGATGCGTGGGGACTTTCTGACGTACGTGGCCGCGAACGAGGTCCGCGAGCCGTTCGAGTACGTCTGGATCACCAACGAATTCGATCCGGCGCGGCTGGTCGCGAACGCCACAAACACGGAGGGGAACCAGTACCTCTTTGACGCGATCGTGCACGTGTGCCCGTCGGCGCTTGCGGTCGTCCACGAGCTCGGCCGGCCGTCACTGCCGAGGACACCCGCGCTGCTCAAGGAGCAGCTTGACCGACGGCGCATCATTGGGCTCGACGACTGGCTGCTGAGCCTCTCGGCGTAGCGCTGCGACTAGCTCAGCAACCTCGTCCGCGACCGCATGGGGTTGCTGGTGCTCCCAGAAGCGCACTACCGTCCATCCCGCGGCTTCGAGCGCTGACGTGTGCCGACGATCCCGCTCGACGTTGCCCGCGAGCTTCGGTGTCCAGTAGTGCCCGTTGCGGACCGACGGCCGGCGGCCGTGGTCGGGGCAACCGTGCCAGAAGCAACCATCGATGAACACCGCCAGACGCTGGCGCGTGAATGCGACGTCCGGTCTGATGGGTCTTTGGCCAGGAAGCCGGACGGGTAGATCGACCCGAAACCGAAGGCCGCGGCCGTGCAGCAGGCTTCGGACGCTCCGCTCGGGCGCAGTGTCTCGCCGACGGATCGCCGCCATGTTCCTCGAGCGGCCTGGCGATGAGGGCGGAGGTGATGCTGCCAGCTTCGCGATGGCGCGACCGTAGCGCGCCTCGACAGCCGGCGTCACTATCCCTGCGGAACCTCCGGAAGCTGCTCCGCGTCCTCGTCCTCGGGCAGCGGATCCCCGGACTCGGTTCCTACCGTCGTACCCCCGTTTGCTGCAGCGCCATCTGTGGATCCGTCTGCCGCGGCAACCTGCTCTTCCTGGGCGACCGCCTTACCGTCGCCGTCGCCGCCGTCGGTCGTCTCCCCCGGGAAGCGCCAGATCTTCATGATCCAGGCGCTCAGCTCTTCTTGGCGCTGCCCGATCGCCTCCGCGCTCCAGTCGTCGTACCCGCACAGCTCCTTGGTCATGAGGATGTCGGACTGTTCGTACGCCTCCTTCCTCTTGGTCGGGAAGTCGGCGTTCTTGATCTTCGTATTCAGCCGCTTCCCCAAGAGCGTGTGGTTGCCGAGGCGGTTGATGACCGCGGCGTGGTTCGGCCACCGCTGGCCTTCCTGCGGCGTCTGCGGGTAGATGTGCTCGACATGCACCCGTGCGGTGCCACTTACGTCCATTTCCTGCGTCTTGCGCTTGGCGATCTCGATCTCACGAAGCAAGTAGCGGGCCGTCGCGATCCGGCTGATGCTCGCGCGCTTGAAACGCTCTACGAAGTCCTTGGCGTCAGGCGCGATCGCCGCTAGCCCGGCGATGGCCGCGTCGAAGTCCTGATTCTCTCGAAGCTCCGCGGCGACCTTGTACACCGTGCTCTCCATGACCGTCGTTTCGCGGCCGCCAATTACGTTGTAGCGGACGAACAACGACACAAGGGCATGCGCTAGCTCGCGCAGCTTCGACTGATCGCCGTCCTGGCCGATCGCCGCGTAGCCGGAGAGCATCGCTGGGTAGAGCGCTTTGGCCCCGAGAGCGCGCATGCCGGCGAGCGACGCCTGGAGTTCCTGGTCATCCTCGCGGGCGCGGGCGATGTCGAGATAAGTCGGAGCCGTGTTCGCGAGTTCGTTGGACAGCTCGAGCGAGTCGATGTCCTCCTCGATCACCTTGCTCTTGATCTCGCGGTACAGCTTCCGCGCCTTCACGTCGCCGCGCTTGCTGACCCAGAAGTGCCGCAGGTATTCCTCGACGCTCGCCTCGTCGTCAGTCTTCAGGATGGTCTGCCAAGCGGTAACGATTCTGTCGCGGGCGCCCCCGCCCTGAGCGCGGCGCAGTAGCAAGTTACGCAGCAGGTCAGGGGTCGAGAGCCCGATGCCCCGGTCGTTCAACGTCTCGAAGACGGCCGCGGCGTTGTCTTCGTCGGACGAGGTCACAGCGACGACCGACATGTGATCGCAGAGCACGCGCTGGATCCTCAGATTCCAACGGAACGACGCGTCGCCGCCCCCCAGATCCTGAGAGTTCTCATGGATGCGCGCCTCGAAGAAATGGCGGGCTTTCCGCATCAGCGCGTGCGACTTCAGCGCCGGCAGAGGTCGCTGGGGCGGATTTGCGGGCTCGTCCTGCACCTCGCCCCTGAAGAAGTCTCGGTCGTAGGTGTTGAGCGTCAGGACGTACGTCGTCTGCTGCGTCGCGTCGTCGAAGTCCGAGATGTACTTGTTCTGGAGGCGCGTCGCCGCATCGGCCTTGTGCTTACGGCGTTCGTCGCGCAACACGGACAGGAGGATCGTCGCGGTCGCCAGCCGCTGCTGCCCGTCAAGCAAAAGATTCGTGGCGCCGCCGACGACCAGCACGATCGAACCGAGGAAGTACTCCTCGCCCGTGATGTTGTCGCCCGGGTAGTGGTCCCCGAACTCGATCAGGTCACGCCAGAACGCTTCGACCTGTGGGGTGTCCCATGTGTAGGAACGCTGCCACTCCGGAACTTCGATTCGTGGGCTGGTCGTCGACAGGAGGGCACCGATCGTCTGTCGTCCGGCGTCGTAGCGCTGCTCGGGCATGGAAGAGGACGGTAGAGAAGTTCGACCGACACTGCACGTGCGACCTTCCTAGAGCGCCGCTAAGCAGATGCGCCTACGTACCCCGTCCACGCACTTGCGAGTAGACGGCAGCGCGCTTAGGTTCGCGTGCGGATCGAGCAGGCATGGCGCTTCGGGAGCCGAGGGCACGAGCAGGGAGGTCGCCGGGGCGTTGATCGGCCGCTCCGACGACCTAGTCACGGAGCGATCCGCAACGCGGCTTCGCCGAGCGGATGGGTCGTAGCGTCATAGAAGAAGAGGTCCTCTGACGCTAGGCCACGTCGTATTTCGGCCTGTCGGCGCCGGTTGACGAGACGGGTTTTCGGCCGCATGCTGACCGCGATTGGGCGGCGGGGTTGCACGTTGAGAGCATCCACAAGGTGCTGATCCTCGTCACTGAGGCTGTGGCCGAAGATCACGAGCGGGAGCTTCTGCCGGCGCAGCCGTTTATGCGCGAACGAGAGGTAGTCATTGTTCACGATTGCCCGGGCCTTGTCGTCGGACGAGCCCTCCGTGATCAGGAGCGGACGTGTTTGCGGATCGTCGGGATCCGGCATCCCGAACTTCTCGAGCAAGTTCCACATCGTCCGCTTCTGCTTGCGCGTTACGCCGCGGCCGTCGACCACGAGATGAAGGGCGCCGTGGAGCTAGAGAATTCGAGTGGCGGGGCCCGTGACTTCGACGTTGTCCGACTCAAACTCCAGCCCGCGTGACCAGAAGTAGTCCTTGAAGCCGGAGAACGTCTCGCCGTAGCCGGCCGCCCAATACAGGATGAGGTCGTAGCTCGTTGTGAAGACGAAGTGGTGTTCACGCAGCGCCGCGCGTACGGCGGCGCGGGTGTCGTCCGGGAAATCCATCAGTTCAGGATGGACAGCCCTCACCGCCTCGCCGAGAGCTACCTGGACGCTGTTGTAACGCGCGAAGAGGTCGTCGGTTTCCTCGCCCAATGCATCGAGCGTCTGGATCGAAGTCGACAGCGCCGACAGCACCAACTCGAAGTTCTCAGTGTCGAAGGCCTCGAACAGCGACTGGTCGTCTGGATCGAGGAATCCGCCATTACATGCCTCGTCGTAGAGCGAGTCGTAGTGAAATCGCTCCCACACGTGGGCGCTGAGGCCGTTGCCCACGAGGAGGTTGCGCCACCGATATTCCGCGGCCACGTCTTCCCACGTGGCTAGGTCGCCGTTGATCGGATGGCCCATCCTGACAACTCTACGAAGTCGGAGAGGGCGTCTCCGCCGACCAAGGCGTCTGGACCAGTGACCCGTACGGCAGTGTCAGCGCCGCTCTGGGCGAGAAGGGGTGTGGCAGTGCGTCGTCGTCGTCGTCGTCGTCGTCGTCGTCGTCGTCGTCGTCGTCGTCGACTGTACTCCAGCTCGGGGCGCTAGTACGCGAGCCTCCAGCGCCCGCTTCTCGGCGGACGCTACGGACGACCCCGGAGTGGCGTGGTGATCCGTCGGTACGCTCTAGATCCCCTGAAGCTCGGAGACGATCTCCGAGACCGACGCCTTGGCGTCCCCGAAGAGCATCTGGGTCTTCGGGTTGTAGAAGAGCGGGTTGTCGATCCCGGCGAAACCGGACGACATCGACCGCTTCAGGACGATCACCGACTGGGAGTCGTCGACGTTGAGGATCGGCATCCCGTAGATCGGCGAGTCGGTCTTGTTGCGCGCGTCGGGGTTCGTGACGTCGTTCGCGCCGATCACGAGCGAGACGTCGGTGCGGCCGAACTCGCCGTTGATCTCGTCCATCTCCTTGAGCTGGTCGTACGGCACGTCGGCCTCGGCGAGCAGGACGTTCATGTGGCCGGGCATGCGGCCCGCGACCGGGTGGATGCCGAACTTCACCTCGACGCCGCGGCCCTCGAGGGCCTTGCCGAGCTCGCGCACCGCGTGCTGGGCCTGCGCGACCGCCATGCCGTAGCCGGGCACGACGACGACCTGCCGCGCGTAGGCCATCTGGATCGCGGCGTCCGCGGCCGACGTCGAGCGGACGGTGCCGCCCGTCTCGCCGCCCGGGCCCGCCACCGCCGGCGCCTCGCCACCGAAGCCGCCCATGAGCACGGAGACGATCGTCCGGTTCATGGCCTCGGCCATCTGCTGGGTGAGGATCGTGCCGCTCGCGCCCACGATCATGCCGGCGACGATCAGCGCGATGTTGTCGAGCGCCATGCCGGCGGCCGCGGCCGACAGCCCGGTGAACGCGTTCAGCGTCGAGATCACGACCGGCATGTCGGCCCCGCCGATCGGCAGGACGAACGTGTTGCCGAGGATCGCCGCGCTGACGAGGATCGCGATGAACAGCAGCTCGTTGTCGGAGCCGGCGAGGATCGCGATCCCGCAGCCGACCGCGATCGCCAGCAGCGCGAGGTTCAGGAAGACGCCGCCGGGGATCTTCAGCGGCTTGCCGCTGATCAGCTCCTGGAGCTTGGCGAACGCGATGTTCGAGCCCCAGAACGAGATCGAGCCGACGATCGCCGCGAACACGAGCGGAATGCCGAACTCGAGCTGAGACAGCCCTTCCCCGCCGCGGTCGCGGAACTCCGCCCACGCGATGAGCGCGACCGCGCCGCCGCCGACGCCGTTGAACAGCGCCACCATCTGCGGCATCTGCGTCATCTTCACGGTGCGCGCCGCGGGGACGCCGACGACGGCGCCGATCACGATCCCGATCGCGATCAGCTCCCAGTCGCCGACCTGCTCGTAGAGCAGCGTCGCGACCACGGCGATCGCCATGCCGACGGCCGCGACCCGGTTGCCGCGGACCGCCGTGCGAGGGCCCGTCAGCCCCGCGATCCCGATCGCGAAGAGCGAGAACGCGACGATGTACAGCGCGTTGATGAAGTCCGTGTCCTGCACGAACGACGCGAACGTCACTGCTCGTCGTCCTTCTTCGCCTTGAACATCTCGAGCATGCGGTCGGTCACGAGGAAGCCGCCGACGACGTTGATCGTCCCGAACGCGATCGCGATGACGAGGATCAGGTCGTTGACGAAGCCGGAGGCGACGCCGATCACGAGCAGGCCGCCGAGCAGGACGATTCCGTGGATCGCGTTCGTGCCGCTCATCAGCGGCGTGTGCAGCGTGTTGGGGACCTTCGAGATGAGCTGGAAGCCGAGGAAGCCCGAGAGGACGACGATCGCGATCTCGATGATCAGCGGGATCTGCGAGCCGCCCTCGGCGCCCGCGGCAAGGATGAACCCGCTCATGCCGCGGCCTCCACGGTCTTCTTCGCGCCGGCGTGGACGATCTCGCCCCCGCGCGTGACGCACGCGCCGGCGATGATCTCGTCCTCGAAGTCGAGGCTGACCGCGCCGTCCTCGCCGAGGAACAGCTCGAGCAGCGCCATCACGTTGCGCGCGTAGAGCTGCGAGGCGTGCTCGGCCATCGTCGACGGCAGGTTGAGCGGCGCGTAGACGGTGACGTTGTCGTGGATCACGCGCTCGCCGCCGACCGAGACCTCGCAGTTGCCGCCGCTCTCCCCCGCGAGGTCGATGACGACGCTGCCCGGCTTCATGCCGTTGACGGCGTCGGTGGTGACGAGGATCGGCGCGCGGCGCCCGGGGACGAGCGCGGTGGTGACGACCGCGTCGAAGGTCGTGATCGCCTCCTGGAGCGCGCGCTGCTGCTCGGCGCGCTCGTCCTCGGTCAGCTCGCGCGCGTAGCCGCCCTCGCCAGCGGCGTCGACGCCGACGTCGAGGAACTTCGCCCCCAGCGACCGGACCTGCTCGGCGACCTCCGGGCGGACGTCGTAGCCCGTGACCTGGGCCCCGAGGCGCCGCGTGGTGGCGATCGCCTGGAGGCCGGCGACGCCCGCGCCGAGGACGAGCACCTTCGCCGGGCGGATCGTGCCGGCGGCGGTCATCAACATCGGGAAGAAGCGCTGGAGCTCGGTGGCCGCGAGCAGCGCCGCCTTGTAGCCGGCGACGTTCGACTGCGAGGAGAGCGCGTCCATCGACTGGGCGCGGGTGATCCGCGGGATCGCCTCCATCGCGAACGCGGTCGTCCCCGCCTGGGCGAGCGCCCGCGTGGAGTCGGGCGCCGTCAGCGGCGCGAGGAACCCCACGAGGATGGTGTCGCTGCCGATCCGGCCGATCTCCTCGGGGCTCGGCGCGGCGACCTTGGCGACGACGTCGGCGCCCCACGGGTCGCCGATCGTGGCCCCCGCCTCGGTGAAGGCGTCGTCGGGCAGCAGGGCGCCTTGACCGGCGCCCGGCTCGACGACGACCTGCACGTCCTTGGACGCCAGGCGCTTGACGACCTCCGGCACGAGCGCAACACGACGCTCGCCTTCGGCGGTCTCCTTCGGTACTCCGACCTGCATTGGGGCCGGGACCGTATACGACGGCCCCGGCCGGCGGCGGCTCGGCGCCTACTCCTGGCCGCCCCTGTTGGAGCGTGGCCGGCGGACGCGCACGACGAGGTCGCGCGAGCCGGCGATCCCCCCGATCTGCACCTCGATGTCGACGACCTCGATGGTGTCGAGCCAGTCCGGGACCGCATCCTCGACCGGCGGCAGGTTGGCGATCGCCTTCTCGAGCGCGTCCTCGAGGTCGAAGCGGCGCGAGGAGCGCCCCTCGGCCTCGTCGTACTCGGCGGCCGGCCGCGGGTCAGGCTTGAAGCCGCGGGGCTCGACCGGCACCTCCATCTCCCCGCCGGCGGTGTGCAGCACGACGCTCTCGCCGGGTTCCGTGGGCAGCTCGAACGACTGCTCCACCACGAAGGGCGTCACGACCTGCAGGCAGATCGAGTTCGTGCGGAAGCGGACGGCCTCGAACTGCGGCGGGAAGATGTCGATGATGCTCTGGCGGATCTGCGCCCGCCAGCACGACGCCGGCACCTCGCCGGCGGCGCGGACGGTGAGCATCCCCCGGCCGTAGACCGCGGAGGCCGAGCTCACGTCGGCAAGCTGGGTGTGCGCCATGGCCGTCTCCTACAAGCGTCGCTGAATGGTCGGGGCAACGCTACCCCAGGCGGGTCATGGGAACAACGCTGCCCGCACGGCGAGGAGCAGCGCGGCGAACGGCGGCCTTTGCTCGCGCGCAGCGCGGGCCTTCGGAGGGGGCCTGACGGGGAGCGGCCGGCGGACGAGCGCGGCCAGCGCCTGGGCGGTGACCCACGTCGGCGTCTGCCGGCTCGTGCGGTTGTAGCGGATGGAGCCGTCGTCGGCCTGGAGGCTCTTGAGGTAGGCGATCGGCGTCCGGCTGCGGTCGCGGCGCACGCGGCGGGGGTCGCGGCCGGTGGCGACGAGGCCCTGGATCGCGAAGGCCGTCGACTGGGCGTTGGAGGGCGCGCCCGGGCTCAGCGGGAACCCGCCGTCGGGGCCCTGGCGGCGCACGAGCCAGGCGCCGGCGCGGCGCACCGCGGGGCTGCTGCGCCGCCGCCCGGCCTGGACGAGCGCCTGGAGCACGGCGGCGGTCTCGTCGATGCTCGGCGGCGACCCGCGCCCCGCGGTCCCGAAGCCGCCGCCGCGGTTCTGCTCGCGCACGAGCCAGGCCGCCGCGGCCCGCACCGCGGGGTCGGAGGCCGGGCGGCCCGAGACGCGCAGCGCGAGGACGAGGAACGCGGTGCGGTTGACGAGCCCCTCGATCGAGCCGTCGGGCTCGCGGGCGCGCAGCAGCGTCTCGACGAGGTCGTCGGCCGGCTCTCCCGCGGCGCGCAGGGCGAGGATCGTCCGCTCGACGTCGCCGAGGTCCTTCACCCGGCCCGCCTGGCCGCGGAGGTACTGCGCCGCCGCGTCGCCGGGGTCCTCGCCCGCGGCGGCGAGGCCGATGATC
>JAUJPF010000080.1 GCA_030447275.1 Solirubrobacteraceae bacterium | reverse complement strand
GACAGCCCGGCCTCGACCGCGATCGTCGCGATCCGCAGGCGGCACTCGCCGCTTGCGTCGACGTGATCGGCGAGCACCCGCGCGACGTGCCGCGTCTTGCCGTCGAGGTCGTGCGGGGAGTCGGCGCGCCACAGCCGCCGTCCCCACTTCTCGGGGGCGTAGAGCCCGAACGACGCGGGGGTCATCGTCCGCCCTCGGGGTCGGCGGGGTCGAATAGGCGCGGTGGGCCGGGGTCGAGGACGTAGCGGGCGACCGCGCCCGCCCGCCGCGTCTCGATGCGATGCCCGGCAGCCCGAAGCTCCGCGACGCGGCTGGCGACGCGCAGGATCGGCGGGCCGCCGTCGACGACGGGCGCGCCGATGAAGTCCGTCGTGCGGACGCCGCGGCGCCCGGCGCGCCTGAGCGCGTCGTGGACGCGGTCGGTCTGGGTGCGCCTAGCCATCGACGCCCACCGCCTCGGCCGGCTCGACACGTACGATCAGGCCGCCGTCGATCGCGTAGGCGACGCCGCCGGCGTCGGTCCCGCCGACGTAGCTCAGGCGGTCGCGCGGGATGGTGAGCCCGCCGGCGCCGACGGACACGAACAGGACGCCGTCCCGGTCGGGATCTTCGGACGCACGGGCGCCGAGGGCGCCGACATGCGCGACGAGCGGGTCGCCGAGCGCGTCGACGGTCGTTGTGACCCGGACGACGACGTCCCGGCCGTCACGGTCAGCGCGCAGCGCGAGCAGCCGGGACAGGAGGGCGGTGAGCGCGTCGTCGTGGTCGACCGTGTGCAGGCTCACGACGCGCCTCCGTTCGGACGGGGCGCGGGCAGACCGCCCGGCCCTGCCGGTTCGTCTCCCTCCCCGTCGTCGCCGGGGTCGCTGCTCGACGTCGCGCGCGCGACGTGGCGGCGCCGGCGGTGACCTGCCTGGGCGCCGTGGCCCGCGCGGGTGCGTCCGGCGGCGGCTGGCGCGACGGGGGGACACCACGCGTCGAAGATGCGGCTGACGTCATCGGGTGCCGACGCGCGCAGGACTGCCGCGCGGCGGCGGATGACGCGGCGCAGACGCTCGATTGTTGCCTTCTCGCGGGCGACGTGGCGCTGCTTATCCGCGGTGTTGGTGACGATCCGATCGTGGGCCGCTTGATCCCGCGCGTCGATGGCCGCCTTGGCGACCGGGTCTTGCAGCGCGTGGCAGTAAGCAAGCTGGACGGCGAGTGGTGCGCTGTGGAACTCGCCCGGTCCGGGCGGGACGCCGGGGGCAGGCTCCGGCGCGTGGTCGCGCGGGGCGGCGGCGATGAGGTCCTCGACCGGGACGTCTACGCCGAGTGCGACGCTCTCGATCAGGCGGCAGAGGTCGCCGGGCGAATGCTCCGTGCGGACGCCTGCGGGGACGGGGTACTGCTGCATGGTCCTTCTCCCTGTCGTTGATGGGGATCGTCACGCGGCGACAACCCGCGTAGTCGGAGGATCAGGGAGGGCGCGGACGTAGTCGACCCGGATCGGCCGACGGTTCCGCTACCACCGAGCGGTTTCGTTGCGGCCGGCGTCTAGCGCGGACCGGTCCAGCGCCACCACCCGAGCGCGCCCGCCTACAGGGAGGGAGGCGAGCGCGCCGGCGGCGGCGTCCCGAACTGCGGGGAGGCAGGTCCCTCTACAGGTGCCTGCCCTGCGTCTGCGCCGGTCCCCCCATCACAAGATTCCGACGCTGACCGAGCCTAAGGCGGCGACCGGCGGCCGGCCCGCGTCCTACGCGGTCGGCGCGGGCGACGGCACGCCGGGGATGAGGACGACGGACTCCGGGTGCGGGACGGCCATCGTCGCGCGCAGCTTGCCGCGGATCAGCACGCCGTCGTTCTCGAACTCGCGCGAGCGGTCGACCTCGACGGTCGCGTCCTGCCGGCGGACGACCGCGACCTGGGGGATCGAGTAGACGATCGCCGTCGACGCGTTCGTGACCGTGTTGAGCGGCAGGGCGGTCGACACGAGCGGCTCGGGAATCGAGGCGGGCCGATCGAGGGGCTTGAGGGAGCCGCTCTCCTCCTTCTGGGTGGCGAGGCGCAGGGCGGCGCGCGGGTGGAGCAGGCACGCGTACGGGCCGGGGGCGTTGACGTCGGCGAGGGCGCCGAGCGCGATCAAGATGGCGTCCCAGAACGAGGCGCCGACCGCCGCGAAGTCGAACCGCGAGACCTGCGCGCCGGTGACGTTGACGAGGCCGTTGAAGCCGTCGGTGCCGGCGGCGGCCCCGCCGATCAGCTCGCGATCGAGGCGCGTTGCGAGGACGGCGGTCAGGTGCTGCTGGAGGACGGCGCGCAGCGACGGGTCGCTGTCGTCGAAGGCCTCTGACGACGCGCGGACGAGGGCCTTGATCGCGCGCGGGATCGCGACGGCCTCGACGAGGGCCGGGTCGTCGGCCACGATCGGCTCGAGCTCGGCGTGGAAGTCCGCGGCGACGTCGTCGGTGATGACGGGCCAGCGAAGCTCGCGGCGGTCGGTCGTCAGGACGCGCACGCCGGACTGGAGGACGACGGCGGCCGGCCGCAGGTTCTCCCAGAGGAACGAGTCGAACTCGGGCGGGGTGATCGGTGCGGCCGACCCGGCGCCGCTCGCCTCGATCAGGTTTCGGGACTCGCCGCGGGGGACGGCGCGCATCGCGTCGAGGACGCGGGACTCGACCGGCGCGTCGCTGCGGGCGGCGCGGTCCTCGACGCGCAGGCCGGCGGTCGGGCGATCGGCCGTCGCGGCGGCGTCGGTCGTGCCGGTCGTGCCCTCGGTGTTGGTGTTCTCGTCGGGCACGGTGCCCTCCTCGTCGGTGGTGGTGTTGGTGGCGTGGCGTAGCTCGGCGGCCGCGCCGGCGTACGCCGGCGTCGTGACGATCGAGACGTCGAGCAGTTCGGCGACCTCGTCGACGTGCCGGACGTCGCCGGTCCAGCGCTCGCCGGCGACGACCATCCGCCAGGAGCAGGCGCACAGGTCGCCGCGCTCGACGGCCTCGCGGACGTCGCCGCGGGACTCGGGCAGCACGACCTCCCAGACCATGCCGTCGGGCGTGTCGGTCAGGGTCAGCGTCGCGGGGTAGCGGCCGAGCGGCAGGCCGCCGTGATCGACGGTCGCGACGAGGTCGTCGAGGCGCGCGTCGTCGAGCGCGCCGGGCTCGATGACCTCGGTCCAGCCGCCGAGGTCCCGCGACGGCTGCCCGTACGGGATGATCCCGCGCAGCGTGCGGCCCTCGACGGTCGGCGCCGGCGCCTCGGGCGCCGCGCGCTGCTCGACGCGTCCGGGGGTCGGTCGGCGGGCGGTGTCAGGCATCGGTGGCCTCCTGGGGCAGGGCGGGCAGGTCCTCGACGCGACGGACCTCGTCGACGGTCATCCAGCCGGCGCGGATCGCGGACTCGTAGAACGTCGCGCGCTCGCCGGGCGCGGCGGCGAGGACTGCGTCGAGGTTGAAGGCGGCGTACTGCGTCGACGGCGACAGGTCGGGGTGCCCGCTGATCGCCTCCTCGATCACCCGCAGCCACGGCGACAGCGACCAGCGCACGAACGCGCGGGCCTCCTCGGCGACCGTGCTGTACGTCATCGAGTCGCCCGACGGCAGACCTAGCTGCGACGGCGGGACGCGGAAGATCCGCGCGACCTCCTGCGCCGAGTGAACGCGCTGGGCGACGAACTCGGCGTCGACCATCGACAGCGTCAGGGGCTTGACGTCCTCGACGCCGCCGCCGAGCACGATGATCTCGCCGCTGCCCCGGTCGGTGATCTCGTCGCGGACGCCGTCGCGGATAAGCCTGTCGGCGTTGACGGACTTGTCGAGGATCACCAGGGCGCCGGGACGGGCGCTCGCGGCGGCGAACCGCGCGGCGTGACCGGCGAGGCTGCGAGCCAGGCCGAGGGTCTGCGCGCACGCCCGGATCGGCGACAGGCCGCGCAGGCCGGACGGGTCGGGCAGGGCCGCGCGGACGTGACAGACGTCGCGCTCGGTCAGGCGCGCCACGCCGTCCTTCGTCATCAGGTAGTACGTCAGGTCGCCGCGCTCCACGCGGACGTCGACGGCGTGCGGGTCGAGCAGCCCGAGCTGGGCGACCTGACCGTCACCGTCGCGGTAGAGGCCGATGAAGGCGTCGCCGTGCAGCACGAGGGACGCCATGACCGCCCCGACGAACGCGCTCGTCGTCACGCCGGGCGCCGGCCGGGTCAGCAGCGCGTCGAGACGACCCTCCGACCGGACGCGCCCGCCCGGCGTGCGGCGGTAGGTGTGCAGCGGCAGCGACGCGGCGGCGTCGACGAGAACGCGAACGCAGGCGTAGACCTCGCCGACCCGCAGGGCCGCCGTCGCCGACATGCCCGCCGGCGCGGCGTCATCCGGCAGCATCGACGCCGGCAGCGTCGCGCGCGTCAGCGCACGCGCCTCGGCCCGGCGGCCCGCGGGAGCCAGGAGCCCGGTCGGCGTGTCGATGATCGGCATCGCGGCGCACGATGCGTCCAGCCCGCGCGCGAAGCTCCGGGCATGGACAGACGCCGCCGGAACGCCGTCACTTCGCGCCGCAACGCGCCACAGGACCTCGACGCCGACGGGCGCGCGCTGTTCGGCGCCTGCCAGGACAAGCTGCGCGACCTCGGCATCTGGGACGACGTCACCGGCGACCTCGTCGCACGCATGGTCCGGCTGCTTCAGATCGCGCGACTGCTCCGCGCGGCCGGCGGCGGCGCCGACGCGATCGCGCAGGCGGCAGCCGGCGGCACCGTCCCGGACGCGCTGCTCCATGCCCTCGAGGTCGAGCGCGAGGCGCGCGTCATCGCCGAGCAGCTACTCCTCACGCCCGCCTCGCGCCGCCGCACGGCGCCACGGGCGGTCCCGGCGCCGCCGGCACCCATCGGCGTCTAGGCCCCGCGAACAGGCGCCGGAACAAGTCGGAACAGGTCAGTCCGTCGGAAAAACCACCGAACCTGGCGGCTTTCTTTCACGGTAGGGGCGCTAGGTATCCGTGCTGAGGGCCATGCCAAAGAACCGGCCTCCCCCCCTCCCTGCGCGTCCGGGGCTGTGGCGGCCTGTGGGCGCCCGTGGCGGGCCGCCGCCGCGCGTCCCCTGCACCCGGCGGCCCCCGGCCGGTCCGGGCGCCAGGATCGTCTGGCGTCGGGTCTACCGTCCCGGTGGTGGTGCTCGACGTCACGGACCTGTTCGCCTTCGGGATCGGATGCGACGTCGCGGGCGCCTACCTGCTCGCGCGCGGCCTACTCGTTGGACCTCCGACGCTCGCCTGGCGGGCAGGCACCTACTATGGCATCCACATCGGGCGACTGTTGGGGCAGGTCGAGGACCGGGTGACGGGCATGTTCGGCGTTGCCTCGCTCATCTTCGGGTTCGTCGTCCAGGCGGCCGGCTACGTCGTCGTCCTGGGGATCGGGACGCCGGGTGAGCACTCGCTGGGTCGGGCGATCGGCGCGGTGGTCGCCGCGGTCGTCCCGGCTGTCGCTGTCGTCGCCATCGAGCGCGCGCTCCGGCGACGACTCGTCAGGCGAATGCTCGTGCGCGTCGCTCGGGTGAACGCGCAGGAGGGCAGGCACGACGACCTGCCGGACGCCACGCTGCTCGCCTTCACGGCGCCGCACCTCGGTCGCCCTCGGCACGACGGCGAGACCGCGACGGCGTACGCGCGCCGCGCCTTCGGGGTCGACGAGGTGCGCGAGTCGTCGCCTGCCGACGGCTGATCCGGGCCTACGGGATAGGGGCGGGCCGGCCGGTGTCGAACGGCCGGTCTGGATGCCGGCGGTCGTGGTGCCGCCGCGCGGCCGCGTAGGCGTCGTCGCGGGGGACGCCGGCGGCAGCGGCAGCGTCGGCGACTGAGGCGGCGTGGTCGTTGATCGCCTCGCCGATGACGAGGTCGAGGTGTCGGCGGGCGTGCCGCAGGTCGCGCTCGACGTCGCGGACACGGTCGCCGATGCGCGCGACGCGGGCGAGGGCGGCGACGCGGCCGGTCGGGTCGGCGACGACGACGATCATCGGCGCCAGCGTCCCGTGTCCCGCGGACGCTGCGGCCGCGGGGCGCCGTCGGCGACCAGCGGGCCGACTGTCCCGCAGACTGTCCCGCGGGGCTCCCGGAAACGCGAAAGCCCCGCGATGTGCAGGGCTTTCGAAGGTACCGCTACGGGGATTCGAACCCCGGTTTCCGCCGTGAGAGGGCGGCGTCC
>JAUJPF010000019.1 GCA_030447275.1 Solirubrobacteraceae bacterium | reverse complement strand
CGCGCATCGCCGAGGCGGCCGGCGTCGACGTCGTCCTGGTCGGCGACTCCGCCGCGATGACGGTGCTCGGGTACGAGAGCACGGTCCCGGTCACGCTCGAGGAGCTGCTGATGCTCGCGAAGGCCGTGCGCCGCGGGCTCGCCACGCCGCTGCTCGTCGGCGACCTGCCGTTCGGCAGCTACGAGGCCTCCGACGAGCAGGCCATCCTCACCGCCCACCGCTTCGTCAAGGAGGCCGGCTGCGACGCCGTCAAGCTCGAGCGCGGCGGCCAGTCCGCCGAGCGCGCCGCGGCGATCGCCGCCGCCGGCATCCCGGTGATGGGGCACGTCGGGCTGACGCCGCAGACGGCGACCGCGCTCGGCGGCTACCGCTCGCAGGGCCGCACCGCCGAGCGGGCGCTCGAGGTCGCGCGGGACGCCGAGGCGCTGCAGGAGGCCGGATGCTTCGCGGTGGTCTTCGAGGCGATCCCGAGCGACGTGACCGACGCGATCATGCCCGGCATGGAGATCCCGGTGATCGGCATCGGGGCGGGGCCGGCGACCGACGGCCAGGTGCTCGTCTTCCACGACCTGCTCGGGATCTACGACGGCCACGCCGCCCGCTTCGTCAAGCGCTACGCGGCGATCCGCGAGCAGATGGTGGCCGGGGTGAGCGAGTACGCGCGCGAGGTGCGCGAGCGCCGCTACCCCGAGCCCGCCCACGGCTACACGATGGCGCCGGATGAGGCCGAGCACCTCCGCGAGCTGATCGACCGCGAGCGCCAGGCCGCGACGCTCTGGCCGTAGCGGGCCCGGACGCGGCCGCGAACGTCGGCGATTCAGCCCGGGGGCGGGACCATTCGCTGAAGGTCTCCGTCAGCGGCCCGGCACGCGCTCGTCGTCGAGGAACTCGATCAGCCCCGACACCTCCTCCGGGACTCGCTGCCCTCCAAATCCGAGATCGGCCGGGCGCCGGCTGGGGCCTCGATCCGCTGGACTTCATCGACGTCGCTCAGGGCGAGCGAGAAGGCGATCCGGCTTTCGAAGGGCTGCCCGTCCTCGAGCTGGCCGCCGTACTCGATGTCCAAGTCGACGGCACGCAGTTGACCGTCATCCGCGCCGCTGAAGACGTCGAGCGTCGCCGCGCCGCCAGGGAACAACCCAAGCGGGGGTAGCTCCAGCCGCTCGGTGAGCTCGACCAAGTCGCCGGAGATGGCGCGCGGGTCGGCCGGCCCCGAGACCCGGACCGTCTCGACACCCTCGAGCTCCCGCGTCCCCTCCACGGCGGTGTCGCGGAACCATTGCGGCGGATCCAGTGCGGTCAACGGTTCAGGGTCCGCCTCGAACGCTTCGGTCAGCCGGGCAAAGGCGAGCGGATCGACCTCGTAGGCGGCGTCGCCCAGCTCCAGGTATCCCGCCTCCCCGGTGGACGTCAAGCCCGCCTCCGCCTCCCCCACCGTCAGGGCCAGGTCGAACCGGGGCGCGGCGCCCTCGTCCGGGAGCTCGAACGGCCCGTCCACCGCGATCGTCTGCGAATCGCTCGTCTCGCCGGCGACGATCGTGAACTCGAAGCTAATTTCCGCGACGCCGCTGTCGACTTCGTTCCCGCCGCCGAATGTCTGCTCGAGAACCGCGTCGGGATCCGTGGGGGCCGGCTCGTCGCCCCCGCAACCCGCCACGGCGACCGCGGCGAGCAGGGTGACCGTCGCCTCACGACGGCGCGTCGTACTCGACCTCTCGGATCGCCTTCGCCGGTACCCCCGCCGCGATCGTACGCGGAGCCAGGTCCCGGGTCACCACCGAGTTCGCCCCGACGACGCAGCGGTCGCCGACCGTTACTCCGCTCGTCACGACGCAGTTGACCCCGAACCAGCAGTTCGAGCCGATCGCGGTCGGCCCCTTCGATTCGAAGCCCTGGTACGGGACCGGCGTGTCCGGATCGTCGAAGCGGTGCGAGGCGTCGGTCACGAAGCAGTGGTTGGCGAACATCGTGTGGTCGCCGATCGTGACGCGGTCCTGGACGGCGACCATGCAGCCCATGTTGAGGAACGTGCCCGCCCCGATCTCGAGCCGCGCCCCGTCGCCGATCGTCAGCCAGCAGCCGGGCTCAAGCAGCGTCTGCTCGCCGATCGTCAGGCGGCCGTCGTCGAGCGCCTCGAGCACGTTGCCCTGCACCGGGAAGCGGATGAAGGCTCCTCGGCGCGCCATGTGACGGTGGATGCGAGCGCGCCGCCAGGGCAGCGAGTTGCGCTCGTACCAGCGCCACTTCTGGAGATAGAGCTTCAGGCGGGGATCCATCCGCTTCAGGCGGGGATCGATCCGCGATTCCTGGCGCGCGCCTCCTGGCGCTCGGTGGTCCGCCGGACGACCAGCGCGCCCAGCACGGCGGCCAGCATGTAGAGGAGGCTCGCCGCCACCGACACCGCGCCGTCGCGGCCGCGCCGTCCGCCGAGAGCGCGTCCACGAGAGCGCGCTGTCCACGCTCCGCGCTGCGATCGCCACCAGGAATGCCAGCACACCGCCCACCACAGGTGGTGAAACGCCGGTATCGCCACCTTCGCAGGATCGCCGCCCGCCTCCGGCTTCTGCTTCCGCGCCAGACCTCGTTGAGCATCAGCTTCGGAAGGATCAGATTCAGGATGGGGACGAACCACGCTCCGATCGTCCATCCCGGGCTGCGCCGGGGCGGGCGCGCCGAGCGGGATCAGGTTCTTGTAGGCGCGGTAGAACCAGATGATGAACAGCACCGCCACGGCGATCGAGAGCAGGCTTTGGAGGAGGCCGACCAGCGCGAGCGCGCAGCGTCGCCGCCGCCGAAGCGGTCGAAGCGGCCGGCGTCGAGTACTCGCCCAATCCGTGCACGGCGAGAGTGATCGCGGCGCTGATCGCGTAGCTCGCCGCGATCACCAGCAGCAGCCAGAAGATCCACGGCGACAGGCCGGCGATCGGTCGATAGGGCTCGACCGCGGCGTACGGCGGCGGCGGAAGCGGCGGCGAGCCGGGCGTTGCGACCGGGCGGCCCGCGGCCGCGCGGGCGTCGGCCCGAGCCTCGCCGCCGGAGCCGTTCGCCGCGGAGCGCGCCTTGCGCCCTCGCCGCCGCCCGCCCCGCGGGCGCACGATCTCCGACAGGAAGTTGCCGGTGTACGACCCGGCCTGCGCCGCGACCTCTTCCGGCGTGCCCGCGGCCACCACCAGTCCGCCCTCCTCGCCGCCCTCGGGCCCGGAGGTCGATCAACCGGTCGGCGGTCTTGATCACGTCGAGGTTGTGCTCGATGACCACCACGGTGTTGCCCGCCTCGACCAGCCGGTCGAGCATCTCGAGCAGGCGCTGGACGTCGGCGAAGTGAAGGCCGGTGGTGGGCTCGTCGAGGATGTAGAGCGTCCGGCCGGTCGCGACCTTGGCCAGCTCGGTGGCGAGCTTGACCCGCTGCGCCTCGCCGCCGGAGAGCGTGGTGGCGGGCTGGCCGAGCCGGATGTAGTCGAGCCCGACGTCGTGGAGCGCCTGGAGGCGGCGCTTGATCTTCGGGATGTGGCGGAAGAAGTCGACCGCCTCCTCAACCGGCATCGCGAGCACGTCGGCGATCGTCTTGCCCTTGAAGCGGACCTCGAGCGTCTCGCGGTTGTAGCGGCTGCCGCCGCACTGCTCGCACGGCACGTAGACGTCGGGGAGGAAGTGCATCTCGATCTTGATCTGGCCGTCGCCGCGGCAGACCTCGCAGCGCCCGCCCTTGACGTTGAACGAGAAGCGCCCGGGCTTGTAGCCCCGGGCGCGCGCCTCCTGCGTGCGCGAGAAGAGGTCGCGGATCGAGTCGAAGACGCCGGTGTAGGTCGCGGGTTCGAGCGCGGCGTGCGACCGATCGGCGACTGGTCGATCGAGATGATCTTGTCGATCTGCTCGAGCCCGTCCACGCGCCGGTGCGCGCCCGGCCGCAGCTTCGCCCGGTGGAGGCGGTTGGCCACCGCTCGGTAGAGCACCTCGTTGACCAGCGTCGACTTGCCGGACCCGGACACGCCGGTCACGCAGCAGAAGACGCCCAGCGGCAGCGTCACGTCGACGTCCTGGAGGTTGTGCTGGCTCGCGCCGAGGATCTCGAGGCGGCCGCTCGGGTCCCTCCGCCGCCGTGGGACCGGGATCACCCGCTCGCCGGCCAGGTACTGGCCCGTGAGCGACGACTCGACGGCCATGACCTCGTCCGGGGCGCCCTCGCGCCACCACGTAGCCGCCGTGCTCGCGGCGCCCGGGCCGAGGTCGACGATGTGATCCGCAGCGCGCATCGTGCCCTCGTCGTGCTCGACCACGATCACGGTGTTGCCGAGGTCGCGCAGCCGCTCGAGCGTGGCGATCAGGCGCGTTGTCGCGCTGGTGAAGGCCGATCGAGGGCTCGTCGAGGATGTAGAGCACGCCCACGAGGCTCGAGCCGATCTGGGTCGCGAGCCGGATCCGCTGCGCCTCTCCCCGACAGGGTGGCCGCGGCACGCTCGAGCGACAGGTAGCCGACGCCCACGTTGTCGAGGAAGCGCAGGCGCTCCTCGATCTCGCGCAGCACCAGCCGGGCGATCTGGCGCTCGGTCTCGGCCAGCTCGAGCGCCGCGAACCACTCGAGCGTGCGCCGGGCCGACATCCGCGTGAGCTCGTGGATCCCCAGCCCGCCGACGCGAACCGCGAGGCTCTCGGGCGCAGCCGGGCGCCGCGCACTCAGGCACGGCCGCACCGACATGTACTCCTCGATCTTCTCGCGCGAGTACTCGGAGTCGGTCTCGCGGTAGCGGCGCTCGAGGTTCGGCGGGATCCCCTCGAACTGGTGGTCATGCAGGACCGCCGCCGGCCGTAGCGGTTGCGGTAGGAGATGTAGAGCCGGTCGCCGTTGGTCCCGTGCAGGAAGCAGCCGCGCGCGTCGTCGGGCAGGTCCTCCCACGGCGTCTCGAGGTCGATCTCGTAGCGCTCGGCGATCGCCTGGGTCATCTGCTCGTAGTAGTTCGAGGCCGATGTCGACCACGGCAGCAACGCTCCTCGGCCAGCGTCAAGGTCGGGTCGGCCACCAGCTCCGGGTCGATCTCCATCTGCGAGCCGAGGCCCGTGCACCGCTGGCAGGCGCCGTGCGGCGAATTGAACGAGAACATCCGCGGCTCCAGGCTCCGGCATGCTCGTGCCGCAGGCGAGGCAGGCGAAGCGCTTCGGATGTCCTCCCGCGCCCGCCCCCGCGTCGCCGTCGGCGACCAGCTCCAGTCTCCACCATTCCATCGGCGACGCGACTACCGCCGTGTCGATCAGGTCGGCCAGGCGGCGTCGCAAGTCCGGCCGCGCCCAGCGAGCCGGTCGACCACGGCGACCATCGTGGCAGTACTTGCGCATCGGCTCGATCTTCTCCTCGAGCATCCGCAGCTCGCCGTCGACCTTGACGCGCGCGTAGCCCTCCTGACGAAGCTCGTCGAGGAGCTTGCCGTACTCGCCCTTGCGCCCGCGGACCACCGGGGCGAGGACCATGAACCGCGTCCCCTCCTCGAGATCCATCACCTGGTCGATGATCTGCTCGGCCGACTGGCCCTGGATCGTCTCGCCGCAGTCCGGGCAGTGCGGCGTGCCGACGCGGGCCCACAGCAGGCGCAGGTAGTCGTAGATCTCGGTGACCGTGCCCACCGTCGAGCGCGGGTTGCGCGACGTCGTCTTCTGGTCGATCGAGATCGCCGGCGACAGGCCCTCGATCGAGTCGACGTCCGGCTTGTCCATCTGGCCGAGGAACTGCCGGGCGTACGCGCTCAGCGACTCGACGTAGCGGCGCTGGCCCTCCGCGTAGATCGTGTCGAAGGCGAGCGACGACTTGCCGGACCCGGACAGGCCGGTGAGCACCACCAGCGCGTCGCGCGGCAGCGCGAGACTGATGTCCTTGAGGTTGTGCTCCCGGGCGCCCGAGACGACGATCGCATCCTGCCGCATGTCCTACGGGAGTGTAGGAGGGCGAACGGATGTTCGATCAGGGCCGAAGCCGCAAACTGCGCACCTTCGTGACGGAATCGTGACCGGGCGCCGCTGCCGTGATCGTCACGCGGACCACGAGCGAGCGGCGCCCGCGCAGGGCGGCGCGCAGCGACCTGCGCTGCGACCCGGTGAGCGCGAACCGCACGCCGGCGGGCTGCGACGCCGCGCCCAGCGCGCCGAGCGAGCGCCGCCCGAGCGAGCGCCACCGGCGGCCGGCGCGCACCTGAGCGCTCGCCTGGAGCGTGCAGCCGGGCCGGCAGACCGCCGACAGCCCGAGGCCGGAGCCGACGCGCTGCGACGCCCGCGCCCCCAGCCAGAGCCGCACCGCCGCGGCGCGCGAGGACCGCGGGCCGTCCTGCTCGTCCGGGCCGGGCGACGCCACCCACGGCGCCGGCCCACCGTCGGACTCGATCTCCGGCGCGCGCTCGATCTCGACCGGCTCGACCGGCGGCTCCGTCGCGCCCAGCCCCGTCCAGCGGTAGCCGACCTCGACGGAGGCGCGGGCGAAGCGGTCGTCGATCGCGGGGCCGTGCTCGGGCAGCGCCGCGGTCAGCCGGAACGTCGCCTCGTCGCCGGCCGCGAGCGCGCCCAGATCCACCTCGGGAAGGGCCGCGAGCGCACCCGACCACACGAGGTCCGCCCCCGCGCCGGTCACCCGCTCGAGCCGCAGGTCGAGGTGCTCGGACAGGACCCCCCCGCCCTCGCCCGCCTCGTCGGTCAGCCCGGTCATGGCGAGACTCAGGTCGAGCGGCCCGCCGGAGGCGTTCGTCAGCCGCACCGTCCCGCTCGCCGAGTCGCCGGGCGCGAGCGCGTCCGCGCTCAGCACCGCCGCGCCGTCGCGCGAGCTCTGGAGCCGCACGTCGCCCGCCGCCGTCGCCACGAGCGACGCCGTTCGAGGCCGCGGCCCGTCGCCGAGCCCGAGCAGCACGACGGCCGCCGCCACCGTGAGGGTGAGCCCGACGAGCCGGAGCGTCACGGGAGCGCCGCCCATCAGAAGTCCTTGTCCGCCGGGGCCGCTTCGGTCAGCACCTGCGCCGAGCCGAGGTTGCCGGCCCAGTCGAAGACGGTGTCGCTCGTCCGCCACGTCATCGTCACGTTGGTCGCGACGGTGAGGAGGTTGCCGGGGGCGTCAGGCGTGCCGAGGCGGACGATGAGGTCGTTGCCGGTGACCTCCAGCTTCGAGGCCGAGAAGACGACGTTCGCCCCCACGAAGTTGCCGCCGAGCGACATGTACGGCGTGCCGGACGTCGCCGTCACCGGGACGCGCGCGTAGACCCCGGGGCTCGTCTGCCGCCAGAAGTCCATCTGATCGTCCTTGCCGTTCTGGACGATCCGGGCATAGATGTCGCTGCGTTGCGTGCCGTCCCAGCCGGTGATGACCGAGTGCGGGTCGATCGGCTCGGCGTAGGTGAACGTCAGGAAGTCGTTGGTCTCGGGCTTGCCGACCGTCGCGCCGGCGTTGGTCGTGTAGAACGACGTGGTCCCGGCCGGAGCTGTGCCGTCGACCGTCACCGACGGCGTCGCGGTGCGCGTGTTGCCGTCGTTGTCGCGCGTGGTGACGCCGACCGTCCCACTGACCGCCGCCGCCTTGACCGTGTGCGGCCCGGCGGCGTGGTCGAAGACGGAGGTCGAGCACGGCGGCCCGGAGCCCACCACGCCGAGCGCCGTCCCGACCAGCCCGTCCGTGAGACGGGTCAGATCGGCCGTCACGCCCTGGAGCCCGCTCGGCGGGTTGCCGCTGTCGGGCCCGACGCCGGCGCAGAGGTAGTACGAGCCGCCCGGCCGCACGTGGCCGGCCTTGCCGCCCTCGCTCTTGATGACCTGCGCCGCGCTGACCGGCGGCGCCACCCAGTCGACGTCGGCGACGATCGAGTTGCCGGCGGTGCCGGCGCTCTCCTTGAACGTCGCCACCGTCGTCGGGGTCCCGACGCCGAGCACGATCCCGACCAGCAGCAGGAGCGCGCGCTTCACGCCGTCGCCTCCCGTGCCCGCGGGCGCAGGCGCATCAGGCCGGTCAGCTCGAGCAGGACGAGCCCGACGGCCGGGAAGACGATCAGCCCCAGCTTGCCCTCCCGGCCGCGAGCCCACTGGAGCACCCAGCCCACCTTCGGGACGCGCATCCGGACCCGGCCGATCGTCCCGCTCGCCGCGACGGCCCAGCGCTCGTCGGCGCCGTTGGCGTCGCCCTTGGTCACGAAGCTGACCTTGGCGCCGTCGGTCCGCACGCGCTCGACGCGGTGGGTGACGAGCGCGCCGCCGCGGTTCGGGTCGTGGAACGTGACGACGTCGCCCTTGCGCGCGTCGAGCGGCGCGATCTCCTCGTCGACGACGACGTCGCCGACGCCGTAGGCCGGCTGCATCGACCCGGTGAGGACGGTGAACGGCGTGTACCCCGCGATGCGGGGCACGGTCATCAGCGCCAGCAGCCCGCCGAGGGCGCCGAGCACGGTGAAGGCGAGGAAGGTGGCGAGCCACCGGGCGGCGGTCACAGGTTCTCCGCCTCCCAGGTGAAGCTCATCGTCGCCGACAGCCCCTGCGCCGCCTCGGCGGAGGACATCGTCAGCCGGAACTGGTACGCGTGGTCGTCGTCCAGGTTCCACGTCTGCGGGTCGACGAGCGGCGCGCCGGAGCCCGGGAACGTGTCGAGCGTGCCCCGCCACACGACGCCGGCGCCGAGCCCGGCGTGGTTGGCGGTGTCGGCGGTGAAGCCCGTGCAGTCGCCATTCGCCGCGGGCGCCTTCGTGCCCCGCACAACCTCGAGCGTCAGGTGCTGTGCGAGCCCGCCGGACACCGACCCGAACAGCTTCACGCGGGCGGGGAGGGTGCCGTCGTAGGAGACGACGACGCAGCGGGTCATCGTGGTCCCCGGCGTCGCGGCGTTGACGCTGTAGACGGCGGTGCCGCCGGCGTCGTTGGTCAGGACGACCGTCCCCGCCTTGATCCGGTTCGCGCCGTTGTCGGTGTCGTCGCTCCAGGCGGCGACCGTCCCGGCGCCCATCCCGGCGCCGAGCCCGACCAGCAGCATGCAGGTGAAGAGGTCGCGCAGGCGGTTCATCGCAGGACCTCGGTCGCGAAGGCCAGCCGCCACTCGCCGGCCCGGCCGCGGGTCGCCCGCTCGCCGCCTTCCGGGACGAACGCCCGGACCGCGATCGTCTCGCGCTCGCCGCTGGCCAGCACGAACGGCGCCCCGCCCGAGCGCAGCGCCGACGCCGGGCCGCTGAACACGCGGCGCCCGCCGGCGATCAGCTCGAACCGGAGCGTGCCGTCGAGCGCCTTCGGGCCCTCGAGCAGCCGCGGCCGGATGGCCAGCCGCGCGCTCGTCTGGTTGCGCACCTTCACCGCTCCGACCGCCTCGTGCCCGGGACGCAGCCCGCGGGCCAGCACCGCGGGTCCGGCCGGCCCGACCTCGAGCTCGCCGTGCGTGACGGCGGTGAGCTTGAGGTCGAGGCCGAGGGCCGCCCGCGACGGCGCCACGCTCCACTGGGTGAGCGCGACGCCGGCGAGCAGCACGAGGCCGGTCGCGAGGCCCGCGATGCGAGCCCCTGCGATCCCGAGAACGCCAGGCATGGTCGGTTGTCGGAGCGTCCGTCGTCCGCTTAGCGGTTCCTGGCCTCCCAGGTGAAGGTATGGGCGTTGGTGTCCAGGCCCTCGGCGGCGGCGACGTCCTGCACCGCCACCTCGACCTTGTAGACGACGCTGCTGCCGGCCGCCCACGCGCTCGACCCCTCGGGGGTGTCCGCGAGGCCGTTGGCCCAGCCGGAGTGCGCGATGGCGAAGTCGTCGAGCTCGCCGTTGAAGATCGCGCCGCCCGTCTCGGCCGTGAAGGCCGGGTCGCACGCCAGCCCGGTGGTCGCAGGCTGCGTCCCCGGGGTGATCTTCAGGTTGACGTAGTCGCCGAGGGCGCCGACCGCCCCTGCGACGTACAGCTTGACGTCGGAGCTCAGCGACCCGTTGTAGGTCACCTTGATGCACTTCGTGACCGTCGTGCCGGGTGCGGCGTTGAGGTCGAGGTACATCGGGCTGCCGCTGTCGTTGTCCGACAGATCGACATCACCGGTCTTGAGGCGGTTTCCGCCGTTCTCGGTCGTGGCCGAGAACGCGGAGAAGGTTCCGAACACCGCGGCGGCGCTCGCAGCGCCGATCACCAGCAGCGTGCGCAGAAGGGACTTGGTACGGGACATCGGCGGCAGCTCCTTGCCTATGTGACGACGGGCCCCGTTCGCGAACCCACCGGCGGCCGAGCCATCTCACTCCCCGTGAGACCTCTTGCTTTGCGTCCCCGCCTCACGACGGGTTTGCCCTTCTTTATGCCTGGTCGCGACGTTGGTCGGCGCGACCTGTCCCGAAGTTTAGTTTTTGCGCTTTGCGCGTGGACGGCCGTCCTAGCCGCCGACGGACTCGTACACCTCGTCGAGCAGCGACTGCCGGTCGCTGAGGTCGAAGTTCTCCGCCAGGTAGCGGTCGGTCTCCTCGCGCGACTGGCCGTTGAGGGCCATGTTGAGCGCGATGAGGCGGGCCCCCTCGACGTCGCCGCCGTCGGCCACGGCAGCGGGCGCGGGAGCGGGCGGCTGCGGCGCCACCGGCGGCGGCCCGGGCTGCTCGTCGGGCGTGGGGCCGTCGTCGGCCGCGTCGTCGTCGAGGTCGATCGCGGGCTCGCTCGTCGCGCCGCCGCCCGTCGGAGCGGGGATCGGCGCCGCGGGCGGCGCGGGGCGCGCCGGCGGTGCCGGGGGCGCCGGAGCCGATCCGCCCGACGGGCTGCCACCGGAGGCCTGGTAGAGCTCGCCCATGTTGCCCTCGAGCAGCGAGAGGTCGGCAGTCAGGCGGTTGGCGCCGGTGCGCAGCGAGTCGATGAGCGCGCCCAGCTCGCTCTCCATCGCGTCGACGCGCTGGAGCATCAGCGCCGCCTGCTCGGAGACCTTGGCGACGTGCTCGCGCGAGCGCTCGACCGCCTCGGTCTCGGTGCGCTCGGCCTCGCGCTCCGCGTCGGTGCGGATCCGGGCGGCCTGCGACTCGGCGTCGCGCTCGATGGCCGCCGCGCTCTGCTCGGCCGCCTCGACGATCGCGCGCACCTGCTCGGAGGCCGCCGATGCGAGCGAGGCGCCGGTCCGGCGCTGCGCCTGGTGCTGGATCGACTCGACCTCCTGAGCCACCCGCGCGAGGTGCTCGTCGACGGCCTCCGGCTCGTAGCCGCGGCGGCCGATGGGGATCTCGTCGTTCGATCGTCTGTCGGTCCAATGCCATATGCCCGAAATCTAACGCGCTCCGTCGTCGGAGGCCCCCAGGAGTCCCACCGCGCCCCCGTCGACGACCACGAGGCCGTCGCGCTCGAGCCCGTCGAGCGCCGGGCAAGACGGTCCGCCGCGAACCCCGCGGGCAGCGGATCGCCCGCCGCGAGGGCGGCCACGACGCGGCCGCGGACGTAGCGGTCGGTGTCCTCGAAGCGGGGCCGCGCGCCCGCCGCTCGGCGCTCCGGGACCGCGACGCGGTCGCGCGACGGACATCCGCCGCGCAGCGGGCACACGCCGCAGCGCGGCCGCCGCGCCGTGCAGACGCGGGCGCCGAGCTCCATCGTCGCCTGGTTGAACAGCGCGGCCTCGCCGGCCGGCGGAACGAGCGCCCCAGCGCGCGCAGAACGCGCTTGGCGTTGACGTCGAGCGCGACCACCTGGTGGTCGAATGCGAACAGGCCGACCGCCGCCGCCGTGTAGGCGCCGACGCCCGGAGGGTCGATCAGGCCGCTCGGGCGCCGGCCAGCCGTGCGCCGCCACGTGGCGCGCCGCCACGTGCAGCCGCACCGCGCGGCGGTTGTAGCCGAGCCCACCACTCGCGCAGGACGTCGGCGAGCGGCGCGGCGGCCAGCGCCTCGGCGGTGGGCCAGCGCTCGATCACGCCTCGTAGCGCGGGACGACGCGCGCGACCTGTTGTCTGCTGGAGCATCACCTCCGAGACGAGGATCGGTACGGGTCGCGCGTGCGCATGCGGCAGGTCGCGCGCCTCGCGCGCAGCGGTCAGCCCAGCAGCGCGTCGATCAGGCCGGGGCCCGTGCTCGCGCGCCTCGCGGATCGCGCTGGAGGTCGCGGATCTCGTCGCGGATCGAGGGGCGTACTCGAAGCGCAGGTCCTCGGCGGCGGCCGCCATCTCCTCCTCGAGCTCGACGATCGTCTGCTCGAGCTCGGAGAGCGTCATCGGCCGCCCTCTTCTTGCCGTGCGTGCGCGTCCGGCGCGCCCTTCTTCCAGGACCTTCGACTCGCTGGAGGAACTCGGCGATGTCCGAGATCCCCTTGACGATCGACAGCAAGCGATCCCGTGCTCTGCGTTGTACGCGACCTGGATCTCGCGGCGGCGGTCGGTGCCGAGATCGCGGCGCGCATGGCGGCCGTCTCGCGATCGGCGTACATGACGACGCGGCCCTGGACGTTGCGCGCGGCGCGCCGATCGTCTGGATGAGCAGGGTCTCCCCGCGCAGGAAGCCCTCCTTGTCGGCGTCGAGGATCGCCACGAGCGTCGGGCAGATCGAGCCCCTCCCGCAGGAGGTTCACGCCCACGAGGACGTCGTACTCCCCCAGCCGCAGGTCGCGGATGATCTGGATGCGCTCGAGCGTGTCGATCTCGAGGTGCAGGTAGCGCACCTTGAAGCCCATCTCGAGCAGGTAGTCGGTGAGGTCCTCCGACATCTTCTTGGTGAGCGTCGTGACAGGATGCGCTCGTCGCGCTCGACGACCTTGCGCACCTCGTTCATGAGGTCGTCGATCTGGTTGCGCGTCTCGCGGACCTCGACCTCGGGGTCGACGATCCCCGTCGGGCGCACGATCTGCTCGACGATCCGGTTCAGTGGTTGCGCTCGAAGTCGCCCGGCGTGGCCGAGACGAAGAGGAGCTGCGGGGTGATCTTCAGGAACTCGTCGAACGTCTGCGGGCGGTTGTCCATCGCGCTCGGCAGGCGGAAGCCATAGTCGACGAGCGTCGTCTTGCGCGAGCGGTCGCCCTCGTACATGCCGCGATCTGCGGCACGGTCACCAGTGCGACTCGTCGATGAAGCAGAGGAAGTCGTCGGGGAAGTAGTCGATGAGGCAGTAGGGACGGGAACCGGGCGGGCGGCCGTCGAGGATGCGCGAGTAGTTCTCGATGCCGTTGCAGAAGCCCATCTCCACCAGCATCTCCATGTCGTACTGCGTGCGCTGGCGCAGGCGGTGCGACTCGAGCAGCCGGCCTCGGCCTCGAGCTCGGCGCAGCGGGCGTTGAGCTCGCCGGCCGATCTCGACCGCACGCTCGATCGTCCCCTCCTTGAAGCGTTGTAGTGCGTCGCCGGCCAGACGGCGACGTGCTCCATGTCGTCCTCGATGATCTCGCCGGTCAGCGGGTCGAAGTGCTGGAGGCGCTCGACCTCGTCGCCGAACATGATCGCCCGGTACGCGCTCTCGGCGTAGGCGGGGAAGACCTCGAGCGTCTCGCCGCGGACGCGGAAGTTGGCTCGGCCGAGCGCCGCGTCGTTGCGCGTGTACTGGAGCGAGACGAGCTTGTGCAGCAGCTCGTCGCGGTTGACGAAGTCGCCCCGCTTGAGGATCTGGACGTTCGCGTCGTAGGTGCTCCGGCGAGCCGAGGCCGAAGATCGCCGACACCGACGCGACGATCACGACGTCGCGGCGCTGAGCAACGCCGCCGTCGAAAGCCCGCGTGGCGCAGCCGGTCGACCTCCTGGTTGATCGCCGAGTCCTTCTCGATGTAGAGGTCGCGGCTCGGGACGTACGCCTCGGGCTGGTAGTAGTCGTAGTACGAGACGAAGTACTCGACCGCGTTGTCGAGGAGAGTACGGTGGAACTCGTTGCAGAGCTGCGCGGCCAGCGTCTTGTTGTGGGCGATGAGGAGCGTCGGGCGCTGAGACCTGCTCGATGACGCCGGCCATGGTCGCCGTCTTGCCGGTGCCCGTCGCGCCGAGCAGCGTGGTGAAGCGCTCGCCGCCGTCGAGCGCGGCGGAGATCTCGCGGATCGCCTTCGGCTGGTCGTCGGCCGTGGGCGAGTAGGTGGCGTCGAGGCGGAACTTGGCACGACCCATCGAGGATAGGCCGGGGCGGGACGGACCCGCCTGGTCCCCGCCGCTAGGCGAGGCGGCAGGCCGGGTACACGCGCTGGGGCAGTCGGGGTAATAGGTGGACAGCGCGCTCTCGTCCGCGCCGGCTGGCCTGCCTCGGACTCCGCGTCGGCACCCTCCGCGAGGCGCTCGTTGACGTCGCCCTTCAGGAAGTCGTCGGCGAGGGCTCGCTCGCCTGGTCGTCGTCGGTCCCGGGCAGGACGGGCGGATCGTGCTCGGCACCTTCCATCAGTGCTGCTCCCCAGTCGGTCGAGGAGTCCCGAGCCTACTCCGCGGCCCTCGATCAAGCAAGGAAGCCGAGCGATCGGCGTCGTCCCAGGCGGGCGCCGCGAGCGGCGCGACCTGGAGCACGCTCTCCGCGCGCCGCGGCGCGCACAGGCGCAGGAAGTGGTGGGCGAGCCCGCTGTCGCCGAGCATGAGCGCGGGGACGGGCGCCTCGGACAGCCTGCCGCTGCGGGAATCTCGCCGCGGAGGATCGCCTGCGCGTGACGACCGGCCAGCGCGCGCGCCGCGTCTCCTCGCCGCCCGCGACGGGCGCTCGCCGGGCCGGCGGCGCCGTGGCGGAGGCGACGTCGCCGTCTCCTCCGTCGCGATCCGCGGCCGCGCGGCGAGGCGGCGACGGCGGCCCGCGCACCTCGTCGCGGACGCGCGCGTCCGGGACGAGCGCGTCGGCGCGCAGGCGGGTCGGGGCGGCGCCGGCCGCGCCGTGGCACCAGGACGTGTGGCACACCTCGTCGCCTCCGCCCTCGGTGACCCACGCCCGCAGGTCCGGGCAGGTCCGTGCTCGGGCGGAACCGCTCGGACTCGAAGGCGAACGCGCGCCGGCCGGCCTCCAGGAACCGCTCGTCACCGGTGTGGGCGCCGAGCTCGAGCAGCCCCGACCGCGACGCCGCTCGCTCCGTGCGACGCGCCGAGGAGGTGCGCCTCCTCCGGCCGGCCCGGGACGGGCCACGACGTCGCGAGCGCCCTCGTCGTCGGCCGCGGCGAGGAGCCGCTCGCCCTCGAGGACCGCCAGCTCGAGCGCGCGCTCGCCCCCAGCCGCAGCAGCGCCGGGATCGCCCCGCCAGCCCGCGATCACGTCGTACACCTCCTCCGCCGGGTGCAGGCCCTCCACGGCGGCGCGGGCCGCCGCGGCGAGGTCCTCGGCGCCGTCCGCCGCCGCGGCGACGCGCTCGACCGCGAGCGCGATGCCCGTCCACACCCCTCATTACCCGATCCGGGACTGGGGCGGGACGTCGTCGAGCCGCGACACCGCGTGCGCGGCGGCGCCAGCGCGGTCGTCGGAAGAGCGGCTCGCCGGTGGCGCCGAAGAGCTCGGCGGGGAACGGAGGGCGACATGCGGCGGTGCCGTCGTAGAGGGGTCGGCCCCGTCGCGTGGTACACGAGGTCGACCAGCCGCGCGAGCCCCTCGGGGTCGACGGGCGCCACCCACGCGCAGCGCGGCCCCGCCAGATCGCCTCGCGCACCAGGCGCGCCCCGATCCCGCTCCGCCGGCGGCGAGCAGCGCGTCGCGCTCAGCGGGCGGGAGCTCATGCCGGTCCGGGTGGTCGCGCGCCGCCAGCCGTTGGGCGGCCGAAGTCGAGTCCCGCAGCGGCGAGCGCACCGTAGGCCATCGGCCGCGACCTCCTCGTCGACCGCGCCATCCGTGCGCCCGCCAGAGCCCTCGGCGACCAGCTCGCAGCGGCGCTGGCCCGGGCAACTTCGGCCCAGGGTCGTCCTCCGCCATGCCCAGCCCCCGGGCCAGCGGCTTCGTGAACGGCGGCGGCTCGGCCGCCGAGCGCTCGGGCAGGCGCGCGGCCACCTCCGGCGAGCGGTGCGACGAGGCGGAAGTGACGAATGCTCCGTGTAGAGGACCGCGCTGTCGCGGCGCAGCGTCCGCGACGGGCGGTCCGCGACCTTGAGGAAGAACGGCACCTCCAGGCGGCGCAGCCGCCGCGTCAGCCGCTCGACGAGCGCCGGGGCGGCGACGCGGCCGACGTTGAAGTAGAGGCGCACGCGGCCGGTGTCGGGATCGGGGCCACCCGACCCGTGGCAGAGCCAGAAGCCGGGCGTCACCGGCGAGCGCGAGGCGGTCGGTGCAGCACGCGCAGGGGACGCGCCCTCCTCGGCCGGGACCGGCGCGCCGTCGTCGCGGACCCACTGGCCCGGCCACCACCCGCGCAGGACCGCGCCGCGGCGCGCCAGCGCGCGCCCCTCGTGCCAGCGCACAGGCGCCACCCCGCCTCCCGAACGTCCGGCGCCGCGTTCGCGGCCTTGAGCTCGCCGGTCAGGTCCTCCTCGTCGCCCGGCGCGCCGCCAGGCAGCCGGCAGGTTGGCGTAGCAGGAGGCGTAGAGCGCGTCGGCCAGCGCGCCGAGCACCGGAGCCTCGCCGTCGGCGCCGGGCGCCGGGACCACCTCGCGGCCGTCGACGGTCGCCCGCTCCAGCCCGCCGATCGCCGCCCGCGCCGCCGTCGCGCGCGCCGCGGCGGCGCCGGGCGCGTCCGGCCAGCCCTCAGCCACCGAAGATCAGCCCGAGGAGGGCGTGCGCCGCCGGCCGCGGGTGCGCGAGGACGTTCGCCGCCACCTGCGCGAGGCCCACCGCGCGCCGAGAGCCGCGCGCGGAGGCGGTCACGGTCTCGAAGGCGGTCTGGAGCAGCCGCGCGCGGAGCCGGACCCGCCCGCTCGAGCAGCTCGGCGTCCGCCGCCGGGCCGGCCTCCAGGCAGGCTTCCTCCCACAGCGCCGCGACCGAGGGTCCCGCCGCGGCCGGCAGCTCCCCGTCGGGATGGGCGGCGCCGTCGAGGATGGCCTCGGAGGGGAGCCCGCAGACCCAGTGGCGGACGTACGAGTGCAGCAGCCCGCCGATGTCCACGCCGGGTCGCCAGCCTTCCATCTCCCGGTGACGAGGTGGACGCGCGGCTCGCTCTCGCTGCCCGCGGCGAGGACGTTGTCCCACTTCAGGTCGCCGTGCAGGAAGGCGTCGTGACACCACGTCTGCGCAGCTCGCGCAGGCCGTCGACGAACTCAGTCGCGCGCGATGTCGCGCAGGTCGAGGGCCGCGCGGGGCTCTGCGGCCAGGTTCTCGTCGCTGAAGCCGCCGGGGAGAGGATCCACGGCTCGCGCGCCGCCGGCCGCCCTCGGCGAACGCGGGGACGTCGCGGTGCAGCACGCCGACCACCCGCTCCGGGCGCGCGCGACGAGCGGCGCGACGCCGCCGTCGCGCCGTGCGCGCCGCTGGAGCTCCTCGCCGCCCTCGACGAGATCGACGACGAGCACGCCGCGCTCCTCGTCGAACAGGCGCAGCAGCGCGCCGAGGGTCGCCACCGGCGCGAAGTCCCCGCCCCCGGCCGCGGCGCCGCGAGCGCCGCGCCTCCGCCCACCAGCGTCGCGCGGTTGCCGGCGTCGTCGGTGGCCGCCTCACTGACCAGACGGGCCGGGCGTCGCCGCGGTGGACGGCGAAGCACGAGTTGCGGCGCGGCGGCTCGGCGACCTCGAGCGCGCGGTCGAGCACGTCCTCCGGCTCGAGCACGCCGCGCTCGAGCAGGAAGTCCACGACCGAGCGCCCGTCGAGCGGCACCGAAGTCAGGCGGCGCGGCGGCTAACACGGCGGGTTGAGCGACGGCGCGGGGCAGCTCCTTGGTCCGCGCGGGATCCGGCGGGTTGTCGGGTGCACGGGGGAACCGTCTTCGACTTGCAGATGTTCGTGTTGCAGAAGCCGTCGTCGGTTTCCTCGAGGGAGCGGCCCGCCCTCGAGCGGGTCACCGATCGTGACCCGCGGCCTCAGCCGCTCCTGCACAGCGCCGGTCAGGTATGCAGGGAGAGAGCTCGGTTCCATCGCTGTTCCTCCACTTTCGGGACAGTTGGACACTACACGTGGCTCCCCGATCGGGCAAGCATCGCTCATCACTCCGCGCGCGGACGACGTACGCTCCGGTTCGATGAGGCTGCGCGCCCCCTGGAATCCCGCGACGAGGCCGGCTACCGGCGCCTGCTGTTCGACGCGGCGGTCGCGCCGGCTACGGCCGAAGCCACTGCGCCCGTTCACCGAGGCCGACCCGCCTGCGCTCCTCGTCCGCGACCTGCGCCACTGGGAGCGCACGGCTGGGGACCGTGGGTGGTCGAGGACGACGGAGCGTTCGCGGGGCGCGCCGGGCTGAACACCACGCACGTCGCGGGCGAGCCGGTCGTCGAGCTGGCGTGGGCGATCGTCGGGCCGGCGCGGGGGCGCGGGCTGGCCGGCCGGGCCGCGGTCGCGGCCGTCGCCGCCGCGCGCGAGCTGGAGCTCGAGGAGGTCGTCTCGTTCACGCTGCCCGACAATCTCGCGTCGCGGCGGGTGATGGAGAAGGCCGGCCTCGCGTTCGACCGCGACATCACCCACGCGGGGCTGCCGCACGTGCTCTACCGGCTGCGGCTGTAGCGCGCACAACGCTCCATTCGCTCCCGGCCAGGCGACGCGCGGCGGGCTGCGCACGTCTGACGTGCGTTTCCGCACACCACCGGATTCCGGTGGCGTCGCATGGAGCGTTGTGCACCCTCCTCCCTCACCGCCCCTGGACCGCCGTCCGCCGCCGCCGCCACGGCTCCGGACCGGGCCACGGCGCCCAGGGCCGCGACGGCGCGGGCGATCGCCGGCTGCGGGAGGTGCGCGTAGCCCAGCACGAGCCGGGCCGGCCCGTCGACGTCACGCGCAGCGCGCCGAGCCCCTGCACCGCGACGCCGGCCGCGCCGGCCCGCTGAGCAGCGCCTCCTCGTCCACGCCGTCGGGCAGGAGGACAGCGCGTGCAGCCCCGCCGCGACGCCGGTGACCTCGGCGCCCGGCGGGTGCTCGGCGAGCGCGGCGAGCAGCGCCGCCCGGCGTAGAAGCGGTACTCGCGGCGGGTGCGGCGCAGGTGGCGGTCGAGGTCGCCGCGCGCGAGCCCGGCGGCGCGCGCGCGCTGCCCGAGCACGGGCGCGCCGCCGTCCAGGGCGAGGCGCTCGACCGCGACCGCCGTGGCCAGCCGCTCGGGCAGGACGAGCCACCCGAGCCGCAGCCCGTGCGCGAACGACTTGCTCGCCGACCCCGCGTAGACGACGCGCTCGGGCGCGAGCCCCTGGAGCGCCCCGACCGGCCCGCGGTCGAAGCGGTACTCGGCGTCGTAGTCGTCCTCGACGATCAGGCCGTCCACCGCGTCGGCCCAGGCGATCAGCGCCGCGCGCCGCTCGGGCGAGAGGACGACGCCGGTCGGCATCTGGTGCGCCGGCGTGACGAGCACGGCGCGGGCGCCGGTGGCGGCGAGCGCGCCGACGTCGAGGCCGTCCTCGTCGACGGGGACGCCGACGGGCTCGAGCCCGGCGCGTTCGAGCGACCAGCGGTGCAGGTGGAAGCCGGGGTCCTCGACGGCGATCGCGCGCTCGCCGCGCTCGTGGAGCACCCGGGCGATGAGCACGATCCCCTGCGTCACGCCGGAGCAGACGACGGTCCGCTCGGGGTCGGGCGCGACCGCCCGCGCACGGCCGAGGTAGGCGGTCAGCGCGTCGCGCAGCTCGGGCGTCCCGCGCGCGTCCGGGTAGCCGAGCGCGGCGTCGGGCATCCGCCGCAGCGCGCGGCGCGTCGCCGCGAGCCACTGGTCGCGCGGGAACGCGGCGAGGTCCGGGCGCCCGGGCATGAGGTCGTACGGTGCGGGCGACGGCCGCCGGCTCGCGCGGCCGCCGGGCGCCGACGGCTCGGGTGCCTCGGCCACACGGGTCGGCGCTCCCTGGCGGGCGACGAGGTAGCCCTCGGCGACGAGCTGCGCGTACGCCTCGGTCACGACGCCGCGCGAGACGCCCAGCTCGCGCGCCACCGACCGCGTGGACGGCAGCGCCGTGCCGGGCACGAGCCGGCCCGCGCGGATCGCGTCCCGCAGCCCCTGCTCGATCTGCCGGTGCAGCCGGCCGGCCTCCCGGTCGAGCGGAAGGAGCAGGTCGAGTGCGAACTGGCCCTCTCGAAGCATGTCGAAGTGGACCTTAACGGCAGGGCCAGCGTCCGGTGGAATGTCGGCCATGGCCACCGTCCGAGATCCGGCGCGACCGCGCGCGGGCACGCGCGTCGACCTCGCCACCGCCGTCATCCTCGTCGCCGGTGCCACGCAGGTCGCCTCCGGCGTCCTCGCGTTCCTCGCTCCCGGGGCGTTCTACGACCTCGTCGCGAGCTACCCGCCGGAGAACCGCCACTTCATCAAGGACCTCGGGTCGTGGCAGATCGGGCTCGGGGGCCTCGCGCTCTACGGCGCCCGCCGCGCGGACTGGCGGGTGCCGCTGCTCGGGCTGCTCGCCCTCCAGTACGTCCTGCACACCGTCTCGCACGTCATCGACGCGGGCGACGCCGCGAAGGGGTGGCACGACACGTTCGCGCTGATCACCCAGGGCCTCGGCGCGGTCATCCTCACGGCGCTGTTCCTGCGGGAGCGCGACCGGTGAAGATCCTGCTCGCCGGGGCCACCGGCGCGATCGGGCGCCCGCTCGTCCCACGCCTGGTCGAGGCCGGCCACGAGGTCACGGCGCTGACCCGGCGCCCGGACCGCGTCGACGCGCTCGACGCCGCTGGCGCCCACGGGGTCGTCTGCGACGTGATCGACCGCGCGGCCACGCTCGCCGTCGCGGACGAGCTGCGGCCCGACGTCGTGATGGACCAGACGACCTCGCTCCCCCAGCACTACAACGCGCGGAAGATGTGGAAGTTCTACGAGGGCATGGTCGACCTGCGGCTGCGCGGGACGCCCAACCTCATCGAGGCCGCGCAGCGGACCGGCGCGCGGATCGCCTTCCAGAGCATCGCCTTCATGTACGCGCCCGGCAACGGCGACATCTGCACGGAGGACGACCCGCCGTACGAGCGCGACGCGCCGTTCCCGTGGAACCTCGCGCTGCCGGCGATCGTCGCGCTCGAGCGGCGCGTCGTCGACGTCGGCGGGCTCGTGCTGCGCTACGGGATGTTCTACGGCCCGGGCACGCACTTCGACACCGGGCAGATCGCCTCCGACGTCAAGCGCCGGCGGATGCCGATCGTCGGCAGCGGCGAGGGCCGGTTCTCGTTCATCCACGTCGACGACGCCGCGGCGGCGGCGGCGCTCGCGGTCGAGCGCGGGACGACCGGGATCCTGAACGTCGTCGACGACCGGCCGCTGCCCATGCGCGAGTGGCTGCCCGCCTACGCACGGGCGATCGGCGCGCCGCGGCCGCTGCGCGTCCCCGCGTGGCCGGTCCGCCGCCTGGCGCCGCTCGCCGCGCACTGGGCGACGACGCTGCCGGGCGCGTCCAACGCCAGGGCCCGGCGCGAGCTGGGCTGGGCGCCGCAGCGACCGACCGCGATCGAAGGGTTCGAAGACTGATGCACGTCCTCGTCGCAGGATCGACGGGCCACCTCGGCCGTCCGCTGGTCGCGGAGCTGCGGCGGCGCGGGCACCGCGTCCGCGCCCTGACCCGCGACGCGGCGCGCGCCCCGGACGCCGACGAGGTCGCGCTCGCCGACGCCCGCAACGACCAGCTCGACGACGCGGTCGCCGGCGTCGACGCCGTCTTCTCGGCGCTGGGCGGCAGCTCGCGCGTCGACCGCGGCCCGCGCACGCCGTTCCGCGAGCTCGACACCGTCCCGAACCTCAACCTCCTGCGCGCCGCCGAGCGCGCGGGCGTGAGCCGCTTCGCCTACGTCGCGCTCCTGCACGCCGGCAAGCTGCGCGGCAACGCCTACGTCGACGCGCACGAGGACGTCGTCGACGCCCTCCACGCAAGCCCGATCGCCGCGACGATCATCCGCGCCAACGGCTTCTTCAGCGTCTACGACGAGCTGCTCGACATGGCCCACAAGGGCCGGGCGCGCATCGTCGGCGACCCCGACGCGCGCAGCAACCCGATCCACGACGACGAGCTCGCCGTCGCCTGCGCCGACGCGCTCGAGGCGGGGGTCGAGGAGGTCGACGTCGGCGGGCCGCAGATCCTGACGCGGCGCGAGGAGGTCGAGCTGGCCAACGACGCCGCCGGCCGCGGCCGCGTCGCCAAGCAGATGCCCGCGGCGATCACCCGCGGCGGCGCGCTGCTGCTGCGGCCGATCGACCCGCGGCGCGCCGCGACGCTCGACATGGCCCACCGGGTCTGCTCGGTCGACATGATCGCGCCGGCGCATGGCGAGCGCCGCCTCGGCGACTACCTGCGCGAGCGCGCGAAGGCCTGAGAAGCGGAACGGGCGGCCCGAGGGCCGCCCGTTCGCTCAGACGTCGTTCGCGAGTGACTACGCGGCGTCGTGAATCTGGTTGTTCCCGCGCGCGAGCGCCCCCTGGCGCTTGCTGTTCGGGTCCTCCTCGATGCCGCAGAACTCGTCCTCCTGCGGCGGGGTGAAGTTGCCCGGAACCTGCTGGTCAGGCTCGTTCTCCTCGGTCTCCGCGCCGTGCCAGACGATCGTCTGGTCGGTCCCGCGCTCCTCGGAGCCTGCGCCGCCGTCGATCGCGAACAGCTCGAAGTACACGTCGTCGCGCGAGCGACCGCTCATGTACGCCTTGTTGCCGACGACGACGAGGCAGTCCACGACGCCGTGGAACTTCAGCGCCTCGCCGCTGCGCCGGTTGACCTGCACCTGGCCCTCCGCCGCCGTCGAGTCGGACGCGACGTTCCGCGCGCGCTGCGCCGTGAAGGCGATCGTGTCGAGCGCGCCGGTGGTCGGCGGGGCGTTCGGGTCGAGCAGCACCTGGCCGCCGCCGGTGGCGCGATCGCGCGGCGAGTCAGCGTCCGCGACCGGAGCGGCAGCCATGGCACCGACGACTGCCAGCAGACCAAACGTACGTACCTTCATCAGACCCCCCAAAGGTCACGGTTTGCACTTCCGGGAGCTAGCAACGCCGCTTTTTAGTGGAACTTGCTGTGACTGCCGTTCAGTGCGTTCTTGGCGCGTTGCCGCTATCGCAGGCCGAGCTCGCCGCGGTACTCGATGCGGTAGTCGCGCCGTGCGGCGAGCACCTTGCGCACGTACGCGCGGGTCTCGGGGAACGGGATCTCGTTCGCTCGCATCCCGGGGTCGCGGGCGATCCAGCGGTCGACGTTGCCGCTGCCCGCGTTGTACGCCGCGACGGCGAGCGTCACGTTGCCGCCGTAGTGCTGGAGCAGCCAGCGCAGGTACCACGACCCGTACGCGATGTTGACCTGCGGCGTCCCGAGGTCGCCCTGCTCGAACTCCGTCCCGCCGGACTTCTGCGCGATCTCCGCCGCGGTCTCGGGCGTGATCTGCATCAGCCCGCGAGCGCCGGCGGGCGAGGTCTGGTCGCGGAAGTGCGACTCGGCGTAGATGACCGCCGCGATGAGCGAGGGGTCGAGCGTCTTGTCGCGCGCCTGCTGGCGGATGATGTCCTCGTGGCGCAGCGGCAGCGTCACCTCCTTGACCGCCTTGTCGGCGACGGGCATGACGACCGCGAACCCGATCGCGACCACGGCCACGAACGCCACGAGGGCCGCCACCCGGCGGCGGCGGCGGACCGCCATCTGCGTGCTCGAACGTCGTGCCATCAACCGCTCAGCTTGACAAGGACCTCCGACAGCCGGGCCTCGAGCTCCTCGACGGTCCCGTCGTTCGGCACCGCGAACGTGGCCCGGCGCGCCTTCTCCTCCTGCGGCAGCTGGCGGGACGTGCGCTCGTCGACGGCCTCGTGGCCGCGCTCGCCGGCGCGCTCGCGGCGGACCGCCTCGTCGGCAACGACGGCGATCGTCGCGTCGTAGAGGCCCTCGAGCCCGGCCTCGAAGAGCAGCGGGGTCTCGACGACGGCCGCCCGCGGAGGAGGGTCGGCCGCGAGCGCCTCCTCGCGGAAGGCGGCGACGCGCTCGCCGACCTTCGGCCACAGCAGCTGCTCGAGCCACCTGCGGTCCTCGGGCGTGGCGAACGCGTGGCGTGCCACGGCGGAGCGATCGACGACGCCGCCGGGCGCGACGTCCCCGCCCCAGCGCTCCACGACCGCGTCGCGCACCGCGTCGGTGCCGTACAGCTCGTGGACCACCGCGTCGGTCGAGAGCGTCGCCGCCCCGAGGCGCCCGAGGGCGCCGAGGGCGGTGCTCTTGCCGGCTCCGAGGCCGCCGGTGAGGCCGACGAAGGGGACCGCCATCGGCGGTCCGCTAGGCCGGCTCGTCCGTGCCCTGCTCGGCGGCCGCGCCCCCGGGGGCCCCGGGCCCGCCGTCCAGCGCGGCGGCGGCGGGGCGCTCGTCGGCGGCGGCGGCCGCGGGCGCCCCGTCGGCGCCCGCGGCGGCCGCCCCCCCGCCGGCGACCCCGGCCGCGCGCCCCCCCGCGACACCCCCCTCCACCTCGGCGTCGCCCTCGGCGGCCGGAGCCGCGTCGCTCGCGCCGTCGTTCGCGATCACGTCGGCTGCGGCGACGTCCTCGCCCGCGGCCTCCGGCTCGGTCGCCTCGACCTCGCCGGCCTCGGCCGCGCCCGGCGCCATGGCGCCCTGCGCGAAGACGTCCTCGCTGAGCCCGAGGTCGCGCACGTGGTCGAGGTCGCCCGGGCCGTCGTCGGGCGGCGGGGCGACGCCCTCGCGGCGCTCGAGCACCTGGCTCTCGACCCGCTTGGCCGACAGCGAGAGCCGGCGGCGCTCGGAGTCGATCTCGAGGATCTTGACCATGATGTCGTCACCGGGATTCACGATCTCCCGAGGGTTCTCGACGTGGAACGGGGCCAGCTCGGAGATGTGCACGAGGCCCTCGACGCCGTCGAGGATCTCGACGAAGGCGCCGAAGGTGACGACCTTGGTGACCTTGCCCTCGAGCTCGTCGCCGACGTTGTACATCGAGACGACCCGCTGCCACGGGTCCTCCTGCGTCTGCTTGAGGCCCAGCGAGATCCGCTGCCGGTCGCGGTCGATGTCGAGCACCTTGACCTGGACCTCGTCGCCGATCGCGACGACCTCGCCTGGGTGGTTGACGTGCGACCACGACAGCTCGGAGATGTGGATCAGGCCGTCGATCCCGTTGAGGTCGACGAAGGCGCCGAAGTCGACGATGTTGGAGATGACGCCCTCGACGATGAGCCCCGGCTGGAGGCGGTCGAGGATCTCCTGGCGCTGCTCCTTGCGCTCCTCCTCGAGCACGGCGCGGCGGGACAGCACGACGTTGTTGCGCGAGCGGTTGAGCTCGATGACCTTGGTCTCGAGCGTCTGGCCCATGAACTCGTCGAGGTTCGGCACGCGGCGGATGTCGACCAGCGACGCGGGCAGGAAGCCGCGCACGCCGAGGTCGATGATCAGGCCGCCCTTGACCACCTCGATGACGTTGCCGGGGATCGGCTCGCCCGACTCCTGGGCCGCCTCGATGCGCCGCCACGCCTTCTCGAAGCGGGCGCGCTTCTTGGACATGATGAGCCGGCCGTCCTGGTCCTCCTTGGTGAGGACCAGCGCGTCGACCTCCTCGCCCATCTCGACCTCGTCGTGCGGGTCGACGGACTTGCGGATGGAAAGCTCGTTGGAGGGGATGACCCCCTCGCTCTTGTAGCCGATGTCGACGAGGACTTCGTCGTTGTCGATCCGGACGACGCGTCCGGTGACCACGTCCCCCTCGTCGAAGTGGCGCAGCGTGGCGTCGTAGTTCGGGACGACTTGGCCGTCGATCTCCAGAAGGAAACCGTCGGAGCCCTCCACCACACGCGCGTCCGGGGTCGTTGTGTCAGTTGCCATGAGTCGCGAAAGCCTAGCGCAGTAACCTTGCCGCGCTGTGCCCGTGCGAGCCACGAAACGCGGTGCGGAACGCCTCCGCTGGACCGCGACTGCGACGTCCTGATCTGCGGCGCGAGCTTCGCCGGGCTGGCCGTCGCGAGGCAGCTCGCGGGCAGCGGAGCGGACGTCCTGATCGTCGATCGCTACGACGTCGGCGAGAAGCAGACGTCGGCGTGTGCCGCCCCACCGAGTGGCTCACGGACCTCGGGCTGGAGGGCGCGATCCAGCAGACGTTCTCGCGGCTCGTCATCCACACGCCACGCGGCACGACGACGTGGCCGCTGCCGTGGACGTTCTCCACCTTCGACTACCGCACGCTGTGCGAGCTGCTGTTCGAGCAGACCGACGCGACGTTCGACCACGCGAAGGTGAACGGAAGCGAGGGTTTCGCGGTCCAGACCGACCGCGGCGAGCTGCGCAGCCCGCTGATCGTCGACGCGCTCGGCTGGCGCCGCGTCCTCGGCGCCGGCGCGAACGTGCAGCCGCCCGAGGCCTTTCTGTCGCGCGGTCTAGAGATCCACCCCGACGGCCGCGGCGACGACCTCGAGCTGTGGCTCGACCCGAAGTACGTTCCGGCCGGCTACTCGTGGTCGTTCCCCGCCGACGACGAGGTGCGCGTCGGCGTCGGCTCGTTCGACCCCCGCTACCACGTCAAGGACCCGACGCTCGAGCTGGCCCGCGCCGTCGACCTGCCGCCCGTGCGCTTCCAGGGCAACTGGATCCCCCACAAGCTGCGCCCGGCCGTCGACGACGGGATCTTCTTCGCCGGCGACAGCGCCGGGCACTGCCTGCCGGTGACCGCCGAGGGCATCCGCACCGCGCTCTACTTCGGCCTCGCGTGCGGGACCGAGATCCGGGCCGTGGTCGACGGCGAGCAGACGCGCGAGCAGGCGCTTGCGCGGTACGGCGCGTTCTCCGCCTCGCACGCGTGGAAGTACCTGTGGCTCAAGCGCGTGCAGAACCTCGTCGGCCGGCTCAACCCGACGCCCGTCATGCCGCTCGCGGTCCGCGGGATGAACAACGAGCGCCTGCTGCGCTGGGCGTTCGCGCACTACCGCGAGATCGCGCCCCCGCCCGGCCCCACCGCGGCGCGCGCGCCGCGCGTCGCGGTCGCCGCCTGAGGGGGCGAACCGCCGCACGCCCGTCCCTCGGGTCTCACAGCATGCGAGAAACCGCTGACAGTGAACGGTTTCTCGCGTTGTGTGGCGACCCGGCGGTGGCGGAGCTCGCGCTGCGGCAGCATGGCGCCGTGTCGCTTGCCCAGTTGCGAGCGGTCGGGTTCGAGGACGGGGCGATCATGTACCGCGTCCGGCACGGCCGGCTGCACCGGGTGCACCGCGGCGTCTATGCCGTCGGACACGCGCGGTTGGCGGTGCGCGGCCGGATGTGGGCAGCGACGCTCATCGACTCCCGCGCAGTGCTGAGCTACCGCTCGGCCGCGGCGGCATGGGACCTCTGCGCCGTCCCCGGGCGGCTTGACGTCACCATGCCACCCGGAAGCCGGAGCACCCCGGAGCTGCGCGTGCACCACGTCGGGCGCCTCGAGTCGACGACACTCGACGACGGGCTGCCCGCGACCACCGTCGCGCAGACGCTGCGGGACCTCGCGGCCGTGGAGCCTGTCGCGCGCCTTGTCAGGCTGCTCGCCCGCGCGGACCAGCTCCGCCTGCTCGACGTCGCCGAGCTGCAGTTCCCGCCGCGGGCGCGTGGGTCTCGTCGCATGCGCGCGGCGCTCGACGAGATCGGCCTCCGCGGCGGCGACGTGACGCGCAGCGAGCTCGAGGAGCGCTTCCTCGAGCTCGTCGCCGCCGCCGGGCTGCCGCGGCCGGCGATCAACCACGTCGTGCACGGTTACGAGTGCGACTTCGTCTGGCGACGGCAGCGGGTGGTCGTCGAGACCGACGGGGCCGCCACGCACCTCACCGCGACCGGCTTCGAGCGCGACCGCCGACGCGATGCCGACCTGACGGCCGCCGGCTGGCGCGTCGTGCGCTTCACGTGGCGTCAGGTGACGCGCGAGCCCGACGCGGTCGCCGGGGTGCTCGGCCGAGTGCTCGCCGCGTAGCCGTCCTCCTCCGGACACCACGCCGGCTTCGGCTGCCCGGCGAGCTGGCCGCCGGGGCACTCCTCCGCGTGCACCTCGCGCCGCGGGTTCTTGATGCGCAGCAGCCCGATGAGGCCGCCGAGCGCGAGCAGCGCCGCGCTGAACGCGAGCCCCATCCGGAAGCCGTCGAGGTCGAGCGTCCCTCCGATCACCGCGCCGACGCCCGCGACGGCGAGCAGCGCCGCGACGCGCGCCACCGCGTTGTTGACCCCGGAGGCGATGCCCGCGTTCTGCTCGTCGGCGTCGGCGAGGATCGCGGCGGTGAGCGGGGCGACGGTGATCGACAGGCCGACGCCGAACACGATCACGCCGGGCAGGACGTCGAGGACGAGCGACGGCCGCTCGTCGACCAGCACGAGCAGGAGCACGGTCCCGCCCGAGCACACGAGCGGCCCCAGCCCCATGAACAGCCGCGGCCCATGGCGGTCGGCGAGCGCGCCGAAGCGCTTCGAGAGCAGGAACATGACGGCCGTCGTCGGCAGCGTCGCGAGGCCCGCGTCGAACGCGTCGAGCCCGCCCACCTGCTGGAGGAAGAGCACGAGCAGGAAGAAGACGACCCCGAGTCCGCCGTAGGCCGCGAGCGTCTCGACGTTGCCCCAGGCGAAGTTGCCGCGGCCGAACAGCCCGAGCGGAAGCATCGGGTCGTCCGTCCGGCGCTCCCAGGCGAGGAACGCGGCGAACACCGCGAGCCCGGCGACGATCGGGACGATCACCGTCGCGCTCCCCCACCCGTGCTGCGGCTGCTGGATCAGCCCGAACGTGGGCCCGGCGAGGCCGACCGCGCACAGCGCCGCCCCGGTCCAGTCCGGGCGGCGTCCCGCGTCCATGCGCGGCAGGACCGGCATCCGCGCGGTGAGCAGCAGCGTGAGCGCGACGAACGGGACGTTGATCGCGAAGATCCACCGCCAGTCGAGCGTGTCGACGAGCCAGCCGCCGGCGAGCGGGCCGATCAGCGCGGCGATGCCGCTGTAGGCCGTCCACGACCCGATCGCCGCGCCGCGCTCGCTGCCGCTGAACGCGGCGACGATGATCGCCAAGGACGCCGGCGTGAGCAGCGCGCCGAACGCACCCTGGAGCGCCCGGCCCGCCACGAGCAGCTCGATCGTCGGCGCGGCGGCGCAGACGACCGACGCGGCGCCGAACCCCGCGACGCCGATCGCGAAGACACGCTTCTCGCCGTAGACGTCGCCGAGCGAGCCGCCGATGAGGATCAGCGAGCCGAGCATCAGCAGGTACGCGTTGACCACCCACTGCTGGCCCGCGAGCCCGCCGCCGAGATCCTCGCGGATCGCCGGCAGCGCGACGTTGACGACGGTCGAGTCGAGCAGCGCGACGAACGACCCCATGATCGCCGCGAGAAGCGTCGTGCGCTTCTGCGCGGCGGTCAGGGTCACATCGCGAGACTAGAACCCCCGGCGCTCGCGTGCCTGTATGAGCAGCGGGTCGAGGGTCCGTCCTTCGGCGCGGCGTTGGAGCACCGCATGCACGACCCAGAGGACGATGAGGACGCCGACCGCGATGCTCAGCGGCAGCACCTCGTCGATCCCGAACGCGCCGAGCGCGAAGAAGAAGAGATACGCGGCGATGACGCCGAGCGACAGCACCCAGAACAGGTTGCGCAAAGAGCTCATGACAAGCTCCCCTCCCTTGTACGACTCCGGCGAAATTGTACCGCCGATGCGCCAGAGAATCGACGCCTAGAACCCGCGGCGCTCGCGGTCGGGCGCCGGCGAGGCGCCGCCCGTCCACAGCCGGCGCCACGAGTAGGCCAGCCACAGCACGGCCAGGACGAGTGCGGCGACCGTCCACCCGGTGTGCTCCGTCGGGTCGACGCCGCCGATCGCGACGAAGAAGAGGTAGAGGACGACCAGCGCGCCGCACAGCGCCATCGCGAAGGTCAGCGGGGTGAACCCGCCGCGGTAGTCGCTCGTGCGACGGCCCGGGCTGCTGCGGCGGTCGGGTCTGCGGCGGCGCTCGGCCATGTCGCGGCGAATGTACCGCTCCGCGCGGCGGCGCGCCAGACCTAGAACACGACCGTCCGCGTCCCGTCGAGCAGGATGCGGTCCTCGAGGTGCCATCGCACGGCGCGCGCGAGGACGGTGCGCTCGATGTCACGACCGATGCGCTGGAGCGCGCGGACGTCCTCGCCGTGCGACACGCGCGCGACGTCCTGCTCGATGATCGGCCCCGCGTCGAGCTCCTCGGTGACGTAGTGGGCGGTGGCGCCGATGATCTTCACCCCGCGCTCGCGAGCGCGCTCGTACGGCGCGGCGCCGGCGAACGCCGGCAGGAACGAGTGGTGGATGTTCATGACCGGCGCGCCGACCCGCGCGAGGAACCCGCCCGTCAGGATCTGCATGTACCGCGCGAGCACGACGAAGTCGATGCCGCCGAGGCGGTCGAGCATCGCCTCCTCCGCCGCCTCGCGCACGTCCCGGCCGTTGGGCACATGGACGAACTCGACGCCGAACGCCTCGACGTCGGCGCGCGCGTCCTCGTGGTTGGAGATCACGAGCGGGATCTCGCAGTGGAGCTCGCCGCTGCGCCGCCGCCACAGCAGGTCGAGCAGGCAGTGCTCCTCGCGGCTGACGAGGATCGCCATCCGCTTCGCGACCGACGCGTCGGCGAACGAGAACTCCATCCCGAACTCCTCGGCGACGGCCTCGAAGCCGTCGAGCGGCCCGTCGGCGTCGAACTCCATCCGCATGAGGAAGCGCTCGCCGGAGTGCTGCGCCGACGAGGTGATGTTCGCGCCATGCCCGTGGAGGAAGCCGGCGACGGCGGCGACGATGCCGGGGCGGTCCGGGCAGGAGACGAGGAGGCGCCCGTGCATCTAGTCGCGCACCACGAGGTACACCCCGGCCGCCAGCAGCACGACGCCGACGACCTTGCTCACGGTGATCGGGTCCTTCGGCAGCCCGAGCAGCCCGAACTGGTCGAGCACGACCGACGCCGAGAGCTGCCCGGCGATCGTCGCCGCCACCACGGGACCCGCGCCCAGCTCTCTCACCGTCACGAGCACGGTCGTGACGTACGCCGCGCCCAGCACGCCGCCGCTCAGGTAGTACCAGGAGAGCGACGTCGCCTCGCCCATCGCGCCGAACCCGCCCTTGGCGACCGCCGCGATCACCGCGAGGACGACGGTCCCGATCGCGAACGAGATGAACGCGGCCTGGAAGCTGCCGGTCGCCTTGCCGAGCATCGAGTTGATCGGCGCCTGGAGCGCGATCAGGCCGCCGACGAACGCGGTGAGGACGACGGCGCCGCCGCGGTCCACCTACTTCGCCTCCAGCCACGTGCGGCCGACGCCGACGTCGACGGCGAGCGGCGGCTCGCGCGGCTCCCACGGCTCGACCATCACGCGCTCGACCAGGGCGCGCGCGGCCTCGACCTCGTCCTCCGGCGCCTCGAGCAGCAGCTCGTCGTGCACGGTGAGGATGAGCCGCGTCCGCATCCCGCCGTCGCGCAGCGCGCGCGCCGCGCGGATCATCGCGAGCTTGAGCACGTCGGCCGCCGTGCCCTGGATGACCGTGTTCACCGCGAGCCGCTCGCCCAGCGAGTGCATCTGCCAGTTGCGCGCGCGCAGCTCGGGGATCTGGCGGCGGCGGCCGAACAGCGTCGACACGTAGCCCTGCTCGGTGGCCTGCTCGATCGTCGAGGCGATGAACGTGGCGACGGCGCCGAACCGCTCGAGGTAGGCGTCGATGAACGTCTTGGCCTCCTCGCGCGGGATGTTCAGGCGCTCGGAGAGGCCGTAGTCCGACAGCCCGTAGACGATCCCGTAGTTGATCATCTTCGCCTTCGAGCGCATGCCCGCGTCGATCTGCTCCTCGGTCACGCCGAAGACCTCGCGCGCCGTCGCCGTGTGCACGTCCTCGCCGCGCTTGAAGATCTCCTCGAGCACCGTCTCGCCGGCGATGTGCGCGAGCACGCGCAGCTCGACCTGCGAGTAGTCGGCGCTGATGAGGACGTTGCCGTCCTCGGCCTCGAAGCAGCCGCGGATCTCGCGCCCGAGCTTGGTCCGGATCGGGACGTTCTGCATGTTCGGGTTGGTCGAGGAGAGCCGGCCCGTCGAGGCCACCGCCTGGTCGAACGTCGTGTGGATCCGCGAGATCGAGTCGACGAGGTCGGGCAGGACCTCGAGGTACGTCTTCGTGAGCTGGTTGAGCTCGCGCCAGCGCTCGATCTTCGGGATGACCTCGTGCTCTGAGCGGATGGCCTGGAGCACGCGCGCGTCGGTCGAGAAGCCGGTCTTGCCGCGTCGCTTCTTCGAGAGCCCGAGCTTGGTGAACAGCACCTCGCCGAGCTGCTGCGGCGAGCCGATCACGAACTCGGTGCCGGCGAGGCGGAAGATGTCGTCCTCGAGGTCGCGGATCTCCGCCCGCACGCGGTCGCGCACCTCCTGGAGGCGGGCGACGTTCAGGCGGACGCCCGCCTCCTCCATCTCGCGCAGGACGTGCACGAGCGGCAGCTCGATCTCGTCCATGAGCGGACTGAGGCCCCAGTCGTCGAGCCGCGCGCGCTGCCAGGCGGCCAGCTCGCGCAGGCGGACGGCGTCGGCGGCGGCGGGATCCTCGACGCTCGTCGCCAGCCCGCGCTCCTCGACCAGCTCGCGCACCGGGAACGCGCGCCGCGCCGGCTCGATGAGGTACGCGGCGAGCAGCGTGTCGTGCGCGAGGTTGGGCGGGACGACCCCGAACGACTTGGCGTCGTGCGCGGTCACCGGCCGATCGTCGGCGGCGAGCATCACGAGCCGCGGCGCGTCGCAGTCACCGGCGAGCACCTCGTCGCCGGTGGCCACGCCGAACCGCCACGCGTCGCCCGCCGGCGGCAGCTCGCCCTCCGGCGTCTCCGGCCGGCGGACGGCCAGCGTCACCGGCTGCGCCGGCAGGTCGGCGACGTCGTTGAGCGTCGCCGCGCGCAGCGTCGCGCCGACCAGCGTCTCCGGGGGCGGCGCGGGCGCGGCCTCGTCGTCGCCGAGCGCCTCCTCGAGCCGGCGCAGCGGGTCGCGCAGCTCGAAGTCGCGGAAGACCTCGCGCAGGCGCGCGCGGTCGGGCGTGCGCGCGAGCGCGTCCTGGAGGTCGAGCTCGATCGGGACCTCGCACTGCGCCGTCGCGAGCTGCTTGGAGATCCGCGCGTCCTCGGCGTGGTTCGTCAGGTTCTCCTTGCGCTTGGCGCCGGAGATCTGGTCGATGTTGTCGAGCACGTCCTCGAGCGTCCCGAACTGCTGGAGGAGCTGCGCGGCGGTCTTGTCGCCGATGCCGGGGACGCCCGGGATGTTGTCCGACGTGTCGCCCTTCAGCCCGTAGAAGTCGGGGATCAGCTCGGGCGGGATGCCGTAGCGGTCGATGACGTCCTGGCGGTCGTAGGTCTTCGTCTCCGTGATCCCCCGCGACGTCGCCATCACCTTGACCCCGTCGCCGACGAGCTGGAACGCGTCGCGGTCGCCGGTGACGACCATGACCGGAATCGACTCCGCCTTCGCCCGCTCGGCGATCGTCGCGATGACGTCGTCGGCCTCGAAGCCGTCGACCCGGTAGTTCGTGTAGCCGAACGCCTCGACCAGCGGCTCGAGGTGCGGGTACTGCTCGGCGAGCAGGTCAGGGCGCGACGGCCGGTCGCCCTTGTACTCGGGGTAGACCTCGCGCCGGCCGCTCGCCCCGGCGTCCCAGACGACGACCGTGGGCTGCGTCCCATGTTCCGTCAACAGCTTCACGAGCATCGACGCGAAGCCGAAGATCGCGTTGGTCGGGCGCCCGTCGGAGGTCGCGATCGACTCCGGGAGCGCGAAGAACGCCCGGTAGACGAGCGAGTTGCCGTCGATGAGGAAGAGCTGCTTCGGAGCGTCGCCGTTCGTCGCCACGGCGCCATCGTAGGATGCACCGCCCGTGGCCGGCGCCCCGACCTCCGCCCAGTACAGCCTCACGATCCGCGTCGAGCTCGAACACCGCCCCGGTGCGCTGGGCGAGGTGCTGACCGCGATAGGCGGCGCGGGCGGCCAACTCGGGGCCATCGACCTCATCGAGGCCGACGACCGCCGGACCCTGCGCGACGTCACGCTCGACGCCAGCGACCAGCAGCACTGGCGCGGGATCCTGCGGGCGATCGACGCGGTCCAGAGCGCGCGCGTCGTCGACGCCACCGACCGCACGCTGCGGATGCACATCGGCGGCAAGATCGAGCAGCACAACAAGATCCCGCTGAAGACGCGCGACGACCTCTCGATGGCCTACACGCCCGGCGTCGCGCGGGTCTGCCAGGCCATCGCCGCCGACCCGGACAAGGCGTTCCAGTACACGATCAAGCGCAACACCGTCGCCGTCGTCAGCGACGGGACGGCCGTGCTCGGGCTCGGAGACATCGGCCCGGAGGCGGCGATGCCGGTCATGGAGGGCAAGGCGATGCTCTTCAAGGAGTTCGCCGGCGTCGACGCGTTCCCGATCTGCCTCGACACGAAGGACCCGGACGAGATCGTCTCGATCGTCCGCGCGATGGCGCCGACCTTCGGGGGGATCAACCTCGAGGACATCTCCGCGCCGCGGTGCTTCGAGATCGAGGACCGGCTCAAGCGCGAGCTCGACATCCCCGTCTTCCACGACGACCAGCACGGCACCGCGGTCGTCGTCCTCGCGGCGCTGCTCAACGCGGTCAAGCTGACGGGCAAGCGGCTCGAGGACCTCCGCGTCCTGGTGGTCGGGCTCGGCGCCGCCGGCGTGGCGGTGACCAGGATCCTGCTCGAGGCGGGCGTCGAGCACGTCATCGGCTGCGACTCGCGCGGCGCGCTGCACACGGGGCGCGAGGACTACCTCGACGGCTCGATGACCGAGATCAAGCGCTGGTACGCCGAGTCGAGCAACCCCGAGAAGCGCTCGGGCGGCCCCGCCGACGTCATCGACGGCGCGGACCTCTTCATCGGGCTCTCCGGCGCCCGGGTGATGCCCGCCGACGCGCTCGAGCGGATGGCCGGCGACGCGATGGTCTTCGCGATGGCCAACCCGACGCCCGAGGTCACGCCCGAGGAGGCGGCGCCGTACGCGCGCATCGTCGCGACCGGGCGCTCCGACTACCCGAACCAGATCAACAACGTGCTCGCCTTCCCGGGGATCTTCCGGGGCGCCCTGGACGTGCGGGCGCGCCAGATCACCGAGGACATGAAGCTCGCGGCCGCCGAGGCGATCGCGGCGATCATCCCCGAGGGCGAGCTGCGCGAGGACTACATCATCCCCTCGGCGTTCAACCGCGACGTCGCGCCGGCGGTCGCCGACGCGGTCTCGCGCGTCGCGCACGAGCAGGGGACGGCGAGCGAGCGCGGCGACACGATCGGCTTCGCGGCGATCGACGCCGAGCGGCTGCGCGCGGGCGACTAGCCGACGCGCTCGGCGGCCAGCGAGAGCCGCCACGCGTAGGCGTCGAGCGCCGCGGCGAGCCGGCGACGGTCGGCGGTCGGGATGGTGCGCGCCCCGCGGAAGCGCTCCCCGCGGCGGTGGCGGTCGAGCTCTGCGCGCAGGCCGGCGAGGCGCTCGTCGATCGACCCGGTCAGCCCCTTGTCGCGCGCCCACAGCGCGTCGCGGACCGCGTCGAACGCGACGGCCGCTCCGCCGACGCGCGCCTCGACGCCGAGGAGGTCGCGGCTCCCGGCCTGCCGCGCGTCGAGCGAGAGCAGGCGCGCCGAGGCGGTCACCGCGGCGACGGCGTCGACGGCGCCGCGCACGCGCACGCCCACAGGCGCGAGCCGCCCCTCGTGGAGGCGGACGGCCAGGCGGTCGCCGTCACGCCGCGCCACGCGAAGCGACCCCGCCTCGGCGCGGAGGTAGGCGGCGTACCGGACGGCGCCGGCACGCAGCCGCGGGTCGTCGGTTCGGTGCGCGGCGTCGGGGGCGCGCGAGGTGGCCAGGGCGAGCCCCGCTCCGCCGAGGGCGGCGGCGAGGATCGCCGCCGCGATGGTGATCTTCCGCGACATCGTTAGGGAACCCTAATGCCGTCCGGCGGGGACTGCTTCGTGGCCTCGTTGGTGGCGCCCCGTCCGGTTTCTCGATGGTCGCCGCCGCGTGGTCTGACAGCTCACCGAGCGCAGAGGGTCGTGTCCGGCCCCGTTCGCGCGGCTCCTCCCTCGCGGTTGGGTGCACAACGCTCCACGCGCGCGGGCGGACGCGGCCCGTGGAGCGTTACGCACACCAGAGGTGCCGAAGTGGCCAAGCGCACGGGCGGGCGCGGCCCGTGGAGCGTTGCGCACCCGATGCTGCCGCGGCAACGGGACCCGGACCCGAGTCCTCCCCTCCCTCGCTGAGCTGTCAGACAGGCGACGCCAGCCGCAAGACAGACCGAGCGGAGCGCCACCCGCCACACCGCCGATACCGTCCTGAGCGTGCACAAAGCGGCCCCCCTCGCGGTCCTCGCCGCCCTATCGGCCACCGCCGCCTGCGGCGGCGACGCCCCCAAGCAACCCACCCCCGGCGCCCGCGTGACCGGCGTCGTCGACCTCGACCGGCCGCGCGCCGGCGCCCCCGACGCCGGCACGGCAGCCGGCCACGGCGCCGACGGCGGCGTGGGCACGACCGCCGCGCCGGCGCTCTCGTTCACCGGCCGCGTCGACACCTGCCTCCGCCGCAGATCGAGAACATCGCGCTGGCGCCGGGCGCCCGTGCGCCCGCCGAGCGCGAGCGCACCGCGCGGCTCGACGTCGCCACCGGCCGCGGATGCACGGTGCGCGGCGAGGTGTGGGCCGAGGCGACCGACGGGCACGGCAACCAGGCGGTGACCCGCCACGCCGGGTTCCGCTACGCGCCGTGAACCCTGTGGCGCCGCTCGCCCGTACGGTGAAGCGATGCGCGTCACGCTGACAGGAGCCACGGGCCGGATCGGCCTCTCGATCGTCGAGGCGCTCGTCGCGCGCGGCGACGACGTCACCGTCCTCTCCCGCAACCCGGACGGCGCGCGGTCCAAGCTGCCCGCCGGCGTCGGCGTCGAGGCCTGGGACCCGCAGTCGGGCCCGGCGCCCGCCGCGGCGCTGAGCGGCCGCGACGCCGTCGTCCACCTCGCGGGCGAGGACGTCGCCCAGCGCTGGACGAAGAAGGTCAAGCACGAGATCCGCGCGAGCCGCGAGCTGGGCACCCGCAACCTCGTCGCCGGGATCGAGGCGGCCGGCCCGCGGCCCGCGGCGCTCGTCAGCGCCTCGGCCTCCGGCTACTACGGCCCGCACGGCGACGAGCCGATCGCCGAGGACGCGCCGCCCGGCGACGACTTCCTCGCCGGGGTCGTGGTGGCGTGGGAGCGTGAGGCGCAGCGCGCCGCCGAGCTCGGCGTCCGCGTCGCGCTGATGCGCACCGGCGTCGTCCTCTCCGCCGACGCGGGCGCGCTCGCGAAGATGCTGCCGCCGTTCCGGCTCGGCGTCGGGGGCCCGGTCGCAGGCGGTCGCCAGTACGTGCCGTGGATCCACCTCGACGACGTCGTCGGCCTCTACCTGAGCGCGATCGACGACGCCGCGTGGAGCGGCGCGTTCAACGTCGTCGCGCCCGCCGCCGTCACCAACCGCGAGTTCTCGAAGGCGCTCGGCCGCGCGCTGCACCGCCCGGCGTTCGCGCCGGTCCCGGGCGCGGGGCTGAAGCTGCTCTACGGCGAGATGAGCCAGATCGTGCTCACCGGCGTCAACGTGGTCCCGCGCCGCGCCACCGAACACGGCTACGCCTTCCGGTACCCGGAAGTCCAGGCGGCGCTGGAGGCGACGGTCTAGCCGGCGGCGCCCGTCGGGCCCGCGCCGCCCTGAGCGGGACGCCCGGCCTGCGGGTCCACGGCGTCGTCCTCGTCGACCCGCTTGCCGCCGAGCGGCCCGAGGACCTTCCAGTCGGACTCCGGCTTCGGCGGCATGAACAGCCAGACGAGGACGCCGGGCGGGAAGATCAGTCCCGTGGCCAGGCCCCAGCGTGTGCCATAGCCCTTTCGCTCGGCGAGGTACTGGCAGATGATCGTGATGATCAGCCAGGCGAACAGGAAGTACAGCGCCTTGGCGCCGATGGCTGCGACGATCATGTTCCCAGGTACGCCTTCTGGACCTCGGGGTCCTCGCGGAGTTTCGCCGACTCGTTGGTGAGCACGACCTTGCCGGTCTCGAGCACGTAGCCGCGGTGCGAGACGCCGAGCGCGAAGTTCGCGTTCTGCTCGACCAGCAGGATCGTCGTGCCCTGCTTGTTGATCTCGGCGATCGTCTCGTAGATGCGCTCGGTGAGGATCGGGGAGATGCCCATCGACGGCTCGTCGAGCAGCAGCAGCTTGGGGCGGGCCATGAGCGCGCGGCCGATCGCCAGCATCTGCTGCTCGCCGCCCGACATCGTGCCCGCCTTCTGCGTGCGCCGCTCCTCGAGCCGCGGGAACAGCTCGAAGACGCGCTGGCGGTCCTGCCCGATCTCCTTGTCACGGCGCAGGTACGCGCCCATGTCGAGGTTCTCGCTGACCGACATTCGCTGGAAGCACTTGCGCCCCTCAGGCGACTGCGAGATCCCGAGCTGGACGATGTCCTGCGGGGCCTTGCGGCTGATGTCCTTGCCGCGGAAGCGGATCTCGCCGGTGCGCGCCGGCGTCAGCGCCGAGATCGAGCGCAGCGTCGTCGACTTGCCGGCCCCGTTGGCGCCGATCAGCGTGACGCACTCGCCCTCCTCGACCTCGAGCGTGACGCCCTTCAGCGCCTCGATGTTGCCGTAGAAGGTGTGGATCTCGTCGAGCTCGAGCAGCGCCATCAGTGACCCTCCGCCGCCTGCTTGCCGAGGTACGCCTCGATCACCTGCGGGTTGTTCCGGACCTCTTCCGGTCCGCCATCGGCGATCTTCTCGCCGTGGTCGAGCACGGTGATGTGCTCGGAGACGCCCATGATGACCTTCATGTCGTGCTCGATCAGGAGGATCGACACGCCGCGCTCGTCGCGCAGCCGGCGCATGAACGCGGTCAGCGAGTCGGACTCCTGCGGGTTCATCCCCGCCGTCGGCTCGTCGAGCAGCAGCACCTTGGGGTCCGACGCGAGCGCGCGGGCGATCTCGACGCGCCGCTGGTCGCCGTAGCTCAGGTTGATCGCGAGCTGGTCGTGCGTGTTCGGCTTCAGGCCGACGTACTCGAGCTCCTCGGCGGCCTTCTCGCGCGCGCGCTTCTCCTCCCGCCCCACCCCGGGCGTGTGGAGGATCGAGCCGAACAGGCCGGCCTTCATGCGCGAGTGCTGACCGACCATCACGTTCTCGCGCGCGCTCATCGTGCCGAAGAGGCGGATGTTCTGGAACGTGCGGGCCAGGCCCTGCTTCATGATCTTGTCGGGCCGGCCGCCGGTGATGTCCTTGCCGTCGAACGTCACGCGCCCGAGTGTGGGCTTGTAGAGGCCGGTGAGGATGTTGAAGAACGTCGTCTTGCCCGCGCCGTTCGGGCCGATGATCGACACGATCGAGCGCTCGGGGATCGAGAACGTCACGTCGTTGACCGCGGTCAGGCCGCCGAACTGCTTCGTGACCGCGCTCGCCTCGAGCACGGGCGTGCCCGGCGGGCCGCCCTCGCCCCGCTCCTCGACCGACACTGCTCCGCCGCTCACGACATCCTCGATTCGTAGACCGCCTCGTCGCTGCCGATGCCCTCTTCGAGCTCCATCTGGCGCCTGCGTTCGGGCAACAGCCCCTCGGGCCGCAGCACCATCATGATGACGAGCAGGAACCCGAAGATCCCGAACGAGAGCTGCGAGAGCTCGAAGTCGAGGTTGAACCACTCCTTCGGCTTCTGGTTGAGCACCTCGGGGATCACGTAGTTGTTGATGGCCGAGAGGACGATCGCTCCGAGGACGACGCCCCAGATCGATCCCAGCCCGCCGAGGATGATCATCGCGAGGATGAAGATCGAGAACGAGAACTGGAACTGGTCGGCGTTGACCGTGTTCAGATAGCTGGCCAGAAAGGCGCCGGACATCCCGCCGAACGCGGCACCCGTGCCGTAGGCCAAGAGCTTCGTCCGCACCAACGGCACGCCCATCGACGAGGCCGCGACCTCGTCCTCGCGCAGGGCGATCCAGGCACGGCCGAGCCGCGAGTCGCGCAGGCGGAAGTTGACGAACAGCACGAGCACGACCATGGCGAGCGCGAACCAGTACCAGGGGCGCAGGTTGAGCGACTGGAAGCGGTCCGTGAACGGCAGGTCGATCTTGTCGACGGGCGTGATCCCCTGCCGACCGGCGGTGACCTTGCCGAGGACCGGCAGGTCGTCGCCGTTGATCGCGATGCGGCCGATGATCTCGCCGAACGCGAGTGTCACGATCGCGATGTAGTCGCCGCGCAGGCGCAGGGTCGGCAGCCCGATGATCATGCCGGCGATCGTCGTCGCGATCACCGCGATGACGATGATGACGAGGAAGTTGAAGTGGAAGCCCGGCAGCGACGCAGCCGGCTCGCCGACGAGCAGCGAGACGCCCTCGCCGTTGCCGGCGTCGGCCCAGAAGCCCGAGCCGAAGTAGCCCATCATGTACGCGCCGATCGCGAAGAACGCGACGTAGCCGAGGTCGAGCAGGCCCGCGAAGCCGACGATGATGTTCAGCCCGAGCGCCATCACCACGTACGCGGCGCCGAGGACGAGGTTGTCCATGATTCGCCCGCCCTCGTCGAGCAGGAACGGGAGGAGCGCCGCGGCCACGATGAAGGCGACGGTCAGCGCGAGGTTCTGCCTGGGCGACAGCTCCGGCATCCGGAAGCGCGCGCGCTGCTTGCCGGGAACGGCGACCGTGCTCATCCGGCCTCCCGTGTCTGCTCGCCGAGCAGGCCGGTGGGCTTGAAGACCATGATCAGCACGAGGTAGCTGAACACGTAGAGCGGCGTCCACTCCGGGCCCATCGGGAGGAACAGGATGTCCGCCCGGTTGTCGATCATCTGCTGGATGATCCCGATGATGAACCCGCCGAGGACCGCGCCTCGCAGGTTCCCGATGCCGCCCATCACCGCCGCGGTGAAGGCGATCAGCCCCGCGGTGAACCCCTGGAAGTACCAGATCGTCGTCTGGTAGAGCGCGTAGATGAGGCCGGCGGCGCCGGCGAGCATGCCGCCGATCAGGAAGGTCATCGAGATCGTCGTGTCGACGTTGATGCCCATGAGCCGCGCGGCCTCGGGGTCCTGCGCGGTGGCGCGCATCGCCTTGCCGAGGCGGCTCTGGTTGATGAAGGTCGTCGCGAGGAGACCAGCGGGATCGTCGACGCGACGGCGAGCAGGTCGCCGTTGGTGATCGTCACGTCGCCGAACGTGATCAGGCTCTTCTGCGAGTCGATCAGGTCCTCGATGCCGTCCAGGGAGCCGCCGCGCCAGCAGGCCGACGTTCTGGAGGATGAAGCTGAAGCCGACGGCCGTGATGAGCGGCGCGAGCTTGGGAGCGCCGCGCAGGCGGTAGGCGACCCGCTCGATCATCACGTTCATGATCCCCGGCACGAACATCGCCACCAGCAGCGAGAGGGCGAGGCCGAGGATGAGCCTCGATGACGCCGGTCGCGGCCGTCAGGCCGAGCGTCGCGAAGAAGCTCGCCGAGACGAACGAGCCGATCATGAAGACTCGCCGTGGGCGAAGTTGATCAGCTCGATGATGCCGTAGACGAGCGTGTAGCCGATGGCGACCAGCGCCCAGATGGCGCCGTTCGACAGTCCGTCGATGACGTTGTTGGCCAGACGCGAGAGGTCGCCCTCCTCCGTCAGGTCGTCGACGGCGAACATGATCGGCAGGAGCAGCAGCACGGCGATCAGGCCGTACTGGCCCGCGGCTTCGCGCGTGCGGCCGAATCGCGGCGCGCGCGCTGGGAAGGAGGCTTGCGGCTTCCATCGAGAGGTTGGTAACGGAGCCGGGGCCCTGGGTCCGCCCCCAACTGATTCCGTTCGGCCTGTGGCTAGGACTCCGCCTTGACCGTCTTGTCGAACTTCAGCTCGCCGCCTTCGATCGCGTAGACGCCGTAGTCGGTGAGCGTGGTGTCACCGTTCTCGTCGATCGAGTACGTACCGAGCACCGACTCGCGGTCCTTGGTCTCGAAGAGCGCCTTGAGGACGTCCTCCTTGCTGGAGCCGGCCCGCTCGATCGCGTCGAGCACGAGCTGCGCGGCCTCGTACCCGTAGATCGAGTACGGATCGGGGTTGGCCTCGCCGTACTTCTTCTCGAACTCCTCGAAGAACTGCTGGCCCTCGGGCGGGTAGCTCGGGGTTCAGCGTGGCGACCGTCACCTTGACGCGCTTGCCGACGTTGGCGGGATGCCGCCCTCGCCGGATCGGCGAAGCCCGACTCGGCGACGCCGTCCGGCCCACGTACAGCTTGGCGTCCGGCAGCGCCGCGGCGAGTCCTTGAAGATCTGGACCGAGCCGTTGGCGGTGATGCCGGAGAACACGAAGCAGTCCGTTCGCCGACTTGGCGCGCGGCAAGCGACCGGTTGGAGGCCTTCGGGTCGATGCCCTCGTTGAACGCGAGCTCGACGCCCTGCTCCTCGAGCGAGCCCTCGATGTTGCGCGCCAAGCCTGCGCCGTAGACCTCCTTGTCGTTGGCCATCACGGCGTTCTTGCAGCCGTCTTCCTTCATGATCGTCGCGAGAGCCGCGCCCTGGATCGTGTCCTTCGGCACGATGCGCAGGTAGTGGCGACGCTCGAGGCCCTCCGGGTAGTACTTCTCCGGCTCGCCCTTGTCGGCCCCAGGCTCGTTCGTGGTCAGACCGACGGCGGTGTTCGCCGGGGAGCACCTGCGGCACCTGGGCCTCGTTGAGGATCGGCATCGAGATCGCCGAGGCGCCCGAGTTGAACTCGCCGATGTACGCGACGGCCTTGTCGTCCTGCGCGACCTTGCGCGCGTTGGCCGACGTGGCCTCCGGCGTCCACGTGCCCGCCTGGGCGGTGGAGTCGTCGAGCGACTGGTACTTGACGGAGATGTTGCCGGCCTTGTTGCCGGCCTGCTCGAGCGCGAGCTCGATGCCCTGCACCAGGGCCTTCGTCTGCGCCTCGGAGGCGCCCTGGAGCGGGAGGCTCGAGTAGATGTTGACGGAGCCGCCGCCACCACCCTCAGCCGTGGTGTCGCCGCCGGTGTTGCCGGTCGGCTCTTCGTCGTCGCCGCACGCGGCGAGGACGAAGGGTGCGATGCTCAGAACGAGCAACAGCGTGATGAAACGTGGGAACCGCAAAGTTCCTCCTCCTAGAAAAGGTCGTACGACCAGAAGCGCGCGGAAGCCTATAGCGCCGGGGCGACACGTACCAAACCGCTATTGGAGATCCGGAACGCGGCGAAGCTCGCGAGCGGCTCCGCGCCCATCCTGAGAGCCTCCCTGATCACTGCGGGACGCCTGCTCGCGTTCTTGCCCGCGCGGTCGATCGCGCGCAGCACGAGCCGCATCGCGCCGTAGCCGAGGACCGCGCGCGGATGGGGCTCGTGGCCGTAGCGGGCCTCGAACCGCGCGGCGAAGCCCGGGTCGCGGCGCGGGGCGACGGCGGTGACCACGAGCCGGTCGGCGGCGGCGCCGGCGCGGGTGGGAAGGGCCGGGGCGAGAGCCATCCCGTCGGCGCCGAGCAGCGCGACGCGCGGGGCGGCCGCGTGCACCGCGCGCAGCACCTCGACGGCGAACGGGCGGTACGCGCCCGCGTAGACGAACGCGTCGGCGCGATCGACGCGCACGTCGCGCCCGAGGTCGTCGGGGACGTCGCCGCGCGGGTCCAGGCGCTCGCGGTCGACGACCTCGACGTCTCGCGCGCGCAGGCGCGCGGCGAGCCGGTCGAGCAGCGCGCCGGCGGCGACCTGACGGTCGTCGGCCATCGACACCCGCCGGACGTCGCGGCGCTCCAGCAGCGCGACGAGCCGCTCGACCTGCTCGACGTCGGGCGGCACGACGCGCGCGAAGGTCCGCCGCCCCGACGGGTAGTAGCGATCGGGCTCGCCGGGCGCACCGCGCTCGGTCAGGCCGGCGAACGTGTCGCCGGGGCTGACCTGGAGCATCCCGCCCCCGTTGAGGATCGGCAGCGACACCGACGACGCGCCGGACTCGAGCTCGCCGAGGTAGGCGATCGTCTGGAGGTCCTCGACCGCGGTGCGGGCGTTGTCGGCCACGCGCTCGGGCGACCACAGGCCGGTCCTCGGGTCGGCGCTGTCGAGCGAGACGAACGAGACGCGGAACTCGCCGGCGCGACCGCCGGCCTCCTCGAGGGCGAGCTTCTCCGCGCGCACGAGGTCGCGGGAGACGGGCGCGAACGGACCGGTCTGCGGCAGGCTCGAGTACACGGTCAGCGCGTCGCCGACGATCCGCGCCTCCTCGGCCTGCTCGGACCGCCCGCAGCCGCCGATCGCAAACGCTATGAGCAGGGCCGCGGTGCGTCGAAGCATGCCGCCGCGAGTGTATTTACGCTCCGTCGATGGCCCGCATCGGACTCCTGACCGGCGGCGGCGACTGCCCGGGGCTGAACGCGGTGATCCGCGCCGTCGTCCGCAAGGGCTCGCAGGAGGGTCACGAGCTCCTCGGCTACCGCAACGGCTGGGCCGGCGTGCTCGCCGGCGAGAGCACCGAGCTCACCCCGGCGACGACGCGCGGCATCCTGCACCGCGGCGGCACGATCCTCGGGACGTCGCGGACGAACCCGTACAAGGAGGACGGGGGCGGCGACCGGATCCGCGCGACGATGGAGCGCGACGGGGTCCACGCGCTCATCCCGATCGGCGGCGAGGACACGCTCGGCGTGGCCGGGCGCCTGCACGACGAGGGCGTCCACGTCGTCGGCGTGCCGAAGACCATCGACAACGACCTCGCCGGGACCGACTTCACCTTCGGCTTCCAGACCGCCGTGCAGATCGCGACCGACGCGATCGACCGCCTGCACACGACGGCTGAGTCGCACCACCGCGTGATCGTCGTCGAGGTCATGGGCCGCCATGCGGGGTGGATCGCCGCGTACAGCGGGATGGCCGGCGGCGCCGACGTCATCCTCGTCCCCGAGCGGCGGTTCGACGTCGAGGAGGTCTGCGACCGCGTACGCCGGCGCCACGACTCCGGGAGCACGTTCTCGATCGTCGTCGTCGCCGAGGGCGCGCTTCCGACCGACGACGCCGAGGTCCGCAGCCTGCACCAGGGGACCGACGCGTTCGGCCACGCGCGGCTGGGCGGCATCGCCGTCCACCTCGAGCAGCAGATCGAGGCGCGCACCGGCTACGAGACCCGGATGACGATCCTCGGCCACGTCCAGCGCGGCGGCACGCCGCTGGCCTACGACCGCGTGCTCGGCACCCGGTTCGGCGTCGCGGCGATCGAGGCCGCGCACGAGGGCGACTTCGGGACGATGGTGGCGCTGCGGGGGACCGAGATCATCCGGGTCCCGCTGGGGGAGGCGCTGGCCGAGCCGAAGCTGCTCGACCCGGCGTTCTACGAGACCGCCGAGGTGTTCTTCGGATGAGGCACCTCCGCGGGGCATCCGGCCCCGCGTCCTGACCCGGCTCTTCGGCCTCCGGCCTCAGTTCTTGCTCGGCAGGTAGCGCTTGGCGATCTCGACCATCGCGGCGACGAGCAGGATCGCGACGCTCAGCAGCGCAGCGTCGATGGCCTTCTGCCCGAGCGACCAGAGCACGATCCAGAGCAGCAGCACGACGGTGGTCCACACGACGTAGGTCATCGCGGCGGCACCCTAGCGAAGCGCCTGCGCCATCGCCGCGACGACCTCGCGGACCGCCGCCGGCGGGTCGTCGGCCTCGGCCGCCTCGCGCACGAGGCGGCTCCCGACGATCACCCCTTCGGCGCCGGCGTCGGCCGCCGCGGAGGCCTGCTCGGGCGTCCCGATGCCGAAGCCGAGGGCGACGGGCACGTCCGTGTGCGCCTTCGCGCGCGAGAGCACGTCGCGGTACGCGTCCTCGGCGGGGCGGCGCTCGCCCGTCGTCCCGGCCACCGAGACCGTGTAGAGGAAGCCGCGCGCGCGCTCGCCGATCGCGGTCAGGCGGTCGTCGGGCGTCGTCGGCGCGACGAGCGGGACGAGCGCGATCCCGTGCGCGTCGCACGCTTCGAGGACGGCCGGCGCCTCCTCGAGCGGAAGGTCGGGGACGATGAGCCCGCTGGCCCCCGCGCCGGCCAGCGCGGCGGCGAATCCCCCGGGCGTGCGCGCGAGGACGAGGTTCGCGTAGGTCATGACGACGACCGGCAGCCGCTGCGAGAGCCGCGTCGCCAGCTCGAGGACGCCGTCGACGGTCGCGCCGACCTCGAGCGCGCGGGTGCCCGCGGCGTGGATCACCGGGCCGTCGGCCAGCGGGTCGGAGAAGGGGACGCCGAGCTCGACGAGGTCGGCCCCGCCGTCGGCGTAGGCCTCCCCCACCGCGAGCGACGTCGGAAGGTCCGGGAAGCCGCCCATGAGGTAGGGCATGAGCGCCGCGCGCTTGCCTGAGCCGGCGAAGGCCGTCGCGATGCGGTCGATGCCGTTCATCGACCCGGACGCTAGTAGAACATCGGTCCACGCCGTGGCCAAATGCTAAGGAGGGGCGTACTGTGGTGATCATGCCTACCGCTCGCCGTGCCGCCGTGGCCGCCGCGCTCCTGCTCGCGCTGCCGGCGGCGCCCGCCGCGGCGGCGCCGGGCGACCTGGATCCCACGTTCGGCGGCGACGGCATCGTCACCGCGGCTCCGGGCAGCAGCTCGAGCCTCCACGGCCTCACCCTCTCCGGCGACGCGATCGCCGGCGCCGGCGCCGTCGTCGGCGCCTGCCGCGTGGCCGCGGTGGCGCGCTGGCGCGCCGACGGCACGCCGGACGCGTCGTTCGGCGCTGGCGGCATCTCCGCGCCTGCACTCGGTCCCTGCGACGAGGTGAGGAGCAGCGACAGCCTTGCGACCGCCGTCGTCGCCACCCCGGGAGGCGGGCTGCTCGCCTCGGGCGGGCTGATGCCCTCGCACCGGTACACCGGACTGCTCGTCGCCTTCGCAATGGGAGGCGGCCTCGACCCGGCGTTCAGCGGCGACGGGTGGTTGACGGACGACTTCGAGGACGTTCCGATCGCCGACGTCGTCCGGCTCCCCGACGGGCGGCTGGTCGCGGGCGGCTCCTCGTACGCCATCGGCCGCGCCAACTGGGAGGTGCACCGCTACCTGTCCGGCGGCGGCCGGGACGCGGCGTTCGACAACGACGGCGCGGCGACGTACCCCACGATCGCCGGGGCCCCCCAGGAGCACGTGCACGCGCTGACCGCGGACGGCGCCGACGGCACGGTCGTCGCGGTCGGGTCGTCGCGCACGGCCGGCAGCGCCCCGCGGACGGGCCTCGCCATCGGGCGGATCCTGGCGAACGGCGCGCTCGACCCCGGCTTCGGAACCGCGGGACGGACCCGCGTCGAGCCGGCAGGCGCACACGCCACGGGCAACGACGTCGTGCGGACGCCTGACGGCGGGTTCGTCGCGGTCGGCCACGCGTGGCCCGCGACCGGCGACGAGTCGAGCTCGACCTGGCTGCTGCTCAAGTTCGACTCCGCCGGCAAGCTCGACCAGACGTTCGGCGCCGGCGGCCGCGTCGACGGCCCGGCCGGCCGCGCGCTCGGCGTCGCCGTCGACGGCACCGGTCGCCTTCTCGTCTCCGGCGAGAGCGGCGAGCAGCTGACCGTGGCCCGCTACCTCGCCAACGGCGCGCCCGACGCGTCGTTCGGCAGCGGCGGCGTCGCACGGACGGGTTTCGCCGGCGCCGGCGAGGACGTCCTCGTGCAGCCCGACGGCCGCATCGTCGCGGGCGGCACCGGCAGGGCCGGCGGCCGCAACGTCATGCAGGTCGTGCGGCTCCAGGCCGTTGGCACGCCGACGTCGACCGGTACGACCGACGGCGAGATCGCGGGACCGGGCGTGCCCATCACCGGGCCCCGCCCCGGCCGGCCGCTTGTCACCGCCGGGTCCGTGGCGAACCAGCAGAGCACCGGGCGGGTGACGATCCGCATCGTCTCCTCGCGGGTGACCTCGCGCGGCGTGCTCGTGCGGGTGACGTATCCGCTCGGCACCGACGGCACCGCCCGGGCGCGTCTGTGGACCCGCGACAAGCGGATCCTGCTCGGCCAGCGGACGGTGGCGGCCCTCCCCGGCACCCGGGGGCGGACGTTCCGCGTGCCGCTCAACCGCCGGGCGAAGCGGATGCTGCGCGGCGGCGGGCTGCTGAAGGTCCGCGCGACCGTGCTCGTGACCGGGCTGCCTTCGCGCTAGCCGCGCGCGAGGACCTCGGCGAGGTCCTTGTCGCCGCGGCCGCTGAGGCAGACGAGGTCGACCGCCGAGTCCGACGGCACCGACAGCGCGTAGTGCAGCGCGTGCGCGGTCTCGAGCGCCGCGATGATCCCCTCGAGCTTCGCCACCTGGCGGAACGCGGCGATGGCCTCGTCGTCGCTGACCGCGACGTACGTGGCGCGGCCCGAGTCGCGCAGCCACGCGTGCTCCGGGCCCGAGCCCGGGTAGTCGAGCCCGGCCGAGATCGAGTGCGCCTCGGTGATCTGGCCATCGCCGTCCTGCATGACCGCCGACAGCGCGCCGTGCAGCACGCCCGGTCGGCCGCCCGCGGTGAGCGGCGCGCCGTGGTGGCCGGTGGCCAGCCCCTCCCCCGCCGCCTCGACGCCGACGAGCGCCACCGGGTCGTCGTAGAAGCCGGCGAACATCCCGATCGAGTTCGACCCGCCGCCGACGCAGGCGATGACGCGCTCGGGCAGCCGGCCCGTGCGCTCGAGCATCTGCGCGCGCGCCTCGTCGCCGATCCTGCGCTGGAGGTCGCGGACGATCGCCGGGTACGGCGCCGGGCCGACGGCGCTGCCGATGACGTAGTGCGTCGTCTCGACGTTCGTGACCCAGTCGCGGATGGCCTCGCTGACCGCCTCCTTGAGCGTCCGCGCCCCGGCCTCGACCGGCACCACCGTCGCGCCGAGCAGCTCCATTCGCTCGACGTTGGACGCCTGACGGCGGACGTCCTCGGCGCCCATGTAGACGACGCACTCGAGGTCGAGCAGCGCGCACGCGGTCGCGCTCGCGACGCCGTGCTGGCCCGCGCCGGTCTCGGCGATCACGCGCGGCTTGCCCATCCGCCGCGCGAGCAGCGCCTGGCCGATCGCGTTGTTGATCTTGTGCGACCCGGTGTGGTTGAGGTCCTCGCGCTTGAGCCACACCTCGCGCCCTGCGGCCTCGCTCAGCCGCCGGGCGAGGTACAGCGGCGTCGGGCGGCCGACGAAGTCGCGCAGCAGCTCGGCCAGCTCGGCGCGAAAGCCGTCGTCGGCGCGCGCCTCGAGCCACGCCTCCTCGAGCGCGCCCAGCGCCGGCATCAGCGTCTCGGGGACGTACTGGCCGCCGTACGGCCCGAACCGGTGCTCCACGCCTGCCTCGACCCGCGTCATACGAGCGCCCCCTCCGCCGCGCGCACGAACGCCGCGACCTTGTCCGGATCCTTGACGCCGGGCGACGCCTCGATGCCGCTCGCGACGTCCACCGCGAACGGCTTCGTCGCCTCGATCGCCGCGCCCACGTTGCCGGGCGTCAACCCGCCGGCGACGACGAGCGGCACGTCGGAGCGGCGCTCGCGGGCGAGCGACCAGTCGAACGACTCGCCGTTGCCGGGGCCGTCGAGCATGTGGAAGTCGGTGTGGAAGGCGCGCAGTCCGCGGACCTGCTCGCGCGTGCGCACGCGGACCGCCTTCATCACCTTCGCGCCGGTCCGCCGCGCCACCTCGCCGCAGTAGCTCGGCCCCTCCTCGCCGTGGAGCTGCACGATCGACAGCGGCACCTGCTCGGCGGTGCGCGCGACGTGGTCGAGCGTGGCGTTCTCGAAGACGCCGACGAGCTCGACCTCGCGGCGCAGCTCGCTCGCGATCTCGCGGGCCGTCCCGAGCTTCACCCGCCGCTTGGAGTGCGGGACGAAGATGAGCCCCAGCGCCCACGGGCCGTGCTCGGCGCACAGGCGCGCGTCCTCGAGCGACGTGATGCCACAGAGCTTGACCCGGGTCATCCGACCACTGTAGGTCGCTTGCCAAGCCGGACCTCGACCCGCTCGCGCTTGCCGGCCCGCACCACCTCGACCTCGACCTCGTCGCCCGGCTTGCGGCTGTCGACCGCGCGGCTGACGTCCTCGGTGCTACGGATCGCCTCGCCGGCGATCGCGACGATGACGTCGCCGCCGACGAGGCCGGCCTCGTCGGCGGGCGTCAGCGGCTCGACGTCCTGGACGACGGCGCCGCGGTCCACGCGCAGGTTCATCTCCGGCGCGACGGTCGCCGTGGTGACGCCGAGGTACGCGCGCTCGACGTCCTTCCCCTCCCTCAGCGTCGGCAGCACCCGCTTGGCGGTGTCGATCGGGACCGCGAAGCCGATCCCGACGTTCCCCTCCCCGCCCCCACCGGTGCGGATCGCCGAGTTGATCCCGATCACCTTGCCGGAGGCGTCGATCAGCGGCCCGCCCGAGTTGCCCGGATTGATGGCCGCGTCGGTCTGGATGACGTCGCTGATCGTGAACCCGTCGGGCGCGTCGATCCGCCGCTGGAGCGCCGACACGACGCCCGTGGTCAGCGTGCGCTCCAGCCCGAACGGGTTGCCGATCGCGACGGTCGGGTCGCCGACCTCGACGTCGGCGCTCGTGCCCAGCGACAGCGGCGCGAGCCTCAGCCCCTCCGGGTCGACCTTCAGCAGCGCGAGGTCCGACGAGCGGTCGCGCCCGCGGACCTGCGCGCGGGCCGTCTTGGCGTCCGAGAACCGGACGGTCACGTCTGTCGCGTTCTCGACGACGTGGGCGTTGGTGAGGATGTTGCCGTCGCCGTCGATCACGAAGCCGGTGCCGGTCGACTGGCCCTGCTGCGGCGGCCCGAAGTCGAACGGGGTCTGCGCCGGGTCGACGACGTCGGCGGTGACGAACACCACGCCGGGGCCGTCGCGCTTGTAGATCTCGGCGGCGTCGAGCCCGCCGCCGCCGCCCCCGAGCGGCGCCTGCCGGACGACGGTCGTGCGCGTCCCGCCGCCGCCCTCGTCGTCCTCGAGCGCCAGCACGAGCCCGGCGCCGATCGCCCCGCCGGCCAGGGCCGCGAGGAGGGGGACGAGCGCGCGCCGCATCAGTACATCGTGTCGTGCTCGAAGTCCGCCCCGGTCAGCGCTCGGCACGCCGCCTCCGGGTCGGGCGCGCGCATGAGCATCTCCCCCACGAGCACCGCGTCGACGCCGACGCGCTCGAGCTCGTCGAGCTGCTCGCGGGAGTGGAAGCCGGACTCGGCCACGACGGTCTTGCCCGCGGGCACGTCGGACAGCAGCTCGAACGTCCGCTCGATGTCGACGCTGAAGTCGACCAGATCTCGGTTGTTGATCCCGATGACGTCGGCGTCGACGACCTCGAGCGCGCAGCCCAGCTCGTCCTCGTCGTGGACCTCGACGAGCACGTCGAGGTCGAGCGCGCGCGCCTCCCCGTGGAGGTGCTCGAGGTCGCGCTGGTCGACGGCGGCCACGATCAGCAGCAGCGCGTCGGCGCCGGCCGCCGCGGTCTCGTAGACCTGGTACGGATCGACGATGAAGTCCTTGCGCAGGATCGGCACGCGCGACGCGCCGCGGGCCTCGCGCAGGTCGTCGAGCGAGCCGCCGAAGTGCTGGCCCTCGGTGAGGATGGAGACGGCGGCGGCGCCGCCGCGCTCGTAGGCCTGGACGACCTCCGTGACCGACGACCCGGGACGGATGTCGCCCGCCGACGGCGAGCGCCGCTTGTGCTCGGCGATGACCGACACGCCGGGCCGGGTGAGAGCCTCGGAGAACGGGCGGTCCTGCCGCGGCGCCGCGAGCTGGCGCTCGAGGTCGCGCAGCGGCACCTCCTCCTGCCGGCGCCGCACGTCGCTGCGCGTGGCGTCGACGATCCGTTCCAGCACGTTCATGCGGCCCTCGACAGCTCCACGTACGCGTCGAGCGTGCGGGCGGCGGCGCCGCTGTCGATCGCCTCCTGCGCCACGCCGACGCCGCCGGCGATCGAGTCCGCCCGGCCGCCCGCGTAGATCGCGGCGGCGGCGTTGAGGACGGCGAGGTCGCGGTGCGGCCCCTGCTCGCCCGCGAGGATCGAGCGGGTGGTGGCGGCGTTCTCGTCGGGACGGCCGCCGCCGACGGCCTCGGGCGGCGCCTCGGGCAGGCCGCAGTCGGCCGGCGAGATCGTGTAGCGCTCGATGCGCGCTCCGTTCACTTCCACCACCGTAGTCGGCGCGGAGGTCGACAGCTCGTCGAGCCCATCCTCGCTGGACACTACCAGCGCCCGGACGGCCCCAAGCCGGGCCAGCGCCTGGGCCATGACGTCGAGCATCGACGCGTCGGAGACGCCGATGAGCTGGCGCGTCGCCCCTGCCGGATTGGTCAGCGGGCCGAGGAAGTTGAAGATCGTCCGCACCGCCAGCTCCTTGCGGACGGGGACGACGTAGCGCGTCGCGCCGTGGTGGGCGGGGGCGAACATGAACCCGAAGCCCGCCGCCTGGATGCAGCGCGCGACGTGCTCGGGCGGCACGTCGAGCCGCGCCCCGAGCGCCTCGAGCACGTCGGCCGAGCCGCTCAGGCCGGTGGCGCTGCGGTTGCCGTGCTTGGCCACCGCGCAGCCGGCAGCATGGGCGATGAGCGCCGCCGTCGTCGAGACGTTGAACGTCGTGCGCCCGCCGCCGGTGCCCGCGGTGTCGAGCAGGTCGTCGCGCCCGGTCTCGACGCGCGTCGCATGCGCGCGCATCGCCTGCGCGAGGCCGGCCAGCTCGTCCGGCGTCTCGCCCTTCGTGCGCAGGGCGATGAGGAAGCCGGCGATCTGGGTATCGCTCGCCTCGCCGGCCATCACGAGCCCGAGGACCTCCTCGGCCTCGGCGGCGCCGAGGTCCTCGTGCTGCGCGACGCGGTTGATCGCGGCGGTCAGGACTGGGTGGGGCATGCGATCCGATACTCCACGATCGGGAAGCCGAGCGGCGTCTCCTCGATGCTCGCGACCTGGCGCCAGCCCTCGCGCTCGTAGAACCGGCGGGCGCGACCCTGGCCCGTCGGCGTGAACAGCCGGACCTCCTCGAAGCCGCGCCGCGCCGCGCCCTCCAGGACGGCGGCGTGCAGCACGCGCGCGACCTCCGTCCCCCAGTGCGTGCGGCGAACGAAGAGCTGCATGAGGTGGCCGAGCTTCGGGTCGTCGACGGGGGCGGACGAGCGGCTCGCCGGGATCAGCAGCACGTGGCCGACGGCGGTCCCGTCCTCGTCCTCGGCGACGAGCCACGTCGCGACGTCCTCGATCGCCACGACCTGCTCGTGGCGCAGCTCCGGGACCTGCCACTCCGGCGGCGCGAACTCCCTGTACGTCTCGAAGCCCTCGATGGTGATCTCGAACAGCACCGGCACGTCGGCCGGCTCCACGGGTCGGACGCCGGTCACTCCGCCAGGAAGTTGCGCAGCAGCGCCTTGCCGTGGTCGGTCAGGACCGACTCGGGGTGGAACTGCACGCCCTCCGCCGGAAGCTCGCGGTGGCGGATGGCCATGACGACGCCGCCGCCCTCGGCCGACGCCTCGAACTCGTCGGGCAGGTCGCGGTCGACGACGAGCGAGTGGTAGCGCCCGACGGTGAGCGGCGACGGCAGCCCCTCGAAGATCGTCCGCCCGTCGTGCTCGACCTCGCACGTCTTGCCGTGCACCGGCTCGCCGCGCGCCACCCGGCCGCCGAACGCCTGCGCCATCGACTGGTGGCCGAGGCACACGCCGAGCGTCGGGACGCCCGCCTCGGGGAAGCGCCGCACGACCTCGAGCGAGACGCCCGCCTCGTTCGGCGTGCACGGCCCGGGCGAGACGACGACGCGGTCCGGCCGCTTCTCGAGCAGCTCGTCCGTCGACATGACGTCGTTGCGCACGACCTCCATGTCCGCCCCCAACTCGCCCAGGAACTGGACGAGGTTGTAGGTGAACGAGTCGTAGTTGTCCACGACGAGCACGGAGGTCATGGCCACTCCGCCTGCTCCTCGGCCAGCTCGAACGCGCGCAGCACCGCCCGCGCCTTCGCCTCGGACTCGGCGAACTCGTACGCCGGCTGGGCGTCGGCCACCGTGCCCCCGCCGGCCTGGACGTGCGCGGCGCCGTCCTTCATCACGACGGTGCGGATGTGGATGCAGGTGTCGAGGTCGCCGGTGTAGCTCAGGTAGCCGATCGCTCCACCGTAGCCACCGCGTTTCACCGGCTCGAGCTCGTCGATGATCTCCATCGCACGGACCTTCGGCGCGCCGCTCAGCGTGCCCGCCGGGAGGATCGAGCGCAGCGCGTCCATCGGCCCCACCTCGACGCGCAGATCGCCCGAGACCGAGCTGACGATGTGCATGACGTGCGAGTACGTCTCGACGGCCATGAACTCGTCGACCTCGACACTGCCGTACTCGCACACGCGGCCGAGGTCGTTGCGGCCGAGGTCGACGAGCATCACGTGCTCCGCGCGCTCCTTCTCGTCGGCCAAGAGCTCGTCGGCGATGCGCGCGTCCTCGGCGGCGTTCGCCCCGCGCGGGCGGGTCCCGGCGATCGGCCGCGTCGACGCGTGGCGGCCGGTGACGGTGAGCAGCGGCTCGGGCGACGCGCCCGCGATCTGGAAGTCCTGGAAGTCGAGGAAGTACATGTACGGGCTCGGGTTGACCACGCGCAGCCCGCGGTAGACGCTGAACGGGTCGAGGTCGAGCGGCGCGCTCCAGCGCTGCGACGGCACGACCTGGAAGGCGTCGCCGGCGTGGACGTACTCGACGATCCGCGCGACCATCGCCTCGAACCGCTCGCGCGGCATGTTCGACTCGAAGCGCGGGCGCTCGCTGCGCGGCGGGCGGCGGCCCAGGTCCGGCACGGGACCGGCGAGCAGCCGGCGCGCCTTGGCCATCGTCGCCACGGCGTCGGCGTAGGCGGCGTCGACGTCGTCGCCGGGCTCGGCGTACGCGTTCACGAGCACGGTGATCGTGTGCTTGAGGTGGTCGAAGATCACGAGCACGTCGCTGAGCATCAGCGCGAGGTCGGGCAGCCCGAGCGCGTCGCGGTTCGGCTCTGAGAGCGTCGTCTCGACGGTGCGGACGAGGTCGTAGCCGAACAGCCCGACGGCGCCGCCGCTGAACGGCGGCAGGTCGGGGAGCGGCGCCTGGCGGTGGCGGCCGACCTCCTCGGCGACGATCGCGTACGGGTCGCCGGGGTCGCCCAGGTTCCAGCGCAGCACCTTGCGCGGCCGCACGCCGATGAACGAGTAGCGCCCGACCTGCTGGCCGCGCTCGGCCGACTCGAGCAGGAACGCGGGGTACTCGGGGTTGCGCCCGCGGAGCTTGAGGAAGGCGGAGACCGGAGTCTCGACGTCGTCGATGAACGTCGTGCGCAGCGGGACGACGTTGTGCTCGCGGGCCAGCTCGCGCACCTCGTCGAGCGACGGCTCGACCGAGAACGCGAGGTCCTCCGCCGCCTCAGCGCCGGCGCTCACCGAGCACCTCCTGTACGCCGGCGAGGTCGCGCCCCCGACCCCGCAGCAGGACCGCGAGGTGGTAGAGGACGTCGGCGGCCTCCTCGTCGACGCGGTCGTCGCTCTCCTCGCGCGCGGCGCGGGCGACCTCCTCGGCCTCCTCCATCACCTTCTCGCCGATGCGCGGCGGGTCGTCGAGCAGCTCGACGGTGTACGAGCCCGCGGGCCGCTCGGCCTGGCGGTCGCGCAGCGTGCGCTCGAGCCCGGGCAGCGCCTCGTGCGGCGCGGGCTGCTCGAGGTCGCCGCGGTGAAAGCACGTCCGCTCGCCGGTGTGGCACGCCGGCCCCGCGGGCTCGACGAGGGCGAGCAGCGCGTCGCCGTCGCAGTCGACGCGCAGCGCGCGCACGGCCTGCGTGTTGCCGCTCGTCGCGCCCTTGTGCCACAGCTCGTCGCGCGAGCGGCTCCACAGGTGCAGCTCGCCGGTCTCGCGCGTGCGGCGGACCGCCTCGTCGTTGGCGTAGGCGAGCGTGAGCACCTCGCCGGAGCGCCAGTCCTGGACGACGACCGCGACCAGGCCGCGGTCGTCGTAGTTCACGTCTTCTGGATCGAAGGGCATCGGGGGCGCGCATTCTCGCAGGGCTCGCCCCTGCCGCCCTACTCCGCGTAGCCCAGCGCCTTCGCGAGCTCGAAGGTGTCGGCCAGCGCCAGCACCTCGGTCGCCTTGCCGTCCGTGAAGCGCCAGACCTGCACCCAGGGCCACTGGATCTCCTTGCCGGTCTCCTTCGCCTTGGCCTCGCTGTGCCCGAGGACGATGACGGTCCCATCGCTGTCGTGGAACTCGTCCGGGGTGACGGAGAACGTCTCGAAGATCTCGCCGAGCCCCGCAAGCGCCTGCTTGATCGCGTCCTTGCCCTCGATCCGCCCGCCGAGCGGCATCCGCTCGTCGTTGGTGCCGTCCCAGCGGAGGTCGTCGGCCCAGGTCTCCGAGGCGGCGTCTAGATCGCCCTGGCCGAAGGCCTCGAACCCACGCTTGAGGTTGTCTGCGTTGCTTGCCATGCCGCCGCCATACCCGGGTGCGCCTGCGCCAAGTACCACGTGAACGCGCGGTCGACGAGCGGCGTGAACGCGCGCAGGCCGAGCGTCAGCAGGCGCGGCGGGAGCGCCGGGACGAGCCGCTGGAGGCGCAGCGCGTGGCGGTACGCCGGGGCGTGCGCGGCGCTGAACGCGGCGTGGTCGCGCAGGGCGGCGGCGCGCGGCTTCGCGCCTTCGAGCACCGCGGCGATCTCGCGCCCGGCGGAGATCCCGAAGTAGAACGCCGTCCGGATCCCCTCGCCCGAGAGCGGGAAGCAGTGGCCGGCGCTGTCGCCCGCGAAGAACGTGCGCTCGTCGGCGGCGGGCCGCAGCCGGTGCGGGAACCAGTTGCCCTGGAAGCGCACGGCCTGGCCGGCCTCCCGCTCGGCGAGCGCCACGGTCGCGTCCTTGACGTGCCGGCGCGGGTCGTAGGAGCGGACGCCGATCCGCACCTCGTCCGCCGCCGGCTCGTGCCAGCCGTACCCGTGCCGGACGACGGAGCGGTCGACCCAGCAGTGCAGCTCGTCGCCGCCGCCGCCGTGCGGCGGATGGACCTCGAGCCCGCGGCTCAGCGGCGCCTCGGGGGGCTGGAAGTGCGGGTCGCTCAGCACCCGCCGCCAGCCGAGCGCGTCGACGACGAGCGGCGCCTCGACCTCGCCGCGGTCGGTGAGGACGCCGCGCTCGGTCCGCCCCTCCACCTTCGCCGTGTCGAAGCGCGCGTCGGCCTGGGCGGCGAGCAGCTCGCACAACTCCCGGTAGTCGAAGGCCGACCAGCTCCACGGCAGCCGGTAGCGGACGCTCCCGTGCGGGGTGGTGAACCGCATGTACGGCAGCTCGTGCCGGATCGACCCCTCGACGCCCATCGCGTGCAGCCACGGGGTGGGCGCGGCGCAGGCGCTCGTCGCCCGCTCCCCCACGTCGTAGCGGTCGAGCACGAGCACGTCGGCGCCGCTGCCGGCCAGCTCGCGTGCGACGGCGAGCCCGGCGAACGACGCGCCGCACACGAGCACGTCGGCCCGCGCGCCGGCGAGCGGCGTGCGGTCGGCCCCGCGCTTGGTGGCGCGGACGGTCACGCGCGCAGCACCGCCCGGCCGAGCTCCCACGGCGGCAGGTCGGCGCCGCCGCGAACGACGTCGAACCCGCGGCGCTCGACGCGGTCGAGCACCTGCTCGTAGACGGCCCGTGCGAGCCGCATCCCGGCGCGGACGGCCGGGTCGCACGCGGCCGGGACGTCGGCGGTCGCCGCGAAGAGCTCCCGCGCACGCGCGACCTCCTGGGCGACGCGCTCGCGCGCGGCGGCGCTCGGCGCCCGGCGCTCGAGATCGCCCTCGGGCAGGCCCGGCAGGTACACGCGGTCCATCTCCCAGTCCTCGCGCACGTCGCGGATGAAGTTCGTGAGCTGGAACGCGACGCCGAGCTTCGCGACGTCGGCCGCGCGGTCCGGCGCGCCGAGCAGCGGCGCCATGATCCGGCCGACGGCGGCGGCGCTGCCGTCCATGTAGGCGTCGAGGTCGGCGCGCGTCGCGATGCGGACACGGTCGCAGTCGACGCGCATCGAGCGCATGTAGACGCGCAGCTCGTCGAGCGGCAGGTCGTGGCGCGCGCCGGCGTCGACGAGCGCGGCGATGACGGGGTGGCCGGCGGCGCCCGAGCGGCGCCCGTCGTCGAGCGCGCGCTCCCACGCGTCGAGCTGCGCACGGCGCTGCGAGGGGTCGGGCGCCCGCCGCGGGCCGTCGACGACCTCGTCCGCGGAGCGCACATAGCCGTACACCGCGTGGACGGCCGGTCGCACCCGGCGCGGCAGCCGCTGCGTGGCCCAGAAGAACGTGGGGTCGTGGCGCAGCTGCATGCGCGCGCACCGTGCGTAGGCCGACCGCAGACCGTTCTCCCTCGTCTCCACTCCCCTAGTCTGCCCGCTCACGTGTCACTGCTCGCCCGCCAGATGGTCTTCGTCACCGGGAAGGGGGGCGTCGGGAAGACGACGGTCGCCGCCGCCCTGGCCCTCGCGGCGGCCGAGCAGGGCAAGCGAACGGTGGTCGCCGAGGTCGGCGGAGCCGCCCGTGCGGCCAGGCTTCTCGGGGGAACGGCGGGCGAGCCGGGCGTCGAGACGCAGGTCGGCGACAAGCTGTGGACGATGACGATCGAGCCGTGGAAGGTGCTCGAGGAGTGGATCGCGCGCATCCTCGGCTCGCGCTCGCTGACCGGAGTCCTGACGCGTTCGAACTTCTTCCGGGCCTTCGCGGACGCCGCTCCGGGGGGCATGGAGCTGGGTACGGTCGTCAAGACGTGGGAGCTCGCGCAGCGGGCGCGGTGGGACAAGAAGTCGCGCCCGTACGACCTCGTGATCGTCGACGGCCCCGCGTCCGGCCACGCGATCGGGATGCTCCGCACGCCGGGCACGTTCGCCGACATCGCCCGCGTCGGACCGATCGCGACGCAGTCCCAGCGCGTGCGCGAGTGGCTCGAGGACTACCGCGAGACCGCCTACGTCGCGGTCGCGCTCCCCGGCGAGCTGCCGGTGACCGAGACGCTCGAGCTGGGCAAGCGGCTGCGCAAGTCGCTCGGCCGGCGCCTGGAGACGATCGTCGTCAACGGCGTCCTCCCCGACCGCTTCACGCCCGAGGAGCTCGAGCAGGTCGTCGGCGCCGCCGACGGGAGCCCCGTCGCCACCGAGATCCGCCAGGCCGACGGCCGCGCCGACAACCAGCACGAGCAGCTCACCCGCCTCGAGGCCGACGCCGACTGCCCGATCCACGAGCTGCCGTTCCTCTTCACCGACGCGCTGACGCCCGACGACGTGGCGGGGCTCGCCGACGTGTTGCGCGACGTGCTCTAGCCGGCCGCCGCGGCGCGCCACTGCGCCGGAGCCGTCCCGTCGGCTCGAGCAGGAGCCGCCGCGCCTCGGCCATGCGGCGCTCACAGGCCGGGGAGTCGAAGCATGCGGCCAGCATGCGCGCCCCCGCCCCGACGTGAATCGGGGGACCACCTAAGCCGTGCCCGACACGGCATGGGGAGCGCACGACCGGGTAGATGGCGCCCATGCGAATCGGACCCGTTCACATCTCCATCCTCGCCCTGGTGCTGATCATCATCCTCGTGATCCTCCTCGCCTAGCACGGCCAGGATCTGGACCATCGGCTACGAGCGCCTCCGCCCGGAGACGCTCGTCGCCGAGCTGGAGGCCGCCGGCGTGGAGCGGGTGATCGACGTCCGCTATCGCCCGCAGTCGCGCCGGCCGGGGATGTCGAAGACGCGGCTCGCCGAGAAGCTCGCCGACCACCGCATCGCGTACGAGCACCGCCGCGCCCTCGGCACGCCGGCCGACCTGCGCTGGCTCTACAAGAACAACCGCGTCGACGAGGGTCGCGACGGCTTCCGCGCGCACGTCGAGCGCGAGTCCGCCGCCGACCTCGACGCGCTCGCGCGCGAGCTGGCCTCCGGCCCGCGCACGGCGCTGCTGTGCCTCGAGGAGGACCCGGCCGCGTGCCACCGCAGCGTGCTCGTCGACGCGCTGCGCCGCCGCGTGCCGGACCTGGAGAGCATCGACCTCTGAGGAGGGCGGCCCGTTAAAGCAACCGGGCCGGTGCGTCCCCCGACGACACCGGCCCGGCGGGACATCCCCTCGCTCGGAGGTCTTCGCGCACGTCGTAGCCCACCTCCCCCAAGGTGGCTCGAGCGCTGATGCATCCCTGGCGAACCCTCCGCGGTTCGGCGCGCGCCCCAAACCTTGCGCGCCTCCGTCGGCTGGTCGGCCCGTCCCTGGGCCGTTCTCGCCTTGCCCTCCCTTCATCGGCGTCCGGCGGCCCCGGGTGAAGAGAGGCTGGACGCCTGTCCGGGAGGGAGCGCCTTCGGCCGTAGAACAAGCCGGGCCGGGCGTCCCCCGACGCCCGGCCCGGCGGTACGTCCCCCGCCTGAGGATCGGTCCGCGGCCCCGGATCCGGAGGGCGCTGGACGCGTGTCCGGCTACTCGATGCCGAGACGGTCGAGCGCGCGCTCGTCGGCGCGCCAGCGGCGGCGCACGTCGACGCGCAGGTCGAGGTGCACGCGCCGCCCCAGCTCCAGCTCGAGCGCCTCGCGCGCCGCCGTTCCGACGAGCTTGATCATCTTGCCCTGCTTGCCGATCACGATCCCCTTCTGGGACTCGGTCTCGACCCAGATCCGCGCGCGGACGCCGACGAGGTCCTCGCGCGAGTGCTCGTCGAGCTCCTCGATCACGACCTCGACCGAGTGCGGCACCTCCTGGAACGTGCGCCGCAGCGCCTGCTCGCGGATCAGCTCGGCGAGCAGCACCTCGAGCGGCTGGTCGGTCGGCGACTCGGGCGGGAAGAAGAACGGCCCCTCGGGCAGCAGCGCGACCAGGTGCTCGCGCAGCGGCCCGACCCCGGCCCCCGTCTTCGCGCTCACCGGGAAGATGTCGTCGCCCACCTCGAGCTCGGCCGCCTCGGTGAGCACGGCGGCAACCTGCGGGCGGTTCAGCCGGTCGATCTTGTTGGCGACGACGACCACGGGGACGGAGGCCTCGGCGAGCAGCCCGGCGATCCAGCGGTCGCCCGGCCCGACGCCCTCCTCGGCGTTGACGACGAGCAGCACGCCGTCGTCGTCGGCCACCTCGCGCTCGACGCGCGCCTGCATCCGCTGGGTCAGCGCGTCCTTCGGGCGCTGGACGCCGGGGAGGTCGACGAGGACGAGCTGCGCGTCGTCGTGGGTGGCCACCCCGCGGATCGCGCGGCGCGTCGTCTGGGGCTTGTCGGAGACGATGGCGATCTTGCGGCCGATGAGCGCGTTGACGAGCGTCGACTTGCCGACGTTCGGGCGGCCGGCGAGGGCGACGAAGCCGGAGCGGGTCACCAGGTCAAGATCTCGGCCTGGAGCGCGAGCATCTCGCCGTCGTCGGTCTCGTGGTCCATGCCGGTGAGGTGCAGGACCCCGTGGACCACCGCCTCGCGCAGGTCGGCGGTGTGCTCGGGCGCGATGAAGACGTCGCCCAGCTCGCGCTGGTCGGGTGGGATCGTGTCGTCGTCCTCGTCGATCGGGAACGAGAGGACGTCGGTCGGCTCGGGCTTGTCGCGGAACTGGTCGTTCAGCTCGGCGATCCGCTCGCCCGAGACGAACGTGACGGCGACGTGCCCGTCCTCGATCCCGCCGGACGCCGCGGCCAGCGCGGCGAGCCGCTCGACCTCCACGACCGGAAGCGCGACCGTCCCGATGACCTCGACCTCGAGCACGCGGTCAGGCGCGCTTGCGGTCCGCCGGCCGCAGCTCGGTCGCACCGCGCTTCGCCGCGTCGGCGTACGCGTCGACGATCCGCTGCACGAGGCGGTGGCGGACGACGTCCTCGCGGCCGAACTGCACGAACTCGATGCCGTCGACCTCCTGGAGGATGTCCTTGACGACGATGAGCCCCGACTGCTGGTCGCGGGGCAGGTCGATCTGGGTGATGTCGCCCGTGATGACCATCTTCGAGTTGAACCCGAGCCGGGTGAGGAACATCTTCATCTGCTCGGGCGAGGTGTTCTGGGCCTCGTCGAGGATGACGAACGAGTCGTTGAGGGTGCGGCCGCGCATGAACGCCAGCGGCGCGACCTCGATCGAGCCGCGCTCGAGGTGCTGCTGGACCTTGTCGGGGTCGAGCATGTCCTGGAGCGCGTCGAAGAGCGGGCGCAGGTACGGGTCGACCTTGGCCATGAGGTCGCCGGGGAGGAAGCCGAGCCGCTCGCCGGCCTCGACGGCGGGGCGGGTGAGGATGATCCGGTTGACCTCGCGCCGGGAGAGCGCGGCGGCCGCCGACGCCACGGCGAGCCACGTCTTGCCGGTGCCCGCCGGGCCGATGCCGAAGGTGATCGTGTTGCGGCGGATGGAGTCGACGTAGTGCTTCTGGGTGACCGACTTCGGCGCGACCTTGGTCGAGCGGTGGCGCCAGACGACGTCCTCGAGCACGTCGGCCGGCGACGTGTTGCTGTCGAGCGCCCCCGTGACGGCCGAGATCGTGCCCGGTGAGATCTGATGGCCGCCGGCGATCAGCTCGGCGACCTCGCGGACGACCTCCGCCGCGGCGGAGACGGCCTCCTCGGACCCGTCGAGCGTCACGACATCGCCACGCAGGAACACGTCGCAGGCGACGTGCTGCTCGACCTCGCGCAGCACGGCGTCCTCCGAGCCCGCCAGCTCGCGCGCCACGTCGTTGCCCAGATGGATCTGCCGCCTCAAGTCAGGATCTCCTTCACCGCCGCCGACACCCGGCGCCCGTCGGCACGGCCGCCGACGCGGGGCATCACCAGCTTCATCACGTTGCCCATGTCCTGCGGCGACGTCGCCCCCGCCTGCGCGACCGCCTCGGCCACCAGCGCGTTCAGCTCCTCGTCCGGCAGCTCGGCCGGCAGGTAGGCGGCGATCAGCTCGGCCTCGGCCTCCTCGGCGCCGACGAGATCGTCGCGGCCCGCGTCGCGGAACTGCGCGGCGGCGTCGAGCCGGCGCTTGCGCTCGCGGCGCAGGACGCCGACCTCGTCGTCGTTGCCCTCCTTCGCCGCCTTCTGGAGCTCGGAGAGCACGAGGCGCAGGCGGCCGACACGATCCCGCTCGCCCGCGCGCATCGCGGAAGCGAGATCCTCCTTCACCTTGTCGGCCAGCGTCACCGAGTGCCAGTGTACGCCGCGCAGTCCACGTCCTCGGCGCCACCGCCGACGATGACCGCGCCGACGTCGGCGGAGCGGAAGGCCACCAGGTGGCCCCTGGCGCCCGGGATCCTCGACGGCTCGCCGAGGATCACGCGCTCGCCGACGGCCGTGACGAGCTTGCCCGCCACCGCGCGGCTGCCGAGGCACACGCGCGAGTCGGCCAGCGGGAACGTCGCCGCGACGAACGTGGCGACGACCGCGGCGACGGCGGCGTAGCCGAGCGTCACCGGCGCCCACGGCGGTCCGCTGCGCCGCGCGACGGTGCCCTTCTGCGTCCTGATGCGGATCTCGGCCAGCGCGAACAGCGCCGCCGCGATGCAGACGAGCGCGCCGAGGATGATGTCGCCGTCGATGTCGGCGTCGGAGCGGGCCGAGGTGTACGGCCACGACGCCGCGGTGCCCACGACGAGCAGGAGGACCGGCGTCCACAGCCCCACGACCAGGAGACGGCTGCGCCAGCGGCGGTGCACGACCGGTTCGCGCGGCGGGCGCGCGGCGCGCGAGGCGCCGTGCAGCGCGGCGACGACGAGCGCCGGCAGCAGCACCTGCGCCAGGCCGACGGTGATGAGCAGCCCGCGCGGGAGCTGGCCCAGGACGCCCTCCCACGGCAGGTCGGCGTAGGACAGCCTAAGCGCGAGGACGATGCCGCCGCTGAGGACGACGACCCCGGCGATCGCGGTGACCACCGCGGCGAGCTCGCGGATCGCCGCGATCGGGTTGGCCTGTGCGGGCGCCGGCTCCGCCGCCATCAGGCGTGGACGTCGTGCGCGTCGGCGGTGGTGCCCCCGGACGAATGGGCCTCGAGCTGGTCGCCGTCGAGCGACGGCGGCGGCTGGCCGAGCTGGCCCAGCTCGGAGATGTCGCGGCCGAAGAGCAGGCCGACGTTCCAGTCGATCAGCAGCCGGGCGCGGCGGCCCATGCCCGGCATCGCCGCGAGGTGGTAGGTGCGGGCGAGCAGCCACGCCGGCGTCCCGCGCCACTTGATCCCGACGGTCGACGCGACCGCCTTGCGGCGCCCCAGGTCGACGAACACGCCGAGCGTCTTGTAGCGGAACGGCCGCTTGCGCCCGGTGCCGATGGCCGCGGCGACGTTGCGCGCGACGTCGCGCCCCTGGCGCAGCGAGTGCTGGCAGGTGGGCGGGCACGGCTCTGAGTACCTCTTGGCCGGGTCGGGCACGGCGGCGCCGTCGCCGATCGCCCACACGCGCTCGTGGCCGGCGACCTGCATGTAGCGGTCGACCTCGATCCGGCCGCGGTCGGTGAGTGGGAGCCCGAGGCGCTCGATGACCGGGTGCGGCCGCACGCCCGCGGTCCAGCACACGCTGCGCGTCGGGATCGTCTCGCCGTCCGACAGCCGCGCGGTCGTCGCCGTGACCTCCTCGAGCGTCGTGTTCGTCCGGATCTCGATGCCCCGCCCGCGCAGCTCGCGCATGCAGAACTCCGCGAGGTCGGGCGCGATCTCGCCCATGATCCGGTCGGCCGCCTCGACGAGCACCCAGCGCATCCCCTGCGTGCGGCAGCGCGGGTACTCCTGGATCGCGTCGGCGGCGAAGTCCTGCAGCTCGGCGAGCCCCTCGACGCCCGCGTAGCCGCCGCCGACGAACACGAAGTTCAGGTACTCGGCGCGGTGCTCCGGGTCGTCGAGCGTCTCGGCCATCTCGAGGTGGCGCACGAGCTTGTTGCGCAGGCCGATCGCCTCGGGCAGCGACTTGAACCCGCTCGCGTGCTCGGCCAGGCCGGGAATCGGCAGCGTGCGCGAGACCGACCCGAGCGCGACGATCAGGTGGTCGTAGTGGATGTCCTCGTCGTGGCCCTCGAGCATGCGGACGCGGATGCAGTCGTTCTCGGGGTTCGCACCGGTGACGCGCCCGAGGCGCAGGTCGGTGTCGTCGAGCTGCTCGCGCAGCGGCACGACGACGTGCCGTGGCTCGAGCGTTCCCCCCGCCGCTCCCGGCATCAGCGGCGTGTAGAGCATGAAGTTCACGTCGTTTACGAGCGTGACGCGCGCCGAGGCCCGCGGGAGGACCTTCTCGAGCGTGCGCGCGGCGTAGAGGCCGCCGAAGCCGCCGCCCGCGATCACGATGTGCCAGGCCACCCGCCGAGTATGCCGAACGCGCCCACCCGTCCCCGGGTGGGCGCGTAGCCACGCGGCGGCGCGCATGACGCTTCCCCAGTCGGGCATGCCTTGTGTGGGGCAGGAGAGGGTGGCCACCCCTTCGCGACGTGAAGGACAACGACGACGAAGGAGAACCCGATGCCGACGATTCAGGATGTTCAGACCTGGAAGGGCCAGACGCTTCATGGGCCCGACAACGACAAGATCGGCGAGATCGCCGATGTGTACCTCGACCGCCAGAGCGGCGAGCCGGAGTGGCTGGCCGTCAAGACCGGCATGTTCGGCTCGAGCCTCAGCTTCGTGCCGATCCAGGACGCCGCGACGAGTGGTGACGGGGTCACCGTGCCGTACGACAAGGCGAAGGTGAAGGACGCGCCGAACGCCGAGGCCGACGGCGAGCTCTCCCCCGAGGAGGAGCAGCGCCTCTACCAGCACTACGGCGTCTCGTGGGGCGAGTTCGACTACGACCGTGAGTACCAGGGCGACCGCGAGCCGGTCGGCCGCGACACCTCGGGCCCGACGACCGACGAGGCCATGACCCGCTCCGAGGAGGAGCTGGCGGTCGGCAAGACGTCGCGTGAGACCGGGCGTGCGCGCCTGCGCAAGTTCGTCACGACCGAGCAGGTCCAGACGACGGTGCCGGTCCAGCGCGAGCAGGTCCGCGTCGAGCGCGAGCCGATCACCGACGCCAACGTCGGCAACGCGATGGACGGCCCGGCGATCTCCGAGGAGGAGCACGAGGTCACGCTCCACGCCGAGGAGCCCGTCGTCGAGAAGCGCGTCGTGCCCAAGGAGCGCGTGCGCCTCGACAAGGAAACCGTCGTCGAGGACCGCACGGTCACCGACGAGGTCCGCAAGGAGCAGATCGAGGCCGAGGGCGACGCGGGCCGGCGCTAGCCGAGCCGCAGCGCCGCCCAGTCGCCCTGGGCGGCGCGGCGCCCTTCGACGAGGCCGTGCGCGGCGAACGCCGCCGCGACCTCGTCGGCCTCGTCACGGAGCAGGCCGGAGACGATCAGCGTCTCCGGCCTGTTGCCGTTCTCGAAGCCGTTGCGCGCGACCTCGAGCAGCAGCGGCCGCAGCAGGTTCGCGACCACGGTCGGCGCCGTCGGCGCGGGCGCGCCGCGCAGGTCGACGCGCCGCGCCTCCACCGCGACGCCGTTCACCCGTGCGTTCTCCCGCGTGGCCGCGACCGCGAGCGGGTCGAAGTCGACGCCGAGGACCGGCGACCACCCGAGCCGCGCGGCGGCGATGGCGAGGACGCCGCTTCCGCAGCCGAGGTCGACGAAGGATCCGCCAGGCTCGAGGTCGAGCAGCAAGGCGAGACAGAGACGGGTTGTCTCGTGGCCGCCGGTGCCGAACGCCTGGCCGGGGTCGATGACGACGTCGCCGTCGCGCGCCTCGGCCCACGGCGGGCGCACGCGCAGCGACCCCACCTCCACCGGCCGGTGGAACGCACGCCAGCGGTCGGCCCAGTCGTCGGCGACCTCGGTCGTCGCGATCTCCACGAGCGCGTCGCCGGCGGCCGCCTCGAGGTCCGGCAGGTCGGGCAGCTCGCCCGGCGCGCCGTAGACCGCGTACTCGACGCGGTCGCCGAGGTCGACCTCCTCCACCCCGCCGGGCACGAGCGCGAGCAGCTCGGCCAGCGCGACGTCGGCGTCCTCGCGGCGGACGCGCAGGGCCAGGCGGATCACTGCGCGCGCAGGACGCGGCGCAGCTTCGACAGCACCGACTCGTGCTGCCGGGCGAGGTTGTCGTCGGTGAGCGAGTCGGCGAGCGACCGCGTCAGCTCGCGCTGCTCGTGGGTCAGGGAACGCGGGACGACGACGTTGACGACGACGCGCAGGTCGCCGGGCCGGCCGCGGCGCAGGTCGGGGACGCCCTTGCCCTTCAGCACGATGACCTCCCCCGGCTGCGTCCCGGCGGCGACCTCGACCTCCGCGGGACCGTCGAGCGTCTCCACCCCGAACGTGTCGCCCAGCGCGGCGAGCGGCGCGGGCACGTCGAGCGCGGTCACGAGGTCGTTGCCGTCGCGGACGAAGCGCTCGTCGGGGCGCACGCGGACCGAGACGTAGAGGTCGCCGTCGGGCGCACCCGGCTCGCCGGCGTGGCCACGCCCGCCGAGGCGGATCCGCTGGCCGTCCTCGATACCGGCCGGGACGTCGACGCGCAGCGTGCGCTCCTCGACCTTGCGCCCGCGGCCCTGGCACTCCCCGCACGGCTGCTCGGGAACGCGGCCGTCGCCGTGGCAGACGTCGCAGTGCACGCTGCGCACGACCTGGCCGAACGGCGTCCGCGTGACGCCCTGGAGCCGGCCGGAGCCGCCGCAGCGCTCGCAGCTCGTGATCGGGGTGCCGGGCTCGGCGCCGTTGCCGCGGCAGTGCTCGCAGCGGACGACGACCTCGTAGCGCAGCTCGGCGCTCGCCCCGCGCGCGGCCTCGGCCAGGTCGATGACCAGCGAGGCCGCGACGTCGCCGCCGGGCTGGGGGCCGGAGCGGCCGCCTCCGCCGAAGAACCCGCCTCCTCCCCCGCCGCCGCCGAAGAACGCGTCGAGGATGTCCGACAGCCCGCCGAACGCGCCGAAGTCGGTCGGCGTGTAGCCGCCGGAGCGCAGCCCCTCGTAGCCGTAGCGGTCGTAGGTCGCGCGGCGCTCGGGGTCCGAGAGGATCTCGTACGCCTCCGCGACCTCCTTGAAGCGCGCCTCGGCCGCGGCGTCGTCGGGGTTGACGTCCGGGTGAAGCTCGCGCGCGAGCTTGCGGAAGGCCTTCTTGATCTGGGTGTCGTCGGCGCCGCGCGGGACGCCGAGCAGCTCGTACGCGTCGGCCGGCACTAGGCGTCGTCGTAGACGGTCTCGATGTACCGGGAGAGCTGGTGCGCCGCCTCGCGCACGAAGAGGATCGCCTCGCCGTAGTCCATCCGCACCGGGCCCATGAGCGAGACGGTCCCGAGCTTGCGCGCCGGCAGGCCGTAGGCGGCGGCCACGAGCGCCATCGACTGGAGCTCGGGGGCCTCGTTCTCGGCGCCGATGCGCACGAGCACGTCGCGCTCGCTCAGCGCGCGGCGCAGCATCGCGAGCAGGTCGCGGCGGCGCTCGAGGACGGTCATCAGCTCGTTGATCTGGTCGAGGTCCTGGAGGCGGTGCTCGGCGATGAGCCGGCCCGCGCCCTCGACGTAGAGCGTGTCCTGCGCGGTCGCGGCCAGCTCGGTGAACGCGGGCATGAGCGAGTCGAGGAACGCGCGCTCGGGGGCGCTGAGGCTCGGGTCGGTCAGGCGGCGGTGCAGCGTGCGCGCGCCGAGGTCCATGCCCGTGAGCTGGTCGTTCAGGTACGCCGCCGCCCACGCGGCGAGCCCGGGGTCGACCGGCCGCTCGAAGGTGAAGATGCGCTTCGAGACACCACCGGTCGAGGTGATGATCACGACCATCAGCACCTGCGGCTGAAGGCTCAGGACCTCGATGTGGCGGATCTCGGCGGTGTCGATCGGCGGCGCGGTCACGATGGCCAGCAGGTTCGAGACCTGGCTGAGCGCCTCGGTCGTCGCCCGCATCGCCTCGTCGACCTCGCGGCTCGACAGCGACAGCTCGAGCTCGCGGCGCGGCTGCGCGCGGTCGGCGAGCAGGCCGTCGACGAAGAACCGCAGCGCGGCGTCGGTCGGCACCCGCCCCGCCGACGTGTGCGGGTGGGCGAGCAGCCCGAGCTCCTCGAGCTGCGCGAGCTCGTTGCGGATCGTCGACGGGCGGCACCCGAGGTCGGGGTCCGCGGACAGCGTCTTCGATCCGACGGGCACGCCGGAGTCGAGGTAGACCTCGACCACCTTGCGGAGGATCAGCTCCTGGCGCTCAGTGGGCACGGCTCCAGGATAGGAGCGCGGCCCGCTGCCGCTAGACCTCGAGCTCCGCCTCGGCGTTGCGGATGATCTGGTTGCCGTTCTGCTCGGCGACGGTGTCGACGATCGCCGTTCCGTCGCCCACCTCGCGCACCGTGCCGGTGACGGTGATCTCGTGCTCGGGCAGCCCCATCCCGCGGAACTGCACGCTCAGCCGCTTCAGCGCGTGCGGGCCGCCGGCGTTCTCGGTCTGGGCGCGGGCGACCTGGGCCATCGTCCACAGGCCGTGAAGGATGCGGCCGGGCAGCCCGACCTGCTTGGCGAGCTCCTCGTCGATGTGGATCGGGTTGTAGTCGCCCGACGCGCCGGCGTAGCGGACGGTCAGGTACTTGTCGGGGGTGACCTGGAGCTTGCGCAGGTCCTCGCCGGGTTCCATTTCAGACGCCCCTCACGATGTTGGTCCACGTGCCGACGCAGACGGTCTCGTCGCGCTGGTTGCGCGACACCGACTCGAAGACGTAGAAGCCCTTGCCGTCGCGCTCGTCGATGGACCTCACGGTCACGTTCGTCTGGATCTCGTCGCCGGCGACGACCAGCGGCCCCCAGCGGAACTCCTGGCCTCCGTGCACCATGAGCGCGAAGTTCATGCCGACGTCGGCGTCGAAGATCGCCGGCGCCATCGCGGGCGCCTTGAAGACGACCGCGAACATCGGCGGCGCGACGACGTCGGCGTAGCCGGCGCCGCGGGCGGCCTCGTGGTCGAGGTGGATGGGGTCGGTCTCGCCGACGGCGAGCGCGTACTCCTTGACCTTCTCGCGTCCCACGGCGTACGTCGTGGTCGGGAACGTCTTGCCGACGGCCTTCGTCTCGATCGCCACGGCGCGGGATTACAGCACGTCAATCGCCGCCGCCGGCGCCCCGGCGGCGGAGCTGGCGCAGGCCGCCGTAGCGCGTCACGAGCACGATCAGCCCCGCCACCGTGACCGGGAAGAAGACGACGAACCGCACCAGCAGCGCGTAGGCCACCGCCTGCCCGCCCGTGACCCCGAGCGCCTCGAGGCTGAAGACGACCGCCGCGTCGAAGGTCCCGACGTACCCCGGCGCCGACGGGACGAGCGACATGAACGAGGTCAGCACGAGCACCGACGCGCCCTCGGCCAGCGAGACGTCGAGCGACAGCGACTGCGCGACGAGCCAGAAGATCGTTCCCTCGATCAGCCAGACCGCCAGCGTCACGCCGCCGAGCAGCGCGCCCGCGGGGCCGATGAGCGGCCGTGAGGCCTTCACGACGGGCCGCACCGTTGCGGCGAAGCCCTCGAAGCGTCCGCGGCGGCGCAGCGCCAGGTACAGCGCGAGCGCCGCGACGCCCACCCCGAGCCCGGCGAGTGCCAGCGCCGCCGGACGTTCTCCCAGCGGCGAGCCCGCGATCCCCGCGAACGTCAGCGCGATGAACAGCAGCGCGAGCGTCACGGCGTCGAGGACCCGCTCGGAGACGATCGACCCGAGCACCTCTCGCCGCCGCGCGTCCGCGCGGCCCGCCATCAGGAACATCCGCAGCAGCTCGCCGCCGCGGGCCGGCAGCACCGCGTTGCCCATGTAGCCGACCGGCACGAGCGCGTAGGCGTCGACCGGACGGTGGGCGACGCCGCCACGGCGGAGGATCGCGTGCCAGCGCCAGCCGCGCGCGAACGTCGCGACCGCATACAGGGCGACGCCGAGCGCGATGAGCGAGAGATCGCCCACCGAGGTGGGGAAGCGGGGCGTCGGCTGCCCGCTCGCCCAGACGACGACCGCGGCCAGCGACACGATCGACACGACGATCGCGAGCACGCGGCTCCAGCGCGCGCGTGGCGCCGGTGCGACCACCGGAGCGGTCGCGCCGGTCGCGGGGAGCTTCATCGCGCGGCCGCTGCCGTCCAATGCTCGACGTTGTGGTCGTGGATCTCACGCAGCGTCGTCTCGAGGTCGTAGCGCAGCCGCCAGTCGGGGTAGTCGCGCTCGAACTGCGACAGGTCGGAGATCCACCACCGGTGGTCGCCCATCCGAGCCTCGGGCGACAGCTCCCACTCGAGCCGGCGCCCGGCGATCCGCTCGCACGCGGCGATGGCCTCGCGCATCGAGCAGTTCGACGCGCGTCCCCCGCCGAGGTTGTAGACCGCCGCCGGCCGCGGCGCGCGGTGGAACGCCTCGAAGGCGCTCACCACGTCGCTCGAGTGGATGTTGTCGCGGACCTGCTTGCCGTCGTAGCCGAAGACCGTGTAGCGCTCGCCGGTCACCGTGCACCGCATGAGGTAGGAGAGGAAGCCGTGGAGCTTCGCCCCCGCGTGCGAGGGACCGGTGAGGCACCCTCCCCGGAAGCACACCGTGGGGATCCCGAAGTAGCGCCCGTACTCCTGCACCATCAGATCCGCAGCCGCCTTCGACACGCCGAAGATCGAGTGCATGCAGTCATCGATCGACATCGACGTGTCGATGCCGCCGAAGTAGCGGTGATCGGCCGGCAGCTCCAGCCGCTCGCCCGTGTCCTCGAGGGGCAGGCCGTTTGGCCGATCGCCGTAGACCTTGTTCGTCGAGGTGAAGACGAACGTCGCGTCGGGCTTGACGTGGCGGACGGCCTCGAGCAGGTTGAGGGTGCCGACGGCGTTGACGCCGAAGTCGGTGTGCGGGTCCGACGCCGCCCAGTCGTGGGAGGGCTGCGCCGCGGTGTGGACGACGAGCTCGAGGTCCGTGCGGTGACGCGCGAACAGCCGGCGGACGCCGTCGGCGTCGCGGATGTCGAGATCCTCAGAGCGGAACGAGGGGAGCTCGTCCAGCAGCCGCTGCGTGGTGCGGGCGGTCGAGCCTTCGGGACCGAAGAACCGCGCGCGCATGTCGTTCTCGACGCCCACGACGTCGAAGCCCGCCGTGATGAAGTGCGCGACGGTCTCGGATCCGATCAGCCCGCCCGAGCCCGTGACGATCACGGTGGGCATGTCCGCAACACAGTAGAACGGGCCACTGCTGCCGTGCCCGGGCGCCGCTACATTGCGGCCTCGTGTTCCGTGCTCCCGCCGTGATCGCGCTCACGGCGGCGGGCGCCCTCGTCCGGTTCGCGAGCCTCGACGCGCAGAGCTTCTGGTACGACGAGGCACTCACCCACGAGCTGGTGAACGACTCCTTCCGCGGGATGCTCGACGGCGTGCTCGGCCACGAGGCGCAGCCGCCGCCGTACTTCGTCCTCGCGTGGTTCTGGATCCGGATCTTCGGCGACGGCGAGGTCGGGCTGCGCTCGCTCTCGGCGCTGCTCGGGACGCTCACGGTCCCGCTGGCGTACGAGGCGGCGCGGATGGTCGGCGGGCGGCGCGTCGCCCTGGCCGCGGGCCTCCTGACGGCGCTGAGCCCCGCGCTCGTCTGGTACTCGCAGGAGGCGCGGGCGTACGCGCTGGTGACGTTCCTCTCCGCCCTCGCGCTGCTGTTCTTCCTGCGGTCGGTGCAGGGCGGCTTCGCCGGGCGCGACCTCGCGGTGTGGGCGGCGGCCTCGGTGCTGGCCGTCGCGTCGCACTACTTCGCGCTCTTCGCCGTGCTCCCGATGGCGGCGTGGGTGCTCCTGCGGGGACCCGGCCTGCGCCGCGTGCTCCCCTACCTCGGTGGGCTCGTCGCCGGCCTGCTGGCGATCGCGCCGATGCTCCTCTACCAGCAGTCCCACGGCGGGGTCGACTGGATCGGCACGATCCCGCTGTGGCCGCGCGTGCGCGACGCGATCTTCTTCCTCGCCGCCGGTCCCGGCGGCTTCGGGTCGCCGACGTACCGGCGCGAGGAGGTCTTCGCCGTCGCGATCGCGTGCTTCGTGCTCGCGGTCGCCGCGGCGCTCGTGTGGGCCGAGAGGCCGATGCGGCGGGGCGTGCTGCTCGTCCTCGGCGTGGCCGCGGGCGTCACGGTGCTGCCGCTGGCGGCCGCGGCCGTCGGGCCGGACTACGTCCTCGACCGCAACTTCCTCCCGGCGTGGGTCCCCTTGACGATCGCCGTCGCGGCCGGGCTGTGCGTGCGGCGACTTCGCTGGGTCGGTCCGGCCGTCGTCGCGATCGTCGCCGTCGGCTTCGCGGCGATCGTGGGCGGCGCCGTCCCGCGCAATCCCGAGCGCCAGCGCGACGACTGGCGGTCGGTCGCGGAGCGCATCGGCCCGCCGCGTGAGGACCGCATCATGGTCGTCTCGCCCCGCTGGCAGACGAGGAGCCTGCGGATCTACCAGCCGCGGACGGCCGCCATGCGCCGGCCGGCGCCGGTCACGAAGGTGTGGACGGTCGAGCTCGAGACGTTCGTGCCCCACGGCTCGCTCGTCACGACCATCGCGCCGAAGCCGCCGTTCCGCGAGACCCGCTACGCGCGCATCCAGAACTTCACCGTGCGCGAGTTCACGGCGCCCCAGCCGGTCCTGATCGACCCTGAGGAGTTCGAGGGCGAGGGGATCAACCGAGGGTCAGCCTTCTTCCAGCCCCGCGGCTGAGCCTCTCGGCGCTAACAGCAGCCGCCGCCCGGCCGCAATGACCTGCGTCAGCCGCAGCGGCTCGCCGGGCGCGTGGTCGACGACGAGGCCCGGCGGCGGGCCGCCGAGCAGCTCGAGCGGGTCGAGCAGCGCGGCGGCGTCTCCCCGCAGGCGCACCTCGAGGCCTCCCTCGCCCGCCGGCGGCCAGTCCTCGCGGTCGATCCGGCGGGTCACCATGACCGGGCCGGCGAGGTCGACGTCGAGCCACCGGCCGTCGCGGCCCGCGTACGGGCGGACGTCGCGGCCGAGGACCTTCGCCGCCTCGGTGATGGCGGCCGCTCCCTCGCCACCCTCCGGCCGCAGGAACAGCAGCGGCTCGCCCTCGTGCCCCACCTCGACGTAGCAGCGGTCGAGCATCACCCGCGACGCCTCCGCGGTGAAGCCCGGCGCGTCGCGGAGGCTGACGTGGTCGAGCGCGATCACACGATGATGCTGACGGCGCCGCCGTCGGCCGACCAGGCCGCCCCGGTGACGGTGCTCGAGCGCTCGGAGCACAGGAACGCGACGACGTCCGCGATCTCCTCGGGCTCGGCGAAGCGGCCGAGCGGCACCTTGTCGGCCTGGAGGCGCAGCGCCTCGTCGTGGGTGACGCCGCGGGCCGCCGCCGTCTGGTCGGCGAGGCCGCCCTCCGCCGTCCACAGCTCCGAGTTGACCGGCCCGGGGGCGACGGCGTTGACCAGCACGTTCCGGCGCGCGTAGGCGTCGGCGAAGACGCGGCTGAGCGAGAGCTGCGCCGCCTTGGTGACGCTGTACGCGGCGTTCGTGAGCGACGGGCGCTTGCCCGCCGACGAGGTGACGTTGACGATCCGGCCCCCGCCCGCCTCGGCCATCCGCGGCGCGGCGCAGCGCATGAGCCGCATCGGGGCCATCACGTGCAGCTCCCACTGGGCCTGCCAGTCGGCGTCGGTCAGCTCGTCGAGCGGCTTGGCGAACGACGTCCCCGCGTTGTTGACGAGGACGTCGACGCCGCCCATCTGCTCGGCGCAGGTCGCGATCACGCGGTCGGCGGCGCCCGGACCGGTGACGTCGAGGGCGAGCCAGTCGCCGCCGCAGCCGTCGGCCGCGCGCTCCACCGCGTCGGCGCTGCGCGCGACGAACAGGACCCTCGCGCCCTCCGAGCACAGCCGGCGGGCGACGGCGAGGCCGATCCCGCGGCTCGCGCCGGTGACGACGCAGACCTTTCCGTCGAGTCCGAGGTCCATGGCAGCCGTCATCCTTCCACGCCGTGATGCTCCTCTTCGTCTGCCTGGGGAACATCTGCCGCTCGCCGACGGCCGAGGGCGTCATGCGCAGGCTGGTCGCGGACGCCGGGCTCGACGACCGCATCGCGATCGACAGCGCGGGCACGGGCGGCTGGCACGTCGGGGCGCCGCCCGACGAGCGTGCGACCGAGACCGCGCGCCGGCGCGGCACGACGCTCGAAGGCGCGGCGCGGCGGGTCGCGCCGGAGGACTTCGAGGCGTTCGACCTGATCCTTGCAATGGACCGCGAGAACCTCGACGACCTCCGGGCGCTCGCGCCTGACGAGGAGGCGCGCGCGAAGGTGCGGCTGCTGCGCGAGTACGACCCCGCGTCGAAGGGCGCGCCCGACCTCGACGTCCCCGACCCGTACTACGGCGGGCCGACGGGCTTCGACGTCGTCCTCGACCAGGTCGAGGCGGCCTGTCGCGGGCTGCTGGACGACGTGCGGTGACGCTCCCGCGCTCGATCGGCGGCCGCGCCGTCGTCGGGTCGCGGCCGGTCGCCGGCGGGGACATCAACGAGGCGCACCGCGTGACGCTCGACGACGGCAGCAGCGCGTTCGTGAAGACGCGCGCCGGCGCGGCCCCCGGGGAGTACGCGACGGAGGCGGCCGCGCTGCGCTGGCTGGCCGAGCCCGGGGCGCTCGGCGTCCCCGCGGTGGTCGAGGCCGCCGACGGCTTCCTCGCGCTGGAGTGGCTCGACGAGGGAGGAGGGCTCGACGAGGAGGCGCTCGGCCGCGGCCTCGCGCTCGTCCACGCCGCGGGCGCGGAGCGGTTCGGGGCCGCGCCGCCCGGCGCCACCGCCGAAGACCTCCGCATCGGCCCGCTCGTCCTGCCCAACGATCCCGCGCCGGACTGGCCGGCGTTCTACGCCGAGCGGCGGCTGCTGCCGCTGGCCGAGGGCTTCCCGTCGGTGGAGCGGGTGTGCGAGCGCATCCATGACCTGGCGGGCTCCGCCGAGCCGCCCGCCCGGCTGCACGGCGACCTGTGGTCGGGCAATGTGATGGCCGGCGGTGGCGGGCCGTACCTCATCGACCCGGCGGCCTACGGCGGCCATCGCGAGGTCGACCTCGCGATGCTGCGCCTGTTCGGCGCGCCGTCGCCGCGCCTCTTCGACGCGTACGAGGAGGTCGCGCCGCTCGCCGACGGGCACGAGGATCGCATCGCGCTCTACCAGCTCTTCCCGCTGCTCGTCCACGCCGCGCTGTTCGGCGGCGGCTACGGCGCGTCCGTCGAGCGCGCGGCGAACCGCTACACATGACCCTGCGTCAGTGCTACAAAGCACGCGTCACTTTTCCGGAGGAGACCAGCAGCATGCAGAAGCCTGCCCTTGCCGAGCGGGGGCGCGCCTGCGTGCTCGCCGCCGTCCTGATCGCGCTCGTCGTCGCCGCGCCCGCCTCGGGCCACTCGACCAGCAACGCCGCATCCCCGGCGGCGGTGCCCGCCGCCGTCGTCGACCCGGCGACCGACCCGTTGGCGGTCGGCCCGCGGCCGCCCGCCGCGCCGGACGGTCCGTGCAGCGAGCAGTCCGGGCGCGAGCAATACGCCGAGGGCGAGGGCCACGACCACCTCGAGATCGGCCTGCACCAGTTCTCGTGCAACATGGCCGTCCGCAACTTCCAGTCGCTCCTCGCGCAGACCGACAACCCCACGACGCCCGTGCAGGACTCCAACGAGGTCCTCGGCGAGATGGACGTCAAGGGCAACACGGCGGCGGTCGCCATCTCGTATCCCCGCGCCGGCATCCTCTTCTTCGACATCACCAACGTCGCGGCGCCGAAGTTCATCAGCCGCTACCGCGGCGCCGAGTGCGAGGGCGCGGCGATCGACGTCGACTGCGGCGCGTTCGTCGACCTCTCCGCCGACGGCAAGACCGCCTTTTTGTCCGTCCAGCAGATCTCCGTCGTCCCGGGCGGCCCGCCCGGCCTCAACGAGCCGATCGCGACGCCCGGGGTCGACGTCGTCGACGTGGCGACCGGCCGGATCACCGGGCGCCTCCCCATCGAGGGCGTCGGCGGGGTGCACACCTCGCGGTCGCACGTCGTGCAGCCGGGCCCGTCCTCCGCCGCCGAGCCCCGCCGGCCGGGCGAGTACCTCTTCTCGGTCGCCGGCGCCGCGGGGGCGCCGGTGGGCGGCATCGAGGTTTCCCAGGTCATCAGCACGCCCCAGGGCAAGGTGCTGCAGAAGATGGGCCGGATCAGGATGGACGAGGCGCACGACATGTTCATCCAGGACGATCCGCTGACCGGGCGCACGCTGATGTACATCGCCTCGGGCGCCGACACCGGCTTCACCGTCTACGACGTGACCGACCCCACGAAGGCGTTCGGCGACAACAACCAGACGCTCCTGGCGGAGTGGGACCTGACCCCGGAGTGCGAGACCGACTGGTACGCCCATACGATCGACGTCGCCACGCGCAACGGCCGGCGCTACGTGACCCTGCCGGCCGAGCTGTTCACCGTGGCCGGCGATCAGAGCACCGCCGACAAGGCGAAGGGCTGCGGCAAGTTCTACGGCAACGGCGACAAGGCGGGGCCGATGTGGATCGTCGACGCCACCGACTTCGCCAAGCTCGGCCGCGGCACGTTCGCCGACTCGCAGGACAACAACACCGACGAGGCGAAGACGGACGCGGCGCTGAAGCAGGCGTCGCAGGACGCTCTCGTGACGACGTGGTGGAACTCCGCCAAGCGCGCGAGCGGCAACCTCACGTTCTCGCCGCACAACCAGCAGATCGTCGGCGACCGCATCTACCTGTCGAACTACCACGCCGGCGTGACGGTGCTCGACGCCTCGGCCGCCTTCGCGGGGCAGAACGTGCGGCCCGTCGAGACCGCCTTCCACGTGCCGCACGGGACACCGACGCGGCCGATCTACCAGGGGCTCGTCGACCCGGTCGTGCTTCCGTTCACCACGACGTTCATCGACTTCCGGCCGCTGATCTGGGACATGGTCCCGGTGCGCGGCCACGTGCTGGCGGCCGACATGACCGGCGGCTTCTACAGCCTCCAGGAGCAGGATCCACCGAGCGCGGCCGAGCAGGCCGTGCAGCCGGTGGAGCAGCCGCTGGCGACCGCGTCGTCCGGCCAGCCGGCGCGGCGCGTCTGCCAGGCGACGAGCGGCTTCCGGTCGGTGAGCGTCCGCCCGCGCGGGCGAGGGCTGCGGCTGGCGTTCAAGCGGCGGCGCCCGCGGAAGGTCGCGGTGGACGTCTTCTCGGTGTCCAGCGGCCGCCGCGTCGTGCAGGAGCAGCTCCTGGCTCGCTTCCGCCGCAAGACGCGCTCGTTCACGTGGAACGGCCGCTCGAACAACGGCCGGCGCCTCCGCGACGGCTACTACCTGGTGCGGTTCCGCATGCTGCTCGGGAACGGCCGCAGCGACTCGCGGCGGATCGTGGTGCAGCGCGTGCGCGGCCGGTTCCGCCTGCGGCCGGGGTCGTACCGGCGCGCGAGCTGCGGTCTGCTGTCGTCGTACAAGCTCGAGCGCCCGGTGTTCGGCGGCGCGGCGAACCGCCCGCTGCGGATCGCGTTCCGCCTCAACCAGGCCGCGGCCGTGACCGTGAGCGTGCTGCGCGGGCGGCGCGTCGTGCGGACGTACCGCCTGCAGGCGGCGGCGCGGCACCGCACGTACCGCCTGCGGTTCCCGGCCGCGGGCCGGCCGCGCGGCGACTACCGCGTGCGCATCGACGCGCCCGGCGGCGCGCGGCGCGTCGTGGCCGAGCTGCCGTCGCGGCGGCTGTAGCCCGGCGCAAGCTGAAGACCGCGCGTCCTGCGCTCCCCGCCACGCACGCGGCGAGCGCAGGATGCCCCACCGCGCGTACGCACGCGAGGGCCGGGCCCCGTTCGTCGTCCAGCAGCACGACGCC
>JAUJPF010000079.1 GCA_030447275.1 Solirubrobacteraceae bacterium | reverse complement strand
CCGCCTCCGCTGGACTGGGCACGATCAGCACAGAGCGGTCGTCGTCGTGGAGCAGATCGAGCGATACGCTGCCTTCGAGCAACGTCCGCAGGGCGCCCATGCCCCGCGATCCAACGACGATGGCGGGCGCTTCGGACGACTGCGCGAGGGCGCTCAGCCGCAACGCCGGCGGGCCTTCGAGCCGGACGAGCTCGACGTCGACCTCGAGTGGGAGCACAGGACGGATCGCGTCGAGCAATTGATCGCCGACGGCCTGCGCCCGGGGCTCAGTCGCCGCGTCGGCCGGCAATACGCCGGCGCCGAAGACCGCGTCGGGCGGATGGTCGTCGACGACGTGCGCCACCGTGAGCGCGCGACGTAGTCGCAACGCCAGTTGCCCGCCGGCCTTCACGACGGCGCGCGCCTGCTCGACTGGCATGTCGATGCCGCAGACGATGCGGCCCGTCCCGCTGAACGCTGCGGGGTCCTGCGCAACGAGGACGGGTCGTCCGGCTTCGCTCACGAGGCGTTGCGTCACGCTGCCGAGCAATGCGGCCGCCCAAGGGCCACGGCCGCGGCTGCCCGTGACTATGGCCGCGGGTCGCCGCTCGTCGGCCAACTTGAGTAGTTCGGTGACCGGGTTTCCGAAGGCGAGGTGCCGGTCATCCTGCGAGGGCACGCCGAGCGCGTCGAACAGCCCTGCGCCTTCTTCGATCGCTTGCCGGCGGAGATCGTCCATCGCCCCGCCGGTGAGGTGCGGCCCGAAGCCGGGACCGGGCAGGATCCCGTGGGAGGATCGGGTGGGGACCGGCTCTGCGGCGATATGCACGTACAGCGACTGGTAGCCGCCTACGGCGGCGAGGTGCTGCGACACGCCCACAACGTCCGCGGCGTGCTCGTCGGCCGCGACGGCACACAGCAGCAGAGGGGGCTCGTCAGTGCGTGCATCGTCGGGGGGCACGGCCACCTCCGTCCTTGAGTGGCTCGTCATCAGGCTGCGTCGCAGGCGCACCGGTGCCCGTGCGGGTCCGAGGCCTGGCGGCGGTCACGCCGGCCGGCCCTGTCGGCCGGGCGGGTCGAGCCGGTCCGTCGATGCGGGCGGAACCGGTGACCCGGTGAACCCTTCGCGGACATCCCAGCCGCATGCCGCGCAATCCGTCGTGTCGTCGGGAACGGGCGTCCCGCATCGCGGGCACGGGCAATCGAGCGGTGCCCGTTCTCTGCGCAGCCGATCCAGCAATCCCATGGTGCTCACCTCGAGTCGGGGATCCCTTGTCAGCAAGCACTCTTCCGGCTGGGACCGGCGCTGCGATGGGGCGCATTCCCCATACCGCGTGCATCCGCACCCCATACGGAGCGGTCGACCCCTCGCCGTGAAGGGGACGGCGAGTCGCTGCGGCCCTCGACAGAGCTACTCAGGCCCTCACCGTGCCCGGATGGGGCACGACACCCATACCCGACGGGGCCTGCGCCGGCGATGGTGCCCGCATGAGACCAGGCCGCCATAGAGAACCCGCACGATCGCCCGCAAGCGCCGCGGACGGGCCGATCGTCTGTGGCATCGACGATACGGCATCCTCGGCGGCCGTCCGCTTCTCCGCGACCCTCGCATTGCGCGCCCGCCGTGCGCTCACGATCGTGCACGCCTCCGGGCCGCAATCTGCGCCTTCAGGCCCGATCCACCGGCCGCCCGACCGTGTCGCGCTCAGCCACGACGACGTTCCGCGAATCGGTCGAAGGCCGGAGCCGGAGCCGGTGGAAGGTGAGGCCGGCGTCGTCGAGACGGGAACCCTGGTGCTCGATGGGGACCCGGCCGACAGCATCGTGGCTGTCGCCCGAGAGCAGGACGCGAGCCTCGTGATCGTCGGGTCCCGCGGCGGCGGGCCGGTTCATCCGGCCGTGCCCGGGGGCGTGTCTCGGGACGTGATCCGCAGAACCGACCGGCCGGTGCTCGTGGTCGGTGACCATCACCGGCTCGCGGACGACCCGTGGCGCGTGATCGCCGGGGTCGACCGGGACAACCGACCGGACCGAGTTACCCGAGACGCCGTCGCACTCGCCCAAACGCTCGGCTCCACGCTGACGCTCGTCCACGTCGCATCCTCGGCGCCGACGACCGCCGTTCTCGCGCGGACGGCCGAGGCGTGCGCCGTCGATCCGCCGTCGCGGTCGGAGGAGGTCGGGTGGCTCGCGCCTCTGGCGGAGGAGGCGCGGGCGAGTGGCGTCGACGTCCAGACGGTCGTCCGCGAAGGAGACGTCGTCCGCGAGCTGCTCCGGGCGGCCGGCGAAGCCGATCCGTGCTTTGTCGTCGTGGGCGGCTCCCGCCGCCGCGGCGCCGTCGCCTCCGCCGCCTTGGGGTCGGTCTCGTCTGCGCTGCTCGCCTCCGGCGCCTGCCCGATCCTCCTTGCCAGTCCGCCGCGCTGAGCGGACGAAGCCCGTGCCGACCATCCGGCTGACCGCAGGCGTCGCCGTCATGGCCCGAGGCCGCTGCCAGGAAGTCCCGTGATCCGCGTCGCGCTCGTCGATGATCATCCCCTCCTGATCGCCGGGTTGACGGCCGTCTTGCGGAGCGAGCCGGGAATGGTCCCGGTTGGTTCGGCCTCCGATCTCTCGGAGGCGGAGCACATGCTGCGCGCCACCCGGCCGGACCTGCTGCTCCTCGACGACCACCTCCCGCGCGGCGACGCCCTGCGGTTCTGCCACCGTGTCAAGTCGGCGGGCCGCGTGCCGAAGGTGCTGATGTACTCCGGCTGCGCGGACCGGGACCTCGGGCTCGCGGCACGGGCGGCCGGCGCCGACGGCCTGGGCTCGAAGAGTGCGCCGGTGCGCGAGCTGTTCGAGCTGATACGCCGCGTCGCCGGAGGCGAGCGCGTCCTGCCGCCCCTGACCCCGGAGGTCCTGATCGGAGCGACGAGCCGCCTCGAGCCCGAGGACGCGCCCCTGCTGTCGCTTCTGCTCGATCGAACGACACCTCAGGAGATCGCCGAGACGCTGCGGATCGAGCCGGCGGCGCTGGGCGGGCGGGTCGAGCGGCTGCTCGGTCGCCTACGTGTCGAGGCGCCGTCCACGGGACTGCGGGGATGCGGTCGGCATGGGTCGGCAATGCAGTCACCGACCCATCGCCAGCGCAGCGTCCAGGCGGGATGGTGACGCCATCACTGTCCCCTCGGATCAGGAGCAGGCTATGGCTTTGGGCATGTCCATCTTTCTCATCGCGCTCGGCGCAATCCTCTTCTGGGCGGTCACGGCGAGCGTCGCCGGCGTGAGTCTCAACGTCGTCGGGGTGATCCTCATGGTCGTCGGGCTCGTCGGCCTCTTCGCCGGTTTGATCGCTTCCACGCGGGCGCGCGGGCAGGACCCCGCCGCCCGACTCTGACGGCCCAAGCTCTCGCCGTGCCGCGAACCGTGACGCGGATCGCGGAGCCTGGCGTTCCTGCACCGCCCGGCCGTGTCGCGAACCATGGCCGGCGCGCGGCGATCGGCCGGGCCGATCTCTTCTCGCGATCATCGTCGGCATGCTTCGATCGCGACGACGCTCTGTCGTGCGGATGGCCGGGCATCCTCTGCTCCGGCGTGTCCTCAGCCGCCACCCGCCGGCGTCGATGAACTGGGGGGCCTCCACCCGGACATGCTGATGAGACGCTCTGGCTGCCCACGGCGCCGATGCTGTCGCCCGCCTGGCGATGCGCGACCGTGGCCGGGTGATGTGGACTGCTCGCTGCCGACCACCGGCGCTCCGGCCCGATCGACGACCGCCGCCGATCGGCGCGCATCACGTCACCGGCCGGCGCGGTGGCCGGCCGGCTGCGCCGGACGTCTTCACGCTGATCCTCGACACGACGGCATGCGCGCGGTGGCCTTGCGCCGCGGCGGCGGGCTCAGAGCCTCGCCTGGCGTGCCCGGTGTCTTTCTCACCAACGCGGCGATTCTCCGTCGGCGTCTCGGCGTTCGTCGTGCTGCTGGCCGTCAAGGTCGGCGACGATCAGCGCCTCGGCCGTCGCCGTCTCATCGGACCGTCCGTTCTCGGGATGGTGGAGCCGACGGAGACGCTCGAGGTATTCCTGGTCCTCTTCGCGGCGATGACCGTGAGCCTGTTCCTCGTCCTTCGATCCTGCTGCAACGGGCGTTCGCGCCACTCGACGAGCTGCGTCCGCCGCTGATGCAGCGCGTCGATCCGCTGACGACATCCTCGCGATGGTCCGGCCGCCGGCGTCGCCGAGAAGGGCTCAACCGCGCCGACGCCGACGTCGCCGCCCTGGCCGACGCGTTCAACACCATGCTGGACCGGCTCGAAAGCGAGCGTCGCGACATCGCGCGCGGCATGGTCGTGGCAGCTGGCCGCCGCTCAGGAGGACGACCTGGCGGCGGCGCGTGGGGCTCCTCGTGGCGCGAGCTTCGCCGCGGCGTGGCTGGCGGCGACGAGGAGGCTCGGTCAGGTGCTCACCGGGGTCCTGCTGCTCATGGACGAGGCGAGCCGGGCGACCCCTCCGACCGCGTACGCGAGGTGCTCGAGGAGGCGACCGTGACGGGATGTGCCGCGCGTCCGGCTCCATCGAGCGTCGGCGCCGCAGATTACGCCGGTCTCGCCTGGCGCGTCTTTCTCACCAACGCCGGCGCATCGTCCGCGACCGTTCGCCCTGAGGCGCTCGACGACCTCGGACTGGCGAGCGCGCTGATGACCGTGACCATGGCTGCAGGCTTCGAGAGAGCTGCGCCGGCTGACACGCGTCGACATCGCCCTCGACCGGTCGGATCCCCGCTCGACCGGCTCGAAAGCCGTCGCGACAGCGCGCGGCGTCGCTCACGTGATCAGGAACTCACCGGTCCTCTATCGCGTGACGCAGGAGGGCCGCGCGCGGCTCCATCGAGGAGATCCGCCGCATCGTCCGTGACCAACGTTGCGCGCGCACGCGGAGGCCGATCGCGCGACCGGCGGATCCCCGCTCGGCGCTGTCACGTCGCGGAGGTCGACGGCCGATCGTCCGTCCGTGTCGTCGTGCGCGACGACGGCTGCGGCTTCGCCGGCCCACCGCCGAACGATGGCGGGATCCGGGGCATGCGGGAGCGGGCCCTGCTGGTGCGCGGGAGCGTCGAGGTGACGTCGGCGCCCGGAAAAGGCACGCAGATCGTCCTCTCGGTTCCGACGGGCGCTCGATGACCACGCCGTTGAAGACCCGGCTCGTGATCGCGGATGATCACGCGATCGTCCGGCGCGGCCTGCAGTCGCTGTTCGATCCGCAGCCGGACTTCGAGCTCGTCGGGCTGGCAGAGGATGGCGCAGAGGCGGTGCAACGGGTGCTCGAGAGCGGCGCCGATCTGGCGGTGCTCGACATCTCGATGCCGCGGAAGAACGGCCTGGCGGCGCGCGTGAGATCACGCAGCGGCGTCCGGACACGCGAGTGCTGATGCTCTCCATGCACGACAACGAGCAGTACTTCTTCCAGGCGCTCAAGGCGGGCGCTTCGGGCTATGTCCTGAAGTCGGCCGCCGACCGGGAGCTCGTCGAGGCCTGCCGATCGGCCATGCGAGGGGAGCCCGTCATCTACGGCGGGGCGGTCACCGCCCTGATCCGCGACTACCTCGAGCGCGTGCGCCGCGGCGAGGACCCGCGCGACGATCCCCTCACCCCTCGGGAGCTCGAGGTCCTCAAGCTCATCGCCGAGGCCCACACGAACGAGCAGATCGCCGAGCAGCTCGTCATCAGCCGCAAGACCGTCGAGCGGCACCGGGCCAACATCCTCGAGAAGCTCGGTATGCGCGACCGGGTCGAGCTGACGCGATATGCCATCCGGCGCGGCCTGATCGACCCCTGAGCACGCCTGCTCATGCGCGTCCGGCCGCAAATCGTCGAGCGCCGAAGCATCCGATGGGCGCTGGGGATCGCCGCGGCGGTCGCACTGGCCGTCGCCGGGCTCTGGCTCGGCCTGCGAGTCGCGGGCGCCTCGACGCGCGCGACGGTGCTGGGCGACGTCCGGCTGCAGGTGGAACCGGCGTTCCACGGGGAGGTCGACGCCTACGTCCCGCTGGCCGACTGGGGTGTCCGTTCACGCGCCTTCTCGGCGCCGCTCCGTGCGCGCCGAGCCGCGGTCGATCGATCGCAGCGGCGTCCTGGTCGCGGCGGCGGGCGAGCGGCGGATCCTGGAACAGGCACTCGGCGACATCGAGTCCGCCGTGGCGAGCGTGCTGCGGCGGGGCGTCGCGTTCGGGGTCGGCGGCGCGACGCTCGTTGGCGCACTCGCGGCACTCGTCGCGCTGGCGGCGGTGTGTCGCGCGCGCGTGCTGGTCGCGATGGGGTCGGTCTGGCGGCGTCGATCGCGACTGTCTCGGTGGTGGCGGCGCGGGACGCGTTCGACGCGCAGGCGCTCGGCGCCCTCGGCTACGCGCGCGGGACCGAGCTGCGCAGCTCCTCGATCGCGCCGCGAAGGCGAGAAGACGGCGGCGCGCTACCGCAACAAGGTGCACGGCTCACTGCAGACCTTCAGCACGCTGCTCGGCGCGGGGCAGGGCGGCGGCCACGCCAACCGCCTGGTGAGGAGCCGACACGCAGGATCCGGTGTTCTTCGTGGGCGACTTCGGCCACGAAGGCAGAGGGCGAGGCGATGCTGAGGGCGTTCGCGCGCCTCGGGCCGCGTGTGGTCGCGGTCTCCGGCAACGACGCTTCCCGGCTCATGCAGGCGCTGGTCGCAGCCGACGAGTCCTGACGTCGGACGGCCGGCGCGGCGCGACGACGTCGCAGGCGATGGGGCTGAGGGTCGCGGGCTTCAGCGACCCGCTCGAGTGGCGCGCACCCGCCCGCGGCGCGTCTTCGCCCTCGCCGCGGCGCGCGACGCGAGGCCGAGCGCTCGCTTGCGCGGGCTGCCCTCTCGGCCCGACGTCGTGCTCATGCACCAGAACGGCCTCGCCCAACACCTGGCCGCGACCCTGCACTGCGGGGCTGACCATCCTCACCGGCCGATCACGTCACGGTCTCGTCGACGCCGGCAGCGTCGGCAACGTCCATGAGCGCGTGGCCGTCGCCGAACTGCGCTTCGGCGTGCTCGAGCCGGTGCTCGACCTGGTCGATCTCGTCGAGCGTCGACCCGCTCGGCGGCGCAGCGCAGGCCGAACGGGTGATCGTGTCGCACCGGTCCGCGCACGGCGGGCTCGAGCCGCCCAGCGGAGTCACGGCGAGGCGCCCGAGGCGGATGGGGTCGCCGACGGCGCGCGATGAGGTCCGCGCCGGATCGCCGGCGGCAGGGCCCGCGCGGACCATCAGGCGTGATGAGCTCGCCAGATGCAGTGACGCGGCAAGAGGCTCCCGTCCTATGCGCCGTCGACGGCGGCGACGCGGGCGTCGCCGCCGGTCGGCTCGCCGCCTCGATCGCCCGCCGGCTGGGCGCCCCGCTCACCCTTCTCCACGCCATACCGGCGGGTCCGCCGCTGATGGAGCTCGCGTCGGTGCATCGCATCCCGCCTCCGCACGAGGAGCGCGAGACCCTCATGCGCGAGCGGGCGCAGCGTCTGCTCGCCGGCGTCGCGCGCGACATAGCCGCGCCGACCGCGCGGCTCGTGGTCGACCATGGCCGTCCGGAAGAGTGCATCCTGCGCCGGGCCGACGGCGACGGCGCGCAGCTCGTCGTGACCGGCACCGGTCGCCGCGGGCTCGCGAGCTCGGTGCTGCTGGGAAGCGTCTCCAACGCCGTCATGCGGGGCGCGCGGCGTCCCGTGCTGCTCGTACCCGCGGACCACCGGCCGTCCCGCACCGACGCGCCGATCATCGCGGCCGTCGACGACAACGCTCTGGCCGGCCGCGTCGTCGCGGCGGCGGTCGCGCTCGCCGACGGGCTCGGCGTCGAGCCGATCCTCCTTCACGTCGCCGTACCGGAGCTCGACGCCGTCACCTTCGCCGGAGCGGTCCCCCTCGAAGGTGGCGACGGCGAGACGGAACGGCTCGTGGCCGACCGCGTCGCGGAGGAGCTCGCGCCCGACCTGACCCTCGAGACGGTCCAGCGGCGAGGATTCGCCGCCGACGAGATCCTCGGCCTGGCGCGCCAGCGAGGAGCGTCGCTCGTGGTCGTCGGCGCGCGCCGGCTCGGCCCGATGCGCAGCACCCTGCTCGGGTCCGTGTCCGCGGCCCTCCTGGATGCCGGCGAGGTCGCACTCGTCGCCGTCACCGAGGAGACGGAGCTCTAGACGCTCACGCCGTGCGCGGTCATTGAAGTGCGGCGGGCGGAACGAGAACGACCGGGCGGCGGGCCCGATCGATGACCGCGCGCGAGACCGAGCCGAGCAACGGCGCGCGCCAGGGCAGGCGCCCCCGCGCGCCCATCACGATCAGCGGCGCAGTCGCGGCGGCGGCGACCCGCTCGAGCTCCTCCGCCGGTTCCCCCAGCCGTTGTTCGCGCGCGATGGAGATCGGGCGGGTGGTCTCGCCGGCGCTCGCCGGCGACGCCGCGCCGGCAGCCGCATGCAGCACGGCATCGGGAGGCTCGCAGGGGTCCGGAGACTCGGACGCGCCGTCGAGGACGCACACCAGCTGAAGGTCGGCACCGACGCGTGCAGCCAGCGCCGCGGCGAAGCGGGCGGCGCCGTAGGCACTCTCGGAACCGTCGAAGCCGCAGACGACCCGACGCCCGGCCCACTGGCCTGGAGCCAGCGGCTCGTGAACCGATCGGGGGACGACCATGACCGGCGCCGGCGCGTCGGCGGCCAGGCGCGCGGAGATCGAGCCGAGCATCGCGTCGCGTGCCGCGGACGCCCCTCCGCTCGCGACCACCAGCAGGTCGGCGGCCCGTTCGTCGGCGACCGCAGCCAACCGGCGCGCCGGGTCACCGAACGGCGCCACGATCTGCTCGGCGTCCGCAGCGCCGGCTTCAGCCGCGAAATCCGACAGCCAGCGGACGATGTCGCGCTCGGTCGCTTCCCCGGTTCCGAGCCTCTCCCACACCGGCCCGGAGGGGACCGAGGTACCTACCGGCGATCCAGCCGGGGGTCCTTCCGCAACTCCGTTGACGTGGACGAAGACGATCCGTGCATCGGTTGCACGAGCGACATGGACGGCGACCAGGGCGGCGCACCGCGCAGGTGCTGAATCATCGACCCCGCAGACGATGGTGTGCAGAAAGCGGCTCATCGCCGGGATGCTCGTCGCTCGGAGGCTTCTCCAAGATGGGATCGAGCCTGCATCTCGGTCCCGTGGGCGACCCATCAGCCGGCGTGGGGCGCGGGTCGCCCGAGGATGCAGTTGTCGCCCCATGCTCCCGGGCAGGCCGAGGCGCGAGGCTCCTGACATCGAAAACCGCGAAGGAGGATCTCGTAATGGGCTTCATCGGCTGGATCATCCTGGGACTCATCGCCGGCGCGATCGCCAAGGCGCTGCACAAGGGCAACGAGCCGGGGGGCGTCCTCGGAGCCATGGTCGTCGGCATCCTCGGCGCCATCCTCGGTGGGCTGATCGCCTCGGCGATCGGAGTTGGCTCGATCAGCAGCTTCTTCAGCATCGGCACCTGGCTGATCGC
>JAUJPF010000078.1 GCA_030447275.1 Solirubrobacteraceae bacterium | reverse complement strand
CCGAGCCCTTCGAGGCGCTGATCGACGACCTCGACGAGGTCGTCCTGCCGGGCACCCACCCACTGGCAGTCGCCGGGCTGGTTCGGTTACTTCCCGGCCACCCGGGCGCGGCCGCGGCGTCACGGAACCGCGTGCCTGAAAATCACTCCACGATCGCGGACATCCGCATGCCGGGCGCGTGGATCGAGCAGACGAACGTGTAGGTGCCCGGCTTGTCGAGCTGCACGGAGTACGTCCCGGCGGTCCTCGTCGGTGACTCCAGCCGCTTCCGGGCGGAGCTCAGCGTGACCTGGTGGGACTGCCGGGAACGCCAGCGCCACGTGAGCGTGCCGCCCGCCTGCAGGCGGATCGTCGGCCGGTCCTGGCGGCGGTGAAACGCGTTGTCGATGATCGAGACGACAGAGCTCTGCGCCGCGCGCGGCGTACCGGCCTGGGCCGGCGATGAGCGCGGGCTCACTTCCGGCTCCGCGGCGCGCGCCAGGGTGGCCTTCGGCACCGCGGCGCTGACGAGTGTCGTGGCGTGCGAGCGCAGGTCGCGGACGAAGACTCCCCGGCGGTCGTCACGCTTGTCGGGCGACAGGTTTCCCGCCGCCGACGTGAACGCCACGCGCCCGCCGTCGACGGAGATCGCGGCATCGGCGGAGCTTGCGTTCGCCGGGGCACCGCGAACACCGCTGGAGCGGGAAACGAGGCGCTCCGGGCCGCGCCCCCGCGCGCCGCGGTAGTACACGCGCGACTGCCCGCGGCGGACCGAGGTGTAGGCGATGACGCGCCCGTCGGCGCTGATCGCGGGTTTGAGCGAGAACCCGCGCGGGTCGCTGACCGCGGTCGTGCGCTGCGTCTTGAGGTCGCGCACGTACACGCGCGAGCCCGCGCTCGAGCCGCGGCCGGCGAGGTTGCCGGCGGCCGAGGAGAACGCGACGTAGCGCCCGTCGCGGGAGATCGCCGGATCGGCCGAGTATCCGTCGGCGACCGCGCCGCGGACGCCGCGCCCACGGCTGACGAGCGTCGTCGTCCGCGCCTTCAGGTCGCGCACGAAGACCTGCGTGCGGCCGCGCAGGTCGCCAGCGCCGAGGTTCGACGCGGCGGTCGTGAAGGCGACCCTCGTCCCGTCGCCGGAGAGCGCCGGGTCATAGACCCCGTCGTCGGCACGCGGCGCCGAGCGGGCGCCGCGGCTGGCGAGCACCGTGCGCTCGTGGCGCAGGTCGGTGACGTAGACCGCGCTCTCGCCGCCGCGGCGCTGCGCCTGGTAGGCGACAGATCGCCCGTCGGCCGAGAGGACGGGGTTGTAGGTCGAGCGCGAGACCCCGGGCCCGGCCGAGGGAAGCGGCATGGCGGTCGTGCGGCCCGTCTTGGCGTCGTTGACGAAGACGCGGATCTGTCCGTAGCGCTTGGCGAAGTTCAGGTTGCCCTCGGCGGACTCAAAGGCGACAAGACGCCCGTCGCTCGAGACCGTCGGGTTGTACGCCGAGCGTGGCGTGCGCCGCTCAGAGTTGAACGACGCGTTGCGCGTCTCCCCGCCGGCGACCGCCCGCGACAGCACGCTGATCTCGCCCCGCTCCAGCGCGAGCGGGAGCGTCTGCAGGTAGGACTCGAAGACGACCCGCCCGCCGTCGCCCGACAACGCCGGGTTGGCCGCGAAGTCGCGCGGCTTGGCCGTGAGTTGGCCGGCGTGCGTCGGCGGAGGGCCGTTGTAGCGCACCTGCGCGAGCCAGCGCGGCAGTTGGCTGAGCTGGCGGCGGAGCAGGATCTGCCCCTGGCGCTCGCTCATCGCGTCGGTGGCCGCGCCGAAGCGCGCGCGCTCGCGCAGGACCCTCGAGGCGAGCGCCTGGATCCGCGACGGTGAGCGCCCGTGCCGCCGTCCGATCTCCAGCGGACTGTGCTCGGCGCGGCGCAGCTGGCGAAACGCCGCATCGGTGACGCCGAAGATCGCCGGCGCCTCGCTGGCGATCGCGAACTGGTGAAGCGAGTGAAACAACAGGTGCTGCGAGAGATGGCCCTGCGTCAGCGTGCGAAGCGCGCGCGAGCGCAGCTCGGCCAGCACCGCGGGCGGCACCTCACCGGCCCGTGGCGCGACGAGCGCGGCGGCGAGCTTGGCCGGGTCGGGCCGCCGTGCGCCGCGGCGAGCCGGGCGAGGGTACGGCGGTCGTCGCGCAACTGGCTCCAGATCCGGCCGCGCGTCACGCCGAGCAGCGAGTACAGGCGTCCCTCGTCGTACGGCAGCCAGTGGTTGTAGACCCAGTCCTCGGGCGGCAGCCAGTGTGCTGGCGCCCTGGCGGGCGCCTCGGAGTCGAACGACGCCTTCTCCAGTTTCGCCACGCCCTGCGAGTCATCGCGCCGCAGCGGCGATCCTTCCACGAACACGCAGGCGAGCAGGACCGCGACGAGCCCTCCGCACGCCGTCGCCAGCGCGAAACGCCCTCGTACCGATACTGGCCGTTCACCCACGCGCCGACGCTACCACCCGGCGTTCCGATCCGATCGCCTCGTCGCCCGCTGGACTGGCCGGGGGACGGGCGGGGGTACGATGCTCGCGGTCAACTGGGGAAGTGTCCTGTGTCGACCATCGGGTCGGATTCCGAGCTCAAGGCGCGTCATCGTGCGATGTGGGGGCCGGGCGACTACGCGTCCATGGTCGAGACGTTCCTGCTGCCGCTCGGGCCACGGCTCGTCGAGGCGTGCGGCATCGGCGGGGATGCTACGGCCCGACCATCGCCGCCGAGGCCAACGCGCGCCGCACCGAGCGCGAAGCGGAGTTCGACGACGCGCTCGACCGGTTCTGCGACGACCGGAACCGCGGCACGCCCGACCGAGCGCGCTTCGAGAAGGAGTACCTGCTCGCCGTGGGCACCGGGCCTGAACGGAGCGTTCCCGAAAAGGTTTTCTGCGATGAGAGCGGTTCGGCGCCGCGATACTCCCGCGGGGTGACAGACAGCTTTCACATGACGCCCGACGAGTTCCGCCGCCACGGCCACGCCGTGGTCGATTGGGTCGCCGACTACATGGAGAGGGTCGGCGAGCTGCCGGTGCTCGCCCAGGTCGAGCCCGGCGAGATCCGAGCACGGATGCCCGACGCGGCGCCCGAGGAGCCCGAGCCCTTCCGAGGCGCTGATCGACGACCTCGACGAGGTCGTCCTGCCGGGCATCACCCACTGGCAGTCGCCGGGCTGGTTCGCGTACTTCCGGCCAACGCGTCCGGGCCCTCCATCCTCGGCGAGTTGGCGGCGCCGGGCTGGGCGCCCAGGGCATGCTCTGGGCCACGAGCCCCGCGCTCACCGAGATCGAGAACCAGGTCCTGGACTGGCTCGTCGACCTGCTCGGGTTGCCCCAGGCGTGGAAGACGGCCGTCGGCCCGGGCGGCGGGGTCATCCAGATGAGCGCCTCGGACTCGACCCACGTCGTCCACGTCGTCGCGCGCGAGAAGGCGGTCGCGCGCGGGGCCTCGACCGACGACCTCGTCGCCTACGGGTCCTCGCAGGCGCACTCCTCCGTGGAGCGCGGGGCGCGGATCGCGGGCTTGCGTCACGTGCGCCTGCTCGAGGTCGACGCGGCGCACGCGCTGCGGCCCGACAGGCTGCAGGCCGCGGTCGCCGACGACCTCGCAGGCGGCCTGGTGCCCACGATCGTCACCAGCGCGATCGGCACAACCGCCACCGGGGCCGTCGACCCCGTGGCGCAGATCTCCGCGATCAGCCGCGAGCACGGACTGTGGCACCACGTCGACGCGGCGTGGGCCGGAGCGGCGATGTGCTGCGCGGAGCACCGCCGCCATCAGGCCGGGACCGAGCACGCCGACAGCTACACGTTCAACCCCCACAAGTGGCTGTTCACCAACTTCGACTGCAACGTGCTCTGGGTCGCCGACCGGGCGCCGCTGATCACGACCCTGTCGACCCAGCCGCCCTACCTGCGCAACCCAGCCAGCGAGTCGGGCGCGGTCATCGACTACCGCCACTGGCACGTGCCCTCGGCCGGCGCTTCCGCGCCCTCAAGCTCTGGTGGGTGCTGCGCAGCTACGGTGCCCGCGGCCTGCGCCACCACATCCGCGAGCACCATCGCACTCGCCCAGGAGATCGGGCGTCGCGTCGACGAGCACCCGGCCCTCGAGCGCATCGCCCCCGTCTCCTTGCGCTCGTGTGCTTCCGCCACGTCGCGGGCGACGCGGAGACCGACGCGCTCGCCGACGCCATCAACGCCACGGCGACCGTCTACGTCACCGCGTCGGCGATCGAAGATGCGCGGTTCATCCGCGTCTCCGTCGGCCAGACGCACACGACCCGCGCGGACGTCGAGCGGCTGTGGTCGGCGATCGCCGGCGGCGTCGGCAGGGCGGACTGAGCGCACGTAAACCCGATATAGTTGCTCGCGCAACTAGTTGCTACGCTGAGAGGATGGAACTGGGCATTGCGACCTTCGCCGACCTCGCTGCGGACATCTCGCCCGAGCAGCGGATGAAGAACCTCATCGAGGAGGCGACGCTCGCCGACGAGCTCGGCTTCGACGTCTTCGCGATCGGTGAGCACCATCGCGAGGACTTCCTGATCTCCTCGCCGGCGATCCTCTGGCCGCGGCAGCCGTGAAGACCGAGCGCATCCGTCTGTCCAGCGCCGTCACGGTGCTCAGTTCCGACGACCCCGTCCGCGTCTTTCAGGACTTCGCGCAGGTCGACCTCCTATCGGGCGGGCGTGCGGAGATCATGGCCGGGCGCGGCTCGTTCGTCGAGTCCTTCCCGCTCTTCGGGCTCGACCTCGACGACTACGACGAAGCTCTACGCCGAGAAGCTCGACTCCTCCTGCTGGAGCTCCGCGAGCGCACGCACGTCACCTGGTCTGGCCGCCACCGGGCCCCACTCCGTCAGGCCGGCGTCTACCCGCGCCCAGTGCAGGAGCGCTTGCCGGTGTGGGTCGCCGTGGGGGGCTCACCGCAGTCGGTCGTGCGTGCCGGGACGCTCGGCCTGCCGCTGACCGTCGCGATCATCGGCGGCCGGCCCGGAGCGCTTCGTCCCGCTCGTCGAGCTCTACCGCGAGGCGCTCGCGGACGCGGGCCACGATCCGGCGGAGGGGAGGGTCGCGATCAACACCCACGGCTTCGTCGGGGCGACGAGCGCTCAGGCGGACGCCGCCTTCGCGGCGCCCTACCTGCAGATGATGAACCGCATCGGCCGCGAACGGGGCTGGCCGCCCTCGGGCCAACGGGAGTACGAGGCGCTGCGTTCCCCCGCGGTGCGGTCGCCGTGGGCTCGCCCGAGCAGGTCGCCGAGAAGCTCCTCTTCGAGCATGACCTCTTCGGGCACGACCGCTACATCATCCAGATGAGCGTCGGCGCGGTGGAGCACGCCGAGGTCCTGCGCTCGATGGAGCGCTTCGCCGCCGACGTCGCACTCGTCGTCCGCGAGGAAGTCACCCGCCGCGCCGGGCGCCGGCTCCGGCCTGAACTCAGCTTCCAGTGACCAGCGTCGCGTCGAGCCGGTCGAGCACGGGCTGGATCGGCGTGGAAGCACATCTGGCGGAACAGGCCGAAGACGAGCGTCGTGATGCCGAGCGCCCGGACGGTTCCGTCCGACCGCGGACGGGTGTAGACCGGACCGCCGCTGTCGCCCTCCGCGGCCCGGACGGTGGTGCAGCGCACGCGGACGCCGCCGCGGCGGGCGAGGAGCCGCTCGACGGGCCGGGCCCGCCGGCCCAGCAGGGTGCCGCAGCGGTCCACGCCGCTCGTGCGACCCGTATAACACATCCGCCGACCGCCGGTGGTCTTCGCCGGCCCGGCGACGATCCACGGCGGGCGGGAGATGCCGCGGTCGACGACCGGGGTCGCCGTGCGGCTCACGCCCTGCGGGGCGGGAAGCAGGAGCGCGTCGAGCGGCGCGGAGCGCTGGACGACGCGCTGCACACGGCCGAGCACGACGCCGGGGGCCGGCGGACGGCGCAGCGCGGTGTTGCGCCGCTGCGTCGTCCCGTCGCGACGTGAGCCCGCACAGTGCGCAGCGCTGAGCCCGCCGAGCGACCCGCGCTGCAGACGCACGAGGAACGCCGAGGTGCAGACCGCCGCGCCGTTCGGGATGGGTGCACCTCCGACGATCGCCGGTCGGGCGAAGATGAGCTCGCGCCCGGCGGCGAACCCGTCGAGGTCGGGCGCCTCGCCCGCGCGGCGGAGACGCAGGCAGCCTTGCCGCGGAGGGCGACGAGGTCGAACTCGCCGGCGTCGGACGGAAGCGCCCGGTACGGCGTCCAGCCCTGGGCGGTCATGACGTTGATGCTCTCCGCGGCAGGCGCGGCGGACGCCGCGGCGGCGACGCCGGCGACCTCCTCACAGCTCACGCGCGCGGCATCGACGAGCGATGCGCCGGGAACGGCCGGGCAACGCGTGTATTCGTCGGCGGAGACAGGCGCCGCGACGCCCAAGGTGAAGAGCAGCGCGAGGGGCCGGTGGCACGGATCGGGCGGCGGAGGGTGTGCGGCATCGCGCCATTGGCGGAAGCGCTTCCCTAAAGAACTCATGGCGTTTGCCGCCGGGCGCCCCGTCTCGTCGCTTCTAGTTCCGCGCCCCGAGCGACGTGGTGACCGCTCGCGCGGGCGGTGCCGTCGGCGTCCCGGACAAGCCGGCCGTATCGGTCTGGGAGTGGCGCCGGTCGTCGTCGCGAGCGAGCGGCTCGACGTAGATGGCGCGCACGAGAATCATCGCGGCGGAGATCAGCGGGACGGCGACGAGCAGGCCCAGGAAGCCGATGATCCGACCGACCACGACGACCCCGATGATGATGACCGCGGGATGCAGCGATACCTGGCGGCTCATGACCAGGGGGATGATCACGTTGCCCTCGACCTGCTGGACCAGGATGTACAGGCCGAAGACGATCGCCGCCTTTCCCGGCGAGTCGGCCAGGGCGAAGAGCACGGGGGATGCCCCGGCCACCGCGCCGAAGTACGGGATCAGCACGAACAGCGCCCCGAGGACGGCGAAGACCAACGCGAAGTCCAGACCCACGAGCATCAGCCCGATGTAGAGCAGGACGCCCGTGACCAGCATGTCGATGCCGACGCCGCGAAGCCAGCCCATCCACGCCATGCGGATCTCGTACAGGACGCGCTCGACGTCGGCGCGACGGCGCTGCGGGAAGAGCGACAGCAGCCCCTTCACCAGCGGCCGCGGCTTGAGCGCGATGTAGAACGCGGTGAGCAGGATCACGACAAGCGTCCCGAGCAACCCGACGACGCCGAGACCCACCTGCGCGGCGGGGCCCACGAGGCGGACCGGCTCGTCGGCGTAGCCCTGGATGTACTCCTGGATGCGGCGACCGACCTCGTTCTCCTCGGCGCCCGTCGCGTCGGAGATACGCAGGCGGATCGTGTCGAACGTCGCGGGGATGGCGTCGATGAAGCGCTGACCCTGCTCGACGAAGGCCGGGATGACGAGCGCGAGGACAGCCGCAAAGGCACCGAGGCCGAGCAGGAGCGCGAGCAGCGCCGAGTGCCCGCGGGAGGCGTCGCCGCTCGAAGGAGTCGGCCATGAGCGAAAGCGGGATCGCGATGATCAGCGTGATCACGAGCGTGATCATCAGCGTCACCAGCTCGTGGAACGCGAGGTAGACCACCCGAGCGTGGCCGCGAGCTGCACGGCCCGCACGGGCTCAGATGCGCGGCGCACCCAGCGGGGCTACCCGCCCCGCTGGGGCGTCAATCGCTTGAGCAGACGGGTGTTCGAGCTAGCCGGCGAGGGCGGTGGGCGGTGCCCGCCGCTCCGCACTCGGGCCTCCCCGATGAGTAGCAGCCGGCCGCCCTCCCGGGTGATCTGACCCTGCCGCTCGAGCTGCTGGAGGCTCAGCGTGACGGAGGGCCGCTGGGCGGCGACGAGATCGGCGAGGAGCTCGTGGGTGAGGCGCAGCGGGAGCGACACGCCGTGCGGCGTGACCCGGCCCCACCGGTCGGCGAGCTGCCAGAGCAGGTGCAGCAGCCGGGCGTCGACGCGCGGGTGGTGCGCGATCGCCATGTGGACGAGCACATGACGAGCGCGGTCCACGGCGCGTCCGATGAGCTCGCCGGCGATCTCGGGATAAGGCGCCAGGCGCATCAGGAAGCGCTGATCGAGCACGGCGACCCGCAGCGGTTCGATCACGCGCCACGACGTCTGGAAGACCAATTCGGCACCCCCCACCGGCCGCCGGCCGCAGCAGGTCACCCGGTCCGAGGAGTTCCGCGCCCGACCGGCGCTGCGTTCCGACACGGCGTGCGAGCACTCCGGCGGTCACGAGCAACCCGATGCCGCCGCGCAGGCTCGCCGCGTACCCGTCGGGATCCCAGCGGCCTCCGGGGATGTTGAACGCGGCGGCGCGCAGGTCGCGCGTCGCGGTGGCAAGGCGGGAACCATCCAGGTCCGCCGCGAGGTCGGGATCTTCCTCCAGGACTGCAACAATTTCCGGCGTCACATATGGCGGCTACCCGCTTGCTCCACCTTTCAAGCGATGGTCGAGCCGCCAGAATCGGTCGCCGCTACACTTCGCGCCGCGCGGTGGGCGTAGCTCAGTTGGTAGAGCTCCTGGTTGTGGTCCAGGTGGTCGCGGGTTCGAGTCCCGTCGCTCACCCCTCGTGAAGGGCCTGCAAACGCGGTAAGTCCGCGATTGCAGGCGGTTCTCGAAAGCGCGCCAGGGTACCAATGGGGGTACCAAAGTCGTCGCGGCGCGCGGTCGATGTGGCGGCGGAAGCGCGGCACGCGCCACGAAATCCGTGTTGCGGACCAACGTGCGCGGCGGTTCAGCCGGTGCGCCGCAGCGCCCGAACAGGAGGGTGTTGAAGCCCGTCGATGACGCTCACGACGTCGGAGCGCACGAACCTGCGGTGCTTGCCGATCGTGATAGACGGCAGCACCCGCTCCGGGCGTACGCCTCGACGGTCGAGCGCGGAGCAGCAGAAGCCCGGCGACCTGCTCGGCGGTCGCGAGCCCGGCGGTGCGCAAGGGGCGGCGTCCATTGTCGCCTCGCGGCCGTTCGTCGATGTGGGGCTTGCCTGTGCCATGTCTCCCTGCTGACCGGCTCGGGGCTGATCCCCCGAGAAAGCTGGTCGCGCGGCGCTGACGCGGGGGAGCCGTTGCGCGTGGAGCGCCCGCGCGAGCGCCGGTTCTGCCCGCGGCGCGGCCGGCTGTCGCCGTGCCGAAAAGCGCTGCGCAGGGTGTGCAATCAACTGCTGCAGGCACACGATGCATCTAGTCTGGTTCCGAGAAACGCGGCAAAGCTTGCCGGCGTACACGGTGCGGTCGGCGTTGTCTTGCGCTGCTTCGGTTGGGTTCGGCAGTCGAGCGCCGCGACGGAACGACGTCGGCATGGCGCTGGCCCAGGCGCGCGACGCCAAGTTGGCACGAACGGGCACGGGCACGCGCTCGTGAGGGACCAGCCGCTGCGCCCGCACGGTCGATCGCGGGGTCTCGTAGTCACGCCCGCGCGAGGACCCCACCACGCACGTGACTTGCCGTCGCAGGACATCGCACACCCCAGGCCATGGGCGAGGCGCTCAGGGTCGCGCCCCAGCTACGGCCGCACGTCCCCCTCGATGATGCAGTTCAAGCGCCCAGCCTCGCGTCGGCGACCCACTTGTCAGTGCCGCTCGTTGCGCCCGGCGCGAGCGGCCGGGAGTATGTCGTCGCATGGATCCCGGCGCTCCGAGTTCGTTCTTGCAGATCGACCCGGGTGTTGACGTCGTCAGCGCAGATGGTGAGCGCGTCGGAAAGCTCGAGCACGTACTTGTCGACGAGCAGGCGGCGATCTTCGACGGCATCGTGATTGACGTCGCGAGGGGTCCGGGCGGGCATCGGTTCGTCGATGCGCCCGAGGTTCTCGAGTTCCGTGAGCGCGCGGTTCTGCTGGCGTTACCCGCCGCCGTCGTCGATGAGCTGCCTACGCCAAGCGCGAACCCCGCGGTCGTCCAGCACGGCGGTGCCGAGGATTCCGAGAGCGAGCTCGTGCACGAAGCCGGCACCGACTGCCAGCCGGCTAGTAGGCGGCCCGAGATGAGGTCCCACGCGCGACGCAGCTTCTGCAATCAACGGTGGATCGAGGCTGAGAGCTCGGTCATCGCTTGGACAAACTCGGCCCAAGTCATCGCCAGAGCTTACGGCCAGCGCGCTCGTCATGGGGCGTCACCGAGGCGGTCCGTAGGCGGCTGGTCTCCGCTCGCAGTTGAGCGACCTGTTCGGGATCGCCGGCAGGGGCGGGCGGGACGTCTGACCGGCGCCAGCGGCCACGGCGAGTCGCGACAACCACTCTACGATCGGCTCGCATGGACCTAAAGCAGGCACGCGCGGCACTGCAAGCGGCGAGCGTCGACGCCGATGAGGAGCTTGTCGCGCCCTCGATCCGACTCCTGCCGCAGATCGACCACTCCCGGTACCCACACCCGCGGCCGCTCGAAGGGCGGCCCTGCCGCCAGTGCCGCCGCGTCGAGCCAACCGAGTATGCGGGGCCGGGCCCCTACGTGGCGGTGGCCGCGGGTCGCGATTTCTCGCTCGCTCTCACTGCTGATGGCGCAATCCACGCCTGGGGTCGCAACGACCACGGTCAGCTCGGCGACGGGACAACGGGCCACCGCCCGGCGCCGGTCGTGGTGGAGGGGATCGAAGCGAAGGTTTGCGCGATTGCCGCCGGTGATAGCCACGCGCTGGCGCTTACCGACGACGGGGCCGTCGTCTCGTGGGGATGGAACTTCCACGGCCAACTCGGTACCGGCACGCGCGATGAGCGCTTTCGGCCGGGTTTCGTAGTCGGACTGGCGGCGCCGGCCGTCGCGATCGCGGCCGCCCACCATCACAGTCTCGCGCTGCTCGAGGACGGCAGGGTGACGGCCTGGGGCGGCAGCTGGGGAGACCCGCTTCAGCTCGGTGACGGCGCAAGGACGACGCGTCTGGCGCCCGTCCGGGTGGCGGGCCTATCGAATGTGGTGGCGATCGCCGCCGGCGAGCACAATTTCGCGCTCGACGTCGGCGGAGGCGCGTGGGCCTGGGGCCGGAACTGGAAGGGCGCGCTGGGCGACGGTACGACGACGGATCGCGCGACGCCCGTCCGCGTTACGGCCCTGCCGGAGCCGCCCGCCGCACTCGTGCCGGGGTCCTCGCACAGCTTGGCGCTCATCGGAGGAAGGGCGTGGGGCTGGGGCAACAATTACAACCACCAGCTCGGCGACGGCTCGCAGCTCGAGCGAAGCTTGCCTCGCCCGATCGAGGGCATCCCAACGCGCCTTGCAGCGCTCGCCGCGTCGGGGTACACGCTCGTCCTCGGTGAGGACGGTGTCGTTTGGGCCTGCGGGCAGAACGTCGATGGTCAAACCGGCAACGCCACGCTCGGGCTGCAATCCGATCTGCGACAGGTGAGAGGGCTCGGGGGGGCGGTTAAGGCGCTCGCGGCGGGCGACTCGCACGCGCTCGCGTTGCGCGAGGACGGCGCGCCGATCGGCTGGGGTGGCGCCTATTCGCCCTCTGAGTCAGACCAAGACCCCGACCTTCCGCTCGCGGCGAGCAAGCTCGGCGGCCGGCCAGATCTGCCCGAGGAGACACGGTGGCCGAGCTTCGAAGGCAAGCCGCAGATGTTCGTCGCACAGGTCAATCTCGGCGAAATCACCGGGCTCGACAAGGACAGCGCCTTGCCGCCGCGCGGCGTCCTGTCGTTCTTTTTCGCGCAGCAGTGGCGGATCGGCTTCGATCCGGCGGACTGGGGCTCCTACGCGGTGCGCTTCACGGAGGATCCCAGCCGGGTGACGCGGCGGGAGCCGCCGGCGGAGCTCCCGCAGGCGCTCGAGCTTCCGGCCGCAGGCCTGCGCACGACGCTCGAGGCGCTCGAAGCTGAGGCCGGGCTGGGCCCGGCGAGGCATCGCCTACTAGGTCATCCCGATGTGGTCCAAGGAGACATGCAGCGCGAGTGCGAGGCCGTGACGGCCGGGCTCGAGGACTGGGCGAATTCCACCGAACGCACTCAAGCCGGCGCGAGCGACTGGCGTCTGCTGCTGCAGGTGGACTCAGACGCCGTCAGCGGGATGGAGTGGGGAGACGTCGGCAGGCTCTACTACTGGATCCGTGGCGTCGACCTCGCCGAGCGGCGCTTCGAGCGCGTCTGGGGCATCCACCAATCGCACTGACTGCAGCATCGGCTCGAGCTGACGGTTCTGCGCGTCAGGCGCTCTGACGGACGCAGGCCGAGCGGGGTGACGGTGAGAGTCGGGAGGAAGCGAAGAGTCCTTTGCGGTCGGCGCCTGCGCCGGCCGCTGCACGTCCGCCTCAGGCACCGGACAAGCGTTGTGCGGCTGCGCGATGGCGCGACCGTGACCGCGAAGCGAACTCCCAACTGTCGGGAGCACTCGGAGACCGGCCAAGTTGGGGCGCCGGCGTCGCCGTTGACGCCGGCGGCAAGAGCGTCGAAGCGGACCGTCGC
>JAUJPF010000077.1 GCA_030447275.1 Solirubrobacteraceae bacterium | reverse complement strand
GAGGGACGTCTTGGGCATGAAGCCTCCCGTGTTGATTGGGTCCGACACGCACCGCAACACACCGGCCTCGGGTGAGTTGCTGCGCGCCAGCTCGGAGGCCTACACCCGGCGGGCGACGACCGTGCGCGTCACCGTCCGACCGCCGGCGCGGACGCGCAGGACGACGCGGATCGTGCCCTTCGGCAGGCCCTTCGCCCGCAGGCGCAGCACGACGCGGCGCCCGGCCGCCAGGTTCGAGCGCCGGAAGCTCCGCAGCGTCCGCCGCCCGCTCATGACGCGGACCGTCGCGTCGCCGCGCACGCCGAGCCGGAGGGTGATCAGCACGCCGCGCACGCGCCGCCCCCCGAGCACGGGCCGCGTCAGGCGCAGCAGTTGCACGACGCCGCAGCGCGGGTTGCGCGCGTAGTCCGGCCGCGCGCGGAAGCGTCCGCCGCGCCGCTCAATCGCGAGCCGGCTCGCCGTCCTGCCGCGCCGGAAGCGGACCTCGTACACGCCGTCGGAGACGCGCCGCCCGCGCCGGTTCGCCCGGCCGCGCCACGTGAACGAGCCGCGCCGCGCGAAGCGCGCGACGAGGATGTGCCCGTGGACGCCCCGGCCGCGGGAGTGGCGGAACACCGACACGATCGTGCGGGCCCTGCTCCGCGGGATCGAGAACCGCAGCCCGCGGCCCGAAGGCCGGACCGTCGCGCGCTCGAGCGCCGCCGGGCGGCAGCGCCCGCCGCCCGGCCCGCCGCCGGTCTCCGTCCCGCCCGGCGACGCGGTGAGCCCGCGCTCGCGCACCGGCAGGCGCAGCTCGGCCCGCGCGATCTCCAGCGACGACGGGGTCGTGCTGCGGCGCACGTACGGGTCGTCGTCCTGCGTCGCCTCGATGCGGATCGCGTGGCCGCGCTCGAAGCGCCAGCCCTGGCCGTGCAGCGCGTACGTCACCTCGCCCTCGGCGGCGGCGAGCCGGCGCACGCCGCGGTCGACGAGCGTCGCGCGGCCGTCCGGCGCGACGTCGTACAGCCGCGTGTTGAGCTGGAGCGAGGCGGGGTCGGTCGTCGTCGCCTTGTAGCGGTAGGTCACGCGCCCGAGGCCGATCATCGTCGCCGCCTCCTCGAGCGGCTCGGTCTGCCACGAGGCCGCGCCCTCCGGCGTCGGCGTCGTCGTGGTCGGGCACGAGGCGCCGTTCGTCACCGCGTTGGCGACCGGGTCGGCCTGGAGCGCGTGGTCGTTGCGCGGGACCGTGCTCGTCGTGCGCTGGACGCGGTCGAACGCCACCGCCAGCTCGTTCGGCGCCAGCGCGCCGAAGTCGGCGGCGGTGAACCGCTCGCCCGGCTGGTCGAGCGGCCGCTCGGCGCTCGCGTTCGACCTGCACACGTACAGCGAGGCGGTCACGTCGTACGGCGGCGCCGGCGCGGACGGGTTCGACCGCGGCCGCACGAAGTGGTCGAGGAAGCGGTTGACCCGGGTGTTCACGCCCGTCGCGGCGAGGTTCGGAGGATCGCCGTTGGCTTCCGCCGTCGACCCGTCCTGCGGCGTGCAGACGTGGCGGTCGTCGCCGCACAGATCGGCCCACTCCTTCGCCTTGTTCTGTGTCGCGTGCAGGTAGTCGCCGAAGTACTGCTGCACGGGGTACGCGGGGACCGCAGCCCGCAGCCGCTGCACCATGCGGAGGGTCTCGATCGCGGTGAAGAGCTGGTCCGAGAACGTGGCGCCGACGTAGACCGGCGTGGCGAGCGACGGGTCGGCCTCGAGGGCCGCGAAGAAGTCGTTCTGGTAGTAGGCGGAGCGGTCGGCGACGAAGCTGCGGACGGTCTCCGCCGCGGGCGCGCACGGGGGCGGCTGCTGCGACGGGTCCGCCGCCGTGAGGCAGCCCAGCGTCTGCGCGGTCTCCGCGGGGAAGGTCGCATGCCGCGACCCTGTCGCGTTCGGCGTGCCGATGAGCCCGCTCTCGAACAGCGCGGCGGTGAACGACCGCTTCAGCATGCCGAGCGGCTGCGTGGAGTCACTGCCGTCGAACGCGGGCAGCCGGCCCGGCAGATGGGTGCCGGTCGGCGCGAGCGAGTACGCGAGGTCGGTCCAGCCGTACTTCGAGATGACCGTCGCCAGCTTCATCTCCCGCCCGCCGGGCGAGCGCCAGCGCGGGTCGGTCAACGCCATCCACCCGAACCCGCCGCCGTACGACCCGCCGATCGTCACGATGCGCTGCGGGTCGATGCCAAGGTCCGGATCGTCCGCGAGCTGACCGGCGAGGTGCTGGAAGTCGTTGATCTCGAAGGCGCGGTGGTCGATCTGCGTCTCGCCCGTGGATCCCTTCTCGCCGGTCGCGGTCGTCGTGACGAACCCGCGCGCGGTGTACGTGAGCACCGCGTAGCCGCGCAGCGCGAACCAGCGGTTGTTGTAGTGCCACAGCTCGCTCGAGTTGTCGATCCGCGACGACTCGTAGTCGGTCTTGTTGCCGCCGCAGCAGCCGTGCATGAACACGACGAGAGGGAAGCCGCCGGGGGGAGCCGGCCCTGCCGGCAGCGTCAGGTCGGCGTCGAGCGAGATCTTCCCCGCGCTGTTGCCGGGCACCGCCGCGGCGGCGGCGGGATCGGCCGGCGGCAGGCCGCGGAAGCCGGCGTACGCCGCCGGGACCTCGATCGCCTTGACGCCGCCGACGTTCGGCGTCCGCCCGCCGGCGTCGGGCACGCCGTCATCGCAGAGGCGCACGCCGTCGGCGTCCCTGCATTCGGCCTTCAGCGACGCGAGGTCGGCGGACGCGCCCGCGGGAGCGAGTGCCGCGACGAGGGTCGCCAGCGCGGCCACGGCGACGGCTCGGCGCACCATTCACGTGACGATAACGTCGCGCCCCCTCCCGGCACGCCGGTTCCCGGTCAGAAGCCCGATCCGCCAACCGCGCCCGACCGGTGTTTGTCAGCGTCGCGCGTTGGGGAACGTCCGTTCGAGATGCGATTCAACCGCCGAGCCCCCAGCGGCGACGTCTTCGCCGATGCGTTCCTCCGCTCGCGAGGCCCGCTGTGCTTCGACGAGCTGCTCGAGCTGAGCACCGACGGCGTCCCCGAGGTCTCGGCCTGGCTCGGCAACGCGCTCGGCGAGGGCCTCGTCGAAGAGGTGCCGTCCTCCGAGCGCTGCTTCCGGCTGAAGGGGCGCGGCAGGCGCGTCCTGGCCCTCCGGCGCCGCCGCGAGCGCGCCATCGCCGCCCGCCACTGACCCGGACCGCTACTGCGGGATCGTGATCGCCGGCAGGTACACCTGCCGGAACGCCATCCCGCCCAGCGTCGCCTGGAGGTAGCGGTTGACCGTGACCTGGAGCGTGCCGCCGCCCTCGTAGCGCCCGACGACCTCCTCGCCCTGGTAGCCGATGAGGACGCCCCAGGTCTGCGCGGTGTCGCCCGGGATGCGCGTGTCGGCGACGTCGGTGAAGTTGATCGTCCCGCCCTGCACGCTCGTGACGTAGCCGTCGCCGATCGCCTGCGACTCCCAGCTCCCGCCCGGCGGGATCTCGGTCCCATCCATCGCCTTGAACGTCGCCTGCGACCCGTTGCTGAACTCCACGTGGTACATCGCGATCCTCCACTTTGCGGTCGGTGCGCGATGGAGCCTAGTGGAGCCCGGGTGGGTCGCGGGCGAGCGCTACTCCCGGCCCGCTCGGCGGTTCGTGTCCCGACGTGTCCCACCGACCTTCTTATAGTGGCCCGGTGCTCCGCCCCGCCCTGCTCGCGCTCGCGCTGCTCCTCGTCGCCCTCGCCGCGGCGACCGCGCCCGTGTCCGCGCAGACCGCGGGGCCCGACGACGACGTCGCGGAGGCGCAGAAGCGCTACCCCCGCTGCTTCGGCGCGGCCTCGCGCGACCCGCTGAAGCCGTGCCGCAACGCGCGCCTGACGCGGATGGTCCGCCCGCACCCGATGAAGGCGCTGCTCGAGGCCAACTCGGAGTGCCGGCTCGGCGAGCGCAGCGGCGAGCTGAACCCGTGCACGTTCGGCGTCCCGCCGGAGGAGGCGACCGAGACGATCGCGCTCATCGGCGACAGCCACGCCGCCCACTGGCGCGCGGCGATCGACACGGTCGTCGCGGCGAAGCGCTGGCACGGGATCTCGTTCACGAAGGCCGGCTGCCCGCTGTCGACCGCGGTCACCGACCTTCCCGAGCCCGGCAAGTCGCGGTGCATCCGCTTCAAGCGCCAGCTCTTCCGCTGGTTCGAGCAGCACCCGGAGGTGACCACGGTGATCACCTCGAACCACACCGGCGGCGCCGTGGTCGGGACCACCGACGACTACGGCGCCCACGTCGAGGGCTACGCCGCCGCGCTCGAGAAGCTGCCGCCCACCGTCGCGCGGATCTTCTCGATCCGCGACGTGCCGCGGAACACGCTGCGCTCGGCCGACTGCGTCGCGGCGGCCATCCGCAGGAAGATCGAGGCCGGCCGGAGGTGCGCGGCGGCGCGGAGCAGCGTGCTCAAGCGCGACCCGGCCGTCGCGGCCGCGGCCCGCCTCAACCCCAGCCGCGTGCAGCTGATCGACATGACGCGGTTCATGTGCACGGCGCGGACGTGCATGCCGGTGGTCGGCGGCGCGCTCGTCCACAAGGACCCGACCCACCTGACGCGGGTGTTCGCCACGACCCTCGGCCCGTACCTGCTGCGCCACGTCGACCGCGGGCTCTTCCACATGGCGCGGGGCACGCGCCCGTGATCCGCGCGCTGGTCGCGGCCGTCGCCGCGACGCTCGTCGCCGCGGCGCCGGCCCCGGCGGTCACCGCCGACCGCCACACGCCGGTCCCCGTCCTGCTCTACCACCACGTGTCCACGGCGCCGCGCGACGCCGACTCGCCGGCGCTGTACGTCCCGGCGCGGCTGTTCGCGCGCCAGATGGCCGCGCTCGACCGCGCGGGCTACACGCCGGTCACCCTCGGCCGCGCGTGGCGCCACTGGCAGAGCGGGGCGCCGCTGCCGGCCAAGCCGGTGGTCCTCTCCTTCGACGACGGCTTCGCCGACCAGTACCGCACCGCTGCGCGGACGCTGCGCGCCCGCGGCTGGCCGGGCGTGCTCAACCTCCAGGTCGGGCGCCTCGACGAGGAGGGCGGCCTGACCGAGGCGCAGGTGCGGCGGCTGCTGCGCGACGGGTGGGAGCTCGGAGCCCACTCGATGAGCCACGCCGACCTGACGACGGTCGGCGCCGAGCAGCTCGAGTCCGAGGTCACGGGCTCGCGGGAGCAGCTCGAGCGGACGTTCGGGGTCCCGGTCGACTTCTTCTGCTACCCGTACGGCCGCTTCGACGCCGCCGTAAAGGCCGCGGTGCGGGCCGCCGGGTTCCTCGGGGCGACCACCACGCGGCGCGGCGCGGCGTCGCCCGCCGACGGCGCGTACACGCTCGACCGCCTGGTGGTGACGGGCAACTACTCGCCCGCCCGCCTGCTGCGCACGGTCCGCGCACCTTCGGCCCGTCGCTAGGTTTTCTGCACCCTGAAACCCGCCCAAGGAGATCTCCTGATGCGCCTCATCACGCTTCCCCTCGCGCTCGTCGCGGCCGTCGCGGCCCTCGCGATCGTCGCCCTTGCCGGCGTCGGCACCGCTGCTGCGAAGAGCTGCTCCGCAGCGAAGTACCCCGGCGACGGCTACTTCACGTCGCTGAGCGTCAACGGGACGAGCTGCTCGAGGGGCCGCGAGATCCAGCGCAGCCACTACCGCTGCCGCGTGCGCAACGGCGGCCGGGACGGGCGCTGCCGCCGCACGAGCGGCTACCGGTGCACCGAGTCGCGGCCGCGCTCGCAGCGGACCCCCAGCGAGTACAACGCCACCGTCCGCTGCACCCGCGGCTCGGCGACCATCCGCTGGACCTACCAGCAGAACCTGTAGGCCACTGGATGACTCGCGGTCAGCGTCGAGTTCGTCGTCCTATAGACCGCAAACTCGACGTTCGCCGCTGCATCTGCGCGGCGGCGGGGCTGAGTCAGCCGCCCGCCGGCCACGTGTGGACCGGCTCGTTCGCGTGCATCAGCTCGCGGTAGCGCAGCGTCATCTCGCGCAGCGCCTCCGGCCGTGAGCGGCCGCGCTCCTCGAGCGCATGGACGGTGTCGGCCTGCCACGACGCGGCGTTGACGTGCGCCAGGCACCGGGCCTCGATGATGCCGAGCAGCCGGTCGCGGTCGGCCGCGTCGACGCCCCAGCGCTCGAGCCCCT
>JAUJPF010000018.1 GCA_030447275.1 Solirubrobacteraceae bacterium | reverse complement strand
CGCCCGGCCCCACCCGTCCTCGCCGACGTGCCCGGCGTCCCGGATGCCCTGGAACGTCGGGCCGTCGCCGTACCCGTGGTCGTCCTGGTCGGAGTACTGGGCGGCCGCGTCGAGGGGCTCGCCGTCCTCCGGCGGCAGGGGCACCGAGGCGCCGGCGCCGGCGCCGGCGGGCACGATCGTGCCGCTCGCGTGCAGCTGCCACTCGCCGTCCTCGCCCTCCGGCGAGCTGTAGACCTGGACCGGGCGGGCGCCGCCGGCCGCGGGCCCCACCGTGACCTGCATGCGGGCCGGCACACCGGACTTGAGCACCAGCGGCGAGAGGATCACGACCTCCGATACGTCCCAGTCGCCCTCGCCGAGGGCGTCGCCCGCGGCGCGCATCGCCTCGAAGAAGGCGGTGCCCGGCATGAGCACCGCGCCCATGACCTGGTGCTCCTGCACCCAGGCGGGCTCGTCGGCGGCGACCACGGTGGTGAACAGCGTCATGTCGGTGCCGGCGATGTCCACGCCGCCGCCCAGCAGTACGTGGCTCGTGTCGTCCAGGCCGGCGCCGATCTGCCGCGTGATCGGCGGCTCGAACCAGAAGCGCTCGCGCTGGAAGGCGTAGGTCGGCAGCGCCACCCGCTCGCCGCCGAACGGCTCGAAGTAGCCGTGCCAGTCGATCGCCACCCCCAACACGTGCAGCTCGGCCAGGCTCCGCTGGATGACCGAGGCGCCGTCCTGGGCCGGGGTGAGCGACGGCACCCACGTCACCGACCGCTCGTCCGCCAGGCATGAGGCGCCCATGCCGGACAGCACCGGCTGCGGGCCCAGCTCGAGGAAGGTGTTCATGCCCTGCTGATGCAGCGTCTGCATGCCGTCGCCGAAGCGGACCGCCCGTCGCGCCTGGCGGACCCAGTAGTCGGGCTGCTCCAGCTCGCCCGGCTTGGCGAGCTCGCCGGTCAGGCTGCTGACGACGGCCAGCTTCGGCGGGTTGAACTGGACGGTTTCGGCTACCGCCTTGAACGCCGCCAGCATCTCGTCCATGTGGTGCGAGTGGAAGGCGTGGGAGACCGTGAGCTGCTTGACCTTGCGGCTCTTCGCGGCGAAGTGGTTCATCAGCGCATCGACGGCTCCGGCGTCGCCGGAGACGACGGTCTGGGCCGGCGCGTTGAGGCCGGCGACGCCGAGCTTGTCGTGCAGCCCCAGCGCCTCGATGGCGGCTTCCGCCTCGGCGCCCGTGGCCTCCAGCGAAGCCATGGCGCCACCGGCGGGCACGGCCTGCATCAGGCGGCCGCGCGCGGCCACCAGCCGGCAGGCGTCGCGCAGGTCGAGGATCCCCGCGACGTGGGCGGCGGCCAGCTCGCCGATGCTGTGGCCGAGCAGGAGCTCCGGCTCCACGCCCCAGCTCTCCCACAGCCGCCACAGCGCGACTTCCAGGGCGAACAGGGCGGGCTGGGTGAAGTCGGTGCGGTCCAGCAGCGCGGCGTCGTCGCTGTCCGGGTCGGCCCACATCACGTCGAGCAGCGGCTTCTCCAGCTCGGCGAACTCGGCCGCGATTGCGTCGAGCGCCTCGCGGAAGGCGGGGTAGACGTCGTAGACGTCCCGGCCCATGCCCGGCAGCTGGCTGCCCTGGCCGCTGAACAGCAGCGCGACGCGGGGGTCCTCGGACTGGTCGCCGGTGCGGACCGCGCCGGCCGGCAGCTCTCCCGTCCGCGAGAAGGAGGGCAGCTTGTCCAGCAGCTCGGACTTGTCCCTGACCAGCAGCACCAGCCGCCTGCGGAAGTGGGTGCGGGTGGTGGCCAGGGAGTAGGCCACGTCGCCGACCCGGTCCTGGATGTTCATGCCCATGTGCAGGTGCAGGGCCTCGGCCTGGCTGCGCAGGGCGGCGTCGGTGTAGCCGGACACCAGGAACGGGACCGTAGGCGGCAGCGGAGTCGACGGCTTCTCCTCGACCACCCGCGCCGGCGGCTCCTCGACGACGACGTGCGCGTTGGTGCCGCCGATGCCGAACGAGCTGACGCCGGCGCGGCGCGGCCGGCCGTTCGGCCGCCAGGGCCGCCCCTCCTGCACCAGCGCCATCTTGGCGTCCTGCCAGTCCACCGCCGGCGTCGGCTCCGCGACGTGCAGGGTGCGGGGCAGCATGTCGTGCTGCATGGCGAGGACGACCTTGAGCACGCCGGCCAGGCCGGCGGCTGCCTGGGTGTGGCCCAGGTTGGACTTGGCCGAGCCGACCCACAACGGGTCCGCGTCGGAGTGGCTGCCGCCGAAGACCTCCGCGAGTGCCGCGCCCTCGATCGGGTCGCCCAGCTTCGTGCCGGTGCCGTGCGCCTCGAGGTAGTCGATGTCGCCCGGCTGGAGCCCCGACGCGCCGAGGGCCGCCCGGATGACCCGCTGCTGGGCGGGGCCGCTGGGCGTGGTCAGGCTGGCGGCGTGGCCGTCGTGGTTGACGGCGGTGCCGCGCAGCACGGCGAGGATGGGGTCGCCGTCGCGCTCGGCGTCCGACAGCCGCTTGAGGACCACGGCGGCGGAGCCCTCGCTCCAGCCCGTGCCGTCTGTGTCGGACGAGAAGGACCGGCAGCGGCCGTCGGGAGACATGCCCCGCAGGCGGCTGAACTCCACGTGCAGCTCGGGCGTGAGCATGATGCTGACGCCGACCGACACCGCGAGGTCGCACTCGCCGTTGCGCAGCGCGTTGCACGCCAGGTGGGTGGTGACCAGCGACGACGAGCACGCCGTGTCGAGCGTCAGCGTCGGGCCCTCGAGGCCGAACACGTAGGACACGCGGCCGGACATGGTGCCTCCCGCCGAGCCCGGGCCGACGTAGCCGTCCAGGTCGTTGAGGCCGCCCGCCAGCGTGAGGCCGTACTCGTGGAACGCCGAGCTCTTGCCGACGCCGACGAACGTGCCGGTCTGGCTGCCGCGGAGCTGGTCCAGGGTGTAGCCCGCGCGCTCGAACGCTTCCCAGGTCGTCTCGAGCACCATGCGCTGCATCGGGTCCAGCGATCGCGCCTCCCGCGGCGAGATCCCGAAGAACGGCGCGTCGAACACGTCGATCGGGGTGACGAAGCCGCCGCGGTTGCAGTACGACTTGCCGCGCGCGTCCGGGTCGGGGTCGTACAGCGCCTCGGCGTCCCAGCGCTCCTTCGGCACCTCGATGATCCCGTCGCCGCCGCGCTCGAGCAGCTCCCAGTACTCCTCCGGCGTGGTCACGCCGCCGGGGAGGCGGCACGACATCGAGACGATCGCGATGTCCTCCTCGTAGGCCGCGCGACGGCGCACGGGGACCGGCTCCGGGGAGGCCTTCCTGTCGCCGGCCAGGTGCGCGGCGAGGTCCTTGATGGTGAAGTGCTCGAACAGCGTGGCCGGCGAGAACGGGCGCCCCAGCGCCTTCTCGAGCTCGGCGTGCACGCGGACGACGCGCAGCGAGTCGCCGCCGATCTCGAAGAAGTTCTCGTTGATGCCGATGCGGTCGTGGCCGAGGACCTCGGACCAGACGGCCAGGATGTCCTGCTCGAGCTGGTTGGCGGGCTTGGCCGTGACCTCGATCTCCTCCACCGGGTCCGGCAGCGCCTTGCGGTCGATCTTGCCGTTCGGCGTCAGCGGCAGCTCGTCCAGCTCGACGAAGAACGCCGGCACCATGTAGCCCGGCAGACGCTCCGCTAGCCACGGGCGCAGCACCCGGCTGAGCTTGGCCTTCGCCGGCTCTCCGACGGCGGGCACGTTCGCGTACCCGGCCAGCGCGTCGCGGTCCATCGGCTCGGCGGGACGGAGGCTGAGGTCGGGCGTCTGGCCCGCGCGCCAGAACACGACGTCGAAGCTCCACGCGTCTCCCGACCGGCTGGGCAGCAGGGCCATCTCGAGCTCCGCCTCGCCGGCGACGCCCTCGAGAGCCTGCGGATCGATCCAGGACGTCGGCGCCTCGGAGGCGTCGCCGAGGGCCGGCGCGACGCGGCTCTGCACCTCGCTCAACCGGCCGTTGGGGACGTCGTTCAGGCGCAGGGGCGCGTCGCCGATCGCGTCCAGCTGCTCGCGCAGCGACGCCAGGTCGAGCCCGTCCTCCCGCCAGTTCCGCTCGGTGGCGCCGGCCACGCCGCTCGCGCTGTCGCCCAGGTGCAGGGTGACGTCGAAGCGATACCGCGTCATCTCGTTGACGTAGCGGCCGGCGCGCAGCATGACGTCCACGCGGGTGACCTGCGGGAGCAGGCTCGGCAGGTTGGCGAAGAAGTCGGGGGAGATCACCAGCTCGCGATCGCGCCGCGCGGCCTGCTCGGCCCGGCCGGCCAGCTCCTCCGGAGAGATCTCGCCGTCGCTGCGGAAGTGGATCACGTCGGCGTGGAAGACCTTCAGCAGCGACAGGTCGCGAAGATCCCCGAGGAACACGCGGCCGCCGTTCGCCGCGTTCGCGGCCCATTCGAGCACCGAGGTCAGGTACTCGATGCTCGGGAAGTACTGGGCGACCGAGTTGACGATGACCGTGTCGAAGGCGCCTTCGGCCACGTCGGGCAGGTCGTGGGCCGGGCGGTGCTCGCAGGTCGCGTGCGGCAGCGACTGGAGGTGCCTGCGCGTGATGTCCACGGCGCGCTCGGACGCATCGACGGCGTGGTAGGCGCTGCAGTGCGGCGCGATGCTGAACATCATCAGGCCGCTGCCGGACCCGATCTCGCACACGCTCTGCGGCGAGTACGAGAGGATGCGACCGACGGAGCTCATCTGCCAGTCCCGCATCTCGCCGTTGGAGAACGGCAGGCCGTCGTAGCTGTTGCGCCAGCCCGCCAGGTTGAACGTGGCGTCCTCCGCGCCGGACCCGTAGGCGCGGTCCCATGCGCCGGCCCACGCGGCGAGAGCGGTGGCCCGGGCCTCCTGGTCGTGCCCCACGTCAGCTGCCGCGGCGGAGTCACGCACGCAGTAGGCGACGAGCTGCTCGTTGCGGCCGACGACCACGGCGCGCGAGACCTCCTCGTGGCTCGTGATGGCCGACTCGATGTCGCCCAGCTCGATGCGGTAGCCGCGCAGCTTGACCTGGCCGTCGTTGCGCCCCAGCAGGCTCAGCCTGCCGGGTTCGAGGAAGCGGGCGAGATCCCCCGTGCGGTAGAGGGTGCCCGCGTGGAACGGGTTGGCGACGAACCGGGACCGCGTCTGGTCGGGGTCGCCGTGGTAGCCGCGCGCCACGCCGGCGCCGCCGATGCACAGCTCGCCCGCGAAGCCGACCGGCACCGGCGACAGGTCTGCGTCCAGGACGTAGAGCTGCGTGTTGGCGATCGGGCTGCCGATGACGACGTCGCCCTCTTCCTGCACCTCCCAGACGCTCGACCAGACCGTGGTCTCGGTCGGGCCGTACATGTTCCACACGGAGTCCCCGCAGGCGAGGAGGCGATCGGCCAGCGGACGCGGAAGGGCCTCTCCGCCGCAGAGGATCTTCGCCAGCCTGGGCTCGCCCCGCCAACCGGAGTCCAGCAGGAGCTGCCAGGTGGCGGGCGTGCCCTGCATCATCGTGATGGCGTGGCGCCGCATCAGCTCGAGCAGGGCGCCGGCGTCGATGCTCTCATGCGGCTGCGCGATGACTGTCGTCGCGCCGGACAGCAGCGGCAGCAGCAGCTCCAGCACCGCGATGTCGAACGAGATGGTCGTGACGGCGAGCAGCCGGTCTGCCGCGTCACACCCCGGCCGCTGCCGCATCGAGGACAGGAAGTTGCACAGCGCGCCGTGGGTGATCTCGACGCCCTTCGGCCTGCCGGTCGAGCCCGACGTGTAGATGACGTACGCGAGATCGTCGGCACGCACCTCGATCCCGCGGTTCTGCGCGTCGGCATCGGACTGGGCATGTGCGGCGTCGATGCTCAGGCAGAGATCGGCCCAGGCGGAGAGGTTCTCCGGCGTCGCGGCGGGGGCGACGATCAGCTTCGGCTCCGCGTCGTCGAGCATCTGGCCGATGCGCTCCGGCGGGAAGGCGGGGTCGATCGGCACGTAGGCCGCACCCGTCTTCATCACGGCCAGCAGGGCCACGACCAGGTCGATGGAGCGATCCAGGGCCACGCCGACCAGGTCGCCGCGGCCCACGCCTCGACCGATCAGGACGTCGGCAAGGCGATTGGCGACCGCGTTGACCTCGTCGTAGGTGAGTGAGGTGCCGGCGCAGACGAGGGCGACGTCGCCGGCGTGGACCGCGACGGAGCGTTCGAACAGCTCATGCAGCGGATCGCCGACCGTGGTCTCGTCGCCGGTGGCGTTGAACGCCTCGATGAGGGTCTCCCGCTCGGACGCCGAGATGACGTCCACGGAGGCCAGCGGCCGGCTCGCGACCGAGGGCAGCCGGTCGCACCATTCGCTGAACTGTGCAGCGAGTCGTGCGACGTCCGTGCGCGCGATGCGCCTGGCGTCGTAGCGGAACTCGACCGTCTCGCCGTCGGCCTGCATCGCCAGCTCCACCGCCGGACGGTCGCGATCAGGGGTGGCGGCCTCGCCGTGCCAGGAGATCGACACGTCCGGCGTCAGCGCGCCGCGATCCCACAGCCTGCGCAGCGCTTCGTCTCGGCCGATGAGATCGCGGCGCAGCCATGGCTTCGCCTGACCGAGCTCGAGCTCACGGCCGATCGCCTCGATGTTCTCGGCAATCGGCTTGCCGGCGTCGACGTGTGCCCGGAGCGGCAGCCAGGCGGCGAACAGGCCGCGGTGGTCCTCGTCGATCTCGTGGCGCGGCGCGGCCACCGCGATGTGGATGTCCGTCTTGGCGGACGCCCGGCTGAGGAAGGTGCACAACGCGCCGGCGAGGTCGCCCACGGAGGACGCGCGGCAGCGCGCGGCGATCGCGGACGTGTCCTCTTGCTCTGCGGCGGCGGGCGGGGTGTACGGGAGGCGGTACGGATCGCCGCCCGCGATCAGACGCTCGCGCCAGAACGCGTCGGCCTTGGAGGCCTCGGTGCCGGCCTCGCTGATCCGAGCCCTGACCCCGTCGTCCGGCGCGGCAAGGGTCATGCCGGGCCGTACGCCGTGGGCCGCGGCGATGTCGCCGGCGCTGAGCGCTTCGCCTTCCAAGGTGCACAGCCGTGTCAGGTGAACGGTGCCGGAGGCGGCGGCGACCTGAACCCCGGCTGCGTCGCCGCAGGCGATCACCTCGCCGGGCGCGGCGTTGCCGGTTGCGGCGCCTGAGCGAGCCCCGCGAACCGCGAGCAAGCGGCCGCCGACGCTGACCTTGGGCCACACCAGCGGGCTGTCGAAGCGACCGTAGTCCGTGGCCCGGACCATGGCGACGATGTGCCCGGCGTCCTGCCGCCAGTCGATCAGGCCTTCGGCCGCGAACTGGGTGTGTCGGGAGAAGTAACGACGCTTGGCAAGGTCTTGGGGCGTCGCGGTGTCGCGGCGCTCGGCGATCTCGTCGACCAGCTCCCCCAAGCTCGCAACGGCGGCTTCGTCGCACTTCAAGCCGAGCGACAGGGCGGTCTCGTCGGGCTCGATCGGCACCGGCACACGCTTGAGCACGTCGCCGCCGTCGACCAGCTCGCCGATCCGGTGCCACGTCGTGGCGTAGTCCGTTGCGCCGTCGACGAGGGCCCAGGACGGCGCGTGCAGGCCGGAGTACTCGGGCAGAGGGCCGTAGTGGTAGTTCACGCACATGCGCTTCGCGCACGTGCGCAAGGCGTCGGGCACCAGCGCGTAGTTGCCGATGCTGAACAGGAGATCGCAGGCGAGGCGTGGCGCGAGCTCGACGGCCTCGTCGAGCTCGTGGTGAGGAATGCCCGCCTTGATGGCCCAGGAGCGCGCCACCGCGTCACCGGTCACCACTGCTCTGATCCTGTGTCCTCTCGCCATGAGGACGTCGCCGCAGCGAGCGAGCACGCTGCCGCCACCGACCAGATGGAACTCGGAGTAGTCATCGTCACGTCCTCGGTACCGTCGGCTCGTTCGCCGGCAAGCGGCTGCTCACCGCCGGATCGGCCGCCGAATGCGCCCACACGCGCCACGCCGCGCCCGCGTATGCGTCGACGTCGACCCCTGTCTGACCGTCCGCTCTACGGACGGCCAGCGCCGCCGTTGGCTCGGAACTGTGAGGGACCGCAGGCCGCGTGTCGTCGGTACGCAGTGCGTATCTTTGGCCGCCCGTCTACGCAGCAATTGCGTAGAGCGCAGGTGCGCGAGTCGGTCGCTGCGCTCACACGGCCACTGTGGGCCCGCGGACGCCCGATTCGGCGAAAGCGAGCGGAAGCACCCTCGCCGCCGAGCATGCCGGCGGCGGAAGGCACGCCGCCGATCGGTCAGCTGCTCGCGCGTCATGTCGAGCTTGCCAAAGACGCTCCGCACGTGCGTGTGGACCGTCCGAAGCTCGATCACGAGCTCATCGGCGATCTCAGCGTCGCGGTACCCCTCGCAGACGAGCTGGCAGACCTGAAGCTCACGATCCGTCAAGTTCAGGGTCCGGGCTTGACCACAGCGTCGGGATACGCCGTGCTCTGCCTGCCGCCTGAGAGGCCGGCGACAGCCGCGATCCATCCGCCCAGCCGCTCCACGGCGCCCTCCAGCTCGCCGACGAAGCTGAGGCCGAAGCCAGGCTGGCAGGACGCGCCCGGCCCGTCGGGCGAGCAGGCGCGATGATCGGGACGTCCGGCAGGCCGCGAGCCAGCAGCAGGCGGACTCCCGCCACCGCCAGCACATCGGCGTCCATCACGAGCACATCCGGCACCGGATCAACGATCCGCGCGCGGATTGCGGGACCACCTGCTCGGCGACCAACCACAGCCGAGGGTCGTTCAAGAGACCCATCCGCAGGTGACCCGCATGAGGCGGGTCGAACCGGCCGAGCCCGACGGCGATGGGCTTCGAGAGAAGCGACAGCCCCGAACGATCGAACGGCTCGCATCGTTCCGCTGGCTCCGAGACGCTCATTGAATCGAGAGACATGCTTCCGCTTCGATTAGGGGGCTGCCGTACAACGCTCGACTGGAAGTAAAGTACAAAGCAGTCACGGACTGCGCGCCGCTCTCGCGCGATACATGACGCAAGCGCGGCGGCGTGACTCTGCCGCGTCGCTCCGGCTCCGGCTCCGCGGCGGCTGTCGACTCGACCGCCGCGGCCAGCGGCTACGGTCTCACCGGGCGGCTACAAGAGCCAGTTCACGATGGCGCCGCTCGGTCGCCATCGTCGAACCCACGTCTCCGGACGAGCGTGCCCGGAGCCTCGTTTCGGCGGCGCTGAATCCGAAGCTCTTCCGCGACGTCAAGCGAGAATTTGGGTCCCTGACGCGCAGGCGGAGAAGTGCGTAGAAGTCTTCGCGGAAACGATGCGCTTCGTCGGGCTGATCAAGGAGACGCCTGGCGGAGATTGGCTCGCGGCCGAAGCCGTGGCCAGGCTGCGCCGTCACTGCCCGCCCCCCGCTGGGTGCCATCGACGCGAGCGCCGGCGCCACGGATGCGGTCGAACGCGACGACGTGCCAGACACTCCGGCAGACCCATCCGCGCACGAGCCCGACGGTGAACCCGTTCTCGAAGCCCGCTCGCGTCCAAACCGCCTCTTCCTCGGTCACGGCAAGAACAAGAAGCCTCTGCAGCAGCTCACGAAGACGAGGGCCTGCCCGGCCCAGCCTCATCCGTCGCTCGATCGAGGGGCAGCGGCCGCACGGCGTCCGGGAGGCGCTCTCCCGGACGCCGTTCACGTCGACTGTCGTGACCTACTAGCGGGCCAGGACGACGTCGTCGCACGCGCTGGCGTTGAGCAGGGGGTGGTAGTTCTCGACGCAGTACCTGACCCGGTCCGGGGTGCCGGTGACCCGGGCGACGATGCCTCTGACGCAGCCGCCGGTGTCCTGAAGGTTCGTGCAGCCGAGCCCCTTGAGGATGATGCACCTCGGGTCCAGTGACTCCGGCACGGGGTGGTCCACGCCGACCGTCCTCTCGACCTGGCAGCTGTTCGCTTGCGCGGGAGCGGGAGCAGCGGCAAGCGCGATGAGCGCCACGACGGTTCCAGCAATGAGGGGCAGCATGAGCATTCGGCGTACCGCACGCATGACGACGTCCTTTGATTGGAGTAGCGTCTTGAACGAGGGCCGCCGGTCGAACTTGCGGCGCCCCTCGACGTGGCGCCGAGCCGCTCCCCAGCTGCGGAGTCATCTGCTCAGCGCGCATGCACCCGCGATGGATCTCCTGCCGCTCGACCGTCGTGCCGACCAGTGGACGCCCAGCGTGCCGGAGCCGCCGCGGTGGGGCGCGGCGAAGCTGCTCAGCACGCCGGCTCCGCCACGATGAGGCGCATCCCCGCGTCACGCCGGACTGGACCCTCGGGTCCTTCTGGCCTGCGACTCGCTTGGCCCACCGGCCACTCGGCGCGGTCAGGCGTCACTGGCTCGGCAACGACGAGCCCGCGAAGAAGAAGAACCACACCTCGAACGCGAGGACGCCGAGGACGACGACGATCACGACGATCCTCTCGACCGGGCTGATGCCGTGTCGTCGTCGCGACTCCTCCTCGCGCTCGCCGCGCATGCTGCGCAGCCACGGCGACGTTCGGCGTGCGGCGGCGGGGCGGCCGGTCAGCTCGTCGTAGCGCGCGCTGAGCCAGGTCAGCGCCGCCGCGAGCACGAGGCACGACGCGGCGAGGACGACGATGACGACGCCGACCGCGCCCATGCTCAGCCGGCTGCCGGCGGCCGCCTTCGAACCGACCCACACCGCGAGCAGCGGAGCGCCGGTCCAGATGTTGATCGCCGCGAGCGCGCTGGCGCTGACGAGCAGGACACGCTTCAGCCACAGCAGCCTCGGCCGCGGCGCGGTGGGGGAGGTCGCCGGACCGCTCACGGTCGCGCCCGCTCTCGCTTCCGCTTCCGCTCGCCGGCGAAGGCGAGGGTGAGGAGGTGTCGCCGCGTCGACTCCCACATCGCGTCCGCGGCGGGCGGGTCGACGAAGCCGAGGAGGGCCAGGCCGCGCATCGTCGCGAGCGCGGTGTCCATCAGCGCGGGCAGCGCCGCGCCCGGTGCCGCGCGGGGGAAGAACTGCCCCGCGACCATCCCCGTCGCGGCGACGGCCTGGCGCTGCATCGGCGCGAGGAGGTCGCGCAGCTCGGCGTCGGTGCGCGCGGCGGCGACCAGCTCCGTCACCGCGACCATGAGCGGCCCCTTGTGCATCTCCCACAGGCGGTCGAGCAGCTCCTCGGCGAGCTCGCGCTCGGAGCGCCCGGCGGTCGGGGTCCGCGCGACCAGCTCGCGCGTGAGCTCGAGCTGGAGGTGGTCGGACGCCGCCGCGACGAGCTGGGCCTTGCCCGCGAAGTGGTGCTGGAGCGCGCCCGGCGTGACGCCGGCGCGCTTGGCCACGCCCCGCGTGGTCACGCCCGCGTAGCCGCCCTCCGCGAGCAGCTCGAGCGTCGCCGCGAGGAGGGCGTTGCGCGTCCCCGCCCGGCGCTCGGCCTGCGTCCGGCGCGTCGATGGCCGTCGCGGCGTGGCATGCGCTGCGCCGGATCGAGCCGCGGCCGGGCAACGCCCGGCCCGAAGACGGGTGGCCGCTGGCGATCGCGGGCCTCATGGGATGCGTCGCGGTCTGGCTCGCCGCGCTCTGGAACCCCGCCGGCTCCGCGAGGTCGACCCGCACCCTCGTCGGGCTTCTTGCCGCTGCCCTGGCAGGGGCGCCAGGACCCGCTCCGGCGTCCAGCCGTCCATCGCCGGATGATGAAACGACGCACGCTCCGTGCTGCCTCACCGGGCGACTGGACGGATGACCTATGGCGGATCGGGGCCGAGTCCTCTTTCCTACCGGGTGCGAGCAGATTCCGCCCGCAAGACGGGATAGCGACGGCCCGAACGCTTCTCCGGGGTTCGGGTCGCCGCGCCCCCGTCTGCCGCCGACGCGAGCTGCGCCTACGGCAGCGGCTTGAGCCCGCCGCCGCGCACCTTCTCCGGCCGGTAGTCGACCTTCTCGCAGTTGCGGAACCTGTAGTTCTTCCTGCGCGAGCGGGCGACGTGGTAGATGTCGCGGCCCGGGCCGCAGTTGACGACGCCGCGCCCGTAGTGGACGGAGATCGCGTCGTTGCCGGGGCCGCCGCGGATGATGTTGCGCCCGTGCGAGCCGTAGATGAAGTCCTCGCCCGTGCCGCCGTAGATCCGGTCGACCTGGCTGGGCGGCTGGCCGACCGGGTCGAAGTCGCCCCACAGCACGTCAGAGCCGCCGAACCCCTGCAGCACGTCGGACGTGTGGTGGCCCATCAGCTCGTCGTTGACCTCCGAGCCGGAGAGCCGGGTCGTGCCCTCCTTGTCGGAGCGCTGGACGTTCTCGATGTCGATTCGCGGCCACTGGTCGTGCGAGGCGCAGCTCGAGCAGGGCATGCCGACGATGTGGTCGGCCGAGGCGGCGGCGGGGAGGGCCGCGCTGGTGGCCAGGACGGCCATGAGGAGGGACAGACGGAGACGCATGGAGTCCAGGTGATCGGCGGATCGGGGCCCGGACTTGACGACCTTGGCGCGAAGCATGGCCTCATCCTCGACCTCGGGGGTCCGGGCCGCATCGAGGGATTCCCCGTTTCCGCCAGTGGAAGGCGCCCCCGCCCGAGTTTCGTGGATCGGTCAGCGTCACCCCAGCGGACGGCGGAGAGAACGACGGGGGTGAGCACCAGGATCGCTATCACCGGCCTCGGCGCCGTCACCCCGTTCGGCGACGGGGCGCGCGTGCTGTACGACCGGTGGGTCGCCGGCGAGTGCCGGATCGAGGGCGGGGAGGCCCGCTGCACCGACTTCGAACCGCTGTCGGCGATGTCGAAGAAGGACGTCCGGCGCTGCGACCGGTTCGCGCAGCTCGCGCTGGCCGCCGCGGCCGAGGCGGTCGGCCAGGCGTTCGGCGACGAGCCCCCGTACGAACGCGAGGAGGTCGGGTGCGTCATCGGGACCGGCTTCGGCGGGATCAACTCGATCGAGGAGGAGCTCGACAAGCTGCGCGAGAGCGGCCCCTCGCGGGTCTCGCCACTCGGCGTCCCGCGGCTCATGGGCAACGCGGCGGCGGCGATGATCGCGATGCGGTACGGGCTCGAGGGCGAGTGCTACGGGCTCCTCGGTGCGTGCGCGTCCGGCAGCCAGGCGATCGGCGACGCGAAGCGGATGCTCGACCTCGGCGTAGTCGACGCCGTCGTCGCGGGCGGCGCGGACGCGATCTCGAGCACGTACTTCAAGAGCGCCTACCACAACATGGGCGCGACCTCGAAGGCGGGCGTGTCGCGCCCCTGGGACCGCCGGCGCGACGGATTCATCCCCGGCGAGGGCGCCGGCGTCATGGTGCTCGAGCGCGAGGAGGACGCACGCGCGCGCAACGCGAAGCCGATCGGCTACCTGATCGGCTACGGCGCGAGCTGCGACGCCCACCACCTGACGGCGCCGCGCGCGGACGCGGCGGGCGCGACCCGGGCGATCGAGCGCGCGCTGCGCGACGCCGGCGTCGCGGCCACCGACGTCGCGTACGTCAACGCGCACGGAACCTCGACGCAGCTCAACGACCGGATGGAGACGCAGGCGCTCAAGCTCGCGCTCGGCGAGCACACGCGCGACGTCAAGGTGTCCTCGCTGAAGTCCGCGATCGGCCACCTCCAGGGCGGCGCCGGCGCGGCCGAGGCGATCGCCACGGTCCAGGCGCTCAACGAGGGGTTCGCGCCGCCCACGCTCGGCCTCGAGGATCCCGACGACGGCCTCGATCTCGACTACGTCGCGCAGAGCGCGTCGCCGCTCCCACCGCGCAACGGCCGCGGGCGGATCGGCATCAGCGAGTCGTTCGGCTTCGGCGGCCACAACGCGTGCCTCGTGCTCCAGCAGGCGGACGGTTGACCGTGGACCTGCTCCTGACCGACGCCCAGACCGCCTGGCGGGAGCGCTGCCGGGCGTTCGCCGACGAGGTCATGCGGCCGGCGTCGGCCGGGCTCGACGCCGCGCGCGGCTACCCCTCCGACGTCATCGGCGAGGCCCGGCGGCGCGGGCTGTACGACCTCGAGACGATCCTGCGGGCCGCCGCCGACCCCGACGGCCTCATGCTCCCGCTGTACGCGGAGGAGCTGTACCGCGGCTGCCCGGGGATCGCCGCGGCGATGGGCGCGTCGACCGGCGCGGCGATGCTGATCGCCGCCGAGGGGACGCCGGAGCAGGCGCTGCGGTGGGGACCGGCCTGCTTCGGCATCGGAGCGTTCGCGCTGACCGAGCCCGGCGCCGGATCCGACGTCCGCGCGCTCGCCACGACAGCGCGCCGCGACGGCGAGGGCTGGGTGCTCGACGGGACGAAGACGATGATCGGTAACGGCGGGATCGCCGACGTGACGGTCGTGGTGGCGACCGTCGACCCCGCTCTCGGCTCGGCCGGGCAGGCGCGCTTCCTCGTCGAGGCGGGCGCGGCCGGGGTGAACGCGAGCGAGCCGCACGAAACGATGGGGCTGCGGGCGGCGCACCTCGCCACGCTCACGTTCGAGGGGTGCCGGCTCGACGCCGACCGGCTGCTCGGCGGGCAGGAGCGGCTCGTGCAGCGCCTGGACCGCGCCCGGCGCGGCGAGCCCCGCCGCGGCTCGGGGCCGAGCGCGACGAGCCCCGAGCGCTCGCGGCCGCTCTTCGCGGCCGGGGCCGTCGGGATCGCCCGCGCGGCGCTCGAGTGGACGCTGGAGCGGCTCGCCGGCAGCGGGCGGCTGCGCGAGGGCTGGGTCGAGCAGGCGCTCGGCGAGGTGGCCACCGAGATCGACTGCGCGCGGCTGCTGGCGTGGCGCGCCGCGTGGATGCTGAGCAACGGGCACGCACCGGACGGCGGGGAGGCGAACATGGCAAAGCTCAAGGCGGCGGACGTCGCGGCGCGCACGACGGCGCGGCTGCTCGAGGTCGCGGGGCCGTCGGCGGCCGGCGGATCCTGCGACCTCCAGCGGTGGTTCCGCGACGCGAAGGCGTTCCAGCTCTTCGAGGGGACCGCGCAGGTCGAACGGATGAACGTCGCACGGCGGGTGGTGGGCACAGCGACCGGCGCGGAGGAGCGGCGGCCCGAGCCGGCCCTCCTCGCGGGCGCGGAGGCCTGACGGTGTCGCGCGTCTTCGGCAGGTACGGCCCCTCGTACCCGCGCCTCGGCCTCCTCGGCGAGCGCGCGGCACGCTCCGCCCTCGAGCGGCACTTCGCCCGCAACGACTTCCACCGCAACGGCGGCGCCTACGCCGAGCGCGCCCGGGCCGAGCTGCGGCGGCGCATGGAGGCCGGCGAGCGCTCGCTGCTGCTGGGCGTCGGTCCCGCCGGGCACAACTCCGGCGTCGCCCTCGTCGAGGTCGCGCCGGACGGGCGCGTCGACCTCGTCTGCAACGAGGAGGAGGAGCGCTACTCCGGCATCAAGCACTGCCGCGACTTCCCCGTCAACGCGCTCGAGTCCGTCCGCGCACGGCTGCGTGAGCTGGGCGCCGCGCCGGAGGACGTCGTCGCCTGCCTGGCGACGTGGGACTACGTCCAGGTCGGCGCGATGTTCGTGCGCTGCTCGTTCGAGGAGTTCCCCGGGCCCATCTTCACCGAGCCGCCGGCGGACCTGAACTTCGGGCACGTGCTCCTCGCCGCGAAGGCGCCGCGGCGGATCGGCGACCAGCTCGGGCTCGGGCGCCCGCTGCCGGTCATCGGCGTGCGCCACCACGACTCGCACGCGTACTTCTCCTACGCCGTGTCGCCGTTCGCGGACAGCGCGGAGCCGACGCTGATCCTCGTGTGCGACGGGTTCGGCGACGACGCCGCGCTGTCGCTGTACTCCGCGCAGGACGGGCGCGTGGCGTTCCTCAGCCGCAACGACAACACGCTCGACTCGCTGGGCATCGTCTACGGGACGGTGAGCGCGACGCAGGGCGGCTGGCCGCCGTTCTCCAGCGAGGGCCGCTACATGGGCGCGGCGGCCTGGGGCAACAACGACCGGCTCTCCAACCCGTTCTACCGCCGGCTGCGACAGCTCGTCTACCTGGGCGCAGACGGCGAGTTCCGCCTCAACCGCGAGTTCGCCAACTGGCACCGCCGGGCGCTGGGCGACCCGTACGGCCCGGAGCTCGAGGACATCCTCGGCCCGGCGATCCCGAGGGAGCGGATGTGGAACCCCGACGCGGTGCTCGACGTCGACAGGGTCGAGCACGCGGACGTCACGCGCGACCGCGTCGACAAGGCAGCGGCGCTCCAGATGGTGTTCGAGGACGGGCTGACCCACGTCGTCGACCATGCGATCCGCCGGACGGGAGCGAGCCGGCTCGTGCTCACGGGCGGCACCGCGCTCAACTGCCTGGCGAACATGCGCCTGCTCGAGCGCTTCGACGAGGGCTGGTACGACCGGTACCTCGACCGCCCGGGGACGCGCCTGCACCTGTGGGTGCCGCCCACGCCCGGCGACGCCGGCGCGCCGCACGGCGCGGCGTACGCGTTCGCCATGCAGGCCGGCGCGCGGCCCGGCCGCCCGCTGCGCCACGCCTTCTACTGCGGCCATGCACCGACGACGCAGGCGATCCGCCGCGCGATCGCTGAGGAGGGCGCGCAGGCGGTGCGCATCGGCCACGTCCACACGCAGGAGGGCGCGCGTCAGGTCGGCGACCTGCTCGCGTCGCTCGTGTCGGCGGGCGGCGTGGTCGGGCTCTACCAGGGCCCCGCCGAGACGGGCCCGCGGGCGCTCGGGCACCGCTCGGTCCTCGCCGACGCGCGCGACCCAGCGACGCTCGACGTCATCAACGCGCGCGTGAAGTACCGGGAGGCGATCCGGCCGCTCGCGCCGATGGCGACGCTCGAGGCGGCGCAGGAGCTGTTCGAGCTGTCCGACGGCGCGTCCGACGACGGCTGCAACGCGTACCGGTACATGGTGCTCGCGGCCCCCGCGCGCCCGGCGGCGCGGGAGCGCGTCCCCGCGGTCGTGCACCGCGACGGCACGAGCCGGGTGCAGGTCGTCGACGCGGAGGTCGACCCGGTCTCGCACGCCTTCCTGAAGGCGATGGGCCGCCATGCGGGCGTCGAGTGCGCGGTCAACACGTCGCTGAACGTCGGGTCGCCGATCGTGCAGACGCCGCGGCAGGCGCTGGGAGCGCTGCGGCGCGCCAAGGCGATGGACGGCGTGCTGATGATCGGCGCCGACGGGTCCGCGTTCATGACGTGGCTGGAGGAGCCGCGCCCGCCGGAGGCGAAGCGCCGCCTCGACGCATGGCTCGACGGTCACCGCGATGTCGCCGAGGAGGAGGAGGAGGACCTCATGGTGCCGGTGTGAGCGGCGCGGTCGAGGCAGCGGCCCCCGGCGCGCCGCGCACGAGCGGCACCGGGACGCTCGCCACGTCGCTTGCCGAGCGGGCTGCCGCGACGCCGGACGATGTCGCGTACCTCGCGCTCGCGCGCGGCGAGGACGAGGCCGGCGCGCTGCGGTTCGCCGAGCTGGAGGCGCGGGTGCGCGCCGTCGCCGCCGGACTGCGACGGCACTGCGGGCCGGGCGACCGCGTGCTGCTGCTGTTCCCGACCGGCCCCGAGTTCGTCGTCGGCTTCTACGCGTGCGCGTACGCGGGGGTCGTGGCGGTGGCCGTGCAGCCGCCGGAGGGCTGGCGGCTGCGGGTCGCGTCGGCGCGGATGGAGGCGATCCGCGAGGACTCGGGGGCCGCGGCCGTCCTCGCCACCCACGCCATGCGCGAGGAGCTCGGCGGCACGATCGCCCGCGACTCGGCGACGTGGTCGCTGCCGTGGGTGCTGACCGACGCCGAGGCGCCGGCGCCCGCGGGCGACGGCCCGCTGGCCGATCCGGCGGCGGGCGACCCCGCGCTCATCCAGTACACGTCGGGATCGACCGGCACGCCGAAGGGCGTCGTGCTCACCCACGCGAACCTCGTCGCGCAGGGCGCGCTGCTCGAGGCCGAAACCGCCGCGGAGCCCGGCGCGACCTCGGTGAGCTGGCCGCCGCTGCACCACGACATGGGCATCGTCTCGGCGGTCGTCCTGCCGGTGCGCGCCGGCATGCGCTGCGTGATGCTGTCCCCGCTGAGCTTCGTGCAGCGTCCGGCCCGGTGGCTGCGCGCGATCTCGCGCTACGGCGCGGTGTTCAGCGGCGGCCCGACGTTCGCCTACGACCAGTGCGCCCGTCGCGTGACGTTCGAGGAGCGCGCCGGCCTCGACCTGTCGAGTTGGCGCACCGCGTTCATCGGCGCCGAGCCGCTGCGCGCCGACGTCATCGAGCGGTTCACGCGCGCGTTCGCGCCCGTCGGCTTCGCGCGCGAGTCGCTGTGGGCGTCGTGGGGCCTCGCCGAGTCGACGTGCGTGGTGACCGGCTCGCCGCCGCCGCAGCGCTTCTCGGTGCGGCACGTCGACCGCGACCGGCTCGCGGCGGGCGAGGCGGTCGACGCCGCGCCGGACGCGCCGGGAGCGCCGGCCAAGGTCGGCTCGGGGCGCCCCATCGGCGGCCACGAGACGCTCGTGGTCGACCCGGAGCAGCGCGAGGAAGTGCCCGACGGCCGCGTCGGCGAGCTGTGGGTGCGCGGCCCGAGCGTCGGCCTCGGCTACTGGGGGCGCGAGGAGGCGACCGCGGCGACGTTCGGCGGGCGGCTCGCCGGCGGCGGGGGGCCGTTCCTACGCACCGGCGACCTGGGCTTCGCGCGCGACGGAGAGGTCTTCGTCACCGGCCGGCTCAAGGAGCTGATCGTCACGCGCGGGCGCACGATAGCGCCCGACGACGTCGAGCTGGCCGCCGCGCTGTCGCACCCATCGGTCGAGGCCGGTGCCGCCGCGGCGTTCGCCGTGGACGACGGCGGCGAGGAGCGGCTGGTCGTCGTGCACGAGGCCGACGCCGGCGCGGCCGAGGCGGCCGACGAGGCCGTCGAGGCGATCCGCCGCGCCGTCCGCAACGAGATCGGCGTGTCGCCGGCCCGGGTCGTGCTCGTCGCGCCGCGGTCGATCCCGCGCACGGCGAGCGGGAAGGTGCGGCGCGGGAGCTGCCGCGAGGAGCTTCTCGCCGGGAGGCTCAGGACCGTCGCAGAGGGGGAGTGGACGTGAAGATCATCGTCGTCGGCGCCGGCCCCGCAGGGTGCACCGCCGCCTACCGCCTCAGCCGCCTTGGCCACGAGGTCACCGTGCTCGACGCCGAGGAGCGCATCGGCGGCCGGACGTGGACGCTGCGCCACGACGGCTTCACCATCGACACCGGCGCCTTCTACTTCGGCCACTTCTACGAGCGCACGCTGGCCCTGCTCGACGAGCTCGGCCTGCGCCGGACGCTCGCCCTCATGGAGGACAGCTCGGGCCTCTACCACGAGGGCCGCATCCTGCCGTGGAAGCCCGCCTCGCCGCTGAGCGTGGCGCGGCTGCCCGACGCGCGCTGGGCCACGAAGCTGCGGGCGTTCGCCGTGCTGTCGTTCTACGCGCTGCGGGCGCCCGACGCGTTCGAGCTGGGCGCGCTGGCTGACGCGGACGCCGGCGAGACCGTCGCCGAGTGGGCTCGCCGGCGCTTGGGCGTCGACGGGCTGGAGCACGTGGCGCGGCCGACGTTCGAGCCCTACTGGCTCTATCCGCCCGAGGACGGCGTCGCGCTGGCGCTGACGACCTTCCTGCGCCACACGCCGAAGCTCAAGCTCTTCGCGCTGCCGAGCGGCACCGGCGCGCTGTGCGAGACGCTCGTGCGCGACGCGAAGGTCGAGCTGGGCGCGGCCGTCCTCGCGGTGCGCCCGCATCGCGACGCGGTGACCGTGGAGACGGCGGACGGCGAGCGGCACGCCGACGGCGTCGTCGTCGCCACCGACGCGAACGCCGCGGCGACCATCCTGCGGGGCTGGAGCGGCGCGCCAACGCTCGGCCGCGTCCCGTACGCGGGCAACGTCCACGTCGCGTGCGGCTACCGGCTCCCGACCGACCTGCTCGCGCGCTTCCCGGCCACCGTCAAGCCCGCCGCACCGGCGGCGGAGCCCGTGGCCGCGATCGGGATCCTGTCGCGCAAGGCGCCCGGTCTCGTCGCACGCGGCTCCGAGGTGATCGACGTGTACTTCGGCGAGCGCGCGTCCGGGGAGATGCGCGAGGAAGACGCGGGGCGCCTCGCGCACGAGGCCGCGCAGCGGTTCCTCGACGTCGACCTGCCGGAGCCCGCGTTCGCGCACGTCTTCGAGCGCGAGCGCGCGATCGTCAAGCCGCCGCCGGGCCACTACGGCCTGATGCGCGACCTGCTCGGGCGGCTGCCGCGCCGCGTCGCGCTCGCCGGCGACTACCTGAGCGCGGGGATCGTCGAGGGCGCCGTGCACAGCGGCGAGCGCGCCGCCGAGACGCTGTCGGCCCAGCTCGCGGCCGCGCCGGCGCCGACGCCCGTGAGGGTGGCATGAAGGCCTATGAGGGAGCGGTGCGACCGTACGGGCGCTTCGTCGCGCGCAACTACGACCGCTGGTACAAGCCGGCGGAGGACGCGGGCCTCGCCGCCATGCGCGAGCGCCTGCTCGATCCGCTGCGCGGGCGGGTCGTCGAGATCGGCGCCGGAACCGGGCTGAACCTCCCGTACTTCCGCGACGACGTCGCCGACCTCGCGCTCGTCGAGCCCGACGAGCTGATGGCGCGGCGGCTGCGCGACCGCGTGAGCGCGGACCGCCCCGCGGCCCGCGTCGTCCTCGCCCCGGCGGAGCGGCTTCCCTTCGGCGACGGCAGCTTCGACGCCGCGGTCACCATGTTCACACTGTGCACCGTCGACGACCTCGACGGTGCGCTGGCCGAGATCCGCCGGGTCCTGCGGCCCGGCGGGCGGCTGGCGTTCCTCGAGCACGTGCGCGCCGACGACGGCACCGCGCTCGCCCGGTGGCAGGACCGCGCCGAGCCGCTGTGGCTCCGCGTCGGCTACGGCTGCCATTGCAACCGCCGCACGCTCGCGGCAGTCGCCGCCGCCGGCTTCCGCGTCGAGCGGCTCGACCGCGGCGACCTGCCGAAGGCCCTCCCGCTCTACCGGCCGTTCGTCACGGGGGAGGCGGTGGCGGTCTGAGGCTCCTCCGGCCGCCCGAGGCCGGAGGCGAGGTGCTCGCGCAGGCGCAGCGCGATCTCGAGCTCGGCGCGGCGCTGGGCGACCGGATGGCCGATCCGCTGCTCGACCGCGTGGAGCCGCTGGGCGACGGTCTGCTGGTGGATGCCGAGCGCGGCGGCGGCGCCGGCGGCGTTGTGGCCCGCCAGGAAGTACGCGCGCACCGTCGCCCGCAGCCGCCGCGAGCGGACGTCGTCGCGCTCGAGCCCCCTCAGCTCGCGCGCCACGAACGCGCGCGCCGCGTTGCGGTCCGCGCAGGCCAGCGCCTCCAGCGCGACCCCGTCGTAGGGCACGAGCGGCTCCGAGCGCCGCACCGCGGCGCCGTGCGCGAACGCGGCCTGGGCGTGCGTCGAGCGGAACCCGCTCGCGCCGGCCGCCTGGTCTCCCATTCCGATGCGGGCGTCGGCAGGGGGACGGAACCGGCGCAGCGCGACATCGGCGGCGCCGTCGAGCGGGTTGTCGCCGCCGAGCCACGCCCACCACGCCGACTCCTCGGCGCGCACGATGAGCAGCCTGCGGTCGAGCAGCGACGCGAGCTCCGACAGCGCCTCGGGCACCGGCGCGCCGGACGCGACGAGGCCGACGTGGTGGTCGCCCGGCCGGTAGCCGAGGGCACCGGGGCCGACGTCGCGGCCCTCGAGGAGGTCGCGCACGAGGACGACGCGGTGCTGCTCGCGGCCGCGCAGGAGACGCTCGCGCTCCGCGGTGTACTCGTCGATCGCGAACCGGGTCATCCGGTTCGCATACGCGAAGAGGAACTCCGACGCCCGCTCCAGCAGCGCCCGGCGCTCCGCGGCGGCGGAAGCGTGCCGCTCGACCAGGCGCAGCCAGCGCTCCCACTGCACCGCGTGACCGAGCCGGTACTGGAGCACGACGGCGTGGAGGGGGACACCGAGTCGCGCGCACTGGCGCGCGCCCTCGGCGTCGAACGGCGGGCAGAGCGCCGGCAGCCTGCCGGCGCGCAGGGCGCGGATCTCCGCACCGATGCTCTGGAGCGCGCCGAGCCGCGTGGTCTCGGCGAACTGCGGCCGCTCGCGAGTCCACTCCGGCAACTCCTCGCGGAGCCGCGAGACGTAGTCGGCGACGATCTCGTCGAGCTCGGCCTCCAGCGCCGCGGTCAGCAGCGCGAAGTCGGCACTCGTCGCGCTCTCCATGCGTCACAGCCTACGCGCCCCGCGTGACGTTGTCGTAGAACCTACGAAGTTTGCGGGGCGAGACTCGAAGATCCTCGGTTGCGAGCGGCGAGATGGGGCGCAATGGTGCTGAACCAATGGACACCTTCAGCGCCATAGTCTTGATCAGCATCATCGTCGTCTTCGGGACGTTCGTCCTCCTCGGCAGCATGACGAGCCGCCGCCACGTGGCGGACATCACCGACAAGAAGCGGAACAGGGCGCTAGGGGCGCAGGCGGCGATCGAGGACGCGGACCTCCCGCAGATGGTGGAGGCCGCGAACGAGTACCGCCGCAGGCACGGGGCGCGCGAGGTGACGCTCGAGGAGGTGCGTTCGAAGGTCGGCGCGGAGCAGATCGCGATCCTCGACGAGGCGGACCGCGAGGTGCGCGAGAAGAAGGGGAAGCGCCCCCGCCCCGACCGGGAGCGCCGCGGGTTCTGACGGGGCCGCGCGGCAGGACGCGGCCCGAGCATCACGGAGGAGAGTCGGCATGACGGTTGACGGTCGGGGCGCAGCGACGGTCGAGGACGCGGCGGTCGCGCGGGCGGTGAGCGCGCGGCTCGAGGAGATCGTCGACGCGATGCTCGACCTGCTGGGTGAGAGCGTCGAGGCGGAGCCGTTGACCCACCCCGGCGCGCGGCGGCGGACCAGGCGGACGGGATGGCAGTTCCTCCAGCGCCAGATCGACGAGCTGGCGGAGGGGATGCAGCTTCCGGTTTCGTGCCCGCCCGAGGTCGCGGAGGCGGCGCGCGGGGCGGTCGCGACGGACATCTCGTGCGCGACGGTCGCGCACTGCTACCGGACTGCGCACGCCGCGCTGTGGGACGCGTGGCTCGAGGCCGTGACCGACGACGGGCGGCGCAGCGCCGGCTGCCACGCGCTGCTCGAGCGCGGCGCGCGCTTCATGTTCGCCTACACGGACCGGTGCATCTACTTCCTCGAGCTCGAGCACGAGCGCGAGCGCCGGCGGGTCCGGCGCAGCGACGCGCGGCGCCAGGCCGTCGCCGTGGTGGGGCTGATCACCGGTGCGACGGCGGGCACGCCCGACCTCGACTACGCGCTCGACCGCCACCACCTCGGCGTGGTCGTGGACGATCCGGAGGAGCTCGACCCGCTCGCGCCCCTGGCCGATGCGCTCGGCGCGGAGCTGCTCGAGGTCCAGGCCGAGAAGCCGGACCGGCGCTGGGCGTGGCTCGGGCGCGCGCGGCCCTTCGCCGCACAGGACATGGGCGCGGTCCGCCGCACGGTCCCGCCGCCGGGGGCGCGGCTGGCGATCGGCGCGCCGGCGCGTGGCCGGGGCGGCTTCCGGACGAGCCACTTCCAGGCGGTGATCGCCCATCGCGTCGCGGCGCGCGGGCGGGACGCGACGGTCACCGTCTACGAGGACGTCGCGATCGAAGGGCTCGCGCTCGCGGATCCAAGCACGGCGCACGCGTTCCTCGACCGCGAGCTCCGCGGCCTCGATGGCAGCGACGAGCGGACCGAGACGCTGCGCGAGACGCTCGGCGCCTACTTCGCGTCGGCGCAGAACGCAGCGTCGACCGCGGCGCGCATCGGCGTCTCGGAGCGGACGATCGCCAACCGCCTGCGCGCGATCGAGGAGCGGCTCGGCTGCTCGATCGTCGCGCGCCGCGCCGAGCTGGAGACCGCGCTGCGGCTCCGCCCGCTCATCGCGACGGAAGGGCCGGAGCCGCCGGAGGCGCCGGCGCTTCCTGCCGCTCCCGCTGGATCTGCGCGTTGAGCAGCGGCAGCCCGATCGCGTGGACGCCGCCGTCCACGTGGAGGATCTCGCCGGTGATCGCGCGCGCCCAGTCCGACAGCAGGAAGCACGCGGCGTCGCCCACGGGCGTCGCGTCGAACGTGTCCCACCCCAGCGGCGCGGCCTCCGCCCAGGCGTCGGCCAGGCGCCGATAGCCGGGGATCCCGCGCGCCGCGACGGTGCCGAGCACCCCGGCGGAGACGAGGTTCACCCGCACCCGCCGCGGGCCGAGGTCGCGGGCGAGGTAGCGCGCGATCGACTCGAGCGCGGCCTTCGAGACGCCCATCCAGTCGTAGATCGGCCACGCGACCGACGCGTCGAAGTCGAACGCGACGATCGACGCGCCGGGCTCGAGCACGGGCTCGAGGGCGTGAGCGAGCGCCTTGAGCGAGAACGCGCTGACCTCCATCGAGCGCAGCACGCTCTCGGCCGGCGCCTCCATGAAGTTGCCCCCGAGCGCCTCGGCCGGCGCGAAGGCCACCGAGTGGACGACGCCGTCGATCCCGCCCCAGCGCTCCTGCACGTAGGTCAGCAGCCGCTCGTAGTGGCTCTCCTCCGTGACGTCGAGCTCGAGGACGTCGGGTGGGTCGGCCATGCCGGCCGCGGTGCGCCGCGCGACGCGGTGCGCCTTGCCGAAGTTCGTGAGGACCAGCTCGGCGCCCTGCTCCTGGGCCCGGGTCGCGACCGCGTACCCGAGGCTCTCGCGGTTGACCACCCCCGTGACGAGGATGCGCTTCCCGGCGAGGTTCATGCGGCCGGCCGTCGCCGCCAGACGACCTCGATCAGTCCGCGCACGCACGCCCGCTGCGCCTCGTCGCGCACCGTCAGACGGAAGGTGACGAGCCCGGTCGACGAGTCGGCGACGGTCAGGTCGTCGATCGCCGCGTCGACGAGGATCTTCATGCCCGGGGCGACGGGCCGCTTGAATGTGACGTCGCGCACGCGGCGCAGCGCGACGACCCACTGCCCGTCGAACGGGTAGGCGCCGAAGGCCGTCGAGAGCACGAGCATCCCGTGCGCGATCTGGCGGTGGAAGCGGCTGCCCGCCGCCCATTGCGGGTCGACGTGGACGGGATGGCGGTCGCCCGTCAGCTCGGCGAAGGCGAGCACGTCGTCGACGGTGATGCAGCGCTCGGCCGTGCCCAGCGGCTCGCCCAGCTCGAGCTCGTCGAAGCTGCGCTCGAAGACGCGGAAGGGGCTGACGGTGTCGTCGATGGTCATCGATCTGCTGGTACCCGCACCGCTCCGCGATGCGGGTTCCGTAAAGGGGAAAGAACCGCTCAGGGTCTTGCGATGATTCGGTCGACCGCCGACCGCTCCGCCTGGGCAATGCGTACAGAGCCGAGCGGATGAGGAGCAGAGCGTGGCGGACGAACGGGTGGCGCTGGTCTTCCCGGGCCAGGGCAGTCAGCAGGGCGACCTGCGCGAGCGGGTGGAGCAGGACGCTCCCGACCTGCTCGAGCGCGCGGTCGATCTCCTGGGCTGCGACCCGTTCGACCATCTCGACGACGGCACGCGGTTCGTCCAGCCGGCGGTCTACTGCACCAGCGTGGCGAGCTGGCGGTCGGTCGCGGGCGACGTGAAGCCCGGCGCGGTGGCGGGCCATTCGCTGGGCGAGCTGGCCGCGCTCGTCGCCGGCGGCGCGATCGACGCGCTGACCGGCCTCGAGCTGGTCGTCGTCCGCGGGCGGGTCACCCAGGCGGCGGCGCGCCGCGCGGGCGGCGGGATGCTCGCCGTCATGGGCGCCACCGCGGACGCGGTGTACCCGCTGGCCGAGGCGGCCGGCGTGACGATCGCCAACGACAACTCGCCGAAGCAGATCGTGCTGTCGGGCGCCGCCCCGGGGCTCGAAGCGGCCGCGCGGGCCGCGGCCGAGCGGCGCCTGAAGGTCCGGCGCCTCGACGTCGACGGAGCGTTCCACGCACCGGGGATGGAGCCGGCGGTCGCGGAGTTCCGGCGCGCGCTGGACGCGGCCGAGGTCCGGACGCCGCGCATCCCCGTCTGGTCGTCTGTGACCGCGGCCCCGTTCGGCGACGTCCGCGCCGAGCTGGCGGGCGCGCTCACCTCTCGCGTCCGGTGGCGGGAGTGCGTCGAGCGCCTGCGCGCGGCGGGCGTCGGGCGGTTCGTCGAGGTCGAGCCCGGCCACGTCCTGTCGGGCCTCATCAAGCGGACGGTCGACGGCGTCCGCGTCGAGGCGGTCGAGCGGACGCGGCGCCGGACGGCGGCGAGCGCGGCGTGAGCGCGAACGGCCGGCGGCACGCAGACGGCGCGGCGCTCGTCACCGGCGCCTCGCGCGGCATCGGCGCGGCGACGGCGCACGCGCTCGCTGCGGCCGGCTGGCCGGTGGGCGTCAGCTACCGCGAAGACGAGCAGGGTGCCGCGGCGGTCGTCGCGTCGATCGAGGAGGCCGGCGGGCGGGCGATCGCGGTGCGCGGCGACATCGCGGATCCGGAGGTCGTCCAGGCGACGTTCGGCGAGGTCGAGGACACGTTCGGGCGCGTGCTCGTGCTCGTCAACAACGCGGGGGTGCGGCGCGACAAGCTGGCCGCGTCGCTCAGCGACGAGGACTGGGACGGCGTGCTCGACGTCAACCTGTCGGCGGCGTTCCGGACGACGCGGCGCGCACTCAGGGGCATGATCCGCGCCCGGTTCGGGCGGATCGTCAACGTCTCCTCGGCGATCGCGCTCCGCGCGAACCCGGGGCAGGCCAACTACGCGGCGGCGAAGGCGGGGCTGATCGGGCTGACGCGCACCGTCGCCGCCGAGGTCGCGAGCCGGGGGATCACCGTCAACGCGGTGGTCCCCGGCTACATCGACACCAAGCTCATCGAGGACGTGCCGGCCGAGTCCTTCAGGGCGGTTCCGGCGCGTCGCGCCGGCACGCCCGAGGAGGCGGCTGCGTGCATCGGCTTCCTCGCGTCGGAGGAGGCCAGCTACATCACCGGCAGCACGGTCGCCGTGGACGGCGGCCTGACGGCCTGACCAGAGGGAGCAAGGACATGACGGAAGTCGCGGCGGGCGCAGGGATCGAGACCAAGGTCTTCGACATGCTGGCGACGCTCGGACCGGAGCGCGAGGACGTCACGGGCGAGGCGCTGCTCGAGGATCTCGACATCGACTCGCTGGACGTCGTCGAGATGGCGCAGTGGGCGGAGGAGGAGTTCGACGTGCCGGTCGACCCCGAGAAGTTCGTCGGGTCGAAGACCGCCGGCGACCTCGCGAGCCGGCTCGCGGCCATCGTGGCCGAGGCGCGCGGCGGGTAGCGGGCGCCGGCCGTGCGCGACGCGACCATCGGCGTCATCGGCGCCTCCGGGGCGACGGGCCGCGTCGTGGCGGAGGAGCTGGCGGCGCGGGGCGCCGGCGCGCTCGTCCTGGCCGGCCGAGATCCGGCGCGCGTGCGCGCCGCCGTGGCGGGCGCGGACGCCGTGCGGGCGGTCGATGTCTTCGACGGCCGCTCGCTCGCCGCGCTGTGCGCCGACTGCGACGTCGTCGTCAACTGCGCGGGCCCGTCGGCGGCCGTTCGCGACCGGGTGGCGCGCGCAGCGGTGGCGGCCGGTGCGCACTACGTCGATCCCGGCGGCGACGAGGAGGTCGTCGCCGACCTGGTCGACCGCTGGGGCGAGCCCGCCGAGCGCGGCCTCGCGACGATCTTCTACGCGGGGTGGATACCGGGCCTCTCCGGAATCCTCGTCCGCTGGGTGGACTCCGTCGCGCGGGCCTCCGGCGTCGCGGTCGAGGCGGTGGACCTGTTCTGCGGTGACAGCAACGTCTGGTCGGACACCGGCTTCGAGGACGCCCTCTCGCTGTTCTCGCGCTACCCGGGCCCGTTCGGGTACTCGCGCGGCGCTGTCGTCGAGCGACGGCTCGCGCAGCCGTCGGCGTGGCGCCGCGTCGCGCTGCCCGACCCGATCGGGGGGCGGCTGGCGTTCATGTGCTTCATGAGCGAGCTGCGGGAGTTCGCCCGCGGGAGCGACGCCGACGTCGCGTGCTGGGTCGCCCCGCTCGGCTCGCCGCTCACGGGCGCCGCGATGGCGGCGGGCGCGGCCCTCGTCGGGCCGCGCCCGCACGTCGCCGCGCGCCTGCTGCGCGCGGCGACCGCGCGCGACGCCCGCAGCGGCCGCCCCGCGAGCGGGATCGGCGTGCTCGCCGCGCGGGCCGCCGGACGGCGCGACGGTGCGCCCGCGCGTGCCGCGGTCACGGTCGTGGAGCGCCGCCACTACCGGATCACCGGCCTCGTCTGTGCGATCGGCGTCGAGATGCTCCTCGACGGGCGGCTGAGCGAGCACGGGTGCCGCTACCTCTGCGACGTCGTCGATCCGGGAGCGTTCATGGACGAGCTGGCCGGCCGCGGCGTCGCGTGGCAGCTCGACGCGCCGCCGCCCGCGCCGACCCGCGAGCGCGAGCCCGTGCATGGCTGATCGCGCGCTCGCCCTGCCGCTGGCGGCGCGCAGCCCGCGCGAGCTGCGGGCGCTGCTGCGTGAGGCGCGCGACATGCTCACGCTCCACGGCCGGACGTTCACCGCTGCCGACCTGTGCGTGACCGCGGCTCGGGCGTGTGAGGGGCCGTACCGCGTGGCGCTCGCGGGGTCGTCCGCGGCCGAGCTGGCGCGGCGGGCGGGCGAGCTGCTCGACGCCGGCGACGCCGGCGCGGTCGCCGGCGGCGCGCGCGTCGCGTTGGCGGCGCTCGACCAGGGTGGCGACGGCCCGCCCCGCGCTTCGGCGCTGCTCCTGGAGGAGGAGGCGTTCCTGGCCCGGTTCGAGGCGTGCGACCGGATCGTCGCCGCCGAGGCCGGGTGGTCGCCGTTGCGGGCTCTGGTCGCCGCGGAGCCGGAGTGGAGCCCGGAACGCGCGCGCGTCGCCGGTGCAGCGGTGCAGATCGCCCTGGCGGCGCTGTGGGAGAGCTGGGGCGTGCAGGCAGACGTGGTCGCCGGCGCGGGGGCCGCGGATCCCGTCGTCGCCGCGATTCGCGGCGGCGCGTCGCTGGAGGAGGCCCTGAGCCGGGTCGTGCGCGGCGCGGGCGGCGCGGCCCCGGTGCCCGCGCTCGACCTCGCGAGCCTCCCCGCCGACGTCGTCCTGGCGCTCGACCCGGGCGCGGCGCCGGCTCGCGGGTCGAACGTGGTCTCCTCGTGCCACTCCGGCGCCGGCGGGCGGGCGAGCATGGTCGCCGCGGCGGCGCGGGCGTTCGCGCTCGGATGCGACCTCGACTGGGACGCCCTGCTCGGCCCCGCCGGGACCGACGCGCGGCTGCCGCGGCCGGCGGCGGGCGTCGGGCGCCGCGTCGCGGGCTGGCCCGGCGCCGAGGTGCTCGAGCTGCGGCCCGAGGGCCTGAGCGACGGCCCTCCCGCCGAGGCGCCGCTGATCGCGGGGTTCGTCGTGCCCATGCCGGCGGTCTGGCGCGCCGCGGGGCGCGCCGCGGGCTCGGTGCTGGGCGGCGGCGCGCACGAGCTTCGCGCCCCGGATCCACCGGGCGACCTCGTCGTGCCGCTCGACGAGCCGGACCCGCTGCGGCTGACGGTGACGCGCACGCCCGATGACCTCCACCGTGACGCCCCGCGCGAGGTGCGCGTCGAGCTGCTGGTCCGCGAGGCCGGTGGGTGGGCCCCGCGGTGGACGGCGACCGTCGCGCGCGACCCCCGCGGGGGACCTGGGCGACCGCAGGCTCCGGCCGAGGACCTGCTGGCGCGCTGCGGCGGCGAGCTGGCGGCCGGCGAGGTGCTGGACGCGCTGCGCACGCACGGGCTGTCCGTGCCCGGCGGCGAGCACGTCGAGCGCCTGCGTGCGGGGGCGAACGAGGCGGTCTGCGGGGTGCACGCGGACGGCGACGCTGCGCGCGCGGTCGATGCGGCCCTCCACGCCGCCGTGGCGGCCGCGGTGCGCAACGGCGATGCGGGTCAGGCGCCGCCGGCGCCGGTCTCCGTCCGGCGGCTCCGCGCGGCGGCCGGCGACGACGGCGGGGGCGGGTCGCCGGCGTGGGTCCATGCGCGCCGCGCGCCCGACGGCCGTGGGATCGACCTCCAGGTCCTCGACGACCGCGGTGACGTCCTCATGTCGGCCGACGGGGTCGAGGTCGCGAGCGTCCGCGGCGCGCCCGACAGCGATGCGCGCCGCCGGGCCCTCGCCGCGAGGATCGTACGGGAGGCACGGGCCCTCGGCGCCTCCGGCGGCGACGACGCGATCCCGCTCGCCCGGCGGGGGCTCGACGTGCCGCAGATCGCTGCGCTGGGAGCGCGCCTGCGCGCAGCCGGGCTCGCGGTTCCGCTGTCCCGCCTCGCCGACGAGCCATCGGCCGCGGTCGCCGGCGCGCTCGAGGCCGACCTCGCCGGCGATCCGCGGCGCCTCGCGGCGGCGCTCGAAGGTGGGGGAGGCAACGGCGGGTCGGGCGCCCCCGCGGCGACGCCGCGCGACGACGGCGCGCCGCGATCGGCCGCCGTCGACGCACCGCCGCCGCCCCAGCTTCCGCGCGCGCGCGAGCCCGCCGCCGGCGACGCCCGCACGGCGGTCGAGCCCCGGGTCGAGCTCGCTCCGGAGGCGTGGGGCCGGCTGCGCGAGCGGGCGCGCGAGGCGGGGCTGACGCCGTCGGCCGTCCTCTGTGGCGCGTTCGCCGAGGTCCTCGGGCGCTGGAGCGAGACCGCGTCGTTCTCGATCGTGGTCCGGGGTGCGGGCGGCGCGGACGTCGGGTCAGCCGCCGTCGCGGCCGGTCCGTCCGACGGCGCCTCGCTCGTCCAGCGCTCGCGCGCGCTTCAGCGCCGCCTGTGGGAGGCGATCGACGCGCCCGCGGCGGCACACGACGGGCCGGCGATCGCGTTCGCGCTCCTCGCGCCGGACGCTCCCGATCCGCCCGCGGGCACGACGCTCGACTGCCGACCCGTCGAACGCGACGGCGCGCTCACCTTCGCCCTCGAAGCGGTGGACGGGCTGTTCCCGGAAGGCGTGGTCGGAGCGCTCGCGTCCGCGCTGGGCGACCTGCTGCGCGGCCTTGCCACCGACGGCGCAGCCTGGACCGACCCGTTCCCGGTTCGCCTGCCCGCCGATCAGCGCGAGCGCCGCGCCGCCGCGAACGCCACCGTCGGCCCGGTTGCCGAGCGCCTCCTGCATGCGCCGTTCCTCGACCGCGTCCGCGAGGACCCCGACCGGACCGCGGTCGTCTCCGCCGGCGCCCGCCTCAGCTACGGCGAGCTCGAGGCGCGTTCGCGTGCTCTCGCCGCCCGGCTCGCGGCGGCGGGCGCCCGCGCCGACCGCCCCATCGGCGTCGCGATGGAGAAGGGGTGGGAGCAGGTCGTCGCGGTGCTCGGGGTGCTGCGCGCCGGCGCGCCGTACCTGCCGATCGACCCGGCGCTGCCGGAGCCGCGGGTCCGCTACCTCGTCGAGCACGGGCAGGTCGGGACCGTCCTGGCCCAGCCCCACCTGATGGGGCGCCTTCCGCTGCCGGAGGGGATCGCGACGATCGCTCTCGGCGGCGAGGACGACGACGACGGCGACACCGAGGCCCCCGAGCCGGCGAGCGCCCCCTCCGATGTCGCCTACGTCATCTTCACGTCGGGCTCGACCGGCGTGCCGAAGGGCGTGACGATCGAGCACCGCAGCGCGCTGAACACCGTGCTCGACGTCAACCGCCGGTTCGGCGTCGGCGCGGACGACCGCGCGATCGCGATCTCGTCGCTGAGCTTCGACCTCTCGGTGTACGACGTCTTCGGCGTGCTCGCCGCGGGCGGCGCGGTCGTCGTCCCGGATCCGGGGTCGGCGCGCGACCCGGGGGCGTGGGCCGACCTCTGCGCGGCCGAGGGCGTGACCCTGTGGAGCTCGGTGCCGGCGCTCGTGAAGCTGCTCGTCGACCACCTCGAGAGCCACGACCGCCCGCTGCCGGACGCGCTGCGCGTGGTGATGATGAGCGGGGACTGGATCCCGGTCACCCTCCCCGCGCGGCTGTGCGCGATGGGCGACGGGGTGCGGGTCTACGGGCTCGGGGGCGCGACCGAGGCGTCGATCTGGTCGAACTTCCACCCGACGACCGGGCCCGAGCCCGGCTGGGACAGCATCCCGTACGGGCGCCCGCTGACGAATCAGCGCTTCCACGTGCTCGACGAGCGGCTCGAGCCGCGGCCCGACTGGGTGCCGGGCGAGCTGTTCATCGCGGGCGACGGACTCGCGCGCGGCTACTGGCGCGACCCGGCGAAGACGCACGCGGCCTTCCTCTTCCATCCGCGCACCGGCGAGCGCCTGTACCGCACGGGCGACTTCGCCCGCTACCGGCCCAGCGGGGACGTCGAGTTCCTCGGCCGCCGCGACGCGCAGGTCAAGGTGCACGGTCACCGGATCGAGCTGGGCGAGGTCGAGACCGCGCTCGAGCGCCATCCCGGGGTCCGGAGCGCCGTCGCGAACGTGGCCGGCGACCCGCGCGGAGACCGGCGCCTCGTCGCCTACCACGTGCCCGAGAGCGGTCAGGAGCCCTCCGAGCGCGATCTGCAGGACCACGTCGCCGCCCTCGTCCCCGAGTACATGGTGCCGACGGCGATCGCACGCGTCGGGGCCATCCCGCTCACCGCGAACGGCAAGGTCGACCGCGACGCCCTGCCCGACGTCGCGACGCTGGCCGGCGAGGCGCCGCAGGCCGCGGACGGCCGGCCGGCCGACGCGCTGGCCGACCTCGTCCGCGACGGACGGCTCGGCCTCGGGCCGGGCGGCGTTCCGCTGCGGCGCGAGGCGGTCGAGGCGCTCGCGCGGCGGGCGGCCGGCCACGTCGACGAGCGCCCCGCCACCGGCGCCGCGCTCGAGATCGCGGTGTCCATGCGCGTCGCCCGCCTGCTCGACCTCGACGAGCCGCTCGTCGCGCTGCGCGTCCCGCTCAACCGCCTCGGCCTGGACTCGCTGGCGGCGATGACGCTCCACGACGAGCTGCACGCGGGGTTCGGCGTCGACGTCCCGCTGCGCTCGCTGATGCGCGGGATGACGGTGGCGGGCCTCGCCGCGTCCGTCGCGGGCGGCGACGACGCGGAGCCGGCTGACGAGGACGGCGACGCCGCGCGCCGGCCGGCCGCGGCCGCCGCTGCGCGCGCCGCCGGCCGCCAGGTGTCGGACGCCGGGGCGACCGCGTCCGGCGGCCTCCGCGTCGACCCCGACCCGGCCGGTCGCCACGAGCCCTTCGGGCTGAACGACATCCAGCAGGCCTACCTCGTCGGGCGCTCGGGCCTGTTCCAGCTCAGCGAGGTCTCGACGCACTACTACGTCGAGATCGACACGGAGGACCTCGACGTGGCGCGCTTCGAGCGGGCGCTCAACCGCGTCGTCGCTCGCCACGACATGCTGCGAGCGATCGTCCTCCCGGAGGGCCGCCAGCGGATCCTCCCGGACGTCCCGCCGATCGAGATCCCGGTCGAGGACCTGAGCGGCCAGGACGGTGCCGAGCGCCTCGCGCGCAGGCGCGAGGAGATGTCGCACCAGGTGGTGGCGACCGACGTCTGGCCGCTCCTCGACGTGCGGATCTCGCTCACCGGCGAGCGCACCGCGCGGCTGCACTTCGGCATCGACCTGCTCGTCGCCGACGCCGCGAGCTGGGCGCTCTTCGGGCGCGACCTCGTGCGCTTCTACGACGACCCCGAGCTCGAGCCGGCGCCGCTCGAGCTGAGCTTCCGCGACTACATCCACGCGCTCGAGCGCCTCGAGGACTCCGACGAGTTCCGCCGCGCGCGCGACTACTGGCTCGGCCGCGACCTGCCCGGCCCGCCGGAGCTGCCGCTCGCCCGCGACCCGCAGACGCTCGAGACCGTTCGCTTCGTGCGCCACCACGACGAGCTGACGGCGGAGGCGTGGCAGAGGATCAAGCGCCGCGCGGGCGAGGAGGAGCTGACGCCGTCGGGCCTGCTGTGCGCCGCGTTCTCCGAGGTCCTCGCCGCGTGGGCCGACTCCCCGCGCTTCACGGTGAACGTGACGACGTACCACCGCCCGCCGGTCCACCCGCAGATGCCCGAGCTGGTCGGCGACTTCACGTCGCTGACCATGCTCGAGGTCGATGCCGCGGGCGCCGGCTCGTTCCGCGAGCGCGCCCGGGCCGCGCAGCGCCGGCTGTGGGAGGACCTCGACCACCGCCAGATCAACGGCGTGCGCGTCCTGCGCGAGCGCGCCCGCGCCGGCCGGTCGCACGGCCTGATGCCGATCGTCTTCACGAGCGTGCTGGGGATCGACCCGGAGGAGGGGCTCGATCGGCTCGGGCGCCAGGTCTACGGCATCTCCCAGACGCCGCAGGTGTGGCTCGACCACCAGGTCCTCGAGCGCGGCGGCAGGCTCGTCCTGTCGTTCGACTGGGTCGAAGGGCTCTTCCCCGACGGGATGGTCGAGGCGATGTTCGTGGCGTACGCCGCGCTGCTGCGCCGGCTCGCCGCCGAGCCGGCGGCCTGGGACGACCCGTTCCCGGTCGCGCTGCCGCCCGATGCGCGCGAGCGGCGCGCGGCCTTCAACGCGACGGCGGTCGACCTGCCGGAGGTGCACCTGCACGACGGCTTCCTCGAGCGCGCCGCCGCCGCGCCCGAGCGCGTCGCGGTGGTCGCCGGGGGCCGACGGCTCACGTACGGCGAGCTGGAGGCGCGGTCGCGCGCGCTCGCCGCCGCCCTCGTCGCCGGCGGCGCCGAGCGCGAGCGCCCGATCGCGATCGCGATGGAGAAGGGCTGGGAGCAGGCCGTCGCCGCGCTCGCGGTCGTCCGCGCCGGCGCGCCGTACCTGCCGCTCGATCCGGCGCTGCCCGAGGAGCGCCGCCGCTACATGGCCGAGCGCGGGCAGGTGGCGACCGTGCTCACGCAGGAGCACCTCCGCGATCGGCCGCCCGTCATCGACGGCGTGGAGACGATCGCCGTCGACGACCGGCCGCCCGAGGACGTCGCGGCGCCGGACGTCGTGACGACGCCCGGCGACGTCGCCTACGTCCTGTTCACGTCGGGCTCGACCGGCCTGCCGAAGGGGGTGACGATCGAGCACCGCGCGGCCCTGAACACGGTCCTCGACGTCAACCGGCGTTTCGGCGTCGGCCCCGACGACCGCGCGATCGGAGTCTCCTCGCTGAGCTTCGACCTGTCGGTCTACGACCTCTTCGGCACGCTCGCCGCCGGGGCGGCGCTCGTGCTGCCGGACGCGGGGCGCGCCCGCGACCCCGCGCACTGGGCCGAGCTGTGCGACGCCGAGCGCGTGACGGTCTGGAGCTCGGTGCCCGCGCTGGTGAAGCTGCTCGCCGAGCACCTCGTCGGCGAGGGCCGCGGCCTGCCGGAGGCGCTCCGGCTCGTGATGATGAGCGGCGACTGGATCCCGGTGACGCTCCCCGAGCGGCTCGCGCAGCTGGGGGGCGAGCAGGTCGTGAGCCTCGGCGGCCCGACCGAGGCGTCGATCTGGCAGGCCGTGCACGTGGTCGACGGGCCGCGGAGTGGCTGGGACAGCGTGCCGTACGGCCGGCCGCTGGCCAACCACCGGCTCCACGTCCTCGACGAGCGCCTCGAGCCGCGGCCGGAGTGGGCGGCGGGGGAGATCTACGTGGGCGGTCGTGGGCTGGCGCGCGGCTACTGGCGCGACCCCGGCAGGACGCACGCGGCGTTCCTCTTCCATCCGCGCACCGGCGAGCGGCTGTACCGCAGCGGCGACTACGGTCGCTTCCGCCCGACGGGGGAGATCGAGTTCCTCGGGCGCCGCGACGCCCAGGTCAAGGTCCACGGTCACCGGATCGAGCTGGGGGAGATCGAGGCGGCGCTCGAGCGCCTGGCCGCGGTGGCCGCCGCCGCGGCCGCCGCGCGCGGCACGTCGCGCGACGACCGCCGGCTGGCCGCGTGGATCGTGCCGCGCGACGAGGTCTCCGACGAGGCGCTGCGCGAGCACCTCGGCCGGCTGCTGCCGGCGTCGATGGTCCCCGCGCAGATCGTCCGCGTCCGCTCGATCCCGCTGAACGCGAACGGCAAGGTCGACCGTGCCGCGCTGCCCGACCGGCGGCGGGCCGCCGCCGCCGCCGGCGGGGACGCGGACGGCGGAGGGATCGCCGGCCGCGTGCGCGCGCTCGTGGGCGACACGCTGCGGATCGACGCGGTCGACGCCGACGTGCCGCTGATGAACCTCGGTGCCGACTCCATGGACGTCGTGCGGCTGGCGCTGCGCCTGGAGGGCGAGCTCGGCGCGCGGCCGGAGGTCGAGTCGCTGCTCGGCGACATGACGGTCGCGGGCCTGTGCGACTTCTACGCGGGGGCCGCGGCGTGAGCGCGGCGGCCGCGCCGGTCCGGGCGGGGAACCCGTGGCTGTGGCTGCCACGGCAGCGCCCGGGGCGGGAGCTGCGCCTGCTGTGCCTCGCCTACGCCGGCGGGCGGCCGCAGGTCTTCTCGACGTGGCCGTCGCTGCTGCCCCCCGACGTCGAGGTCGCCGCGGTCGAGCTTCCGGGCCGTGGCCCGCGCACGCGCGAACGCCCGCGGACGCGCGTCAGGCCGCTCGTCGACGAGCTGGCGACGGCGATCGAGTCCGACCTCGACACCCCGTACGCGATCTTCGGCCACAGCCTCGGCGCGTTGCTCGGCTTCGAGCTGGCGCGCGAGGTGCGCGCGCGAGGCCTGCCGTCTCCGCTGGCGCTGCTCGTCGCGTCGTCGCCGGCGCCGCACCTGCCGATGAGCGCGGGCTCGCTCGCCGAGCTCGCCGAGAGCGCCGTCGCCGCCCAGCTCGAGGAGCTCGGCGCACCGCGCGCGTCGTCGCTGACCGCCGAGGCGCAGTCGCTGCTGCTGCCGTACCTGCGCGCCGACCTCGAGCTGTACGACAGCTACGCGTACGAGGCCGGCGAGCCGCTCGACTGCCCTGTCTCCGCGTACGGCGGCCGGTTCGACGCCGTCGTCGCAGAGGCCGACCTAGCCGCGTGGGCGGAGCAGACGACCGCCTCCTTCGGCGGCGTCCGCCTGCTCCCCGGTGACCACTTCTTCCTCCATGCGGCGGACGGCGTCCTCGTGCAGGCCGTCGCGCGCGAGCTGGAGCGCCTCCGGTGACCCGGGTCGACGTCTGGACGGTCGACACGAGCGCGGCGCCGCTCTCCGCCCACCGCCTGCTCACCCGCGAGGAGCGGGCCCGGGCAGGCAGCATCCGCCACCCCGACCGCGCCCGGGAGGTGGGCGCGACGCGCGCGGCGCTGCGCGCGGTGCTCGGCGCGTACGCCGGCGCTCCACCCACGTCGCTCGAGCTCGGCGAGACGCCGGAGGGCAAGCCCACGCTGCCGGGCGCGTCGCTGCGCTTCAACGTCTCCCACGCGCCCGGGCTCTCGCTGGTCGTCGTCGCTTCGGACTGCGAGGTGGGCGTCGACCTCGAGCCGGACGCGCCGCGCCGGCGGGCCGCACGGATCGCCCGCCGCCACTTCACCGCGAGCGAGCGCGCGGCGATCGGCGGCGCGGCGGAGCCCGCGTTCGGCCGCGCGTTCCTCGCCGTGTGGACGGGCAAGGAGGCGGCGACGAAGGCGGTCGGCCTCGGCCTCCGCATCCCGCTGCGCGACGTCGAGGTCCCGCTCGACGAGGGGCCGGTCGCCGTCGCGGGCAGTGCCGGACCGTGGCAGCTGCGCCGCCCGGCGCTGCCGCGGGGCTACCTCGGGGCCGTCGTGTGCGGCGGCGCGTGGCCGCCCGAGCTGCGTCCGCGCCGGTTCGCCTGGCCCGCCGCCGTCGCCGCGGCACCGGCGCGCCGCTCGCCACCGCCGACCCTGCTCGCGAGGAGGACCCGATGACCACCGCCGCCACCCGTCCGCCCGCCGCCGGCGCGGTCCCGTCGCCCCGCCGGAGCACCGGCGCGCCCACCGTCGCGGCGATGGCGCTGGCGGCGGCCGAGCGCTACGGCCCGGCTCCCGCCCAGCGGTTCGCGCGCGACGGGCGCTGGAGCACGCTGTCGTACGCCGGGCTCGGGAGTGCGGTCGTCGAGATCGCGGGCGGCCTGATCGCCTCCGGCGTGCGCCCCGGCGACCGCGTCGCGGTGCTGGCCGACACGCGGCCCGAGTGGACGTGGGCCGACCTCGGCGCGCTCTGCGCGGGCGCGACCGTCGTGCCCGTGTACCCGACGAGCTCGCCCGAGGAGTGCGAGTACATCCTCTCCCACTCCCAGACGCGCGTCGTCATCTGCGGTGGACCCGAGCACGTGCGGACGTTGCGCGCTGCCGGCGTCGAGGCGCTCGACCTCGTCGTGTCGCTCGACGCCGGCGCTGGCGACGCCGTCCCGCTCGACGAGCTGCGCCGCCGCGGCAGGGCCACCGGAGCCGACGCGGTCCGCGAGCGCGCCGCGGCGGTGACGCCCGACGACCTCTGCACGATCGTCTACACGTCGGGCACGACGGGCCGGCCGAAGGGCTGCATGCTCACCCACGGCAACTACCGCGCGAACTCCGACATGTGCGCGAGCGCGGTCGATCTCGGCGACGGCGCGAGGATCTTCGTCTTCCTGCCGCTCGCGCACTCGATGACGCGCATCATCACCATGTTTGCGCTCGACCAAGGCCACGAGCTGGCGTACTGGCGCGGCGACATGCAGCGGGTGATGGAGGACGTCCGGGCCGTGAGGCCGACCGACCTGCCGTCGGTGCCGCGCCTGTTCGAGAAGATCCACCAGGCCGCGACGGAGGCCACCGGCCCGAAGCGGCAGCTGCTCGACTGGGCGGTCGCGCGCGGCGGCGCGGCGCGCGAGGCACAGCGCGCCGGCCGTCGCCTCGGCGTCGCCGCCCAGGCGCAGCACCTGCTCGCCGACCGGCTCGTGATGCGCCGCGTCCGCGACCTCTTCGGCGGCCGCGTCCGGATGGTGTTCACGGGCGGAGCGCCGATCGAACCGGAGATCCTGCGGTTCTTCGACGCGTGCGGGATCCTCGTCCTCGAGGGCTACGGCCTGACCGAGAACGGCGCCGCGGCGGCGATGAACACGGCGCGCGACCTGCGCCTCGGCACCGTCGGGCGCCCGCTTCCCGGGGGCTGGGTCCGGATCGCGGACGACGGCGAGATCCTCATCGCGGGGCCGCACGTCTTCGCCGGCTACCTCCACGACGAGGAGGCCACGGCCGCGGCGCTGCGCGATGCATGGCTGCACTCCGGCGACCTCGGCGAGCTCGACGGCGACGGATTCCTGCGCATCACCGGCCGCAAGAAGGACATCATCGTCACGTCGAGCGGCAAGAACATCTCGCCCGCGGCGATCGAGAACGCGCTGCGCGGCACGCGGCTCATCAGCCAGGCCGTCGTCGCCGGCGACCGCCGGCCGTACCTCGTCGCGCTCGTCACGCTCGACCCGCAGGAGGCGGCCGGGCTCGGGCCCGCTGAGGCGCGCGAGGCGGCGTCGCGCGACATCGAGGCCGTCAACCGCCGCTTCGCCCCGCCCGAGCGCGTCAAGCGGTTCCTGATCCTGGACCGCGAGCTGAGCCACGCGGACGGGGAGCTGACGCCGACGCTGAAGGTCAGGCGCGCGGTGGTGACGAAGCGCTTCGCGACGGAGATCGACGCGCTCTACCGCTAGCGGGCGCGACGACGAGGCGCCTGCCGCTGCCGCGCTCGGCGGCCCGCAGCAGCGCGACGACCCCGGCGTTGAGCACGCCGGCGCGGCGGGCCGGGGCGCCGTCGATCGCGCCGCTCGCCTCGAGCTCGCGGGCCCAGTCGGCGATCCAGCGCAGCGTGTCGTCGAGCGGCCGCGGCGCGTAGCCCAGCTCGCTGCGCGCCTTGTCGCAGGCGTACTGCCAGTTGGGGGCGGCGAGGCGGGTGACGATGCCGCCGGTGAGGACCGGCGGCAGCCCGAGGAGGTGCTGGACGTGGGCCAGCCGCGCCGCCGAGCGCGGGATGACGAGCGCGGGCGACGTGCGCCCCGTCCGCTTCATCAGCCGCTCGGCGACCTCGGTCCAGCGCGTGTTGTGGCCGCCGAGGATGTAGCGCTCGCCGGTGGCGCCGCGCTCGGCGACCAGGACGTGCCCCGCGGCGACGTCGCGGACGTCGACGACGTTCGTCGGCCCGTCGACGAGCGCGGGCCACTCGCCGCGCGCGAGGCTGAGGACCTGGCGCGACGAGCTCTCGCCGAGCTGGCCGCGGGCGACCGGCACCCCGATCACGTAGGCCGGGTTGGCCATCACGAGGTCGACCCCGCGTCGCAGCGCCGCCCGGATCGCCTCGACCTCGCCCTCGTGCTTGGAGTCGACGTAGGCGAGGCCGAGGCCGCCGCCGCGGTAGACGTCGTCCTCGCGGCCCGGTCGCCCGTCCTCGGCCGGGCCGACGGCGACGACGCTCGAGGTGTGGACGACGCGGCGGACGCCGGCGTCGGCGGCGGCCTCGACCGCGACGCGCGGGGAGACGGCGTTGACCGCCCACGCCCGCCGGCCGGAGCCCACCACGCCGGCCGCGTGGAACAGGGTGTCGACCCCCGCGAGCGCGTGGCGCAGCGCGTCGCCGTCGAGGACGTCGGCCCGCACCGGCTCGACGTCGAGGCCGTCCAGGCGCTCGAGCCGCGCCTCGTCGCGGTAGGTCACCCGCACGCGCTCGCCGCGCTCGACCAGTGCGCGCGCCAGGTGGCCGCCGACGAAGCCGGTGGCGCCGGTGACGCAGACGGTCACGCCGGCACCGGCGCCAGCTCGCGCGCCAGGAGCTGGAGGACCGCCGCCTCGGCCGGCTCGACGAAGAAGTGCCCGCCCGCGAAGAGGGTCGTCCGGCAGCCCGCGGTCGTGTGCTCCTCCCACGCCTCGAGGTCGGCCGGCGTGACGTCCGGGTCGTCGACGCCGCCGATCGCGAGGATCGGGACGTCGAGCGGCGCCTCGCGGCGGAACGCGTAGGTCTCCGAGATGCGGAAGTCGGCGCGCAGGGCCGGCAGCGCCAGCTCGACGAGGTCGGGTTCGGCGAGGACCTCGGCGGGGGTTCCGCCGAGCCGCTGCACCGCGGCGAGGAACGCCTCGTCGCCGAGCGCGTGCACGGGCTCGCCGGGGTGCGGCAGGTGCGGCGCCTCGCGCGCCGACGCGACGAGCAGCCGGGGGACCGGCAGCCCGCGCCGGCGCAGCTCGCGCGCCGTCTCGTACGCAAGCACGGCTCCGAGGCTGTGGCCGAACAGCGCGAGCGGGACGCCGTCGGGCAGCCCGTCGGCGATCTCGGTGACGATCCGTTCGCGGTCGGCGACCGGCGCCTCGCCGGCGCCCGCCCCGCGGCCGGGCAGCTCCGCCGACCACAGCTCGACCGCCTGCGGGAGCCCGGCGGGCCAGGTCCGGAACGCCGACGCCGAGCCGCCCGCGTGGGGGAAGCAGACGAGCCGCAGCTCGGGCCACGGGGACGTCACGAGCGGCCGGACGGCGCTCACGCTCCCGCTCCCGCGAGCCGCGCCGGCCGCCGCCACGGCTCGTCCGACCGCGCGAGGCCGTCGACGAGCTCGAGATACCGCGCGAATGCGTGCTCGAGCGCGTCGGTGTCGAAGAGCCCCTCGACGGCGTCCCAGCTCAGGCGGACGCCGCCCGGCTCCTCGACGAGCTGGTGGTCGAGCCAGACCTGCGGCGTCTGGCTGACCGCGTAGGCGACGTCGCCGAGGCAAGAGAACGGCGGCGGCGCGCCCTCCGGCGCCTGGCCGAGCAGGCTCGTGAACACGACCGGCATGCCGATCGCGTCGTCGCCGCCGCGCGCCGCGCGCTCGCGCAGGACGCTGATCCCGCTGAACATCCGGTGGCCGAGGTCGGTCCACAGCCGCTCGCGCAGCCGCGCCGCGCCCTCGGCGAAGCTCCCGTCGCTGTCGCCGTCGCCGACGTCGACGTCGAGCAGCGTCAGCGCCGTGAAGTCGCCGATCAGCTTCGGGACGTCCGGGTGCAGCGGCAGGCGGTTCGACGTGGTGAGGTTGAGGGTGAAGCGCGAGCTGCCCGACCACTCGGCGAGGACCTCCGAGAATGCGAAGCACAGCGCCGTCGACGGCGTGACGCCTGCGCCGCGGCTGCGCTCGGCGAGCCGCGCCCAGGCGTCGTCGTCGACGAGGTGCTCCAGGCGCCGGAAGCGCGGGCGGCCGAGCTCGGCGGGTGCGGCCGCCAGCGGCAGTGGAGGCGGGCCGGGAAGCTCGTCGAGCCGGTCGAGCCAGTACGCCCGCGCCCGCTCGTAGCGCGGGAGCGCTCGAGCGCGCGCTCGGCGGCGGCGTAGTCGCGGAACGTCAAGCCGATCGGCTCGAGCTCGGCGGCCGGATCGTCGTACAGGCGGTCGACCTCGCTGCCGAACAGCAGCCAGCTCCGCCCGTCGGCAGCGATCAGGTCGAGGCTCACCGCGACCCGGGTGCGCCGGTTCGGCAGCTTCAGGGCGCGCAGCTCGAGGAGCGGCGGGCGGTCGGCGGGACGGACCCGGTGCGACAGCGTCCCGCGCAGCCTCCCGAGCGCCGCCTCGATCTGCTCCGCGCTTGCCGCCCGAGAGGTCGACGGCGCGGATGGCAACCGGCTCGACCTCGGGGAGGACGCGCTGGCTGCGCGGCGACTCGATCGCGGCCCGCAGCATCGGATGGCGCTCCACCACCGCGTTGACGGCGAGCTCCAGCCGCTCCAGGTCGAGCCCGTCGTGCTCGAACTCGCGGTAGAAGTGGCACGAGACGCCGCCGAGCTCCCAGTCCTCCGCGCGCCCGACGTAGTACGCGCGCTGGATCTCGGTCAGCGGGAACGGCTCGAGGCTGGCGGCGGGGTCGGACGCGGCGCGGGGGAAGCGGCTGCCCTCGTCGGCCGCGGCGCCGACGCGATCGGCGATCTGGCGCGGCGTCGACCGGCGCAGCGTCTCGAGCTCGAGCGCGACGCCGTGCTCCTCCTCCGCGGCGTTCGCCAGCTCGAGCGCCATCAGCGAGTCGAGCCCGAGCCGCTCGAGCGGCTCGTCGAGGTCGACGCCGGCGGGCGCCGAGCCGAGGACGGCCGCGAGGCGGGCGCGGATCCAGTCCTCCAGGCTGCTCTCCGGGCTCAGCTCCACCTGCTCGGCCCTGTGGCCGATCCACAGCGACCGGCGCTGCCACGGGTAGCGCGGCAGCCGCACGACGCGCGCCCCGGCGGGGCTCAGCCGCCGCCAGTCGAGGTCGCGGCCGCGCAGGTGGCACTGGCCCGCCGCCCGGAGCAGCGCGAGCGGGAGGTCGTCCGCCGGCGGGCCCGCCGCGGCCTGCGAGAGCTCGCTCGGCTCGAGCCCCCAGTGCCGCGCCAGGGCGTCGATGCCGGCCCGCACCGCCCCGGCGGCCGAAGCGTCGCCGCGCACGACCGGGCGCGGGTCGCCGACCGTCTCCAGGAACACCAGCTCGAGTTCGAGCAGCGGGCGCGCGGCGCGCACGAGGCCGGCGTCGTCCGGAGGCAGGGCGGGCGCCATGCGGCCGCGTCGCCCGCGGCGATCCGCGCCAGCCCGTCGACCAGCTCGTCGCGGCCGCGCCCGGCGACGTAGGCGCGGTGCGCGTGGTGGCTGCGCCGCGCCCCGAGCGTGAAGCAGACGTCGTCGAGCCTGAGTGCGCCGGTGGCCAGGCGCTCGCGCAGCGCGTCCGCGGCGGCCGCGAGCGCGGCGGGGTCCCGCGCCGACAGCGGAAGCAGGCGCGGGCGCTCCTGCGCGTCGCTCATGCCGGCACCGCCTGCAGCACCGCGTGCGCACCGGTGCCGCCGAAGCCGAACGCGCTCACGCCCGCCACGGGCGCGTCGGCGTCCCACTCGGACGGCTCGCGCTGGAGCTCGAGCGGCAGCGAGTCCGCCGCGATGGCCCGGTGGAGCCGGTCCGTCCCGATGCTCGGCGGCAGCCGCCGCTCGCGCAGCGCGAGCGCGACCTTGACGACGCCGGCGATCCCGGCCGCCGACTCGAGGTGGCCGATGTTCCCCTTGACCGAGCCGAACGCGCACGGCGCGTGGAGCGGCCGGCCGGGGGCGAGCACGGACCCGAGGGCGTTGGCCTCGACCGCGTCGCCGAGCGGCGCCCCGACGCCGTGGGCCTCGACGTAGGAGACCGCGGCCGGGTCGACGCGGGCGCGGGCGTAGGCGTTGCGCAGCAGCATGGCTTGCGCCTTGCCGTTCGGCGCGAGCACGCCGTTGCTGCGCCCGTCGCTGCCGACCGCGCTGCCACGCACGAGCGCGTACGCGGGGTCGCCGTCGGCGCGCGCGTCGGACAGCCGCTTGAGGACGACGAGGCCGGCCCCCTCGCCGCGCACGAAGCCGTCGGCGGCGTTGTCGAACGGGCGGCAGCGGCCGCTCTCGGAGAGCATCCCGAGCCGCTCGAGCGCCTCGCTCGGCTCCGGCCGGAGGACGAGGTTCACGCCGCCGGCGAGCGCGACGTCGCAGTCGCCGGTCCGCAGCGCCTGGCAGCCGAGGTGCACGGCGACGAGCGACGAGGAGCACGCCGTGTCGACGGCAACGCTTGGCCCGCGCAGGTCGAGCGCGTACGACAGCCGGTTGGCGGCGAGGCTCGTCGCCCCGCCCGTCGCGGCGTAGCGCCCCGGCCCCTCGTCGGCGTCCATCAGCAGCGCGAAGTAGTCCGAGCCGGACCCCGATGTAGGCGCCGACCGGCTCGCCGGCCAGCGCGTCGGGTGCGATGCCACCGTCTTCGAGCGCCTCCCACGCCACCTCGAGCACCAGCCGCTGCTGGGGGTCCATCTCCGCGGCCTCGCGCGGCGAGATGCCGAAGAAGGCCGCGTCGAAGCCGTCGACACCGTCGAGGAACGCGCCGCGCCGCGAGGGCCGGCCGTCCGGGGCGCCGAGCGCGGCGCGGTCGGCCGGCGGCTCGCGCACCGCGTTGCCGCCGTCGCGCAGCAGCTCCCAGAACGCGTCCGGACCGTCGCCGCCGGGGAACCGGCAGCCGATGCCGACGAGCGCGATCGGCTCGGCGTCGCCGCCCGCGCGCGGGCGCGCCGGGCGCGACGGAGCGCCGCGGCCGTCCGTCCCCTCCGATAGCTCCTCCGCGACCGCGGCGATGGTCGGGTTGTCGTAGAGCACGGTCGCCGCCACGGGTCGGCTGAGCCACGACTCGAGCTCGCCGGCGATCTCCACCGCCTCCTCGGAGTCGAGCCCGAGGCTCTCGAAGGTCGCGTCGCGCTCGATCCGGGCGGCCGCCACGCCGACACGCCGCTCCAGCGCCTGCGCGAGCCAGTCCTCGAGCGCTCGCCGCGAGCGGCGCTCGCTCACGCGTGGGCGACCTCGCGGGAGGCCGCCGGGCGCCGCGCGGTCATGACCACGCGGGCGTCCTGCGCCGGCGCCAGGCTGACCGCCCGCCGCCGCCGCCCCTCCGGCGGGCCCGCGGCCGGGGCGTACTCGGTCTCGCCGGACCGGACCTCCTCGAGCAGGCGATGGTGCACATGCGGATGGCGCAGGATCCGCTCGAAGGCGAGGGTCGCAGCGCGAACGCCTCGCGCAGCGGCCACGCGTCGACCTCGCGGTCGGTCAGGTCGCGGATAGACCGCCAGGCGCTCGCCCTTGAACGGCGCGGCCATCAGCCGGCGCTGGTGGAGGTGCTGCTCCTCGTCGAGGAGCAGCATCGAGCTCATGCCGACGAGCGGCTCGAGCACGGCGCGGGCCTCGCCGGCGTGCGCGGTGTCGGCGCCCAGCACCAGCGCCTGGCGCACGACCTCGGGCTCGCCGAGGACGACGAAACGGCCGAGGTTCGCGATCCGCAGCGTGAACGCGTCGCCGAAGCGCGCCCGGCAGTCCTCGAGCAGCGCGATCTGTTCTCGCAGGAAGCGCATGGTCTGCACGAGCGCCGGCGAGCGGGGCCCGGGGGGAAGCCGGGCTCCAGCGGCGCGTTCGTCCGACTTCACCCGTCGAGAACGATCCATCGCTTGTCATGTGTTGCCCGAAGGGCGACCGCGGATCGCTGCGCGAACCATGAAGCGCGCGCGGCTTCGCGTTCCGGCTCGCGGCAGCGAGGGGCGGGCGACGGCGGTCCGCTAGCGTCACCCGCCGATGAGCTCGCCGGACGACGCGCCCCCGCCGCGACGCACGGCCCGGCTGCGGCAGCTCGCCGGCAGCGCCGCGCGCACGGTCAACGACCACGCGACCGTGGTCGCCGCCGCGCGGTACCTGCGCGAGCGGCTGCCGGGGGACAGCCGCTACGGCGATCCGCTGTCCACCGCCGGCAGCACGCCGACGCAGTCCGTGCTGCGGCGCCTCAGCGAAGCGACCGCCGAGCGCCCAGGCGTCCTGCGCGAGGTCGGACTCGGCGCGCTCCAGGTCTGGCAGGCGGCGTCGGAGGCGCAGGGGCGCGGGCGCGGCGACCACGAGCTGACGATCGCCTTCACCGACCTCGAGCGGTTCTCGACGTACGCGCTCGAGGCGGGCGACGACGCCGCCGTCGACCTGCTCCGCGCGGCCGGCGAGGCGATCGAGCCGGCGATCCGCGACGGCGGGGGAGAGGTCGTCAAGCGGCTCGGCGACGGCGTCATGGCCGTGTTCCGCGACCCCGCAGCGGCGCTCGAGTCCGTCTGCGTCGCGTCGAGCGCGGTCGAGGCCATCGACGCCGGCGGCTACCGCCCGCGGATGCGCGCCGGGCTCCACGTCGGCCGCCCCCGCCGGCTGGCCGGCGACTACTTCGGCGTCGACGTGAACATCGCGGCGCGGCTGGCCGACGAGGCCGCCGGCGGCGAGATCCTCGTCTCGGACTCCGTGCTCGCGAACGTCGACGCCGGCCGCTACCGCACGAAGCGCAAGCGCTGGTTCCGGGTCAGGGGCGTGCCGCGCGACGTGTCGGCCTACCGCGTCCAGCCGGCCTAGCCGGAAGCGACGTCGAGCACGACCTTGCCGGTCGCGCCGCGGCCGTCGATCAGCTTCAGCGCCTCGGCCGCCTGCTCGAGCCCGAACCGCGCGCCGATCGGCGGCTTCACGAACCCGCCCGCGACCAGCTCGTCGAGCGCGGCGCCGATCCGCCGGCAGACGTCGGGCCGGGCCATCGCGTGGGCGCCCCAACCGGCGCCGACGACCTCGGTGTTGTTGAGCAGCAGGCGGTTGACCTTGACCTCGGGGATCGAGCCGCCGGTGAAGCCGACGACCACCACGCGCCCGCCCTCGCCGAGCGAGCGCAGCGAGTCGGTGAAGCGGTCGCCGCCGACCGGGTCGAGGACGACGTCGACGCCGCCGCCCGACAGCTCCTTCGCCTGGTCCTTCCACGGCCCGTCGGTGCGCAGCACCTCGTCGGCGCCCGCGTCCCGCGCGACCTGCTCCTTCGCGTCGGTCGACACGACGGCGATCGTCCGCGCGCCGAGCCCCTTGGCCACCTGGATCGACGCCGTGCCGACGCCGCCCGCCGCGCCGTGGACGAGCACCGTCTCGCCGGCTTCGAGTCGCCCGCGCAGCTTCAGCGCGAAGTAGGCGGTGTGGTAGTTGAGGACGAGCGCGGCGCCCGCCGCGAAGTCGAGCCCGTCGTCGAGCCGGAAGGTGAGGAACTCGGGTGCCACCGCGACCTCCGCGAACGCGCCCAGCGCGCAGAACGCCGCGACCCGGTCGCCCGGCTGCACGGCGACGCCGTCGGCGCGCTGCGCACGATCCCCGCGACCTCGCTGCCCGGCACGAAGGGCAGCGCCGGCCTGAGCTGGTACTCGCCGCGGGTCTGGAGGACCTCCGGGAACGAGACGCCCGCGACACGCACGTCGACGACGACGCCGGACCCCGGCGTGAGCATGTGCGAGGCCTCGGGCTCGGGCAGGTCGACGAGCTCCAGCGCCCGGTCCGGTCCCTCGAGGTTGACGATCTGCACGGCGCGCACGGGCCGGGATCCTAGGCGCTACCAGGTGTCGACGAAGCGGTGCCCGTGGGGCGCGGCGGCGGGCCGGCTGGCCGCGGCGAGCGTCGAGGCGACCAGCGACCGCGTCTCGGCGGGGTCGATCACGTCGTCGAGCTCGAAGAGCATCGCCGCGTTGAGCGCCTTCGCGTTCTCCTCGGCGAGCGCGGTCAGGTCCCGGACGCGCCGCTCGCGCTCGGCCTCGTCGGCGATCGCCTCGAGCTCCTTGCGGAACCCGAGCTTGACCGCGCCCTCCAGCCCCATCGGCCCGAGGTGGGCGGTCGGCCACGCGACGGTGAGCAACGGCTCGTGGAGCGAGCCGGCGACCATCGCCTGGGCGCCGAGCCCGTACCCGCGGCGCAGGACGACGGCGACGAACGGGACCTGGAGCGACGCGCCGGTGACGAGCAGCCGCGACGTGTGGCGGACGAGGCCCGTCGCCTCCGCCTTCGGCCCGACCATCATCCCCGGCGTGTCGACGAGCGAGACGATCGGCAGCCCGAACGCGTCGCACAGCTGCATGAACCGCGCGCGCCTTGTCGGCCGCCTCGCTCGTGATCGCACCGGCCATGTGCATCGTGTTGTTGGCGATCATGCCGACCGGGCGCCCGTCGATGCGGGCGAGCGCGGTCGCCATCTCCGGCGCGAAGCGCTCGCGCAGGAACGTGACCGAGCCGGCGTCGGCCAGCGTCTCGACGATCGGCTCGATCCGGTAGGCGCGCCGCTGGCGCTCGGGGACCATGTCGCGCAGCCGCGTCTGGTCGGGCGCCTCGCCGCGGGGCGCCGCGCCCTGGAAGTAGCCGAGCAGCCGCTTCGTCACCACGGTGGCCTCGGCCTCGTCGGCGACGACGACGTCGATCACGCCGTTGCGCGACTGCACGTCGACCGGGCCGACGTCGTCGGGGTCGACCTTGCCGAGGCCGCCGCCCTCGATCATCGCCGGGCCGCCCATCCCGAGCGAGACGTTCTCGGTCGCGACGATGAGGTCCGAGCAGCCGGCGATCACCGCGTTGCCGGCGAAGCAGCGCCCGGCGACGACGGCGATGCGTGGGACGAGGCCCGACAGCCGCGCCCACAACGCGAACGCGCGGGTGTCGAGCGCCGAGACGACGGGGTGGTCGGTGTCGCCGGGGCGCCCGCCGCCGCCCTCGGCGAAGAAGACCGTCGGCAGCCGCATGCGCTCGATCAGCTCGAAGAGGCGGTCCTTCTTGCGGTGCCCGAGGACGCCCTGCGTCCCGGCGAGCACGGTGTAGTCGTAGGACAGGACGGCGCACGGGGAGCCGTCGACGCGCGCGGTGCCGGCGACGAGCCCGTCGGCCGGCGTGCGCGCGACGAGGTCGGCGACGTCGCGGCGCGCGCGCTGGGCGGCGATCGCGAACCGCCCGTACTCGACGAACGATCCGGGATCGACGAGGTCTGAGACGTTCTCGCGCGCGGTGCGCCCACCCGCCTGGTGGCGGCGCGCGACGGCCTCGGGCCGCGCGCCGTCGAGCGTCAGCGCGCGGCGCTCGAGCACCTCCGCGAGATCCTCGCGCTCGGCGCGCCCGCTCTCCTGCTCTCCGTCCGGCACGGCGCGGGATGGTCGCAGACCGCCCGCGCAGGCCTACTTCTTGTCCTTGTCCCCCTTGGCGGCGGCGCGGCGGTCGTTGGCCTCCTGCTTGAGGCGCGCCTGGGTGGCGGCGAACTCCTCGGATCGCTCGGCGGGACTCTTGCTCTTCGGACGCGGCGTGCTCGGCGGCGGGTTCTTCCGTCCCTCCATCGGGACTCCCTTCACTTGACGGTGTCGCCTAACGGTACCGGTGCCTCGTGCGGAACGAACCTGAACTCGGTCGGGTCGACGGTCCGCGTGGCGTCGAGGTACTCGGTCATGTAGCCCGGCCAGTTGGCCACGATCCGCCCGCCGGCGTCGTCGTCGCGGTACCACGAGTGGCAGCGCGTCCACGCCGTGCCGGCGAACCGGGCCTGGAGCTCGAGGTCGGCCGCGGCCTCGACCTCGGGCCGCACGTCGATCGCCGCGGCGTCGCGCACGCGGACGTGCTCGAGCGCCTGGCGCAGGTAGCCCGCCTGCGCCTCGAGGTAGGTGATGATCGACCCGCCCGAGGTGTTCGTGTTCGGCCCGTACATGATGAAGAGCGACGGGAACCCGGGCACCGTCATGCCGAGGTGCGCGTGCGCGCCGTCGGCCCAGACATCGGCGAGGTCGCGCCCGCCGGCGCCCGCGACCCGCATGGGGAACATGAAGTCCGAGGCGCGGAACCCGGTGCCGTAGACGACGCAGTCGACCTCGTGCAGCCGGCCCGACGCCGTGACGACGCCGTCGGCGGCCATGCCCGCGATCGCGTCGGTGACGAGCTCGACGTCGGGGCGCTGGAGGGCGGGGAGGAAGTACGAGCTGAACAGGACGCGCTTGCAGCCGAACGTGTAGTCGGGCCACACCTTCGCGCGCAGCTCCGGGTCACGCAGCTGCCAGCGCATGAACGCCGCCGAGCGCGCCCCGAGCACGCGCCCGAGCGTCCGCGGGTGCCGGATGGCCATCGTCAGCGCCTCGCAGTAGAGGAACATGAACCGGCGGCGGAACGCCTGCACGCCCGGCACGTGCTCGATCGCCCACCTGACCGGCCTCGGGAACGCGTGGTTCTTGCGCGGCAAGAACCAGTTGCCCGTGCGCTGGAAGACGGTGACGTGCGCCGCCTCCTCGGCGATCTCGGGCACGAACTGCACGGCGCTCGCCCCGGTCCCGATGACCGCCACGCGCTTGCCGCGCAGGTCGTAGCCGTGGTCCCAGCGCGCGGAGTGGAAGGTGTGGCCCGCGAACGCGTCGGCGCCCTCGACGCGCGGCAGGTGCGGCTCGTGGAGCTGGCCGGTGGCGATGACGACCGCGGCGGCCTCGTAGGACGGTCCCTCCTCGGTCTCGACCGTCCACCGGCGCCGCTCGTCGTCCCACGCGCACGACGTGACCGTGCGCCCGGTCTCGACGAGCCGTTCGACGCCGTGGTCGCGGGCGACGTCGCGCAGGTAGGAGAGGATCTCCGGCTGCGGCGAGCACAGGCGCGACCAGTCGCGGCGCTGGGCGAACGAGAACGAGTACAGGTGGCTCGGGACGTCGCACGCGCAGCCGGGGTACGTGTTGTGCAGCCACGTCCCGCCGAGGTCGGGGCCCGCCTCGAGGATCGTGACGTCGGAGAACCCGTGGCGCCGCAGCTCGATCGCGGCGGCGATCCCGCCGAACCCGGCGCCGACGATGACGACGCCGAGGTCGCGAGGCACGGCGGGGATCGTAGACGCCGCGCGGCGTCTCGTTCGCCGCCGGGTAGGAAGGGCGGCATGGACGCCTACCCGGCACGGCCCGGCGCAGGCCGCCCGGCGGCCGGCTGGCTGCGCGCGGACTGACCCGCGCGCCGCCCGCCGCCCGGATGCAAGTCAGCCGGCGAGGCGCGACTTCAGCATCGCCTTGCCCTGCTCGGCGCCCTTGCGGCTCTCGCCCTGGGCGCGGCGGAAGAACTCCGCGAGCTCCGTGTCGCCCGCGCGCTCGGCGTCCTGGGCAAACGTCTCCATCTTCAGGACGTTGCTCAGGCACTGCTCGGTGAACCAGATGATGTTGTAGTCCTTGTCCTGCGTGCCCGTGATCTGACCGGTCTCTTCGCCTGCCATGTAGGCCTCCTGCGGTTGGGGACACACCGGCCTTACCCGCGTGGCCGCTTCCGTCACGCGAGCGTCGCCCCGGGGTCGCCGTAGACCGTGTACGCGAGCCACGTCGGGTCGCCGCCCTCGCGGATGGCCATCCGCGCGTCGCGCGCCGCGGCGGCGATCGTGTCGCCCGCGTCGAGGCGCTCGTAGAAGTGCGTCGCGAACGCGAGCGCGCGCTCGTCGTCGACCTCCCAGTGCGCGCCGACGAACGCGCCCGCGCCCGCGTCGAGCAGCCGGCTCGCCCACCCGCCGACGCCGGTCAGCCCGCGTGCCTGCCGCGCGGCCTGGCACGCGTTGAGGAAGACGAGCGGCTTGGCGAGGCCGAGGTTCCGGACGGCGCCGGCGATGTCGTTGGGCTTGAGCGATTTGTGGTCCTCGAGCTCGATCTCCGCGCGCTCGGGGTTCGCGCGGTCCGGGAACGTGCCGTGCCCGCAGAAGTGGATGCCGTCGTGCTCGCCGGACTCGAGCGCCCGGCGCACCTCGAGGTACGTCGCGGGGACGTCGACGACCGTGCGGCCGTCCCCCGCCAGCTTGCGCACCATCTCCGCCTCGGCCTTGGCGTTGTCGAGCCCGGAGTCGTCGGGGACGATCAGCCCGATGTTCGACAGCCGCAGCGTCGGGTGGCGCCCGGTGCCGGGGACGAAGCGGGTCAGCGCGAACGCCTCGCAGAAGAACTCTCCCTCGACGACGGCGCCGTCCTCGACGCCCTCCAGCCGGCACAGCTCCCAGGGCACGAACGGCTCGACGGTCTGGATCCAGACGGTCTCGATCCGCTCGCGCAGTGACCACAGCAGCGTCCGCAGGTCGTCGGGCAAAAGCTCGCGGAACAGCGACGAGCCGATCGCCTCGAGGCGCTCCGCCGCGTCCGCACGGTCCTGCTCGTCGCGCAGCGGCAGCTTCTCGATCTCCTTGAAGTGCTCGGCGAACACCTGGCGCGGCTCGCTCTGGAGGACCACCGGCCCGAACGGCTTGAGCTTCAGGCCCTCGTCGGGGGCGGACAGCAGGTAGCGCAGCTGCGGCCGGCCGTCGGCGGTCATCTCCTCGAGGATCAGCAGCTCGAGGTCGGCCTCGGGCGGCGGGGCGTCCTCCAGCTCGGCCGTCGCCGTTCCGTGCTCGCCGCTCTCGGCGCCCTCCGCGACGACCTCCGGCGTGATGGTCAGCGAGCCGAGCGGGCTGCGGTCGCGGAACACGTGGATCTCCACGCGGCCGACGCCGAGGGCGGTCGCGCGCAGCTTGACCTGGATCGGCAGCGGCTGGCCGTCCTTCTCGCCGCTGACCTTCAGCTCGGCCTCGGCCGGCCCGTCGACGACGAACCCGCTGCGCGGCGAGACGACGACGTCGACGACGTCCCCCTTGGTCGCGGTGAACGGGATGACGTTCGCGCCGGCGAGATCGCCGGTGAGGCGGATGAGCACCGAGAACGTCGTGTCGAGCGCGACGGACTGCGCGTAGTCGACGGCGACGCCCACCGCCTTCGGCTCCTCGGGGGCAGCGCCGCCGCCACCACCGCGACTGCGGCGTGCCGCCGGCGGCGCGTCGACCAGCAGCCCCTCGAGAGCGCCCCCGCGGAGGAGCAGGCCGCCGGTGACGAGGTCCCAGTCGACGCCGCCGCCGGCGATCGTCTCGACGACCGGCGCCGGCGCCCTCTCCTGCGCCGCGACCATCTCGCCGATGAGCGCGTCGCGGTGGTCGGCGAAGGCGGCCACCTCGCCGGCGTCGAACACGAAGAAGACGTCGTCCTCGTCGTCGTCGCGCCCGCCGAACGCGGGCGTCTCGCGGACCACCACGCTCGCGGGCGGGCTGTCGCCGAGCAGGTCGATCACGTCGCCGACGCGCGCATCGGCGTCCACGGAGAGGAAGTCGGTGTCGAGGTCGCGGTCGAGGTTCATGGCTCCGTCCTCAGATCGGGATCGAGATGAGCGCCGCGCCGGCGACGACCGCCGCGGTCGGAGCGGCGAGCCGCGACGGGCGCGCCGCGAGCTTCTCCGCGGTGACCACCGCAGCGATCAGCGCGGTCAGGCCGACGCTCGCGTGGCCGGCGAGGACCATCGCCGCCATGAGCGGCCAGCACGCCGTGAGGCAGCTGCGCCCGTACCGCATCCCCGCCGCGGCGCAGGCGCGGTCGGCCTTGCGCCCGCGCGGCGGCAGGGTGGGGAGGAGGTGGCAGGAGCGCACCGCCCGCCACTTCGCGTCGGTGAGCTGCCACAGCGCGGCGAGCGCGAGAACGGCGGGCAGCAGCAGCGCCGGGACGCCCCCGGCGACGGCGAGCGCCGCGTATGCCGCGGCGCCGAACGCCGCCCAGACGCCGACGTACGCGCCGAGGAAGAGGGCGACCGTGCGGCCGCGGCGCGTCCACAGCGCGGTGACCGCGAGCCCCCGCGCCGCCGGCAGCGCGCCGGGCAGCATCATCGCCACGGCCATCAGGACCCAGCCCGCCGCGCCCGCGGCCAGCGCCGCCGCCGCGTGCGCCTCGTCGTGCAGCGCGCGCACGCCTTCGCCCCCGGCGGCCGGCGCGAGCAGCCGCAGCCACGCGAGCGCCGCGACGGCGGCCGCGCCGGCCTCGGCGAGCCGCCGGCGGGCGCGCTGGAGGGCGGCGGCCATCAGCGGTAGTAGAGGCCGATCCGGCCGACCTTCACGGGCCCCGGAAGGTCCGGCTCCTCTCGGTCATAGCCGTGCTTGAGCGGCGAGAACGTCACCGTGATCGCCTTGGCGTCCCACCCGCCCTCCTCGCGCAGCTCGGCGACGAGTTCGGTGATGTCGAACGTGCGTCGCAGTCCGTGCGCCGCGTCGGTGTCCACCCGCCCGACGGCCTCGATGCCGAACAGGTCGACGTTGCCGACGTAGAACGCCTCGGGAGCGTCGTCGGGATCCTCGTCGTCGGGCAGGTTGAGGTAGACCGCGTAGGTCACGTCCGGGCGGCCCACGGCCTCGATCCCCTCCACCGCCAGGTACACCCGCTCGGGGTCGCCGCCGCGCCTGGCGGCCGGCCCGGTCGCCCGCCCCACGTCCATCTCGACGTCGGAGCGCCCGCTGCCCAGCTCGACCGGCTCCTCGGTCGCGCCGACGAGCTCGGGAGGGTTGTCGGGGATGTCGGGCTTCACGCGGCGCCGGCGCCCGCGCCGGCCGGTGTCGGGAACGTCGGTGTCCTCGTAGGTGTACCCGAGCTCGCCCGGCATGTCGACCACGGCGGCTGCCGTGCATGTGACGGGGTTGCGGTTCTCGTCGTGGAAGTGGAACTCGGTCGTGCCCCACTCCGAGCCCGGATCGGGGTTCTCGCCGCCGTCGTTGCGCCAGACCTCCCACAGCCGGTCGATGTTCGCGTGGTGCATCCAGAACACGGGGTCGAGGCCCGCGAAGGCCGGATCGCCCATGAGTCCGGCGACGGCGACGTGGACGGCGCCGTGGGGTGTCCCCTCGACCGGCCCCGGGGTGCGGTTGGCGTTGTCCCCCCAGTGGTTGCTGACCGGGGCGCCACCGAAGCCGACGGCGAGCGGGTCGTCGACGTAGCGCCGCGGCGCGAGCGCCTCCGCCAGCCCGGCGGCCAGCGCGTCCATCGGCTCGCCACGGTTGATCGAGGGCCGCCGCACGTCGACGAACAGCGGGTTCGCCGTGCCGTCGTCGAGCGTCTCCTCGATGAACGGGTCGGGCAGCCGCAGGCGGTCGGCGCCGCCGCTGTAGTTCCAGTACGGCAGCGACCAGGCGGCCTTCGTCTCGGCGTCGATCTCGTCGATGCCCTGGATCGCGGCGCGCAGGATGCGCTCGAACCAGTGCAGGTAGCAGCGGTGCCACGGAAGGAAGAAGAAGCAGAAGTGCTGGCACTGCCCGCGGTACGGCGGGTCCTGCGCGAAGTCGGGCAGCCCGTGGATCTGCGCCTGCCACGCCCAGCTCGTCGGGTCGTCGGGGTCGTCGTTGCGGCGCGTCAGCTCGCGGACCCCGAGCGCGTACGCCCTTGTGATCGGGTGCCACGCCTGCTCGTCCTCCAGCTTCCAGATGTCCCTGCGAACCCGCGCCCCGTTGCTCATGCGGCGACGGTACCGGAAGATTCACTGCTCAGAGGATCAACTTTCGCTCCATATGGCGGATCGCCATCCGCCACATGACGACGGCGAACGCGACGAGGAACGCCAGATGGCCGACGTCATGCCAGCCCTCGAGGCCGAAGACGGCATGCCGCACCAGCTCGACGCAGTGGTAGAGCGGGTTGGCGTTGCTGAGGACCTGGGCCCACTGCGGGAGGTCGTCGAGGGGGAAGAACGTGCCGGCCACGAGGAACAGCGGCGTCAGCACCCCGCTCTGCCAGTACGAGAAGCTCTCGATCGCCTTCGCGCGCGCGGCGACGAAGATCCCGAACGCCGCCCAGCCGAACCCGGCGAGCGCCGCGATGAACGGCACGAGCAGCATCCCCCAGCTCGGGTCGAGCCCGAACACGACGGCGACGAGCATCGGGACGCAGCCGTAGGTGCCGGTGCGCGCCGCGATCCACAGCGCCTCGCCGGTGACCAGCTCCTCGGTGTCGACCGGGGCGGCGAGGATCGCGTCGTACGTGCGCTGGAACGAGTACTTGACGAACGTCCCGTACATCGCCGGGAACGCGCCCGAGAACAGCACGGTGGTGGCGACGATCCCGGTTCCGACGAAGTCGATGTAGTCGTAGCCGGCGACGGTGCTGACGAGCGAGCCGAAGCCGAAGCCGAACGCGAGCAGGTAGATCGTCGGGTCGAGCGTCGAGGAGAACGCGGACGAGCGCCAGAACGAGGAGTAGTTGACGACCTCGCGCACCATGACGCCGCGCAGCGCGGCGCGCTCGAGGCGCCCGAGGCGGCGGCGGGCGGGCGCGGCGGCGGCCATCAGGCGATCTCCTCGCCGGTGAGCAGGACGAAGACGTCCTCGAGGTTGGCGGCGCGGCGGACGCCCTCGAGGTCGCCACGCCGTTGGCGTGGAGGACGGCGATCGAGGTGCCGGTGCGCCTGGTGGGCCAGCCCCGCTCCTGGGCGATGCCCTCCACCTCGAGCAGCCGCGCCGGCCGGCCCGTAGACCTCGAGCGCCTCGGGGCCGGCGTGCTCGGCGATGAGCGCGCGCGGCGCGCCGGTGGCGACGGCGCGGCCGTGGGACATGATCGTCACCTCGTCGCACAGTCGCTCGGCCTCCTCGATGTAGTGCGTGCTCATGAGGATCGAGACGCCCTCCGAGCGCAGCCGGTCGATCAGCGCCCACAGCTCCTGGCGCACCTGCGGGTCGAGGCCGACCGTCGGCTCGTCGAGCAGCAGGAGGCGCGGCTGGTGCAGCAGGCCGCGGGCGATGAGCAGCCGCCGCCGCATCCCGCCGCTCAGCTCGTCGACCTTCGCGCCGCGGCGGTCGTTCAGGTTCGCGATCGCCAGCGCGCGAAAGACCGCCGCCGCCCGGTCGCGCGCGGGGACGCGGTAGAGGTGGGCGAACACGAGCAGGTTGTGCTCGACGGTCAGCGACACGTCGAGGTTGTCGAGCTGCGGGACGACCCCCATCTCGGCGCGCGCCTGCTTCGAGTCGCCGGGAAGGCGGTAGCCGAGGACCTCCAGCTCGCCCTCGTCGGCGATGACCTGCGCCGTCAGCGCCTTCATCGTCGTCGACTTGCCGGCGCCGTTGGGCCCGAGCAGCCCGACGCACGCGCCCGCCGGCACGTCGAGGTCGAGGCCGTCGACCGCGGTCAGCTCCCCGAACCGCTTGACGACGCCGCGCAGGCGGATCGCGTGCTCGATCTCGTTCACGTGTGCCACCGTACGACGCGGTGCGCGACGACGTCATCCGGCTTCTCTCCCGGCTCGTGGCGATCGACTCCGTGAACCCGTCGCTCGTGCCCGGCGGCGCCGGGGAGGCCGCGATCGCGGCGGCGGTCGTCGAGTGGGCGCGCGACGCCGGCCTCGACGCCGACGTGCTCGAGGCGACGCCGGGGCGCCCGAGCGTCGTCGTCCGGGCGCGCGGGGGCGGGGGCGGGCGGACGCTGCTGCTGTGCGGGCACACCGACACCGTCGGCGTCGAGGGCATGGACGCGCCGCACGGGCCGCACGTCGACGGCGACCGGCTGATCGGCCGCGGCGCCTACGACATGAAGGCGGGCCTCGTCGCGGCGCTGCTGGCCTGCCGCGAGGCGGCGGTGCTCGACCTGGCGGGCGACGTCGTCGTGGCCGCCGTCGCCGACGAGGAGCACGCCAGCCTCGGCGTGCAGGAGGTGTTGCGCACCGTGCGCGCCGACGCGGCGATCGTCACCGAGCCGACCGAGCTCGAGGTCGTCGTCGCGCACAAGGGGTTCGCGTGGCTCGAGGTCGAGGTGACCGGCCGCGCCGCGCACGGCTCGCGGCCGCACCTCGGCGTCGACGCGATCGTGAAGGCCGGGCCCGTCCTCGTCGCGGTCGGCGAGCTGGACGCCGCGCTCGGCGCCCGCACGCACCCGCTGCTCGGCCGCGGGTCGATCCACGCGTCGCTGATCGAGGGGGGCAGCGAGAGGTCGAGCTACCCGGCGCGGTGCGTCGTCGGCGTCGAGCGGCGGACGCTGCCGGGCGAGACCGCGGCCGAGGTGGAGGCCGAGCTGGCCGGCCTCCTCGACCGCTGCCGCGCCGCCGACCCGGAGCTGCGTGCCGAGCAGCGCACGCTGCTCGTGCGCGAGCCGTTCGAGGTCGACGCGGACGCGGAGGTCGTGGCGACGCTGCGCGCCGCGGCGGCCGGCGTCCTCGGCGCGTCGCCGGCCGTCGGCGGCGCGAGCTACTGGGCCGACGCGGCGTTCATCGCGGCCGCCGGCATCCCCACCGTCATGCTCGGGCCCGGCGGTGAGGGCGCGCACGCCGCCGTGGAGTGGGTGAGCGTCGACGACACCGTCGCGGTGACGCGGGCGCTCGTCGCGACGGCCGCGCGGCTGTGCGCGTGAGGGCGCTCGTCAACTCCGCGGTCGCGCCGGACGCGGTGCCGCGGCCGTCGGCGGAGGCCGCCGCCTTCCACGCCGCGCTGCCGGGGTACGCGCCGACGCCGGTGCGCGAGCTGCCGTCCCTTGCCGCCGAGCTCGGGCTGCGCGCCGTGGCGGTCAAGGACGAGTCGTCCCGCCTCGGCCTGCCGGCGTTCAAGGTGCTCGGCGCGTCGTGGGCGGTCGAGCGCGCGCTGCGCGAGCGGCCGGACGTCGGCACGATCGTCGCCGCGAGCGCCGGCAACCACGGTCGGGCCGTGGCGCACGTCGCCGCGCTGCGCGGCCTGCGCTGCCGGGTGTTCCTGCCCGCGCGCTCGGTCGTCGCGCGGCGCGAGGCGATCGCAGCGGAGGGGGCGGAGGTCGTCGTCGTCGACGGCACGTACGAGGACGCGGTCGCATGCGCGATGCGGGAGGGCGAGCGGCCGGGCGCGCTCGAGCTCGCCGACGTCGGCGAGAGCGGCCCGGCGCGCTGGGTGGTCGACGGCTACGCGACGCTGTTCGCCGAGGCGGCCGCGCAGGGGACGTTCGACCTCGTCGTCGTGCCCGTCGGCGTCGGGTCGCTGGCCGCCGCCGCCGCGCGGTTCGGCGCGCAGGCCGGCATCCCGGTGGTCGGCGCCGAGCCCGCGGCCGCCGCGTGCCTGAGGGCGTCGCTGCGGGCGGGCGCGCCGGCCGAGGTGCCGACCCCGGGCACGACGATGGCCGGCCTCGACTGCGCGGAGGTCTCGCGGGCGGCGTGGCCGGCGCTGCGCGACGGCATCCACGGGACGCTGACCGTGACGGACGGCGAGGCCCACGCCGCGATGCGCGAGCTGGCGGCGGCCGGCCTGCGGATCGGCGACTCCGGGGCGGCGCCGCTCGCCGCCCTGCGCGCGCTGGTCGCCGACCCCGAGGCGGGCGCACTGCGTTCGGCGGTCGGGCTCGGCGCGGAGAGCCGGGTCCTGCTCGTCGCCACCGAGGGACCGACCGACCCCGACGCGTACGCGCGGATCGTCGCGCCGGTCGGCGCCCCCGGGTAGCGTCGCTGCGATGAGCGACGAGCACCGCGAGGCGAGCCGCGCGCAGTGGTCGGGCGCGGCCGAGGGCTGGGCGGCGGAGGCCGAGCGGCGCGAGCGCGGCCCGGCGGGCAGGGCGGCCGACCGCGCGCCTGCGCGGGATGCTCGATGAGGCCGGGTTCGCCGGCGTCGCGATCGAGGCGGTCGACGACGTCCGCGAGTGGGAGTCGCCCGACGCGTGGTGGGAGGGGATGGCCGAGGAGGGAGGGCCGATCGCGGGCGTCCTCGCGCACGTCGACGCCGAGCAGAAGGAGCGGATGCGCGCGCCGCCGCGGTGGCGAGCGCGGGCCCGTTCGTGCGCGACGACGGCGTTCGCTTCCCGGCGGCGCTCGTCGTCGCGGGCGCGAGCGCGGGCGCGGGCGTCACATCCTCAGATGCGAACCGCCGTTGACGTCGAGGACCGTGCCGGTGGCCATCGCGCCCTCCGGCGACGCGAGGTAGAGGACCGCCGCGGCGATCTCGCCGGCCGTCGCGACGCGGCCGAGCGGGCTCTGCGCGCGGATCGCGTCACCCTCGGGCCCCGCGAGGTAGTCGGCCGCCATGTCGGTCTGCACGAACCCGGGCGCGACGGTCATCACCGCGATCCCGCGCGGGCCGAGCTCGCGCGCGAGCGACTGGCCGAACGAGGTCAGGCCCGCCTTGGCCGCGCCGTAGGCCGTGTGCTCGGGCTCGCCGCGGAACGCGCCGCGCGAGCCGACGTTGACGATCCGCCCCCGGCCGGCGGCGAGCATGTGCTGCACCGCGCACCACGTGACGTTCGCGGCGCCGACGAGGTTGACGCCGAGCGTGCGCGCCCACGAGGCCTGCCACTCCGCGTACGTCGTCGCGCCGATCGGGTGCGCCTCGTAGATCCCGGCGTTGTTGACGAGCACGTCGATCGCACCCAGCGCGCCCGCCGCCGCGTCGACCATCGCGGCGACGGCGTCCGCGTCGGCGAGGTCGGCGCCGACGACGGCGTGGCCGTCGCCGGGTAGCCCGGCAGCGACCTCCTCGGCCTGCTCGCGCCGCGACGCGTAGTGCACGGCGACGCGGTCCCCGGCCACCGCGAACGCCCGCGCGGTCGCGGCGCCGATGCCCCGCGACGCGCCGGTGACGAGCACCGCCCTGCCCGATTCGCGTGCGCCCACGGCGCAGACCCTAGACGCGGACGGCCCCCGGAGGAGACTGCGCGACATGCCTCCGACCGGTCAGGACCTACGGGCCGGCGATCGCCCACGCGTACACCGGCTCTTGGATGCGCGACGTGTCATCGAGCATCAGCTCGCCGGCCGGGGTGGGACATCGGCGTGCTGATGCCCGGCTTCACGCCGTCAAGCAGATCCAGCGCGGACTGAAGGCCGCGGGCTTCGACCCGGGCGACCTCGGGCTCCGTCGTCATCCGTCCGTCATCGGACGCGGCGCTAACGCGCAACGCGGTCGTGTGCCGATCGTTACATGCAGGTACAACGGACCCAACGGATCAGGAAGGGGGGGGACGACGTGAAGAAGGCAACTTCGTTCGTCGAGCTCTGCGGCATGACGCTGCTCACCCTCGGAGGCGCCGCGCTGCTCATCGCGCCGGCTGCCCAGGCCAAGGACGCCGTCGCTCGGCGGCTGCGGGCGATCTCGCGCTAGCTCGCCGTCGCCGCGTAGGCGCCTCGGTGCGGGGTAGGCGCGCGGCATGAGCGACGACACCGCGTTTCCGCCCCACACCATCAGCGAGCCCGGCCACACCTCGGAGATGGAGGAGCAGCCGCGCGACGAGATGGGCGACTACGCCGGGAGCGGCAAGCTCGAAGGCCGGGCGGCGCTCATCACCGGCGGCGACTCCGGCATCGGCCGTGCGGTGGCCGTCGCGTTCGCCAAGGAGGGCGCCGACGTCGCCATCGCCTATCTGTCGGAGCACGACGACGCGAAGCACACCGCGTCGCTCGTCGAGGCCGCGGGCCGCAAGGCGGTCACGCTGCCGGGCGACCTGAGCGAGGAGGCGACCGCGCGCGGCGTCGTCAACGACGCCGCCGAGCAGCTCGGCCGCCTCGACGTGCTCGTCAACAACATCGCCTACCAGACGCCGGTCGAGACCTTCGAGGAGGTCACCAGCGAGGAGTGGGACAAGACGTTCAAGACGAACATCTACAGCTTCTACTGGTGCTCGCACGAGGCGATGAAGCACCTGCCCGAGGGCGGCGCGATCATCAACACGTCCTCGATCAACGGGCTGCGCGGGAACAAGTCGCTGATCGACTACAGCGCGACCAAGGGCGCGATCAACGCGTTCACCTACGCGCTGGCCCAAGCCCTCGCCGACAAGAGCATCCGCGTCAACTGCGTCGCGCCCGGACCGGTGTGGACGCCGCTGATCCCCGCCACCATGGACGAGGAGAAGGTTTCGCAGTTCGGTCAGGAGACTCCGATCGGTCGGGCGGCGCAGCCCGACGAGATCGCGCCGTCGTACGTCTTCTTCGCGTCGAACCAGCTCTCGAGCTACTACAGCGGCGAGATCCTCGCCCCGATCGGCGGCGAAACCCTCCCCGGCTGAACGTCGATCAATTCCTGTTTGCGGCGCTCGCGTGCCGGGGAACGTGAAAACCACAGCGAGAGGGTCCGGAATCGGCGCACATATCCCCCCCAGCCCCGGCCTTCTCTGAGCGAGCTCTCAGGGCGGAATCCGAAGTGCTCGCTGACGCGCCCGGCCTCGTGCCGGGCGCGTCGCGTTTAAGGGCCGGGTCGCGCGGCTCGGCGCGCCGGACGCGCTCCGCCGGAAGGACACACGGCGCGGGGCGTCGAAGACCCGTCACGCCGATGAAGCGATCCGCGACGACGACCGCCCCCCCGCCCACCGAGGCCGGGCCCCAGAGCCTCTCGACGTACATCCAGGCGCGCTTCGACGAGTTCTCCCGCTCGCAGAAGGACGTCGCCCAGTACATCGTCGACCACCTCGACGAGGTGGCCTTCCAGACCGCCGAGGAGCTTGCCCGCCGGGCCAACACCTCCAGCTCGACCGTCGTGCGCTTCTCGCAGGCGCTCGGGTTCGAGGGCTACCCCGAGCTCCAGGCCTCCGCGCGCGAGGAGTACCGGCGCAAGCACGCGCAGCCGGCGGCTCCCGGGGACGAGGCGGCGCCGCTGTTCTCGCTCGACCAGAGCCCGTTCGAGACCGCGCTCTCGGCCGACCACGTCAACGTGGAGGAAACCGCGCGCAAGGCCTCGCGCTCCGACGTCGAGGCCGCGATCAAGATGGTCGTCGGCGCCGAGAAGATCCTCATCGTCGGCACCGACCAGATGGCGTTCTTCGCCTCGTACCTGCGCCACCTGCTGATGCTGCTCGACCTGCGCGCCGAGGTGGCGGCCAGTCCCTCGCAGGAGGCGCTCGGCCGGCTCGGGCGCATCGACTCAGAGACGCTCGTCATCGGGCTGTCGGCCGGCCGGCCGCACCCGCTCGTCACGCGCGCGATGAAGCTCGCCCGCCACCGCCGCGCGCCGACGATCGCGATCACCGACGCGACGCTGTCCGAGGTCGCCAAGCTCGCGCAGATCCGCCTCTACTACTCGTCGAACAGCCCGGCCTACGTGCGCTCGCACTCGGCGCTGCTCTCGCTCATCCAGGCGCTCGCCTACGGCGTCTACGCGCGCGACGAGACGCAGTACGAAGAGCGCATCAAGGCCTTCCGCCTGAAGTAGCCGTACGCAGGCCGATTGTGTGACCTTCCGCCCGCCCGACCCGAGGCTAGACTGGCCGGGATGCGCGACGAAGCCACGTTCCGGGTCAAGGCGGGCCTCGCCGAGATGCTCAAGGGCGGCGTCATCATGGACGTCGTCACGGCCGAGCAGGCGGAGGTCGCCGAGAAGGCGGGCGCCTCGGCCGTCATGGCGCTCGAGCGCGTGCCCGCCGACATCCGCCGCGACGGCGGCGTGGCCCGCATGTCCGACCCCTCGATGATCAAGGGGATCCAGGCGACGGTCAGCATCCCGGTGATGGCCAAGGCGCGCATCGGCCACTTCGTCGAGGCCCAGGTGCTCGAGGCGCTCGAGGTCGACTACATCGACGAGTCGGAAGTCCTGACCCCCGCCGACGAGGCGCACCACATCGACAAGTGGGCGTTCAAGATCCCGTTCGTCTGCGGCGCGACGAATCTGGGCGAAGCGCTGCGGCGCATCGGCGAGGGCGCGGCGATGATCCGCTCCAAGGGCGAGGCGGGCACCGGCGACATCGTCGAGGCCGTCCGCCACATGCGCTCGATCACCGGCGCGATCCGCCGCCTCACGCTGCTCGACGACGCCGAGCTGGCCACCGCCGCCAAGGAGCACCAGGCGCCGCTCGACGTCGTCCGCGCGGTCGCGCGCGAGGGCAAGCTCCCGGTGCCGCTGTTCAGCGCCGGCGGCATCGCGACGCCGGCCGACGCCGCGCTGATGATGCAGCTCGGCGCCGAGGCCGTGTTCGTCGGCTCGGGCATCTTCAAGTCCGAGGACCCGGAGCGGCGCGCGCAGGCGATCGTCGAGGCGACCACGCACTTCCGCGACCCCGAGCGGGTCGCCGCGGCCTCCGAGGGGCTCGGCACGCCGATGACGTCGCTCGAGTCGCGCAAGCTCGACGACGAGCAGCTCCTCGCGACCCGCGGTTGGTGAGGGCGGCGCCGCTCGTCGGCGTCCTGGCGCTCCAGGGCGGCTTCGACGCCCACGTGAAGGTGCTGCGGGCGCTCGGCGCCGAGGTCCGCGAGGTGCGCGTGCCCGCCGACCTCGAGGGGCTCGACGGCCTGGTCATGCCCGGCGGCGAGTCGACGACGATGACGCTCGGGGTGGAGCGCGAGGGGCTGGCCGAGCCGCTGCGCGCATTCGGCAAGCCGATCTTCGGCACCTGCGCCGGGATGATCATGCTCGACCGCGACCACCTCGGGATCCTCGACGTGCGGACGGAGCGCAACGCCTTCGGCCGCCAGGTGCGCTCGTTCGAGGCCGACCTCGAGCTGTTCGGTGAGCCGGTGCACGCCGTGTTCATCCGCGCCCCGTGGGTCTCGAGGCGGGCGAGGACGTGGAGGTGCTGGCGGAGGTCGACGGCCATCCGGTCGCCGTGCGCCAGGGGCGGGTCCTCGCGGTCGCGTTCCACCCCGAGCTGACGGACGAGCACCCGCCTGCACGAGCGGTTCCTGGCGTCACTCCACGACGAGCCCGTGGCGGACCGTGTTCTCCGTGACGACGCGGGGCTGACGAAGTGCAGTAGGTAGTCGGGGCCTCCCGCCTTCGTCCCGGTGCCGCTCAGCCGGTTGCCGCCGAACGGCTGGCGGCCGACCATCGCGCCGGTGATGCGCCGGTTGACGTAGAGGTTGCCGACGGGGTTGCGGCGGGAGACCTCCTCGACCGTGCGCGGGTTGCGGCAGAAGAGGCCGCTGGTGAGCGCGTACGAGAGCTGGTCGATGCGGTCGAGCGCGTCCTCGACGTCGTGGACGGCCTCGATCGTCAGCAGCGGGCCGAAGACCTCCTCGCGGAGCACCGGGCTGCCGGGGTCGAGGTTGGCGGCGGCGGTGGGCGGCACGAACCAGCCGCGGCCGGGGACGCCCTCCTCCTGGCGCGCGATCACCGCGCCCTGCGCCGCGCACTCGGCCGCGAAGCGCTCGACGCGCTCCTGCGCCTCGCGCTCGATCACCGGCGGGACGTCGGTCCCGAACGTGTCGGCCTGGCCGACCTCGAGCGTCGCCACGGCGCCGGCGACGCGCTCGATCAGCGCCTCCGCGACGGCCTCGTGGACGAGGACGCGGTCGGCGGCCGAGCACTTCTGCCCGGCGTAGACGAACGCCGAGTCGACGAGGGCGGGCACCGCGTCGTCGAGGTCGGCGTCGGCGTCGACGATCACGCAGTTCTTGCCGCCCATCTCGGCGACGACGCGCTTGAGCTGCTTGGCCCGGCCGCGTGCGGGCGGCGGTGCTCGATGATCTTCAGGCCGACGGCGCCGCTGCCGGTGAAGGCGATCGACGCGACGCGCGAGTCGTCGACGAGCGCGGCCTCGACCTCGCCCTCGCCGGGCAGGAGCGCGAGCGTGTCGGGCGGCAGCCCGGCCTCGCGCAGCGCGCGCGTCAGCTCGTAGCCGCAGCCGGGCGCCCTGCTCGGCCGGCTTGAGGACGACGGTGTTGCCGGTGGCGAGCGCGGCGACGGCCATCCCGAGCGGGATCGCGATCGGGAAGTTCCACGGCGCGATCACGGCGCACGCCGCGCGGGTGGTAGGTCAGCTCGTTGCGCTCGCCGGGCGGCTCGAGCAGCGGCGGCCCGGTGGCCTGGAGGTCGATCGCGCCGCGCGCGTAGTACTCGAGGAAGTCGATCGCCTCGCAGACGTCGGCGTCGGCCTCGCCCCACGGCTTCGCGCACTCGCGGACCGCCAGCGCGGTCAGCGGGGCGGCGCTCGCGCAGGATCTGGGCGGCGCGGACGAGGATCTCGGCGCGGTGCTCGACGGGCGTCCGCGCCCACGCCGGGAACGCGGCCTCGGCGCGGGCGACCGCCTCGGCGGCCTCCTCGGGGTCGCCTTCGCCGCGATTGCGACGACGCGCTCGGGCTCGCCGGGGTCGGTGCTCTGGAAGCGTCCTCGTCGCGCCGGTCCTCCCCGATCCACACCGGCACGCGGATCGGCAGCTGCGGGTCGAGCTGCTCGAGCCCGTCGAGCAGCTTCGCCGGTCGGCGCGCCGCAGCTCGAGGATCGGCTCGTTGCGGAAGGGACCGAGGTCGCTCACGGCGCCGCCAGCAGCTCGTCGAGCGGGCGGCCGGAGGGATGTCGTTGAGGAACGAGTCGTTCGCGGTGTTCTCGAGCAGCCGGCGGACGAGGTAGGCCATCCCTGCGACGAGGTCGCCGACGGGGCAGTAGGCGCGCACACGCAGGCCGTTCTTGGCCAGCGCCTCCTGGAGCTCGTCGCCGAGGCCGCGCAGGACCTGGAACTCGACGTCGCGCGGATCGCCGCCCAGGCTGCGGTTGACCGCGATGGCGTGGGCGACGCTGCGCAGGTTGTGCGACGCGATCGCGACCCGCACCGACGGGCGGCGCTCGAGGAGCTGGCGGTGAGCGCCTCGAACGTGCGGTCGGACTCGGCCTTCTCCTCGAACACCGGCGACTCCCAGCCGTGCTGGCGCGCCTCGACGACCTCGTGATCCCAGTAGGCGCCCTTGACGAGCCGGATCACGAGCGGGTGGCGGCGCCCGCTGGTCTCCGTCCAGTCGAGCAGGCGGTCGGCGAGGTGGGGCGCGTCGCGCAGGTAGGCCTGGAGGACGACGCCGGCGCTCGGGCCGTCGCGGAACTCGTCCTCGGAGAGCAGCTCGACGACGAGGTCGGTGACCGCCTCGCGGGTGTCGAGCGACTCCATGTCGATGTGCAGGTGCGCGTCGAGGCGCTTGGCTCGGCGCAGCAGCTCGCGCAGGCGCGGCGCGGCGTCGCGCTTGCCGCGCTCGGGGGCGTCGGGCCTCAGCAGCGGCGTGAGGGCGGAGACCTTCACCGACAGGTTCGCGCGGGGGAGCGGGCCGATCGAGTCGCGCTCGAGCTCGGGCTTCTCCGGGAACGGCGCGTAGGCGGCGGCGAGCTGGTCGAGCGCCTGCGCGCAGCGCGCGGCGTAGCGGTCGGCCTCGGCCTCGGTGACGGTCGCCTCGCCGAGGAGGTCGACCGTCGCGGCGACGTCGTTCTTCCACAACGCCTTGAGCGTCGGCAGCGCGTCGGCGGCGTCGTCGCCGACGATGAACCGGTGGGCCATGCGGCGGACGCCGCTTGCCGCGGCGGCGCCGAGCGCGGTGCGGCCGGCGCGGGTGTTGCCCATCCTCATCGCGACCTCGATCGAGGGCGGCCTGTCGTCGACCTCCTCGAGGAAGCCCGTGAGGTGGCGGGCGAGGTCGTCGAGGCTGCGGCACGCGGGGACGACGTCGACGAAGCGGAACAGCGCGGCCTTCAGCTCCGCGTCATGGGAGGCGAAGTCCATCGCCTTGTCGTCCATGGCCTTCAGCGGGTTGCGCGTGGTGCGCGGGAACGCCGCCGCGAGGTCGCGGCCGATGGCGAGGATCTCGGCGTCGAGCGCTGCGTCGGCCACGGGTGGATGCCTACCCGCCGCGGCGCGAAACACCGCGCGGACCCCGTGGTGGCGGTTCAGGGCGCGGCGTCGGCGGGCGGCTCGCCCGCCGGCGCCTCGTCCTCGGGGGCCCCGTCGGGGCCGCCGTTCGGGCCCTGCCCGCCGTCGCGGCGCTGCTCGGCGTCAGGCGCCGGCGCGTCCGCGTCGGGAGCGGGTGTGGGATCGGGGGCCGGCACCTCCTCCGGCTCGGCCTCGGGCGTGGCCGGTGCGGTCGGGGCGGGAGCCGATCCCTGCTTGTCGGCGAGCCGTTCGCGCCTGGCGGCGTCGGCCGCCTGCCGCAGCTCGGCGACGATCGATCCGGGCTCGGCCTCGGGGACCTCGACCTGCGTGCGCTTCGGGGCGATCCCGGTGTCGACCGGCGGCTGCGACTCGTTCCCGCCGAAGACGCCCGAGGTGGCGAGGATGCTGACGGCGGCGACGGCGACGACCGCGGCGGCGGGGGCGAGCGCGCCCTTGCCGGGAAGGCCGGAGCGGGAAGGCGTGGGCGCGGCCGGGACGGCACCGGTCTGCGCCGCGGCGGCCGCGCGCTGCGGCGGGGGAGGACGGACCGTCGGCGGGCGTCGGACGGGCGGCTCGTCGGGCTCGTCGTCGTCCTCGACTTCGTCCTCGTCCTCGTCGCGGGCGGGAAGGCGAGCCGCGGCGATCTCGGCGTCGAACGTCTCCTGCGGCCCGATCTGCTCGGGCGGGACGTCCCACTCGACGGTCGGACCCCCGGCCCCGTTCACCGGCTCCGGCTCGGCGACCTGCGGACTCTCCTCGGCCACGACCGCTCCCTCGTCGCTCTCGGTCGGGGCCTCGGCGCTCTCCGCCGCGACCATGTCACCAGCGGCGACCGCGCCCGCGGGAGGGGCCGGGGCCGGTGGCTCGGCGGCGCCGGCGTCCTCCGCCGCGGACGGCGGGTGGTCCGCGAGCGGCGGCTCGTCGGCGAGCGTCGCGGGTTCCTCCGCGAGCGGCGGCTCGTCGGCGACCGCCGCGGGTTCAGCCGCGAGGGGAGAAGGTTCCTCCGCCACGGCGGCCGGTTCAGCCGCGACCGCCGGCGTGTCGGCGACGAACCGCGGCTCCTCCGCCGCCGCCGCCGGCTGCGCCCCCGGCACCTCGAGGGCGCCCGGCACGGCGACCATCGCGGCCACGATGTGGTTGACGACCTCGGCCGGAAGCGGGCGGGGCGGAGCGGAGCGGTAGGCGTGCTCGGCCGTCCGGAAGCGCTCCTCGGCTGCCCGCGCGGCGGCCGACGCGTCGAGGAGGCGGTTGAGCTGCTCCTCTCCCTCGGCGTCGAGGTTCCCGTCGGCGCGGGCGATCAGCAGCTCGGGCACGAGCGTGATCTGGTCGGCCGTCGGGCGGCCGGCGAGGAGGCGTCCGAGGCCGGCCCCGCTCGGCGGCGGCTGGCCCCTCGGGGCGCGGTGCGCGGCGGCGTGGCGGGTCGCCGAGAGCAGAGCCGCCTCCGGGTCGAGGTCCGCCGGCCGCGGCGACGCGACGACGAGCGCACGGAACTGGGCGAAGGCCTCGGCGGCCGCCTCCGAGACCTGCCCCGTCGCGCACGCACGCTCGCAGTACGCGAGCACGGCCGACCCTCGCCGGGCGATCAGCGCCCGGAGCACGGCGGTATCGCCGTCGCGGATGCCGAGCGCAGTGACGGGACCGGTCACGACGCCCGCAGGCTAGCGGCGTCCCCGGCGGGAGCCCGGCCGCGCGGCTAGGCTCGGCGAACCGTGGCGGAGCAGACGGGTCCAGGGAAGGCGTTGGTCGTGCGCCTGATCGACGAGGTGATCAACGGAGGCCGCCTCGAGATGCTCGACGCGATCTGCACCGAGGCCATGGCCGCCGGCGCGCGCGACTGGATCGCGCCGTTCCGCACCTCCTTCCCCGACGTCCGGATGGAGGTCATCCAGCTCGTGGAGGAGGGCGACACCGTCGCCGGGCGCTTCCTCTGCTCCGCGACGCACCTCGGCCCGTGGCGTGGCCGCGAGCCGACCGGCCGCCGGTTCGAGAACGTCGACGAGGTCTACTTCTTCCGCCGCGACCGCGACCAGGATCGCCTCTCCGGCGCATGGGGCCTCGAGGACACGGTCTCGCGGCTGCAGCAGCTCGGCCTCGAGCCCGGCAGCTAGAGCGCCTTGCGCAGCGAGACCGACCGGCGCCGGTAGCCGAGCCGGCTCTCGTAGAACCGCGGGACGACGCCGCTGTGGGCGTTCCCGTCGGCCACCGCGATCGTCGCGCCGCGCTCCCGGCCCCACTCCTCCGCCGCCAGCACCAGCTCCATGCCCGTCCCCGAGCCGCGGTGCTCCTCGCCCACGGCGACGGCGTCGACGATGAGCCGCGTCACCGCCAGCTCGCGCTGGAGCTGCCAGCGGGCGTCGGAGACCGGGGTCACGAGCCGGGCGCCGACCCAGCCGGCCACCACCCCCTCGACGTCGGCGACCAGCAGCGCGAGGTCGGGATCGGCCGACATCGCCTCGACGCCGGACTCGAGCCAGTCGACGAGACCGTCCTCGTCGGGGACCTGGAAGTCGCCGGCGTCGACGGCGACGTAGAAGCGCCCCGCGTCCCGCCACGCCTCGGCCATCGCCGCCGCGTCTGCCCGTCGCGCGTCGCGAACCATCACCCCCGGATGCTTACCGCACCCGGCAGGCAGCGTGCCTCCCGCCCGCTTGCGTCACCCTGTGGGGATGAGAGCCGCCGCCGTCGCCATGCTCGTCGCCGTCATGGCCGCCGCCCCCGCGCAGGCGGCCGAGGCGCAGGACGACCCGCTCCTACCGTCCGCCCGCGCGTGCCGCGGCGCGGTCAACGTCGACGCTCACCCGCGCACCCAGCGCCTGGCGATGCACTGCCTCGTCAACCTGATCCGCAGGGAGGCGGGCCGCCGGAAGGTCCGCTCGAGTGCCGTGCTGCGCCACTCGGCGACCTACAAGGCGCGCCGGATGGCCGAGTGCAAGCGGTTCACGCACAGCCCCTGCGGCGACGACCTCGCCGCGCCGTTTCATCAGGCCGACCTGACGCGCGGCCGCCCGTGGTTCGTGGGGGAGAACCTCGGCTGGCGCCCGATCCGCGAGTCGGCGGCGCACGAGGTCGTGCGCGGGTGGCTCGCGTCGCCCTCGCACCGGCGTGTGCTGCTCGACCGGCGCTTCACGCACCTCGGCGTGCGCCGCCGGCGCATGCGGCTCGACGACCTGCCGGCCGGGATCGTCATGTGGGTGGCCCACCTCGGGACGCCGAAGCGCGGCTGATGCGCGTCGCCGTCTCGAGCGACGAGCGCACCGGGGTCGCCGACGCCGTCGTCGAGGAGCTGCGCCGCCGCGGCCACGAGCCCGTCGCCCATGGCGCGCTCGCCGACGGCGACCGCCCCGACTGGGCGTGGGCGAGCGAGGCCGCCGCCCGCGACGTCGCCGACGGCCGCGCCGACCAGGCGGTCGTCTGCTGCTGGACGGGGACCGGTGCCTCGATCGCCGCGAACAAGGTCCCCGGGATCCGCGCAGCGCTGTGCGCCGACGCGCAGACCGCCGACGGCGCCCGGCGCTGGAACGACGCCAACGTCCTTGCGCTCAGCCTCCGCACGACCTCGGAGGCCGAGCTGAAGGAGATCCTCGACGCGTGGTTCGGTGGCACGCCGTCGCAGGACGACGAGGACCGCGCGAACGTCGCGCACCTCGCCGACATCGAGCACGCGCACTAGAGGTCGGCGACCAGCTCGTCCAGCGGCGAACGGGCACAGCGGGATCGCCGTCATGTCGTCGGCGGCCAGGCGTTCGAGCGAGCCGCGGACGATCGTCCCGCCGAGCCCCTTGTTCCCATGCGCGTCGGCGACCTCGGTGTGCGCGAGGATGACGCTCGTCCCGGCGGGCCGGCGCTCGAGCCAGCCGAGCAGCTCGTCGCCGTCGCGCAGCTCGAACCGGCTGCTCTCGGGTGCGTCGATCAGCTCGGCCGGCACAGGCCGACCGTACAGGCTCCACCGGGGATACTGAAGGGGTGAGCGAGCGCAACGTCCTCGGCGGCCCGCTGGAGCCGTGCGGCACCGACCCGGTCACCGGGTTCTTCCGCGACGGCTGCTGTCGCCCCGACCCCGGCGGCGCCAGCACGCACCTGATCTGCGCTGTCGTCAGCGCGGAGTTCCTCGAGCACCAGCAGAGCATCGGCAACGACCTGAGCACGCCGATGCCGGCGTACGGGTTCCCCGGCCTCGTGCCCGGCGACCGCTGGTGCGTCACCGCCCCGAACTGGCTGCGCGCCTACCGCGACGGCGCGGCGTCGTTCGTGGTCCTGGCGGCGACGAGCGCGGCCGCGCTCGAGTTCGTCCCGGTCGAGGCGCTGCGGGAGCACGCCGTCGACGTGCCGTCAGACCCGGGCGCGCTGGGCGCCTAGACCGAACGGAAGCGCACCACGCCGCCGTCCTCCTCTCTGACGCTCGGAGAACCGGCGCATCGGCCTCACCGCGCCGCTACCGTCGCTGTGGTAAGGGGCGGCGGAGCGGCAGGGGCGCCGCGAACCGCTAGGAGGGATCCATGCAGATCATCCGAACGTCCGCACCTGCGGTGGCTGCGCTCGCGGTCGCTGCGGCGCTGCTGCTGCTGTCGATCGCCGTCAGTCCCGCGCCGGCTCAGACCCCGGTAGCGCCGGTCGAGCAAGCGCTGGAGGATGTGCCGGCCCCCGACGAGGAGTCGCTGCTCCCGCCGGAGGCGCCGAACGTCGAACCCGACTACCCCGACGTCCCCAGCACGTCGAAGGGCGTCGCGGCCGCGTGGCACGCGGCGAAGCCGTGGCCCGACGGCGACATCGTCCTGCGCACGACGCCGGTCCTGTTCGTCCACGGCCTGTCGTTCGGCCTGGGCCGGGCGGGCAAGGACTGCAACGACTGGGACACGATGACCGAGCGGTACAGGAGCTACGGCCACGACGGCCCGTTGGTGACGATCAAGTACTACGACAGCGACCGCAACTGCTCGCACGCCATCAGCCATCACCCCGACATCGCGGACCGCCACCTGCGGTGGTACGCGTCGGGGCACAAGGACGGGCACCACACCAACGACACCGACATCCGGCACCTCGCGTACCACCTCGCCTGGTACATCAACGATCACTGGGGCAGCCAGACGAACGTGGAGGTCGTCGCGCACTCGATGGGCGGCCTGATCATGCGGTACGCCCTCTCGCAGACCGGGAAGCCCGGGTGGCCGGCCCTGCTCATGGTGACGCACGTCACCACGCTCGGCACCCCGCACAGGGGCTCCGGCGACGCGAACTACTGCCAGTTCGGCTCGTACCAGTGCAAGCAGATGAAGCCGACGTCGGAGTTCATGCACTGGATGAAGCTCAACGTCCAGAACCCGCAGGGCTACCCCAGCACCGACTGGACGCTGATCGCATCCGATGACGACGAGCGGGTCGCCGACTGGTCGGGGACCGGGATGGTCGCCGAGCACTACGCCGTGTACACCGACGGCGTGCGCCACGGCATGTACTACCAGGACGTCGGCGCACAGGACCGTTCGGTCTTCTGGTACGACCGCTCGCGGGGCAACTGGTTCCAGTGGAACAGCGCGCCGCGGGGCGTGCTCTGGAGCTCCCGGGCCGTCTCGACCTCGGGCTGGTGAGGCAGGGCGGGCCGCGGCGCACGCCAGATGGCGCCGCGGCCGCCCCCGGACGCGTCAGCGCGCCGCGCGGAAGCGCGCACGACCCCGCCGTCCTCCTCGACCGCCTCGCCGCGGTCGAGCAGCAGGTCGACGTGCCCCAGCACCTCCGACAGCGTGAGGAACGCCTGCGTCAGGGCGACGTTGCCCCCC